>CAJTPO010000037.1 GCA_910578115.1 uncultured Lachnospiraceae bacterium | reverse complement strand
ATCTGTAATACCAATGCAGGCAAAGATCCATGTTTTGTGGACATCAAGTCCACAGCAGTTGTTTTTAAGAATTTTAAATGACACAAAATAACCTCCTGATGATTTATCGTTATAAAACTGACAGTGACTGGTCATCCGGCAAAATCGAGTCGACTTTGGAAGAGATAAGTTTACGGGCTACTGTCATGCGCCAATCATTGATGCCTTAACGGATGACCGACAACATATAGATATGCGGGGTTGCCGCTATACAGCCCCGCCACTCACCTCCACGTGTTCTGTAGTGTGTCAGTCTTATAGGAAAACTATATCAGGAAATTCAAAACAGCGAAAGACCGAGACGGGTTTCATGACCGCATTGGTGCCTTTCGCAGAAAGGCGGATTATAGATATGGAATACATTACAATTAAAGAAGCTGCAGAAAAATGGAATCTTTCAGTAAGGCGAGTACAGACTATATGTAATGAGGGTATGATACAAGGCACTATAAAATTTGGTCATGCATGGGCTATTCCTAAAGATGCCGAGAAACCAGCGGATAAGAGGATTAAGACTAAAAAATATATAAAGCGATAACTAAAAAATATAGTTTGAATTAGAATATGAAAGGTGCAATTACTATGTTGCCAGAGGAAAGAGCACGCATAAAAATAGATAAGCAGCTTATTGATGCCGGATGGGATGTTGTTTCCAGGCATGAATATATCCCAGATAGTGCATCAGCAGTTAAGGAAGCATTAATGCAGGGAAATACAGAAAGTGACTATCTGCTTTTTGTGGAGCATAAAGCGATAGCTGTTGTAGAAGCAAAGAAAGAATCTGATCCATTAGGGAAAGAAGTAGAGAAACAAGCCGAAAGATATGCAGTTCATCCGCAGTCATGGTATGGCTTGTGGTTTGAAAGTTTAATCCCGCTTGTGTATATGGCAAATGGAAACAAGATTTACTATAAAAATATGCTCATACCGGACAGCGAATATGAAGAATTGGCTGAAATGCATTCTCCCAAGAAAATGCTGCAGATAATAAATAGGGTA
Source organism: uncultured Lachnospiraceae bacterium (assembly GCA_910578115.1). Taxonomy (GTDB): domain Bacteria; phylum Bacillota; class Clostridia; order Lachnospirales; family Lachnospiraceae; genus UBA3282. The sequence continues at coordinate 44,184 of CAJTPO010000037.1, read as the reverse complement.
TCTGAATATGGCGCATTGCCAAGACTTGAAAAAAGAGGACTTCGTGATTGCCAATATGATGCTGAAATAGCGTTTGAAAAATCATTTAAGGCTGGTAATAAAAAGAATCTGGCTGTACTGGCTACAGGCTCCGGCAAGACATATTTGGCGTGTTTGGCATCCTATCGCCTGTTGAATTATACATCGGTAAAGAGGATTTTGTTTCTTGTCGATAGAAACAACCTTGCAAGACAAACTGAGTCGGAGTTTAGCCTGTTTGACAAGACGGAAAATCGTCAGACTATGAGTTCGTTATATCAGATAAGGCGTTTAAAAAAGGAAAAGGATATCAAAGGAGATATTATTATCTCAACAATCCAGAAGCTTTTTTCAGTCTTGACAGGACAAGCGCTGGAAGAAAGTAATGAGGATGTTGAAGATGAGAACATAAAGAAAGAGGAAGAACAGGAATCAGCAGAAAGCATTCAGCTTGGCAATGATTTGAAGCTTCCGCCAGATTATTTTCAATTCATTATTGTGGATGAATGTCATAGATCTATTTATGGGAAGTGGAAAGCCGTGCTTGATTACTTTTCAGATGCGAAAATACTTGGTCTTACTGCCACACCCACACCAGAAGCGTACAGCTTCTTTAACAATAACATTATCGAGATGTATACATATGATGATTCTGTTGTTGATGGTGTAAACGTACCAGCAAGAACTTACAGAATAATGACTGATGTTACTGAGCATGGAGGAACGATTGAGGCAGGAACAGACATTGTAGAAACACCGCGTCGTAAGAATGAGCCCGTTACATATACAGCGACACAGCCAATAGAATATGCGCCTATACAGCTTGACAGGTCTGTTATTAATCGGGATCAGATAAGAAAGGTATTGATGGCTTATAAAAAAGCTATTTATACAGAACTATATCCGGAAAGGGAACAAAAATGGGAATATGTTCCCAAGACATTGATTTTTGCTAAGGATGATAACCATGCGACAGAAATTGTTGATATGACAAAGGAAGTTTTTCGGGACGAATTTGAAAATGGTAAGGTTCCGCAGAATTTTGTGCAAAAAATCACCTATTCATCAGAAGATTCAAATGGGCTTATCAGAGAGTTAAGAACAGAGAAAGATTTTCGTATTGCTGTAACGGTCACATTAGTTGCTACGGGAACGGATGTGAAGCCGTTGGAGGTTGTACTTTTTATGAAAGGCGTACACTCTGATGTGCTCTATACCCAGATGAAGGGACGAGGCTGTCGCGTCATCAGTGACGATAAGCTGAAAGAAGTGACACCCAATGCTGATACAAAAGAATGTTATTACATTGTAGATGCTGTAGGGGTGACAGAGCATGAAAAATATATACCACATCCAGTAGCAACTTCCAGAGGTGGAAAGAGGACGCTGAGCCTGGAACAGCTTCTTGAACATTTGGCGCACAATGAAGTCAGTGATGAGAACTTAATGCTTCTTAGGGATTATTGCGCAACAATTAACAGACGCTATGAAAATGATGCATTATTTGGCAGACATCTTGATTATTTTATAACAACCTATGGTTTTGCACCAAGAACTGTAGCAAATAATATCAATAACGCATTTTCGGAAGGAATTATGGTGGAGTATATTAGTCCATCACGAGATAATTCTATGAGAATGGGACTTATCTATAAATTGATTAGCAATATTCCGGCAAGAAAGAAATTACTTGAAATGCAGCGAGGTTATTATGCGATAACAAATGATGAAGATGAAGTAATCTATGCCGGCTTTTCAAAAGAGTCAGCGATGGCTTATATTGATCATTTTGAGAAATATTTGAATGAGAATCGTGATAGCATAGAGGCGCTTCGGATTCTGTATAATTCGGAGGACCTTGTAATTACGCATACTATGCTCGTAGAACTTAGAGACAGGCTTCTTGCAGAAAACAAACAGTATGGTATTTATCAGATATGGAGAAACTATAAGATTCTTGATTCAGAGGGTAAGGTTGAAGAACTTGATATTAAGACAAATGTAAATGCGTTGACACATTTAATTCAGATCGTGCGTTATGCGTATAAGAGAAATCAGAAGCTTACTAGCCTTTTCACAGGATATGGACAGAGATTTAACCTATATTGCGGACAGAATCAACGTGTTTTAACAAATGAGCAGGAGCAGATTATGAGACAGATTGCAGGATATGTGATAGATGGCGGGGCAATTTCTGTAGCAGAACTAAATGAGGCAGATACGGATTTATGGCGGAAGGCTGTAACAATTTTCGGCGCATCAACGCTTAAAGAGGAAATGGCAGCGTTATCAAAATTTATATTAAAGGTGGCTTAAAATGGCAAATCAAAAAAGCGAAGCGGCATTATTGAAAAAGGTATGGGATATAGCGAATGTTTTGGCAGCGGCAGGTGTCGGATTTACAGACTATATCACACAGCTTACATATATTCTTTTTCTAAAAATGGATGAGGAGAAAGAAGAACTCGGGCTTAACAGCACTGTTCCCGAGGGATATAAGTGGAAGGATTTAGCTGGTCTCAATGGAACGGATCTTGTTGAAAAATATGAAGAAATATTGAGGGAGCTTTCAAGGGATGAAGGATTAATTGGAACTATTTTTACAAGGGCAACGAATAAGATTGACCGTCCGGTTATGCTTGCTAAAGTCATAGAAATGGTAAGTGAAGAAAACTGGTATATGATGGAGGGGGATTTTAAAGGCGCCGTCTATGAATCAATTCTTGAAAAAAACGGACAGGACAAGAAAAGCGGAGCAGGTCAGTATTTTACGCCGAGAGCATTGATTCAGGCTATTGTTGAGGTGGTCAATCCTAAAATTACAGAAACAGTTGCAGATCCCGCCTGTGGTACCGGTGGTTTTCTGCTTGCGGCTTACGAACACATGAAGAGTCAAAGCAAGGATATAGAAAAGCAGCAGTTTTTGAAGAATAATGCGCTCTTTGGAGCGGATAATACATCTTTAGTTGTAACGCTTGCTTCTATGAATTTGTATCTGCATGATATTGGTGTCAATAAGAGTCCTATTGCATATCAGGATTCTTTGATTGACACATCTGACAGAATGTTTGATGTAATACTGGCAAATCCACCCTTTGGAACCAGACCGCAGGGAAGTGTGGAGGTTGCGGTTAATAGACCTGATTTTGTGAAAACATCTGACAATCAGGTTAATTTTTTGCAACATATAATGTCTGTTGTAAAGAAAGATGGGCGTGTTGGAGTGGTGCTTCCAGACAGCGTTCTTACGGACATGGGAGCCACGGAGAAAGTAAGGGAAAAACTTTTGAAAGACTTCAATCTTCATACCATTCTCAGACTTCCTACTGGTATATTTTATGCGAATGGCGTAAAAACAAATGTGCTTTTCTTTGAGAAAGGGAAGCCAACTAAGGGAATTTGGGTTTATGATTATAGAACGGGTATTAAACATACGTTAGCGACAAAACCGATGACGAGAGCGCATCTTCAGGAATTTGTGGATTGCTATTGTGTTGGTCATGAACATGACAGGGTTGCTACTTATAGTATTGATAATCCGAATGGACGGTGGCGGTGTTTTTCCGAGGAAGAAGTTAAAGGTGCAGATAATCTTGATTTTAAGTGGATTGATTTGGAAGAGAAGGATGAGAGAACGATTCCAGAAGTGCTTACTGATATGCAGATAGAAGCGGATGGAATTGCCGAGTCGGTTGCTTTGCTTAAGCAGATATTAGGAGGGGTAGCTTTTTGATAGATACGAATGTGATTAGAGATAAAGTATTATCCTTAGCAGTAAACGGAAAACTTGTAAAACAAGATTTTACAGAGGAATCAGCAGATATTTTGATTTCAAGAATTAATGAAGATTTACATGGTCAGATTCATGCGGAGACTTGGAAGAAAGATGAAATTCCATTTGAAATTCCGACTAATTGGAGTTGGTGTAGATTGTCGGATATTGGATATACAAATATAGGATTAACATATCACCCACAGGATATTGTTAAAGATGGAATAATTGTAATTCGTTCCAGTAATATCATAAATGGCGAAATAGACTATACAGATTTAGTTAAAGTAAATTGTCCAATTCGCAAAAATCAATATTTAAATAGAAATGATATCGTCATTTGCGTTAGGAACGGAAGCAAAGCGCTTGTTGGAAAATGTGCTATATTCAAAGAAACATCAAGAAAGGTGGCTTTTGGAGCATTTATGGCAATATTCAGAACACCGTGCTATAGGTATGTTTATCATTATCTAAATACTCAATTATTTAGAAGATATTTTAATAGTGATGATACAAAGCAAATTAATCAAATTACACAGAAAATATTAAAAAATGCTTTGATTCCATTACCACCTCAAAATGAACAAAATCGCATTGTAGATAAAATTGAGGAAATATTTAGTGTATTAGATACTATTGATGAATATCAATCTCAATATTTATTTAATGTAGAGACATTAAGAAATAAATTATTTGACGCAGCTATTCAGGGCAAGTTATCGGAACAGCGCCTAGAAGATGGAACAGCAGAGGAGTTATATACAAAGTTGCAAGCAGAAAAGACTGTGTTAATGCAAGAAGGTAAAGCCAAGAAAGAAAAAGTCTTACCTGAAATAGCGGAGACTGAGATACCATTTGACATTCCACCAAATTGGAAATGGGTACGTTTGGGAGACATTTCTGTGAAAATATCATCTGGTAATACTCCAGCAGGTGGAAATAAATCAAATGTCTATGTGGAGAAAGGATATAGCTTTTTTAGAGAACAAAATATCTATAATGATGGAATTCATGAAGAAGGGTTGGTTTATATAACAGAGGAATTGCTTAAAACAAGAGAAAACAGTACTGTTATGCCAATGGATATTCTTCTTAACATTACGGGTGGCTCTATTGGTAGATGTGCTTTGGTTCCAGATGATTTTACAAAGGGGAGTATTAACCAACATATCCTAATTGTTAGAATGATTGATCCAAGATTGAGATTTTATGTTCATACCTGCATTTGCAGTCCATATATTCAGAAGTATATAAAAGGAAATACAGTAGGCGATAAAGATGGATTTAGTGCTGGCAGATGTAAAAATATGCTGATACCCTTGCCACCGTTAGAAGAACAACAAAGAATTGTATCAAAATTGAATAAAATATTAGCATTTGCTGCAATGTGACTGAATTTAATTTAAACAGTTTAGATGTTTGAATGAATTATTAGTTTTAGAACAGTACGAAGGGATTTATACATAATGAAAAAATATTTTTTGAAAGACAAATCACTTAATAATATTGATGATGATTTATTTAGATATCAGGATTTTGCAAACAATTTGCGAAAGCTTATAGAACATAATGAAGTTCCTTTTAATATAGCTGTTATCGGGAAATGGGGATTGGGGAAATCTTCTATAGTTAATATGGCACTTGAACCTTTGAGAAAAAAGGATAGAAATAAAGAATTTCTTATATGTGATATTAATGCATGGAAATATGAGAAAGATGAAATAGGAAAAGCATTTTTAAAAGAATTATGGGAAGGTATCAGTGAACGAAATGTATTAAGCTTTAATTTTTTCCATAAAGATTACAGTGATACAGTAAAGGAGATGCTGAAAGATGAAAATAGCACTTCAAGAAAAAATGCAGGACTTCATAAGTTTTTGAAATTTGTTGTTATAGCAATTGTACTTTCAATAATTGCGTTTATAATCTATTGCTATTTAAGTAATGGTTTTTATGGAGTTGCCTTTCAAGGAACACAGTTTTGGGTATCAACATTTTTGAGATATTGTAAAAATATGGGAAGCATCTTGATTATACCGTTAGTTGTTTGGCTTGGAAAGTTATTTATGGATAAGCTTAATGAACCTGCTTATAAAAATTATGAAATAAGTTTTCCACTACAGACACAAGCGGACTATGAAATGTATTTAAAAAACTTACTACAGGAATATTATAAAATAAATTCGGAAAAAAAGATAATTGTTGTAATAGATGATTTGGATAGGCTTAGTGCAGAAAAAATCGTAGAGGCATTAGATGCATTAAAATTATTTATGGAATATGATAGATTTATATTTATTGTACCTTTTGATGATGAAATACTCAAAAACGCTTTAAGGTCAAAAAGAATAAATGGAATTAGTACATTTGGCAATGAATATGACGGGGAGATGGTTTTAGATAAAATTTTTCAATACAAAATGTATTTGCCGCAGTTGATTAAATATGATATGAGAAATTATGCGTTTGAAATTTGCAAAAATGATTGCAGTGATTTCATTAGAGAGTATTGTAATGATAATTATGAACTCTTTGAAGAAATAGCTGGGAAAATACTAATACATAGTGGGGTTTCAACCCCAAGACAAGTGAAAAAAATAATTAACGCATTTGTTGAAAATGTAATGATTGCTAGAGATCGGGAACAGGCGGGAAAAGTAGCGGAGGGATTTGCGACTGAAAAAATAGGGTTACAGACGATTGCCAAAATATCAGTTTTGCAGTCAGATTATAATGAATTTTATGATTTGCTTTATAAAGATGCAAATGTTATTAATGAGATACTTGAAGTTCACCGAAGTAATGGAGAGAAAGAATCACCGAAATTATTAAAAAATTATTTTGATGATAAGAATGTGCTTAAGAGAAAGTATGAGCCGTTGGTTAATTATTTGATATTTACTGAGAATTTAGGGCATAACAATATTACCCCGTGTTTGTATATGTCACAGACAAAAGAAGGGGTACTAGTCGGAGATCAGAAACAGCAAGACTTTATGGCTGCAATTGAAAGCTGTAATTTTGTTTCCGTAAAGCAGTTGATAGGTGAAACACCAATTTTGATTTCTTTATTTATTGAACAATTAAGATATAATGAGTCACCGATGATGGGGAATATTGTATTATCTGCAATTGACTGTTATGATGCTATATCTGAAGATGATAGGGAGAAACTGGCATTTTCCATTGCGGAAAGAATTCCAGAGCTTTCAAGTTCGTTATGTGATTTTAGATATGATTTAATAAATGAAAAAAATTTGGTAGCGGTATGTCACAAGGTAAATGATGATGGATATAACGGTTTGGTTGAATGCGCATTAAACAGGAATCAGCAGGATGGAAATTATAAAAATAGGGTTATCTTAATCAATAAAATTTCTCGAATTAAATATGAACTGTCAGAAGAGGTATTAAACAAATTTGAAATTTTTACCAAAGAATGGATGATATCAGATGAGACGGGAGTGCAAGATGTCATAGATTATGCGGCAGGTGAGGAAATCAATTATTTTGCTAACGTATATGGGAAAGAGTACGTGAAAAAAATTGCAAAGCATATCACAGATAATGATGATTTTGATGATACAATGATTAAGCAGTTTGGAAATGTTCTCAGTGCTTTTTTAGAGAATAACTCTATTATGGAAATTGCAGATGTACTTGAACCATGTTATGAGTATCCAATACTGCATAAGATGTTGGATGCATCAATTAGTGAAATGGAATATAAGGAAATTCAGAATGCAAAAGATATTGCAATCAAGATAGCTTCAGTGGGGGTAAAAAATCTTAAAGGAATTTATGGGTACAGAATTCTATCAAAATTATCATATACAGTTAATGCTGAGGAAGGAAAGAATATGGATGTATTTTTTTCGGATACTGTAGGAGAGATAGAATTTTCAGATATGATTGAAACATTTTCAAATAATAATACTTTAGATATGCTGCCGCAAACAATTGGTAGATTAAATGAGTACGCTTTTGAAGAAGAGGGATATGCATCTGACGTTAGAAGACTTTTAAAACGATATACGAAAGAGCAGACGGATACATTCTGGAATAACTTAGATAATTTGTGCCGATACTCGTCTGGCAGGGAGTATAAAATAATAAGTGATTTAATAGTAGATTTATCAAAGGATGATCATTATGATAAAGAAGCAATAAATGTTATTGAAAAAGATATTATATCTGGAGCGGCAAACTATTATAACCAAGATAATTATTTACTGTTTGCTATTCAAGTAGTAAGCGCATATAAAGATAAGATTTCGCAAAGTGTTCTTGATAAGTATAGTACTGTACTTTTGAAAGTTATTGCTACTGATACGGATAACGCACTTAATGCTTATAGAGTAGTAAATAAGTTAAATAGTAAAGAGTTTTGGTGTAAAAATATAGGCACTGTATTAGGGTATGTTACAAAAGGAACATATGCTGTTATTTATGATATCATAACTGGGCGAATAGAGTTGTTTAATAAGGAAAATGATAATTTAACTCAATTGGTTGATTTTTTGGTTGATTACATAGACTTATCAACTAATCCAGATGATGTGATTAATATATTAAATGCACAGTTTTCAAAAATAGGAAAAGTTGCGCAATTGGTTCATAAGTTGATGAACATTGAATATGATGAAGATAATGCAAGCACTAAACTGACAAAGTTTATTGATAATTGTGAAGTGAGTGTTATTATAAAGATTATTTCTGATGAATGGGGAAAAGACGATATACACAAAGAAAAGCTTGTAAAAATCTTGTCAAAGTCAGAGAAATATTCTGTTCAAGCGTTGCTTTATCGTATTAATGAAAATAAGGAAAGTATAAGCAAAAATGATTTAATTTCCTTATTGGAATTTTGTGAAAGTGATGTAACAGAAAACAATATTGAATCACTTGTAAATATTATGAGATATTTGTTAGAAAATTATTTTGAAAAAGATATATGTACTCAAATTCTTGTGCAAATTAGTAATTTGACGCATATAGTAATTGCTAAACAACGAGAAAATTTATGTATGATACTTACTGAAATTTTTCAAAAATCGTCTAGTGAAGAAAATAAAAGAAAGTGTGCTGTTATTATTAAGGACAAAGGATTTGGCAGGAAGATGAAAGGCAAATTAGATGAAAGCGAGTTGAAGGAATATAGGTCATATTTATCGTAGAATATTTATACGTCAATGCGATGTTTTCATGATTTCAGTAAATAACCTGTAACTTGTTGCGAGGTATTTGACTATTGCCATAGAAAGTGGCATAAGAAAAAGATAAAGGAAGTGCAATTAAAAATATTGGAGTAGAAAGCAGATGACGATATGAAAACAATAGATGAATACATAAAAACAGATGATAAGGCAATATGTGAGAATATAGACGATTTAGAGTATAAGACAAGAGATAAGGTTGCACAGAATATGCTGAGTTATTTTCGTAACCTTGTGGAACATATTGCAGTCAGGGTGTATGCGGAGCAACACGAAAATGCTTTTGTAGATTATGATACAATACCGAAGGCTGTTGAATTTTTAAAGACAAGCAATGAATTTTATTTTCTTAGGAAGTTCCATCAACTGTTGCAGGAATCGCGTTCTCATTATACGCCGGATAATGATGGGGCAGAACGGTTGCTTTTAAAATATTATGAATACTTACTACAGATTAAAGATTTTGTTTATAGAAGATATCAGATACAGATTCTTTCCAATATAGACAAGTTTCCGATTGATTTGGATGATACACTGCAACAGTATTATGAAAAAATTGTGGAGAAATTGGATAAAGTTCATTATCAGAGAGCTCATGAGACATATAGTGAACGATTTTATGTGCAAAAATCAAAACCATTTTTTGTGAATCATCATGTTTATTACGAAAATACCTTAATTCCAACAAATGATGAGTCAAGTAAATTTAATAAGCTGGTGGTATTCTCAGCCTTTAAGATTCCTGCTAATTATGCGATAAAGGTAGATTTGGATGATGATATCATCGAAATATCTGGAAAATTTATGCCGATTAAGATTGTAACTGCATGGAGCGTATCTATAAGACCATGTGAGTTGAAAAATTTTGCAAAAATATTTGGATATAATATTGAGGTGCGTAGCGATCTTTCGGAATATATTGGATTAATGAATTATATATCAAGAACAGGGCTTAATTTAGTTGAAATTCTGGAATTTTCAGATAGAAGGTATCAGGCATTTAAAGAAAGAATTACGGAAAAGGCACAAAAAATTGTTTTATGTGATATTTTTGATAGAACTAGAGATTGGATAAGAACAAATAGGTTAGGCAGTAATAGTGTCCGCTATTTGTTATACGATCTTAATAACAAAATAATAAAAGCGCAGTTGTCGAAGGAAGAAAATTATAGAATGAAGGGACTTTATTTAGATATTAAAGTTCTCCCATTTGAGGAAATGCCATTCAATTCAAGCCTTTGCAACCATAACCCATCAATATATGATTTGCTTTCATGCATAAAATCAGAAGGAAGAGAACACGAATTACTAGCTCGCCGTATCAATATTAATGCAGATACATATGCGAAGTTATATACAAAAACAGATGAACTGGCAAAATTTGAGAATATTGATGAATTGGTAAAGATTTATAATGATAGTCTATACAGAAAGCATCAAAATAGAAGACTGGAAATTATGGGTAAAAATCTTTTTGTGAAAGGCTATGAGGATGATACAAAAGAAATAATTCAAAACCTGATTTCTTTAACAGAAGAAGGAGTGGTTGATTATAATGCCTCTGTGGAAGATTGGCTTATAGAGAATCCGAATGTGATAGATAGTGACGAAAAGAGGGCTATCCTGCTTAGAATGTTTGAGAACTCAAGCCTTGCAATGATTTATGGGGCAGCAGGAACGGGCAAATCAACTTTGATAAAACATATTTCACAGTTTTGGAATGACGGTTCTAAGGTCTATATAGCAAATACCCATCCTGCAGTAGAGAACCTGCGAAGAAGGGTTAAAGACAATAGCGGTGAATATTTAACCATTAAGAAGTTTATTTATTCATATCCGGCTGACAAAACCGTGGATATATTATTTATAGACGAATGTAGTATGGTTAGCAATCGCGATATGATAGAAGTTCTTAGAAAAAAGAATTTTAAATTGCTAGTTTTGGTGGGGGATATTTATCAGATAGAATCAATTCAGTTCGGAAATTGGTTTAATTTGGCAAGATATTTTGTTCCTGTAAAAGCACAATATGAATTAACAGAACTCTATAGGACAGAAAACAAGCAATTACAAGAACTGTGGAGTAGGGTGCGCAATTATCAAGATAATATTACTGAATGGATGGGACATTGTGGATATACGACAAAGTTAGATGAGTCAATATTTGAGCGGACATCAGAAAGTGAAATTGTTCTGTGCCTTAATTATGATGGTTTATATGGAATCAATAATATTAACAGATTTTTGCAAAGTGATAATCCGAACAAAGCATTTGTGTTAGGAGTTTGGACATATAAAATAGGTGATCCGATTTTATTTAGTGATTCCTCAAAATATGATCCTATACTATATAATAATCTTGGAGGAAAAATAGTAAATATTGAGGAAGAGGAGAACAGGGTGCTCTTTTCCATTGAGATTGACAAGGTGTTAAATAGCATCCATGTTTCAGGAACAGAACTTGAACTTATGCCAAAATTAAATCCGGGTAAGTCAGTTGTAAGACTTGCAGTAAAAAAGAAAAATGCCGGAGATGATGATAACGATGATGAAGATGCAGAAACTAATGTACCATTCCAAATTGCTTATGCGGTATCCATTCATAAAGCGCAAGGGTTAGAGTACAATTCAGTCAAAATTGTTATTACGAAAGAAGTAGATGAAATGATTACACATAATATTTTCTATACGGCAATTACGCGAGCAAGGGAAAATTTGAAGGTGTATTGGACACCAGAGTCGCAGAAAAAAATTTTGGATAGTTTTATAAATGATGAAACATCATACGATGCAAAGATTTTTTCGGCACGGACAGGATTAAAAATTATTAAGAGGCGGGTAGTTTAATCTATAATGAGGATAGGAACATGGAACAATATGCGCAAAATATAATGTGTACAGATGAAGAAAAAGTAATCACATACTGTAAAAACATTATTAAGGCAGTTGATAAAACACGTGATGTTGCCGCGCAATCTAAATTAAAATCACGTAAGATAAAGGATGCGCTGCAAACGAAGGACAAGCAGACAATGTGGAATGTGTTGCAGGAGTACATACATAAGCATCCGAAATTGTTTACAATGGCTAATGGCGTGCAGCTTAGACGGGTAGATGAAGATTTTTATAGAAATGTATCAGAAAAAGATGTGGCAAGGCAATTGGAAATTGTGATAGGGCTTATATATCTGAATGAAGCAAAGCATTGTGTGGAAAAAGAGACAATAAAGGCGTGTTTTAAGAAGTTATTAAAGCAATCAGGTGTATTTAGTGAGCATGAAATTGAAGTATTGCTATTGTAGGAACTAAAGCGATAGTGAGAATGTTAAGATGATTGATGGAATTATGTATGGAATATCTGTATTTGTTGGAATCGTTGCGGGTATTGGGGTTACTATTGGAGTAGATTGTTTTAGAGCCAAAAAGCAAAATGCTAATGACAAAAAGAATCTTTCATTTGAAATTAGATAGCGAAAGGAGAAGGTGTATGATACATCCAGATACAATAAGAGCAGAAGCCAAGAAGAAAGAAAACGAAAATTTTAAGTTTCGCACTTTCTTAAAATGCCATGCAGATGAGAAAGAGTTAGACTGGCAATTCCTACACTTACATAAAGAACTCTTTGCAGACTATGACTGCAGCAAATGCAGAAACTGTTGCAAGATGTATAAAGGAAGTATTCCAGTGGAAGATATTGACAGGGATGCACAATATTTAGAAATAACGCCTGAACAGTTTATTGATACTTACTTGGAAAAAGAAGATTATGGCATAAACTATCAGACCAAGCATAAACCATGTGATTTTTTGCAGGAAGACGGTAACTGTAAATTGGGCGATTGTAAACCTGATAGCTGCAAAAAATATCCATATACCGACCAGCCTGAAAGATTGTCAAGTTTGCTGAGTATATTAGATACGATAGAAATATGTCCGGTAGCTTTTGAAATATTTGAGAGATTAAAGCAGGAGTATAGATTTAGAACACGCAGATAAATCATTTAATGAATGTCAGAAAATAGTGTGTGGTAAATATATAATGGAGATGGGCAGGATGAATTTAAAAGATATTATTGGTGAGGCAACAGATTATGATAAAAAACTTGCGTTAGAAGTGAAAAGACCAAAAAGTTGGTGCAAAAGTGTCAGCGCTTTTGCAAATGGCATTGGTGGAACTTTGATTTTTGGCGTCTCAAATGATAATGAAGTAAGAGGACTTTTGGATGCAGAGAAAGATGCAGAGATTATCAGTGAGCAGATAAAGACACGCCTTGACCCGATTCCGGAATTTCATCTTAGTTTTTTTAGAACGGAAGATAATAAAACATTGATTTTGTTAAACATTCGACAGGGGGAGGAAACTCCGTATTATTATTTGGCAGACGGTGTAATGGAAGCATATGTCCGTCTGGGGAATGAGAGTGTGAAAGCAGACGCAACAGAATTAAAGCGATTGGTGCTGCGTGGAAAGAATTCATCCTATGATGCGTTGGGTACAACCTACAGCGTATCGGATTATGCGTTCAGCAAATTACGCGAGCGGTATAAAGCATGGACAGGAGAAAGCTTGGAAGATAAAGAGCTGGTGTCATTTGGTTTAGTAGATGATAAGGGAAAACTTACAAATGCCGGAGCATTGCTGGCAGATGATTCGCCTATCAGATGGTCAAGGGTTTTCTGCACAAGATGGAATGGATTGGATAAGGGTGGCGGCATTATGGATGCTTTTGATGATGCAGAATATTCAGGAAGTTTAATCAGTCTTTTGAATGAAGGAGCTGCATTTATCAAAAGAAATATGAAAACAATGTGGAAAAAGACAGCCAATTCGAGGATTGATATGCCGGAATATTGTGAACGGAGTTATTTTGAAGCATTAGTTAATGCATTGGTGCATCGGGATTATTTGGTAAATGGCAGTGAAGTCCATATAGATATGTTTGACGATCGGCTGGTGATATACTCGCCCGGAGGAATGCCGGACGGAACCTTAGTACAGGAACGGGTTATAGATGCAATTCCTTCGACAAGGCGCAATCCTGTTTTGGCAGATGTGTTTCAGCGGTTAGGATATATGGAGCGTAAGGGCAGTGGACTGACGAAGATAATAAATGCATACAAGAATGCAAATAATTATGATGAAAGTAAAGCGCCGCAGTTTATCTCATCAAGAGTGGAATTTACAGTTATATTGAAAAATTTGAATTATGGGGAAAACAGAGATAATAAAAGTGAAATAAATGATGTTTCACAAGCAGCTGAACAATATGTCCAACGCACAGAAGAAGTATTTCTGAATGCTTTGCGTAATAATCCGTATATTTCAAGAAAGGAATTGTCAAAGCTGTTAATGATTTCAGAAGATGGCGTGAAATATCAGTTAAAAAAATTGAAAAGAAAAGGATTGATCGAGCATATAGGCGCTTCACGGGGAGGCTATTGGGAAGTAAAATGATTTTGGATATTGTATCCCCAATTACCCCAAAACCACCCCAAAATGACTCCAAAACTACCCCAAAGTGCCTTAAAATTACTCCAAAACAAAGATTTCTGCTATATGAGACTACCCTAAAATATATTCAAAAGATAAAAAATTGGAATTCTTATCTTTTGAAGAGTGTAAGAGATAATCAATCACTATTTGAGGAGAAACAGTAAGATGGCTATGCGAAAGGTGTTTTATGGACCGGAAGGTATCATGCTTAAGCACATATTGAGGATGTATGATAAAGAGAGCCTGTTGAATTATGCAAGAGATTTGGAAATAAAAAGAACATCAGGACTAAAAAAGGATGAACTTGCAGAGAAAATAGCGAATGAGTTGCTTATGCCAACAGTCATGAGAAGGCGAATCGCTGTGCTGTCACCGGAGTGCAGAATACTATTGGAACGTGCGATGAGAGAGCCACTCATTCCGACACCCGAAGAAATGGATGACGCTTTATGTCTTCATGAAAGCGATTACGCATTTTTGAATAAAAGGGAACAGCTTGATGTTCCGATAGATGTGAAAATAGCTTATGAAAAATTAAATACGCCGGAATTTCGGAAGTATGCCCGTAAAATGTCATGGTTATCTCAATGCCTTGATTTTGGCGAAGCATTTTACGGAGTTTTTGACAAAGATGTACTCCGAAAAGTATTTAATGTGAGAAAGGGATTTCATATTTCAGAGGAAGAATTAGAAAAATTGTGTAATGAATTTCCCGATGATATGACGGAATGTCATATGGAAGAAGGTCAAAGATTTATAGTAGCAGAGTATTTAGCATATAGTGACCGCTATAAGGATTTATTGGACATACAAGCGGGTAAGGATTTTTATATTCCTAATGAGCAAGAAGTGCGGGACTATGCAAGGAACTTGTATTTATCTCAAAAACCGGCATATCAGAATTTTAGAGAGTTTTTACAGCATGAAATAGGAATGACATATGACGAGGCAGATGCAGAGGCGCTGGAGATATGGGATAAAATACAATTTGACATAGATTTTACTGAGATTGTTCAATATATTATAGATGTTTATGAAGATTTATTAGACGATACTAAAATTGAGGAGATTATTCAACTTCTCCAAGAATTAAATAATAACACCAGAATGCAGATACATAGGGGACATACGCCGAATGAAATGATGAGAAAAGGGATGGAGGAAGGGCGCTTTTCCCAAAGACCGATAGTTGTACCAGGAAGTACCGAGACAGCTAATCTTTTGAAAAGCGCATCGGAAGAATTGAAAGAGATGGGGATATGTGTTGACTTAGACAGTAACGCAGTGATTGTTCCAAATAATTCTTCTCAAAACAATGTGTTTGGACAGGGGGATAATTCTTTTAAAAAGATTTATCCCAATGATCCATGCCCGTGTGGTTCAGGCAAGAAATTTAAAAAATGCTGTGGAAAACATGGCAAATTATAAGTTGATTTGAATTGAGTAAATACCGTTTTACCAATTCAACTGCACACATACCAATTATGGAGATTATTACTTGGAGCCATCATCAAGTGTTGATGAGTAAGGTGTCAAGCAAAGAAGAATATGTGTGGCATTTGGAAAAAATTTTAGAGCATGGATGGTCGGTAGATGATTTGACATCCCAAGTGAAGAGTCAGCTGTATGAGAGGCAAGTTGTAGCAAATAAGATTTCAATTTTGAAAACAGATTGCCTATTGAACAAAAGGATATTGTTATAAGCACTATGAAAGATCCATATATGTTTGATTTTATCAATTATACAGAGGATATGTTGGAAACAGATATAGAAAATGAGTTGGTAAGGAATGTTACTTCGCTATTGATGGAATTAGGAACCGGTTTTGCTTTTATGGGACAGCAATATCATCTTGAGATTGGCGGAAAAGATTTTTATATTGATTATTCCGATTTCAGAATAATATGGACCTTCTTTTCTATAATACAAAGCTTAGATGTTATGTAGCGATTGATTTAAAGACAGGTGATTTTAAGCCGGAGCAAGC
This sequence comes from uncultured Lachnospiraceae bacterium, assembly GCA_910578115.1. Classification (GTDB taxonomy): domain Bacteria; phylum Bacillota; class Clostridia; order Lachnospirales; family Lachnospiraceae; genus UBA3282. Next base: position 27,695 of record CAJTPO010000037.1, on the reverse strand, counting down.
GGGGAAAATGAATTTCTATTTGTCAGCTCTGGACGATTTGGTTAAATCTCCAGACGATAACCCATCTGTTGGACTGATATTATGTAGAGATGAGAATAGAACCATTGCAGAATATGCGTTAAGAGATATGTCGAAACCTGTTGGTGTGAGAGAATATCATTTGTGTACAGATCTTCCGCTGGATTTGAAAAGTGCTTTACCGGATCCGGAGGAGATTAGGAGTAGGATTGATATGAAAAAATAAATTGTGCAGACCGTCTGCACAAATGAATTAGAAAGACTTTCATGATAAATTAGTGGAAAAGCCGCACTTGTTAAGAGGTGAAAATGTGCCGGAGCAGGTGTTTGAGGTTATGTCGATAACCGCCGAGCTGTTCAGGGATCAGATAGTGGGAATGTATTTATATGGGTCCTGTGTTCTTGGAGGGCTTCGTCCAAACAGTGATATAGACATTTTCGGTTATTGCTTTGTTCGGGAACCGTTGGCTGTATGGAAAAATAAACTTGAACAGATGCTGGATTCCAACAGCTGGAATTTTTAAGTCAGGCAGGATTAAGTATGTGGCTGCCACAATGCAGATTGGATCGAGTCTGTCAGAGAAGAAATTAAGGTACTGGTTTCGAGCAAAGGCTGTAAAGTGACAGACAGAATCATACAGGCATGGCATTGCGGAGATTTGCCATATTGCAGTGAAACTTTGTGAGTCGCCTTTTTTATCAGCGTGCATATAGTACTGGTATAAACAAGAAATACCGGCGAAAAAATTCGCAGATTAAAAGGAGGCGTGACAGAGAAAATGGACAAATACGTTGGAATTGATATATCGGATGCGCAGGGGGTCATTGACTGGGGGCTTGTGAAGAAGGATGGCTGCAGGTTTGCAATCCTGCGCAGCATTAGGCATTCGGGAAAGCCGGATGAGCAGTTTGCGGTCAATCTCAAGGGCTGCAGGGAGCAGGGGATTCCGGTGGCCGTCTACAAATATACTTATGCGAAGACCGTGGAAGAGGCTGAGAACGAAGCGCAGCAGGTGATCAGTCTGCTGCAGGAAAATAACTTAAGATGTAAGGTTTTCTGGGATGTGGAAGACAAGGAGTATCTACATCCTCTGGGAAAAGAGAAGCTGACAGAGGTGATTAAGGCGGCAGAGCGTACCATTACAGGCGCCGGATATGAATTTGGAATCTATGTAGGGCTGTATGTGTACAAAGAGCAGTGGTTTGATTTCACGCAGTTTACATGTCCGTTGTGGGTTGCCAGATATCCGGTAAGCGGAGTTAAAGAGCTGGCGGACCTTCCACAGGAAAAGTATAAGCCGGATACGGGACGGGCACTGTACGGATGGCAGTTTACATCTACGGGAAGCGTAAAGGGGATCAAGACTGAGGTCGACCTGGATCTTCTGTATGAGCCGCCTGCCACGCTGGAACAGTCTCAGTCGGAGGAGGAGATTCCGGATCAGGAAGGAAGATATATCTTTTTCTCGGAGGAGATTGACTATGCCAGGGCGCAGCGTTTGCTGGAAGAGGCAGGAGCGATGGATATCAAGGGCAGACTGTTTCGGGAAGCGTAATTGATGATACCTTTGGTTGCTGTTTTGTGTTATACTGTTTAATAAAATTTGATGTCTGGATTTTCTTTTATCAAAGGTCGCAGGCATTATGGAAAGCCAGGAAACAGGATATAAGACCGGATAATTGTGAAGCGATTGCCGGTGAAAGATACTTTTTTGTTAGAAAGAGGAGAGAGGGCATGTTATTTGTACAATATCCGAAATGTTTTACCTGCCAGAAAGCCAGAAAGTGGCTGGAGGCACATAAGATCACTTACACAGACCGTCATATTGCAGAGGATAATCCATCTTATGACGAACTTAAGCAGTGGTATGAGAAAAGCGGACTGCCGCTTAAACGTTTTTTTAATACAAGTGGAGTGCTGTATAAAGAAATGCAGCTGAAGGACAGGCTGCCTGCCATGAGCGAGGAAGAACAGCTGAGGCTTCTGGCGACGAATGGGATGCTTGTAAAGCGTCCGATTCTTGTAGATGGCGACAGGGTGCTTGTGGGATTTAAGGAAGCGGAGTGGCCGAATGATCCTGCATAGAGCATAAGAGTGTACGGTTTAACAAGGTCAAGGGTAAGGATCAATATGCAGGAAAGTAAAGCAGGTAAATAAGGAAAAGCATAGAAGGCAAAAGGCAAAGCGGGCAAAGAAAAAACAGAGAATACAGGGAAAGGCGCAGGGTAAACCATATGGAACCAAGGATCGCAACAGTAAACAGGGTAACAAAGGAAACAGACATCAGTCTGACATTGAATCTGGACGGCAGCGGGCAGTGCAGTATTGATACGGGGATTGGGTTTTTTGATCATATGCTGAGCGGGTTTGCCAGGCACGGGCTGTTTGATCTGACGCTTAAGTGCAGGGGAGATCTGGAGGTGGATTCTCATCATACCGTGGAAGATTGCGGAATTGTGTTGGGGGAGGCCATCCGGCAGGCAGCAGGGGAGAAGAAAGCTGTCAAACGGTACGGAAGCGCAATCCTGCCCATGGATGAAGCATTGATGCTGTGTGCGGTGGATCTGTCGGGCCGGCCTTATCTTGTATTTGATGTATCGTATACAGCCCCTATGCTGGGAACGATGCAGACGGAGCTGTTTCACGAGTTCTTCTATGCGGTTTCCTATGCGGGGGCCATGAACCTGCATCTGAAAATGCTTTCGGGGATGAATAACCATCACATTGCGGAGAGCAGTTTCAAGGCTTTCGGCAAGGCGCTTGACATGGCGGCGATGTATGAGGAGCGTTTGAACGGAGCAGTGTGGTCCACGAAAGGTGTTTTATGAGAATAGCGTGAGAAGTACCGGTGGATAGAAAAGGAGAATCTGTGGTGTGCTCATTTGTAGAATTTCAAAATGTGAGTAAGATATATCAGGCAGGTGAAGTGTCTATCAAGGCACTGCACGATGTGAATTTTCAGATTGAAAAGGGAGAGTTCTGCGTGATCGTGGGTGCGTCGGGAGCGGGAAAGACGACGATCTTAAATATTCTGGGTGGCATGGATACATTGTCGGGCGGCAGGGTATTTCTGGACGGCGAGGAGATTTCTGCCTATAATAAGAAACAGCTTACAGGATACCGGCGGTATGATGTGGGATTTGTATTTCAGTTTTACAATCTGATCCAGAATCTGACGGCATTGGAGAATGTGGAGCTGGCGGCGCAGATCTGTGCAGACCCGCTGGATGCGGCGAAAGTGCTGGGGGAGGTAGGTCTGCAGGATCGGATGAAGAATTTTCCGGCACAGCTTTCCGGTGGGGAACAGCAGCGGGTGGCCATCGCCCGTGCGCTTGCGAAGAATCCGAAGCTGCTTTTGTGTGATGAGCCCACGGGAGCGCTGGATTACAATACCGGTAAAGCGGTGTTGAAGCTTCTGCAGGATACGTGCAGGGAGAAGGGTAAGACGGTGATCGTCATTACGCACAACCAGGCGTTGACGGCGATGGCAGACCGGATTATTAAGGTGAAGAGCGGCACCATCGTCAGTGTTGTGAAGAATGAGCAGATTACCAGAGTAGAAGATATTGAGTGGTAACGGTTTTAAACAGGGCAGCGGCATACCGCAGGGAACTACCGGACTTTTCTTTCCGGGAGTTCCCTGCGGTATGTACGTTTTAGAGGATTTACCGGCTGATATATTTCAAGTAGTTGAGATATCGTAAGAGATCCTTGCGGTTGTCTGAGTCCAATTTCTGGATGTCATACAGGACATCGTGCATTGTAATATTGTTCAGATATGATTTTTGCAGGTTGGGGCTGCCAAGGCAGTTGGAATCTGCACCGAGGAGATAGTCGGTGCTCACTTTGTAATAATCAGACAACTTGATCACCACCCAGAGGGGAATCCCGCGGTTGCCATTCTCGTAATTGGAATAGCTTTGCTGTTCGATCCCCAGATAATTGGCGACGGTCTCCTGTTTCAAGTCATGGTCGACTCGAAGTTCCCGCAGTATTTTACGAAGTTCTTTCATATGAGATCCTCCCTTTTATCCATAAAATATTGTCAAAACTATTATTACACAACAAAAAGTTGTTAGATGGAAAAGGATTCGAAATGAATTAAAATAAATTATCAGACAACAAAATGTTGTAAGAAAGCGATAAAAACCGAATTTTATTCAGAATGACCCAGAAAACGGATGAATCGTAAAAGCTCCTTGCGTGCGTCCTCATCCAGCCCCTGAATATCGTACATGATGTCGTGCAGGGTAGTTTGATCCAGATAAGTACTGTTTAAGTTTGTGTTGCCAAGATAACCGCTGTTCGAATTCAGGAGATAATCGGTGCTGACTTTATAGAATCGGGCCAGCGATACTACTGTATTGGTAGGTATCTCACGGACGCCGTTTTCGTAATTGGAATAGGTCTGTTGGGAAACACCAAGGTAGGCGGCAACTTCCCGTTGTGTCAGGTCGTGATCTTCGCGTAGATCACGGATCAGTTGTCTTAGTTCTTTCATGGATACCTCCACTTGGCCCGCCGTAAAATTGAGCTGTATGACGGGGTTGAAATATATGTCAAAGTCATTATCACACAGCAAAAAAACGGATTGCCAAAAGTAAATAAAAAGTGATATTCGGGGAAAATACACAATGTATTGTGGTGAAAAAGAATGGATTTTATGCAAAAAAAATTTTTTGTCTGTAGCTTTTTTACGGCTTGGATTGTATTATCTGTGAAGGAGGCAGAAGGAACTTATGCATAAGGAAGATTCACGTGAAGAAGTGATCAGACGCAATTCTGATCTGGTATACAGGCTGGCTTTTTCCCTGGTGAAGAGCGGGGCGGATGCGGACGACATTTACCAGGATGTCTTCATGCAGTATATTAAGCGGCGGCCGGTATTTGAAAGTCATGAACATGAAAAGGCATGGTTCGTGAGAGTGACGGTCAACCGTTGTAAGAATCATTGGAAATCGCCGTGGGTCCGGCGCCGGGCAGCGTATTGGGAGACGGCCGTATCATGTGATGCAGGGCAGTGTGCAAAAGACGGTTCCGTACTGGATACATCCGCTGTGGCAGCCGTTGGGACGGACATGGAGACAGAGGAGAACCGGAAGCTGATCGAGACAGTAAAGAGGCTCCCGGAAAAGTACAGAGTCGTGATCCATCTCTTCTATTATGAAGAAATGTCGGTAGAGGAGATCGGAAAAGCCACAGGATCCAGGGCGTCAACGGTCAGGACGCGACTGACGCGGGCAAGACGGATATTGAAGGATCAGTTAGGAGGTTTATGATGTTTGCAGAAAAGTATAGAAGAGCCTATGATGAGGTGACGCCTTCGCAGCAGGTCATGTCTGCGGTGCTGCGGCAGGCAGAGGAAGCGCAGGGAGCGCCTCCCCGGAGAAACAGAGGGAAGATAAGGACAGTGGCGGCTGTGGCCGCGGTGTTTCTGGCAGTGTGTGCAGGCGGATTTGCGGTGCTGCCGGTCTGCGCCGCACAGATCCCGGCTTTCTACAGGGTGATCGAATTTGTTTCCCCGGGGCTGGCTGACAGGCTTGTTCCGGTGGAGAAGAGCAGTTCCAGTCAGGGGATCACGATGGAGGTGGAGGCTGTCGACCTGCAGGGGGATGCGGCGGAGATCATCGTTTCCGTGCGGGATGAGGAGGGCAGCGCGTTTGACAGGATTCACGGACCGGTGGATCTGTTTGACAGCTATCATCTGTCCGGCATAGGGGCGGATCAGTTTGTGGGCGGGTGTCATTTCCTGACCTATGACGAGGAAACGGGAAGGGCTTATTTCAAAATAGAGGTGCGCAGTTCCGGCGGGGAATGGGCAGGGAAACTTCGGTTTTCGGTCAGGGAGATTCTCTGTAACAAAATGAAAGAGCGGCGCACGATCGATCTGGCGGATGTCCGTGAGTCTGCAGAGACTAAGGTGGTGCACCTCAGTGGTATGGGCGGTATGATGGATGAAGAGGATCTGCCGGCGTCCCTGAAGAGGATAGAGGGCACATCGGATGACCCGCGCTGGCAGCAGGCTGTGCTTGACCTGATGGATGTGGAGGACTGTGCGGCGGAGGATTTCACAGTGACAGGGTCCGCTTACATGGACGGTGTGCTGCGGCTGCAGATCTGTATGGGCGATACTCACCATGCGGACAGACATGTGGAGGAAGTTCTGGTGGATGCGGCAGGGAATGAGTATTGTGCGGATTTCAGTGTTAGCTGGCAGGAAGAGATCGGGGAGACCAGTTATCAGTTCTATGAATATTGGTTTATCAATAAGATCGAGAACAGGGAAGATCTGGAGAATTATTCCTTGTACGGCATCTTTCACAACAGCGGTGAAAGCGTGGAAGGAAAGTGGATGGTGACGTTTAGGGTGGAGTGATTTACGGAGTCTGGAAGATCAGAAAACCGCTGAGACATAGAAAATTATGTCCCGGCGGTTTTTAAAGTCCGGTCTGTCGTTAACGATTCGTTACCTGTAAAGATAAGATACGCCCGGGTCCCTACTTTATAATAGAAGGCTTAATAAAAGTCAGCTCATCGGGCGCGTCGGGATGGTTGGTCCGAAACAGCAGCTGCAGGGCCATGCGTTTGCCGAGAAGCCCGGTGGGAACGTTGGCGGTGGTGATGCGGCCGGAGACATTGGTGTACTCGTCGGTGTTGTCGAAGCCGGTCAGTACGACAGGGTGCGGCAGTTTCTGCTGATGATCGCTCAGATACTGCTGTACAAAGTGAGCCACATAATCGCTGACGCATACAAAGGAGGTGGGCCACTGCGAGAGGCCGTCCAGATAGGCATAGATCTCCTTCCCATAAGAAAAGACGCCCATGCTGTCGATGCAGCAGTATTCCGGGCGGATGGGCAGCTTATATCTGTCCATGCTTTCGCGGTAACCCAGATACCGTTCTTTGTTGGTCTGCGCATAGTTGATGTCGCCGATGAAGCCGATCTCCTTATGACCGTCCAGGATCAGAGATTCGGTGATCTCGGCCTCGGTGCGGTAGCCTTCGATCAGCAGCAGATCGCCGTTCAGCTTCCGGTCCGTCAGGGTCGGAATGGTGTCCAGAAAGACCTTCGGCAGAGGAAGGTCGTTGACCATCCCCAATATGACGGGATCGTATACGTTTACCACGGCGATGCCGGACAGGGTACTGCCAAAGAGGACGGACGGCAGCACGAAGTCCCTGGTAAAAGTGGAAGGCACATAGACATACATCAGATTGATATTATATTCGGAAAGTTCCTGTGCCATACGGTGTATGATGCCGGTCCAGAAAAAAGAAGACTCCGGCCTTGACACCACCAGAGCCACGGTCCGTTCTTCCTGCGCAGCCGGCGCCTGGCTGCCTGTCTGTGCCTGATAGGGCAGTTTCGTATAACCCAGTTCCCGTGCTTTGTCGAAGATCGTCTCACGAAGAGCGTCCGATACGCCGGCCTGGTTGTTAAATGCTTTGCTGACGGTAACTCTCGATATGTTGAGGGCGTCAGCGATATCTTTCATCGTTACTTTTTCCATAGAAAACTCCTGCGTTGCGGTTGATTATTTGTGGCCTGTCAGATTAGCGGGTATGACCGCGCACGTCGTACATGGTACTTTCACTGTACTTTCATAATACTGGTCCAGTCGCTCCTGTTGCATGGCGGGAAATCTGAACTATTATCTATAGTTAACGACATTAAAAACAGAAATTTGTTATGTCGTTTACTATAACAGTATACCACAGTATAAAGAAAAAAACAATAAATGAGTTTACAAATGTTAATATCGACCAGTAATAATCAAAAATAAAGCATACATATATCTCTAAATTTCAGTGCGTTTTGATAAAAAGCGCACTATCTTTTGCTGAAAAATGGGATTTACACTGTTAACATGCTGAAACGGAAGTGTAAACTTAATGTTTGTAAACTTTGGTATTCGATAAATAGCCATAAATATGACAGTTAAAAAACAATATGCACAATGAAACTACGAATTCTAAAAAAATAATAACAAATCTGCATGTTCTTGTTGACATTCTTGTTAATTAATGTTAATTTATTGTTAACAAAAATAAATAAAATATAAACAAAGGAGGTAAAGAGAATGGAAAGGAAAAAAACGCTTGCCGGAGGAAAGACACCGTCTGTGAAGCCCCGGAAAAAGCGCTGGTCCAAGGACGACACGGAATTATTCCTGCTGTCACTGCCTACATTGCTGTGGTTTTTGATCTTTTCTTATCTGCCGATGTTCGGCATCATCATAGCATTCAAGGTATACAAGCTGTCGCCCGGCGGACACGGGTTTATCTACAACCTGCTGCACAGCGAATGGGCCGGGTTTGGCAACTTCAAGTATTTCTTCACGTCCAACTCGTTTTCGATGCTGCTGCGTAACACGATCCTCTACAACATCGCATTTATCATCATCAGCGCCAGTGTTGCGGTGGGAGGCGCGTTGATGCTGAGCAACATGCGCAACAAACGTGGATCGAAGGTATACCAGACGATGATGTTTCTTCCTTATTTTATGTCATGGGTTGTGATCAGTTATTTCGTATACGCCCTGCTGACACCGGAGAGAGGTTACGTCAACGGCATCATCAGAGCGATGGGCGGCGAAGGGATCATGTGGTATCAGGAACCGAAGTACTGGCCTTTCATCATCATCTTCCTCAATACCTGGAAGGGTATGGGATATGGTATGGTGCTTTATCTGGCAAGTATTACCGGAATTGATCCTTCACTGTACGAGGCGGCTGTGATGGACGGCGCCACCAAGGCGCAGCAGGCAAGACACATTACACTGCCTGCCATCAAGCCGGTCTTCATCATGATGCTGATCTTGGACTGCGGTAAGATCTTCAACTCGGATTTCGGTCTGTTCTTTCAGGTAACAGGACAGCTGCCGGCATCGTTATATACGACGGCATCCACATTTGACACGTTCATCTACATGTCGATCCAGTCATCCTCACCGATCGGACAGACGGCGGCGGCGTCATTCTTCCAGGCGATCTGCAGCTGTGCTACGATCCTGCTGGCCAACTGGGTGGTAAGTAAACTTGACAACGAGAACAGGATTATATAGGAGGAGGTGCACAAAGTGACAAGTAAAGAAAAAAGCGGACAGTCGCTGAACCAGATCAAAACTTCTACCAATATTGTTTTTAACGTGGTCTTTCTGATCCTGGCAGTGCTGTGTGTGATTCCGCTGTTGTTTGTATTTTCCATATCCATCACGGATGAGGAGGCGATCCGGGCCAACGGTTATCAGCTGATCCCGCAGGCGCTTTCCTCCTCGGCCTACAACTTTCTGTGGAATGAGCGCATGACGATCCTGCGCGCGGCATTTATGTCCGTGCTGGTGACGGTTGTCGGTACGATCATCTCGATCGCCCTCAACACTTCCATGGGATATGTGGTTTCCAGAAGGAACTTTAAGTTAAAGACAATCTATACGTGGCTGATCTTCATTCCCATGGTATTTAACGGCGGTATGCTGGCAAGCTACGTGGTGGTAAATAATATCCTGGGATTGAACAACAGCATCTGGGCGCTGATCCTGCCGCTGGCCTGCTCCGCGTTCAGTGTGACGATCTGCCGGACGTTCTTTCGGACGACAGTGCCGGATTCGATCATCGAATCCGCCAAGATAGACGGTGCGGGACAGTTCAGGATCTGGTCGCAGATCGTGCTGCCGATCTCCAAGCCGGTCATGGCGACGATCGGTATGTTTGCGGCTTTCGGCTACTGGAACGACTGGTTCCAGGCATCCCTGTACATACAGGATACGAAGAAACAGACCCTGCAGTCATTGTTGAACAATATGCAGAAGAATATCGAGTACATTGCCAACAACCCTTACGGCGGCCTGTCTCTGCAGCAGTACAAACTGTCCATGCCGACAGAGAGTGTGAGAATGGCGATCGCGATCGTGATCATCGTGCCGATCGCATGTACCTATCCGTTTTTCCAGAAGTACTTTATTTCCGGTCTGACAATCGGGTCGGTGAAGGAATAAAGCAGGAAACAATTTGGTAACCATAAAAAGTTCAATATAACAAGGAGGAAGAACATGAAATTGAAGAAAGTTTTAGCGGCAGGAATTGCGGCGGCGATGACGGCAGGAATGCTTGCCGGATGCGGAAACGGCGGCAATGAGAATGCTTTCGGCGCTTCAACGAGCGGGGGGGGGCAAAATGAAGCCGGCGCAGGCACGGAGTCTGCGGCAGCGTCAAGCGGCGAGATCGTAAACCTGAAATGGGTGACCATCGGAAACGGCATGCCCACCAACTACGACACATGGGTGGCAAAGGTAAATGAATACGTGGGTGAGAAGATCGGCGTCAACATCGAGATGGAAGTCATTCCCTGGGGAGACTGGGACAAGAGACGTAACATCATCGTCAGCACCAACGAACCCTACGACATTATCTTCGGTAACGGCAACAACTATATCGCGGACATCAATCTGGGCGCTTACTATGATATCACGGATATGGTGGCCGACAATATGCCGGGGCTGATGGAGCTGATGCCGGAGAAATACTGGGACGGCGTGAAGGTGAAAGACAGGATCTACGGCATTCCTACTTATAAAGACAGCTCGATCTCCAACTATGCGGTCTGGGATAAGGAGATCGTGGATGAGTATGGTCTGGATCTGGCTTCCCTGACGGAGATCGAATCTCTGACAGAGACCTTCGAGACACTCAAGGCGGATAAGAATGATTATCCGGTTTACGTGAAGAACGACGGTGTGTACTACATCTTTGACGTTTATGACCAGATCGGTGCCGGCACACAGATTCTGGGCGTGCGTTACGATGACCAGGATGCAAGAGTATGCTTTACGCTGGAGGAGCCGGATATCTACTCGGCGCTGGAGACACTGCATGACTGGTATCAGAAGGGCATCATCAATCCGGATGCATCCACCCTGTCGGAAGCCCGCGTTTATAATATGTGGCGTGTGGCACAGGGCTGGGAGTCGGCAGGCATTACGGCCTGGGGACCGCAGATGGGCAAAGACGTAGTGGTACAGAAGATCGGCGATACGATCCTTTCCAACGAGACAGTAAGAGGTTCTTTGAACATGGTATCCATCAACACCAAATATCCGGAGAAATGTCTGCAGTTCCTGGATATGGTAAATACGGACACCAAGCTGCGCGACATGTTCTTCTATGGTGAGGAAGGCGTGAACTTCGAGTACAACGCGGACGGCAAGGCGCACAAGATCAACAATGAGTGGGCGATGGCGGGTTATACCCAGGGCAGCTTCTTCACGGTAACGCAGGAGGATACGGACGAGTATAACCAGTGGGAAGAGGTCAAGGCGCTCAACGAAGCGGCAGTATCTTCCGTGATGATGGGCTTTACCTTCGATAACACCGCAGTGGCGGATAAGCTGGCGAACTGCCGTGAGATCTGGCTCCGTTACCGCAGTGAGGTGATGACCGGCGTGCAGGATCCGGCAACAGTCATTCCGCATATCAAGGAAGAACTGATGAAAGCGGGCTGGCAGGATGTCATGGATGAAGCACAGAGACAGGTAGACGAATTTACAGGAAAGTAAGGATAACGGCCCGGATATATCCGGCTCATAACGAGGCGTCTGTTACAGACGCTTCGGGAGGGCCGGATATATGTAACAGGCCGGATATCCGGAATGTTATGGAAAGTAAGAGGAGGTGGCGTGATGACGAAAATAGTGGGAAAAGATCTGCCGAATATCCCGTGGCAGGAGCCGGAAGGAGCGGGGAGGCTCCCGGTGTGGCGTTACCGGGAAAATCCCATCATTGAGCGGTTTGCGACGAAAAACTCCAACAGCATTTTTAACAGTGCGGTGGTTCCTTACGGGGACGGATTTGCGGGAGTATTCCGCTGTGACAGCAGATCGGTCAGTATGGATATTTTTGCCGGATTCAGTAAGGACGGCATTCATTGGGAGATTTCCGACGAGCCGCTTACGTTCCAGGGAGCGGAGCCGGAGGTGGCGAAACGGGACTTTCGTTACGATCCGCGGGTGTGTTTTATCGAGGACAGATATTATGTGACGTGGTGCAACGGTTACCGGGGCTATCCCACCATCGGGGTAGGCTATACTTTTGACTTTAAGACTTTTTACCAGCTGGAAAATGCCTTCCTGCCGTTCAACCGTAACGGCGTGCTCTTTCCGAGGAAAATTGGCGGAAAGTATTACATGCTGAGCAGGCCCAGCGATAACGGGCACACGCCCTTCGGGGATATTTTTGTAAGCGAAAGCCCGGATCTGACCTACTGGGGCCGCCACCGGCTGGTGATGGAGACCATCAAAGGGGATTATTCCGCCTGGCAGTCCACCAAGATTGGCGCAGGAAGCGTGCCCATCGAGACGCAGGACGGGTGGCTTCTGATCTATCACGGGGTGATCAATACATGCAACGGCTTCGTGTACCGGATGGGATGTGCGCTGCTGGATCTGGAGGAGCCGTGGAAGGTGAAGAAGCGGACGCGGAACTATATTCTGGGGCCGCATGAGCTGTATGAGTGCGTGGGTGACGTGCCCAATGTGGTATTTCCCTGTGCGGCGCTGACGGATGCGGCGACGGGACGGATCGCCATTTATTACGGCTGTGCGGATACGGTGACCGGGCTTGCCTTTACGACGGTGGACCGTCTGATGGAAGCCATGGAACCGGTAAGATCATAATAAGGGAAAGAGGATTTGCGGGAACGCTGCCTGGTGTTACAGAGGGCGCCCGGCAAAAAAAGAGGACGGTATGAGCATGATCAGCAGGACAGACAACAGGCCGTATATCAATGTGATCTTCGGCAATTTCTACAGCCCGGCCTACGATGACGAGGCTTTTATCGACGAGACGATGGAGCTGATCAGGGAGCTTGGCTTCAACAGCGTGATGTTTGATACCAAGGCCTGGGAGGATTTTAAAGAGCGTTATGAGACAGGGGCGCTCAGCCAGTACGTAAAGATGCAGGAATATATGGGAAAAAGCGCCTGCGCACACGGGCTGGCCTACAACTTTCTGCTGTTGTATATGAACGGGGACAATCTGTATCCGCATATACGTTACAGCCCGCCCATCTTCGGGGAAGAGACGGTATATGCGGACGGCAGGCCCGGCAAGTGGTATAAATACTGGTCCGAAAAGGCGAGAAGATCCATGCAGGAGCACGTGGAGCGTATTATGGACCGCTACGGCGAAGGCTGTGAGCGCTGTCTTGTGACACGGGAAGGGAAGACGGAGGAAGTCATTCCCGTATGCAGCATGTGGGATCCGATCGTGGCGGGCAGCTTCGACGAGGAAGGAATCCGCCGGTACAGAGCATTTCTGAAAGAATTCTACGGCGGAGAGATTGAGAAGCTGAACCGGGCTTACGGGATCAGGGCGGATGGTTTCGATCAGTTGCAGCCGGAGGAGTACTGGTTTTCTCTGCGGTTTGAGGAGAACGCGGGCGGAACGGACCTGTTCTATACGGAGGAGGATGTGCGGGAGCGCACGCCGCGTTTCGTGGTATACCGGGACAATGCGCTCTGGAAGGCGCGGGAACTGGCGCTCTATTTCGAGGCCATGGGCAAAGCGCTGAAAGAGAAGAATCCGCAGCTGTTCCTCTGTCCGGATATGACGCAGTGGGGGTATTTCCTCAATATTTACGGACGGCAGCAGGCGGACGGGGACAACGAATTCAGCGACCTGTGGGATACGGCCATGCGGGGGATCGACCTCTATGCGCTGGCTCCCTATGTGGATTCCTGTCATTTTATCACGGTTCCTGTCACGCCGGACGGATACCCGGATGCTTATGTGGTCTCCTGCCAGCACAGCATGATGCGGGTCATGAACGAGGGCAGACCGCTGGTGGGCGGTATCTACTGGGGCCGGTATATCTATAACGATATCTACGCCCAGCTGACCCCGGCGGAGATGATCGGCACCATGACGGCCTGCGGCATGGACGGGTATACCTGTTACGGCATGAACGGACTGGACGACGGCGGAGTCTTAAACAGGATGGAACCGGATTTCCTGAAGTCTCTGACGGCAGGCAACCGCTGGTGTGCGGAGGTGATAGCGCGCAGAAAAGGAGCGCGTACAAAAGAGATCGCGCTGCTGTTTCCGACGGAAATGGCGCTTTTTGAGCCTTACGAAGTGGGAAACAACAAGATCAGGCGGCTGGATCTGCTGGGTTGGTACCGGCTCTGCTGTGACCTGGGGTATCAGGTGGATGTGATCAGCAGCCATGAGATTGAAAAAGGCGCGCTGGCGGCATACAAAGTGCTGATCGTGGCGGCCAATGACTGCTACGGAACACTGGAGAAGGGCGAGAGCGAGGAACGGATCAGAGAGTGGGTACGGGAGGGCGGCGTGCTCTTCCACGGGCCTGATGACGCACTTGTCAGATCCTGTTTTGGCATCGCGGGAGAACGCTATGAGAAAATGCCCTACCGTTACGGCAAAACCATCATCCCACAGGGGGAGAGTTTTTGCAGATATCGTGATGGAATAGCGGTTTCAGATTACGTAGACGGGAGCTGCTGCGTGGCAGAATACACGGGAGAAAAACTGACATATATGTCAGAAACAAATTCAAAGGAACGATCTAAGGAACAAAAGCAGGCATTTCGGGGAACGGTGTTTTCCTTCGGCGTGCAGATCGGCGCGTCCTACGCGGCGAAGAATATCCCTCATGTGCCCTATGAACAGGGAAACCGGGAGATGTACCCCATCCTGCAGTCGAAGACCACGCTGGTAAAGGATATTCTGGAACGGTATCTGCTGCCGGTGAGCGGTATCCGGGAGCGGGGAATCGAGACGGGCGTCTTCGAGAACGGTATGGTGATCGTCAATCACCGGTCCACGCCTTACGAGCTTCCGCAGAAGTATGAGGCGGAACATTACCAGATGCCTGTGGCATACACGCCGGACGGCAGAGGGATCCTGCCGGGACACAGCGCCGTGTGGGTTACCGGAACATTATAACAGACAAGGAGGCAGCTATGCATTTTTTAGACAAAAGGGTCAATGTCATTTGTGAAGAGTTGAAGAAGTTAAAGGTGAAGCAGAAATTTGCGATTGATGAGTGGAGCTACAAGGAAGGCAACTACATACATCCTGAGGATGCGGAAAAAGACCTGACACCATGGGAGAGTTTTGACTGCCGGAATATGCACTGGTACGGCAAGGACCGCCACTACTGGTTCAAGGCTGTATACCGGGTGCCGCAGGAGCTTGACGGTAAGCGGATGTGGATGCATGTACGCACCCAGATCGACGAGTGGGACGACGCGAAGAACCCGCAGTTTCTGCTTTTTGTAAACGGTGAGGCAGTGCAGGGTATCGACATGAACCACCGGGATGTATTTCTGCGGCCGCAGGCCCGCGCCGGTGAGGAATTGACGCTGGAGCTGCAGGCCTATACGGGCATCCTGCACACGGAGTTTAATCTGATCGTGGAGATGCAGGAGATCGATTGCGAGATCGAGAAGCTCTATTACGATCTGTGGGTGCCGCTTGCCGCCTTCTCCAGAATGGAAGAGGACGATAAGAACCGCAGGGATATCGAGGAGATCTTAAATACGACAGTGAATTTCCTGGATCTGCGCACGCCCTACTCGGAGGAATTCTACAGGACGTTACGAGAGGCCACTGAGTATATCGGCCAGGCATTGTACACGGACCATGCCGGCTACAAGGATGTGATCGCCACCTGTATCGGCCACACGCACATCGACGTGGCATGGTGGTGGACCGTGGAGCAGACGAGAGAGAAGGTGGGACGCAGCTTTGCCACGGTGTTGAAGCTGATGGAGGAATACCCCAACTATAAGTTTATGTCCAGTCAGCCGCAGCTGTATGCTTTTCTGAAAGAGCGTTATCCGGAGCTTTACGCGAAGGCGAAGGAGCGCATTGAGGAGAAGCGCTGGGAGCCGGAGGGCGGTATGTGGCTGGAGGCCGACTGCAACCTGACTTCCGGGGAGTCTCTGGTGAGACAGTTTATACACGGGAAGCGCTTTTTTAAAGAAGAGTTCGGCGTGGACAACAGGATTCTGTGGCTGCCGGATGTGTTCGGATACTCCGGGGCGCTGCCGCAGATCATGAAAAAGTGCGGTATCGACTATTTCATGACCACCAAGCTGGCATGGAACCAGTTCAACAAGATTCCTTACGATACGATGCGCTGGCGCGGTATCGACGGTTCGGAGGTGCTGACGCATCTGATCACGACCCTGGGCGTGAGCCAGCCGATCAAGGATTTCTTCACCACCTACAACGGGATGCTGCACCCGGATGCCATCATGGGCGGCTGGATGCGCTACCAGAATAAGGACATCAACAACGACATTCTCATCTCCTACGGCTACGGAGACGGCGGCGGCGGCCCTACCAGAGAGATGCTGGAGACTTCCCTGCGTATGGAAAAGGGTGTCAAAGGCATTCCCACGGTAAGACAGGAATTTGCACGCACCTATTTCGAAGAGCTGGAAGAGCGGGTGAAGGATAACAGAAGGCTTCCGGTGTGGGAGGGAGAGCTTTACTTCGAGTACCACAGAGGAACGCTGACTTCCATGGCGCGCAATAAGCGTTCCAACAGAAAATCGGAGCTGGGGCTGATGGATCTGGAGCTTCTCTGCGTTATGAGCAGACAGACGCAGGCGTATCCGACGAAAGAGCTGGATGCCATGTGGAAGCTGGTGCTGCTGAATCAGTTCCATGATATCCTGCCGGGCTCTTCGATCCATGAAGTGTACGAGGTGACCAAAGCAGAGTACGAGCAGCTGGCGGCACAGCTGCAGGATATGAGCGGGCAGCGCAAACGGGCCATTGCCGGAGAAGGCGAGGCGGTCACTGTCTTTAACACCATCGGCAGAGTGCGGGACGATGTGGTATGTCTGGGCGATCTCGAGGCGGAAGCGCTGGCAGATGCAGACGGAGCGGTCTATCCGGTACAGAAGACAGCGGCGGGAAGCATTGCTTATGTGAAGAACCTTCCGTCCAAAGGCTATAAGTCCTTCCGCATTGCCGGAAAGAGCGAAGCGGCCGAAGAGGCGGCAGTAAAGCCGTTTACACTGCATGGGCTGTACGAGCTGGAGACGCCTTTCTACCGGGTGAAGCTGGATGAGCAGGGCATGTTCACAAGCATTTATGACAAGGAAAACGAGCGGGAAGTGGTGCAGGAGGGACAGCGCGCCAATCTGCTGCGGATGTATGAGGATAAGCCGATCTACTTCGACAACTGGGATATTGATATTTATTATACGGAGAAATTCTGGGATGTGGACGGCGTAGAACAGATGGAATGGACGGAGGTCGGACCGGTGCGTGCGGTGCTGGAGATCACGAGAAAAGCGTCTAATTTTACGATCAGGCAGCAGGTTATCTTCTATGCACTAAGCCGCAGGATCGAGTTTGTGACGAAGGTGGACTGGAAAGAACACCAGACGCTTCTTAAAGTGCATTTCCCGGTGGCTGTGCATACGGACGAGGCGGCCTTTGACGTGCAGTTCGGCAATCTGACGAGGAAGACCCACCGCAATACGAGCTGGGATGTGGCCAGATTCGAGAGCTGCGGACAGAAGTGGATGGATCTTTCGGAAGGACACTACGGCGTATCGTTGTTAAATGACTGCAAATACGGACATTCCGTACAGGATTCCAATATGGCGCTGACACTGATCAAGTCCGGCATCGAGCCGAACCCGACGGCGGATCAGGAGGAGCACGAATTTACGTATGCGATCTATCCTCATGCGGAAGGATGGCGCGCAGCCGGTACGGTAGACGAGGCTTATAAGCTGAATCAGCCGCTGACGGCACAGACGGGTACGGCGGACGGCGGGGCGTATTCCTTCGCCGGTGTGGACCGGGCCAATGTGGTGCTGGAGACGGTGAAGATGGCGGAGGACGAAAGCGGAATCGTGCTGCGTATGTACGAGTCGGAGAATGCGCTGACGAAGGCGAGACTGACGGTGAATACGGCGTTTGAAAAAGCGTATGTGTGCAACCTGCTGGAGGAGATTGAGACGGAAGCAGTGGTGAACGGAAATGAGATCGAGGTTGTGCTGAAACCGTATGAAGTAGTGACGGTGCTGCTGAAATAAGTAAAGGAGAAGAGAAAGTATGAGAAAGAAATGCTATGGAAGGAAGGTGACTGCGGTGCTGCTGGCCGGCGCCATGGCGGCGGGACTTACGGCCTGCGGCGGTGCGCAGGGCGGGGAGCCGGCACAGGAAGAGGTGACGGCCCCGGAAGCGGCGCAGGAGGAAACCGCGGAAAGTGACGGGACGGGTACGGAAGAGGGCGCTGATGCGGAAAGCAGTGCAGCGGGTGCGTCCGGCTATTCTGTCACGGAGGAGAACGGTAACCGGGAGCTGACCATGAACCGGCAGCCGGAGGCTTCTTACTGGTTCCCGGAGCAGCTGCTTGCGTGGAATGCCGATGAAGACGAGGATCTGCGTTTTAATGTGAGCACGGTGCCGCTGGCGAAGCGGGTGGACATTGCGGATCTTAAGACGGTGAACGGTACGCAGAATAAGGATACGCGGAGTATGGCGATCTCTATCATGAACGGGAGCACCAGCGGCAATTCCCCGCACGGCCTGAACAAGGCGGAGGTCAACGCCTTTTCCTACTGGCAGTATGTGGATCTGCTGGTATACTGGGGCGGTTCTTCAGGGGAAGGCCTGATCGTGGCGCCTTCCGCGGACGTGGTGGATGCGGGGCATAAGAACGGTGTGCCGGTGATCGGTACGGTGTTTATGCCGCAGGCAGCCCATGGCGGTAAGATGCAGTGGCTGGAAGACCTTTTGCAGAAGGCGGAGGACGGCAGCTACCCGGTAGCGGATAAGCTGATCGAGGTGGCGCATACATACGGGTTTGACGGATGGTTCATCAATCAGGAGACGGAAGGGACGGACGAAGAACCGCTGACGAAGGATCATGCGGTGCGGATGCAGGAGTTTCTTTCCTATTATAAGGCACAGGCGCCGGAGCTGGAGCTGATCTATTACGATTCCATGACGGCGGAAGGAAAGATGGACTGGCAGAACGCCCTGACGGAAAAGAACACCATGTTCCTGCAGACAGAGGACGGAGAGCCGGTGGCGGACGATATGTTCCTCAATTTCTGGTGGACGTCGGAGAAGCTGGCGCCGGAAGAACTGCTGAAATCGTCGGCGGAGCTGGCACAGGAGAAGGGGATCGATCCTTACAGCCTGTATGCGGGCGTGGATCTGCAGAGTAACGGCTACAATACGCCCATCGACTGGAGTCTTTTTGAGAATCCGGCGGGCGGCACCTACACGTCGCTGGGACTTTACTGTCCGAGCTGGGCGTACTTTTCCACGGAGATGATCCAGGATTTCTGGAAGCAGGAGAATAAGCTGTGGGTGAATGCCAAGGGGGATCCGTCGGCGGAGACGGAGCCTGCGGACGATACGCAGTGGAGAGGCGTTTCCTCTTATGTAGTGGAGCGCACGGCCATTACGAGTCTTCCTTTTGTGACGAATTTCTCTACCGGAAACGGGTATGGTTTCTATAAAAACGGAGAGCTGATCAGCCAGCTTGACTGGAACAACCGCAGTGTTTCCGATATTCTGCCGACCTACCGTTATATCATCGAGAACGGCGAGGGTAATGAGCTGTCGGCGGATCTGGATGTGGGCGATGCCTGGTACGGCGGCACCAGCCTGATCCTGCGCGGTGCGGTGAAAGCGGGCGCGGAGTCTGTGATCAGGATGTACAGCGCGGAGCTTCCAGTGACGGAGCAGATGACTTTCACCACCACCGTAAAGGCCAGAGGCGGTGAGATCGCGGTGGATGCGGTGCTGACCACGGAGGACGGCAGCGAGACGGTGCTGGAAGGAGATACGAAGGCAGGAGAAGAGTGGACGACGATCACCTATGATGCGTCCGTGCTGGCCGGCAAAACGATCCGGGAGATTTCCTATCGTCTGCGGTCTGATGCGGATGTGAACGGTCTGCAGCTGCGTTTCGGCAATATCACGATGGCGGAGACGGCGCAGGAAGAGAGCGCGTCGGTGAGCGGCGTGCAGGTATTGGACAGTGAGTTTGACGAGGATGGTATGTATGCCGGTGTGCGGCTGGCATGGGATTCGGATGTGGAGACGGATTACTATGAGGTATACCGGATCAATCAGGATCAGACGAGATCGCTGCTGGGCGTCTCCAACACGACCAGTTTCTATGTGAATACTCTGCCGCGCACGGACGAGACGAACCGGTCTGTCTTCGAAGTGGTGCCCGTGAATGCGCTGCTGGCCGACGGCGCCGGAGAGCAGGTTACGATGGAATGGCCCGATAACAGCCTGCCGAAAGCGGCGTTTGCGGCGGATGTGACGCTGGCGGCTCCGGGCGAGACGGTGACCTTTAGCAGTCTCTGTTCCCAGAATACGGAAAAGGTGACCTGGACCATCACGGGATCGGATACGGAGAGCGCGGAAGGTGACCAGGTGGCTGTGACATATCCGGAAGAGGGTGTCTATGATGTATCCGTCACGGCGGAAAATGCATCCGGAACCGCGGAGACGACGCAGGAAGGTTATATCGTCGTGACAGACGACGCGGCGGACGGGCTTGTCCTTCTCTCGCAGGGCGCAGACACGGAGGCGGATACGTATGTCAATGAGAATGAGGCGCCGGAGTTTGCCGTGGACGGGGATGTGACGAAGAAATGGTGTGCGACGGGCAGTGCGCCCCACGAGATCACGCTGGATCTTGGTTCCGTGAAAATGGTCAGCGCGGTGGATGTGTACCATGCCGAGGCCGGTGGAGAAGGCGCGGATATGAATACGAAGTCCTATGCGATCTATGTCAGCGAGGACGGCGTCGCTTTTGAAGAAGTACGGAGCGTGACGAGAAATACGGCGGGCACCACCCATGACGCATTCGCACCCGTGGCGGCGCAGTTCGTGAAGCTGGTGATCAACAAGCCGACGCAGGGCAGCGACAGTGCAGCACGTATTTATGAAGTAGAGGTTTACGGCCTGGAAGAGCCGCTGGAGTGATCCGGCAGCCGAAAATGTTATCAAGGAAGGGGCTGTACAGAAAATGGCAGTTTTGAAATTAAAGCCCGCCTGCAAGGATTATCTCTGGGGCGGGACGCGGTTGATGAAGGAGTTTGGCAAGGCGTTTGCGGGGGAGCGGCTGGCGGAGACATGGGAGCTGTCCTGCCACCCGGACGGCCCCAGTATTGTGGAGAACGGGCCGTATGCGGGCAGTACGCTGAATGAGTATATCCTGATGGAAGGCAGGAAGGTGACGGGGACGAAGAGCTGCCAGTATGAGCAGTTTCCGATCCTGATCAAGTTTATTGATGCCAGGGAGGATCTTTCGATCCAGGTGCATCCGGGAGACAGCTTTGCGCTGGAACATGAAGGGCAGTACGGGAAGACGGAAATGTGGTATATCGTGGACTGCGAGGAAGGAGCCAGCCTGTACTATGGCTTTTCGAGAGAGGTGAGCGCGGAGGAGTTTGCGCAGCGGATCGAGAATAAGACGCTTCTGGAAGTGCTCAACAAGGTGGAGGTGCAGAAAGGCGACGTGCTTTTTATCGAGCCGGGCACCATCCATGCCATCGGGGCGGGGAATGTGATCGCGGAGATCCAGCAGAACTCCAATGTGACGTACCGGGTGTATGATTACGGGCGAAAAGGGCCGGACGGGAAGGAGCGGGATCTGCACATCGAGAAGGCGCTGCAGGTGACCAACCGGATTCCGATCCTCAAGCGGAAATCTTTTGAGCCGCATATCGTTTCCTGTGAGTATTTCACGGTGGATAAGATCGTGCTGGACGGTCAGTTCGTGAAGAGGATCTTAGGGGAGACGGACCGGACATCCTTCGCCAGTCTGCTGGTACTGGAAGGAGAAGGAGAGGTACGCGCGGCAGAGGAGCGGGTGGCCTTTCGGAAGGGTGACAGCGTCCTGATCACGGCGGATACGGGAGCGTATGAGCTGGAAGGGAATTTTGAGGCGCTGCTGACGACGGTATAAAAATATTTTCAGGTTGACGAAGCCTGTTTTGGGATGCAAAATGATAGAGTAGATTCCTGCATGGAACGGAATGAACCGGATCATGCGGAAGTCTGCGCTATCATTTTTGTTTGAGAACAGCAGGAGGAGATTATGAATACGGCGACAGAATTACGGAATAAATTACGGAGCATTGACCATAAGGGGTATCCTGCCTATAAGGATCTGAAGGGGCAGTATAATTTCGGGGATTATGTGCTTTCCATCGATCACGTGCAGGGGGATCCCTTTGCCTCGCCTTCCCGGCTTTCGGTGCGGGTGGAGAAGGCGAAAGCCGGGTTTCCGGCGGCGTATTACGATACGAAGGCCAAGCGCATCACCCTGCAGGACCACCTGACCAGGCTGTTTGGCAGACAGGTGGCGGGCGGCAGCTTTCAGGCGAAGGGATCCGGGAAGAGCGGTCTTTTGTCTGTGTCCAGATGCGGGCAGCAGGTGTTGGAGCGCACGGCCATGCGGGTGAAGGACGGCGACCTGATCCTGCGGTTTGAGGCCGGGTTTCCGGCCAACGGGCGCACCATCAACGCCAGAGAGCTGGAGAAGATGTTGTTTGACATTCTGCCGGACTGTGTGCGCAGGAGCCTTTACTATGGAAAGATCGACAAGGAAAAGCTGCGGCAGGCCATATGCCTGTGTGAAGACCAGCAGTATATCAGGCAGTGTCTGACGGAGCGGAAGCTGTGCGCCTTTATAGCGGACGGTTCCGTCCTGCCCCGGGAGAGCGGCGTGTCGGAGCGTCCCATGAAGAACGGGGTGCCTTTCCGGTCGCCGGAATCGCTGCGGATCACGCTGGATCTGCCTAATAAAGGGGCGGTAAGCGGCATGGGAATTCCGCAGGGCATTACTTTGTTCGTGGGCGGCGGCTATCACGGCAAATCCACGATCCTGCAGGCGCTGCAGAACGGGGTCTACGATCATATCGCAGGGGACGGCAGGGAGCTTGTGATTACGGACGCCTCGGCTTTTAAGCTGCGGGCGGAGGACGGCCGGAGCGTGACGGGCGTGGATATCTCGCCTTTTATCAAGAATCTGCCGAACAGAAAGGACACGGTGCACTTCTCCACGGAAGACGCCAGCGGCAGCACGTCCCAGGCGGCCAATCTGATGGAGGCGCTGGAGAGCGGCAGCAGCCTGATTCTGATCGACGAGGATACGTCGGCCACCAACTTTATGGTGCGCGACCGGCTGATGGCGCAGGTGATCACGCCCGGCGAGGAGCCGATCACGCCTTTTATCAGCAGAGTGCGGGGGATGTATGAAGATCTTGGTGTATCCTCCGTTATTGTGGCGGGCAGCTCGGGAGCCTTTTTCCATATGGCGGACACTATCATTCAGATGAAGGAATATGTGCCCATTGATATTACGCAGAAGGCGAAGGAAGCGGCGGCAGCCTGTGAAGACAGGGGAGCGGAAGATGCGGATGATGCGCGGAAGTTTCCGCCTTTTAACCGGAAACGCTGCCCGGGGCCGGATATGGCGCTGCGAAAGGAAGACCGGATCAAGATGAAAGCCATGGGAACCAGTGAGATTTCTATCTGCAAAGAGAACGTGGAACTGCGCTATCTGGAGCAGCTGAAGGATCAGGAGCAGAGCATGGCGCTGGCATATCTTTTAAAGTATGCCCAGCTTAAGATGATGGACGGCAGGAAGGATCTGCGGCAGATCGGGGATCTGCTGGAGGAGCAGCTGGACGGCAGCGGGCTGGAGAGCCTGTTTGAAAGAGGGGACGTCTCCTCTCAGCTGGCAAGGCCGCGTAAGCAGGAGATTCTGGCCTGCATCAACCGGTACAGGAAGCTGAAAATATAGGGTTAATGTGCAAAGCGTCCTGTTGCAGGGCGCTTTGCTGATGGCCTTTTTGGTATTCCATGTCAAAAAGAAGGCGTTTCACAACATTTTCCCGGGAAAGGGAGGAGAGAAGAGGCAGTATGGTGGTATACTGTTAGACGAAGGATTGTAAGACGGGAGAAATCAGGGTGCAGATCGTAATATGTGATGACGACAGGAAGATGCAGGACATCCTGCGGGATAAAATAGAGAGAAGCTGCCGGGAGATGGGAGTGGTGTGTGAGATCACCTGCTGTTCTTCGGGCGGGGAAGTGCTGGGAGCGGACAGGGCTCCGGATGTGCTTTTTCTGGATATTCAGATGCCGGGCACGGACGGCATGGATGTGGCGAAGGAACTGCGCAGGCGGCGGTGGAATACGATCCTGATATTTGTGACAGCACTGTCAGAATATGTCTACGACGCTTTTGACGTGGGAGCCTTTCATTATCTTGTGAAACCTTTTACCGCCGAAAAGCTCTCAGAAGTATTGAAAAAGGCGGTGGAGGCATTTGAGGAGTTTAAGAAGCAGGGTCGTCCGGCAGGGCGAAGAGGGCCGGATAAAACGATTCTGGTCCGGCAGGGAAGCGTTTCCGCGGCTGTGGCGGTGAGCAGTATTGTCTATGCGGAAGTGTTCAACCGGAAGGTCACGCTGCACACGGTGAACGGCGATCTGGAGTATTACGGAAAACTGACGGAGCTGTCAGAACAGGTCGGAGACGGCTTCTACCGGACGCACCGGGCTTATCTGGTGAATCTGGATTATGTGGAGAAGTATGACGGGACGACGATCTGGCTGGAGCAGGGGACGGCGCCGGTGTCGAAGAAGCAGTTTGCCGGATTCGTGAAACAGTATATGCATTATATCAGCAGGAGAGGAACAGCAGGATGAATCCGTTTGAACCATATTATGTGATCATCAGTGAACTCGACCGCCTTGCTTTTACCATATTCAACGCATACTGCTTTGTGCTTCTGGTAAAGCCGTCCATGGCAGCGCAGGAGCGGCTGTGGAGGGTGGGAGCGGCTTATGTGGCAGTGATATGCGGACTGTGGTGGATGCCATGGTATATTTCTCCGATGCTGGCTTATGGGATTGGCACGCTGGCGGCATTGGGGGTCATGTGTCTGTCAGACAGGGAAGATTTTGTGGGGAAGGTATTTCTGGCGGTGGCCTTTTTCTGTATACGCTGGCAGATCCGGGGCATTGTGACAGGGATCACAAACGCGGCCTATGGCCTGTGGGAATCTATCTTCATAAACTTAAGAGATCATCCATCTCTGGCGTATATTTATGAGAGGACGGCGGCGCGTTATGATTTTTGGCTTTATACCTATGTGGCGGATTGCATACTTGATTTTGGGCTGAGCGTGCCGCTGCTGTACGGGGCGATCCGGCTTATGCGGTGGGCTTATGGCAGCGGCCGGGATAACCTGAGCGGGAAAGAGTTCTTACTGCTGTTCACCCCGTGCGCGTTGGGGGTATTTGCCTATGGCGTGGAAGAGTTTTACAAAAGCGCCTATGAGAAAGCGTCGACAAAAAGCATCTATGATCTGCCCGGCCGGTCTTTGCTGATGATTCTGTATTATCTGGCCTGCTATCTTACGATCCTGGTGGTGGTGTATGTATTTCAGCGGTGGAAGCAGGAACAGCGGGAAGACGGGCAGCGCAGGGTCTTTTCGGCACAGGTGAAGGATGTGCAGCGGCATGTCGAGGAGGTGGAGCGGCTTTATTCGGATCTGCGCAGGTTCCGCCACGATATGGGCAACCACCTGATGACGCTGGAAGAGCTGTACGGCAGGGGAGAGTATGAGGAGGCAGGCAGGTATGCGGAGAACATGCGGACGAAGGTGCAGGAGATCTCGCCGGAGATCTGCAGCGGCAATCCCGTGACGGACGCAGTGTTGTCGGTACGCAGACGGGAGATGGAAGAGAAGGGGATTTCCTTTTGCTGTGAATTCCGTTATCCGCCGAAGGGCGGACTGGATGCCTTCGACCTGAGCATCATTCTGAACAATGCGCTGGCCAATGCCGTCGAAGCGTCCGTGCGGGAGCAGCGCCGGGAGATCATACTGTGTTCCCGCCCTGTTAAAAATATGTATATCATTGAGGCGGCAAATGTTTTTACCGGCAGTCTTCATGTGGATGCGCAAAGCGGTCTGCCCCTGACCACGAAGACGGAAGAAGGACACGGATTCGGCCTTTCCGGCATCCGCCATGTGGCGCGGAAATATTACGGTGACGTGGAGATCGGCGTGGAGGACTACAGGGGAGCGAGGTGTTGTGTCATGCGGGTGATGCTGCAGATCCGGTAAAGCCGTAACAGTATTCGTTCACATCATCATAAAGTTATTTCACAACATTGCGCTTTAATGTTACAGAGGAAGGACCGAAATAAAGATTGAAAAGATTTTTCATTAAAGTGTCTGTACCGGAAACGGCAGGGACGCTGACGAAAGAAAGTCAGTCAAAAAGGAGGATATAACGATGAGAGTAAGCGGGACAGGCGGCTCGGATATGCAGGTTAAAGGCACGGGGATGTCGCCGGGTATGGGCGAACCGATGGATGAAGTCAGTAAGGGTCTGCAGAAAAAGATTGAAAATCTGCAGAAGCAGATGAAGGAGCTGTCATCGAATCAGGAGATGCCACCGGATATTAAGATGAAGAAGCGGCAGGAACTGCAGAAACAGATCAGCGAACTGCAGATTCAGCTTCGGCAGCATCAGATGGAGGTCAGGAGAGAAGAGGCCAGAAAGAAGGAAGAGAAGGCTTCCGCGGACGATGTCCTGAATCCGGGTAAGAAGGCGCAACAGAAGCAGGAGCAGAGTGCAGGGCTTTCGGCAGGCAGTATGGAGGCGATGATCTCCGCCGATGCCTCGATGAAACAGGCGGGCGTACATGGCAGTACGGCCAGACATGCACAGAACCGGGCCGGTATTCTGGAGGCCGAGATCAAGCGCGATAAGGGAGGACCGGGAGATGCGACGGCGGCCAAGGAAGAGGAGCTGGCCGAGACGAATGCACTGGCCGAAAAGGCTACGGCTTCCCAGATGGATTCCCTGAATAAAGCCAATGAAATTGTGCAG
The DNA here is from genome assembly GCA_910578115.1 of uncultured Lachnospiraceae bacterium. GTDB lineage: Bacteria > Bacillota > Clostridia > Lachnospirales > Lachnospiraceae > UBA3282. The sequence goes on along the minus strand of CAJTPO010000037.1, from coordinate 742 downwards.
GAGGCAGCGGAATCGGAGAAGAAAGATACTGACCGTAAAGAGGAAGAGACCGGGAAGAGCGGCGAGACAGGACGGCAGGACGAGACGGGCGCGGCAGAACATGCGGCGGCAGGCGAGCCGGGCAGTCCGGTGCAGGGCGCTGATGATGAGAAAGCGCAGAACGCGGGCGGACAGGCGCTGGTTGAAGCGGATGGCCGCAGAATCCTGTATCATCCGGTAGATGTCAGGATCTGAGCAATAAATAAAGTATACCCTCCGGCCCATAGGATCATGGGAGCCGGAGGGTATTTGCGTGTCTTATCCCTGTGTGATCAGGCAGGCGGCATCAGCGGCCGGCAGTTCAAGGCCGGTCGGTTTCGGGGTCAAGCTGGAACGGGATATTGTGCTGCTCCAGCAAAGACTTCAAATAGGCATTCTGTGTAGACAGATTGTTGATCTTGGGCAGGTAATACGCGGCCTCTTCTTTCCGGGTGCGTTCGATGATTTCCTCGGAACTGGTGCCGCACAGATTCAGGATTCCTTCACAGACCATAGGGGAATCTCCTTTCTTGTTTCGGTTGGCGGTGGTTAACTGGTTCATATACCGGATATAGATATCCTGCTCCTGATGGAGACTGTAATCGTCTGTCAGCCGGTTGATAAGGCCGTGATCCAGCAGCCTGTTGGTGAGACAGTGAAGATATAGATATTCTTCCGGCGGCAGCTGGCTCGTGACGATAATCTGTGTATGAAACGTCTCTTT
>CAJTPO010000036.1 GCA_910578115.1 uncultured Lachnospiraceae bacterium | reverse complement strand
GAGCATCTGCCTTACAAGCAGAGGGTCATAGGTTCGAGCCCTATAGGTCCCATTTATATGCCGATGTGGCTCAATTGGCAGAGCAGCTGATTTGTAATCAGCAGGTTATCGGTTCGAGTCCGATCATCGGCTTAAAGCTGAGAACTGAAAAGGCTGGCTTTTATGAGCTTCACGAGTTGTAAAATAATATATGGATGGATTCCCGAGTGGCCAAAGGGGACAGACTGTAAATCTGCTGCAAATTGCTTCGGTGGTTCGAATCCACCTCCATCCATTTAATTTAATAACGCGGGGTGGAGCAGTCTGGAAGCTCGTCGGGCTCATAACCCGAAGGTCACAGGTTCAAATCCTGTCCCCGCTACTCAATGCCCAGATAGCTCAGTTGGTAGAGCAGAGGACTGAAAATCCTCGTGTCACTGGTTCGATTCCGGTTCTGGGCATTTTTCTATTATTGTTTATTATGGACCACTAGCTCAGGTGGTAGAGCACTTGACTTTTAATCAAGTTGTCTGGGGTTCGAATCCCCAGTGGTTCATTGAAATTTAGCAAAGAAGCAGGCAGGGGATTCGAACCCCGTTTGATATCCCCAGTGGTTCATTGAAATTTGGCATAAAACCTCTGAAAAGTGATGATTAAAACTTTTCAGGGGCTTTTATTTTTCCTATGGGAATTTGTAGTAGAGTGTGGTATTATTATGTAGGTTTGAGATGAGTGAGATATAGAAGCAGTCTGTGCGTGAAAAGTAAGCGATCAGAAGCAAAATCATGGGGGTTGGAATGAAAAAACAATGTCTGGTGTTATTTGATCATATCAGTGAATGTATGGCACCTGTGATCCCGATTGTTTTGGCGGGTGGTATTTTTAAAATGGTGGTGCTGCTTCTCACGTCGCTTTCCATCATATCAGGTAGCACGGAGAGCATTCTGGCTTCTATTGCGACAGCGCCGTTTTATTTTATACCGGTACTGGTTGCATATTCAGCGGCAAAACATTTCGATACGGATCCTTTGATCGCGATCAGTAGTGTATGCGTGATGTTGTTGCCGGATTTTACTGCTTTGATGGAAAGTGGTGAGAAGATAACATTTCTGAGTATTCCTGTGGTGCCCGCAACCTATGCTTACAGCGTGATTCCCATTATTTTACTGATATATTGCATGTCCCATATAGTAAAGTGGTTAAAGAGACTGATCAAAGACAGTTTGCAGCCGTACCTTCTTGCGGCCTGCTCGATTTTTATCACTGCTCTGTTGGGAATTCTTGTGATCGAACCGGCCGTCAGTCTGATCAGCCGTTTGTTGGCGGAAGCGCTCAATACAATGCAGGCAGAAGTGCCGGTATTAGCGTGGGGAATTTTTGCAGGGCTGACCTTTCTTCTGGTTTCCACGGGAATGCACTGGATATTTATGACGCTGGCGATCACGCAGATTGGTTTGACAGGCGTAGACTATGGTATTATGGTGGCAATGTTCATTTCCAATATGTCATTTGGAGGTTGTGACCTGGGAGTTTTTTTCAGGACAAAACAGAAGGAAAAGAGGACAATGGCAATCAGCGCGATGGTGACAGCATTGATTCCAGGGATTACAGAGCCTTCTATTTTTGGCGTGTGCTTTAAAGAGAAAACACCGATGATCGGAAATATTCTTGGATGTATGGCGGCAGGTATTGTGCAGGGAATTATGACGGTACATTGTTACATTTTTACATTTCCCAGCATTCCCTCTATTTTGATGTTTTACAGTACAGAAGAGCCGACCAATCTGATGAAAGCGGTCATAGTCGGAGTAGTTGCTTTCGTGGTAAGTTTCATCATAACAGCAGTTGTGTATCGGGATCAGCAGGAGGTTGAAGGGATTAGGTGATCCCTGTAAAAGCGGGGAGTTATTTTCATTACGTTTTATGTCTGTCAGAGCGAAAGGAACGGATATTGATATGAGAAAAATCATGTTTTTTGAAGGAGACATAGAAACACAGGGATACTTTTCCAGACAGATTGCAGATTCAATGGAGAAGCTGGGGCATGACGTCTTTCTCTATGATCTGAGCAGGCCGTGGAGCAGCACGGAGAAGTTTTTTTCATTTTTTGAAAAAGGAAACACGGTATTGATCAATTTCAATTTCCACGGAATGAGCGGAGAGGAGTTTTTTCTGGATGAAAATAACAGAATGATGTGGGACGCCCTTGACATACCGAGTTACAATATAGTTGTGGACCATCCGATGTACTATCATCATTTTTTGGAAAAGGTCCCGGGTAATTATCATCATATCAGTATTGATCGGAATCATGAGAAATATATGAAGCGGTTTTTTCCGGATATCAAAAGGGGACCGTTCCTGCCGCTGGCCGGTACGCAGCTGCATCCGAATAAATCGAATGTGCCTATTGCCTATAGGAAATATGATGTGATGATGGTGGGAAACTATTGTGTACCACAGACATTTGAGCGGTTTATTACCAGAATTGATGAAGAGTACACGGCATTCTATTATGGAATGATCGATGATTTGATGGCAAATCCTCATAAGACCGTGGAGGAAGTGGCGGAGGCGCATCTGATCGAGGAACTGGGATCGGTTCCGGAAGAGGAACTGAAGAAAACGATGGCAGCATTGACTTTTATTGACTTGTATGTGCGTTACACCCTGCGGGGCAGAGCGGTACAGGAACTGGTAGATGCGGGTATTAAGGTGCATGTTTTTGGGGATGGATGGGATGCTCTGCCGTGCAGGCATACGGAGAATCTGCTTTTGATGAATAATCTGGATTCCGCAGGCTGTTTAAAGAAGCTGAGTCAGGCAAAGATTTCATTGAATGTGATGCCGTGGTTTAAGGACGGAGCCCATGACCGCATCTTTAATTCCATGCTGAATGGGGCGTTGTGTCTGACAGACAGCAGCGTATATCTGGATGAGGTCTTGCATGACGGCGTGGATTGTGGTATTTATTCTTTAAGGGAAATGGAACGGCTGCCGGAGATCGCAGGGAAATTGCTTGCGGAGCCGGAACGTATGCAGCAGATTGCCGATGCAGGCTTTCAATTAGCTCAAGCCGGCCATACATGGGCACACAGGGCACAGCAGCTGCATGAACTGTTGGAATAAAGGTTCCGTATATATAAGATAGAAGACAGGTAGAGCAAAAATACGTTGATGGAGTAAACTATAGTTAACGATATTATAAATTCGTTATTATGAAAGTCTCTGACTTTCACAGCATGGATGGCCATGCGGCCCGCCAGGCGGCAGGCTGAGTATGATGTAAGTTTACTATAAATCATAGGAAACTGATAGCTGCAAGGTTTGTATAAGAATAGAGTAAACGGAGGAGAGGCATAGGACATGGATATTCTTAAAAAACACAGGCAGAAGAGAAAAGAACGTATTCAGAGGCTGTATGAAACACACAAACGCATTCATGCATTATTGAAGGAGCATGGTGCGGATATACTCAGCTCGGAAAATTTTAAGGGGACACGAAGGCATATTCAGCATGGCAATATGACAGTGCACAGTCATGTTATAAGCGTGGCACGCTACAGTCTCCTGCTCAACAGAAAACTGCGGATCGGATGTAATAAGCATGATCTGATCAGAGGTGCACTCCTGCATGACTATTTCCTCTATGACTGGCATGATAAGGAACATCTGTCCGAGCGTAAACGACTGCACGGATTCTGGCATCCGGGGATCGCACTTCACAATGCGGAGAAGGAATATGTGTTGAATGATGTGCAGAGAGAGATTATAAAGAAACATATGTGGCCGTTGTCCCTTGTACCGCCTACCTGCAGGGAGGCGTGGGTAGTAACCACGGCGGATAAATATTGCTCACTGATGGAAACGATCGGGCTGCATAAGGGGCATGGAGCGCAGGCGTCCTGATGTGGCGGACTGGTGAAAGAAGAACAGATGCAGGATAATAGAAACGGACAGGAAGGTAATGAGGAAAACGACGGCTTGTATGCAGCGCTGACCAGATATTGTGAAGGGGATCACTATCCTTACCACATGCCGGGACATAAACGGAACAGGGAAGCGGGGCCGATGGCATCTTATTACGGAATTGACATTACGGAGATAGATGGTTTCGATGATCTGCATCATGCTGAGGGCATTCTGCAGGAAGCGCAGGAGCGTGCAAATAAACTGTATGGCGGAAGAGGAACGGAAACTTTTTATCTGATTAACGGAAGTACCTGTGGAGTGCTTGCTTCCATAATGGCGGCTGCGCAGCGGGGAGAAAAGATCCTGGCTGCCCGTAACTGCCACAGGTCAGTTTACCATGCCGCAATCTTACAGGAGTTGGAACTGCAGTATTGTTTTGTGCCTGTGATAGAGGAATATGGTATATGCGGCGGTATAAATGCGAAAGAGATAGATCGTCTTTTGAAGCAGCATGCTGACTGCAGGGCGGTGGTCATCACTTCGCCTACCTATGAAGGACTGATATCGGATGTACGTGCAGCAGCAGACGTGGTACATGCGCATGACAAGATTCTGATCGTGGATGAGGCACATGGAGCACATCTGGGATTGGACGAGAGTGCACCACACGGAGCGGTTGCCTGTGGTGCGGATCTGGTGATCCACAGTCTGCACAAAACGCTGCCAGCCATGACACAGACGGCGCTTTTACATGTACAGGGGAACAGGGTAGACCGGGACCGGCTGCGCAGGTATCTGAGAATGCTGCAGACCAGCAGCCCGTCTTATGTGCTGATGGCGAGTATGGACAGCTGCATTCGCTATGTGGAGTCACATGGTGCGGAGCGGTATGCTTTTATGCGGCAGCAATATGACATTTTCTGTGAAAAGATCAGGAAATGCAAACATATATGGATAGGCGGCATAACGTGTGAAACAACTGCAGGGAACAGTAAAAATAGAGCAGACGGGGCAGAGAGAAGCAGGACAGCAGAAGCATATTATGCGGCAGGATGGGATATCGGTAAGCTTTTGATTTATACGCGGGATGGCAGTTTGTGCGGCCGGCAGCTGTATGATCTGCTGCGGGAGGAATATCATCTGCAGATGGAGATGGCGGCAGAGAAGTATGTGCTGGCTATTATGACGATAATGGATACGGAGGAAGGCTGGCAGAGATTGGCTGCTGCGTTAAGGCAGATTGATGATAGGATAGAGACAGGGACCATGATCGGACCGGGGAAAATACCGGGAGAAGAGTCAGGCATGGAGCGGAAAGCGGCCGCAGGCATTGCAGATGAATCAGTGGTGCAATATGGGAAAGAGAATGCGGGCGGAAAGAAAAGCACCGATGTGACAATGGCGCAGGCTTATCTGGGGAACCGGGAACCGATATCGCTTGCGGAATGTGTTGGAAAAGTGGCGGCAGATTTTGTTCATCTGTATCCGCCGGGCATACCACTCATATCACCGGGAGAGGTCGTCGGAGAGGAAATGGTGGAGCGGATAGGGAAATATCGGAGCCTTGGGCTTCAGGTACAGGGTGTGACTGCCGATGGAAAGATTATGATTCTGCAATGTATTGTTTGAAATTGCAGCAAAAGTGTGGCATTATAAAAGAAGAGATGGTTATCGATAAAAGGTATTTTGCAATATGGGAAAAATCGTGTGTCTGATGGGCAGGAGCTCATCGGGAAAGGATACAATCTATAAAAAACTGTTGTCACAGAAGAAAGTGACCCTGCATAATATTGTCCCTTACACTACCAGGCCCATCAGGGCAGGGGAATGTGACGGGGTGGAATATCATTTTACAGATGAGGATGGATTTCGGGAGCTGTTTCGTAAGGGTGAAGTGATCGAAGCGCGGGAATATCATACGAGACTGGGATTGTGGCGTTATTTTACAGTGACGGATGAGAAGATCGATCTGGAGCGACATTCCTATCTGATGATCGCCACATTGGAGGCGTATGGCCAGATTCGGAAATTTTATGGTGCGGATAAGGTACTGCCGATTTTGATTGAACTGGATGACGGCGTAAGGCTTCAGCGGGCTTTGGATCGGGAGAAAGCACAGGATCAGCCGAAATACGAGGAGATGTGCAGACGCTTTTTGGCGGATGCGGAGGATTTTTCGGAAGAGAAGATTCGGGAAGCGGGAATCGAGTGTAGATTTAATAATGATGATCTGGATAACTGTCTGGAGAAAATTGTGGTCTATCTGCAGCAAAGTCTGTGACCTGTCTGTGGTGAGATGGATCGGGAAGACAACCAGGATGCAGGAATTTCGAATGGTTATACCGGAATAAGATGAGAAGGAGGTGACAGGCATGGATATTAAGGTGAGCGGTGTGCAGCAGGCGGCACCAGTGGAGCAGACATTGCAGCCGCAGGAGACAGATGGTACTTTCAAGTTCACGCTTGTCAGCAGGATAGAGGAGCAGGAACTGCAGAATGCGCTGTCGAATATGATGGAAGAGATCACCAGACAGGGTGAGAAGCTTTCCAAGCATCGTGACATCAAGGATATGAAACGATATCGTGCGCTGATCAAGGACTTTTTGAATGAAGTAGTTAACCGTTCTCATGCCTTTTCCAGAGAGAACTTTCTGGATCGGAAGGGACGGCACAGAGTATATGGTATTATACGATTGATCGATGAGAATCTGGATCAGCTTGCGCAGGAGCTGGTAAAGGACGAACAGGATAATCTGGCGATCTTAAGTAAGATTGGGGAGATAAGGGGATTGCTGTTAGACATTTTCACGTAAGGGCAGCATGGCACAGAAGAGACAAAAGACGGGTGGGGTTGATAAATGGCAAGGTTTACGGACATAGTAGGACAGGAACAGCTGAAGGAACATTTACAGAATGCGATCGCAATGAATAAGGTTTCGCATGCATATATCATCAACGGCGAAAGAAACGCCGGCAAGGAGTTTGTTGCGCGGGTATTTGCGATGGCGCTGCAATGTGAGAAGGGAGGAACGGAACCCTGTGGGGAGTGTCATTCCTGTAAACAGGCCCTGGGTAACAACCAGCCGGATATCATATATATCAGTCATGAGAAGCCGAATACGATAGGCGTTGAGGATATCAGATCACAGATCAACGGGGATATTTCCATTAAGCCGTACAGCAGTCCGCGGAAGATCTATATCATCAATGAAGGGGAGAAAATGACGCCGCAGGCGCAGAATGCGCTGTTGAAAACTTTGGAAGAGCCGCCGGAATATGCGGTGATCCTGATTTTGACAATCAATGTAGAAGCATTGCTGCCGACGGTTTTGAGTCGATGCGTGGTGTTGAATATGAAGCCGGTGCCGGACAGACTTGTCAAAAAGTATTTAATGGAGCAGTTGGCCGTGCCGGATTATAAGGCGAATATCTGTGTGGCCTTTGCCCGGGGGAATATCGGAAAAGCCAAGATGCTTGCCAGCAGTGAAGAATTTGAGAAAGTTAAAGATGAAGCGATCACATTGGTGAAGAATATCAATGAGATGGAGACGAGTGAGATCGTCAAGGCGATCAAGAAGATTTCGGAATATAAATTTGATGTCAATGATTATTTGGACATTTTGATGGCCTGGTATCGGGATGTGCTGCTTTTTAAGGCGACCAAGGACGTGAACAGTCTTGTGTTTAAGGAAGACATTCAGCAGATCATGAGGATGTCGGACAGAAGTACGTATGAAGGAATAGAGCTGATCGTGAATGCACTGCAGATCGCGAAGAAAAGGCTGGAAGCCAATGTTAATTTTGATCTCACAATGGAGCTGCTGTTCCTGGCGATCAAGGAGAATTAACGATGCAAACAGTGTTGTAGAGGCACATACTAAGGGCTTTTGACAGGCGAAAGCGCGGAATGCGTGACAGGTGCAGAATATGTTATGCAGGGAAAGCATGGAGGTTGATAGATTATGATACGAGTGATAGGCGTGCGGTTTCGGACGGCAGGCAAGGTATACTATTTTGATCCGGGGAAGCTGAATATTAAGAGGAACGCTCATGTTATTGTAGAGACGGCCCGTGGAATTGAGTACGGTACTGTTGTGGGTGATCCGAAAGAGGAGCAGGAGGATAAGGTGGTTCAGCCGCTGAAGTCTGTTCTGCGCGTGGCAACACCGAAGGACGACGAGCAGGAAGCCGGTAATAAGATCAAAGAGAAAGAGGCGTTTAAGATTTGTCTGGAGAAGATCAGGAAGCATAATCTGCAGATGAAACTGATCGATGCGGAGTATACGTTTGACAATAACAAGGTGTTGTTTTATTTTACTGCGGATGGGCGTATTGATTTCCGTGAGCTGGTGAAGGATCTGGCTTCCGTGTTCAAGACAAGGATTGAACTGCGGCAGATCGGAGTCAGGGATGAGACGAAGATTCTCGGCGGTATCGGTATCTGCGGCAGGCCGCTTTGCTGTCATACGCATCTGTCGGAGTTTGCACCGGTGTCCATTAAGATGGCGAAAGAACAGAACCTTTCGTTAAATCCGACGAAGATATCGGGTGTCTGCGGCAGATTGATGTGCTGTCTGAAAAATGAGGAAGAGACATATGAGGAGCTGAACCGGAGGCTGCCGAATGTGGGGGATTTCGTGACTACGGATGACGGACATAAAGGGGAAGTGCACAGTGTGAACGTGCTGCGCCAGCTGGTTAAGGTTATCGTCAATGTGGATGACGAGAAGGAGATCCAGGAGTACCGGGTAGATCAGCTTCGATTCAAGAGACGGCATGGAAAGAACCGCCGGATGGACGTCAATGAGGCGGAGCTTAAGGAGTTGGAAAAGCTGGAGAAGCAGGATTCCTCGAAGTCGAAGCTGGATGATAATTGATGTTGGGCGATCAGAAATTACAGGGAATGAGTATGGGGTCGGAGAATGAAGTTTTGCTGAAGGAAAATGAGAGGATTGATGATCTGGAGCGAAATGGGTACCGGATTATTCAGGATACACACCGCTTCTGTTTTGGTATGGATGCGGTGCTGTTGTCCGGATTTGCCAGGGTGAAGAACGAAGCCAAAGTGTTGGATCTGGGGACAGGGACCGGGATTATTCCGATTCTTCTGGAGGCGAAGACGGGTGCGGCGCATCTGACAGGGCTGGAGATACAGGAAGACAGTGCGGATATGGCAAGGCGCAGCGTGTGCCTGAATGGTCTGGAGGAGAAAATTTCCATAGTGACAGGTGATATTAAAGAGGCAGGGAGTCTGTTTGACGCTGCTTCTTTTGACGTTATTACCAGTACCCCGCCGTATATGACGGAGCGGCATGGATTGATCAACCCGGAGGATGCAAAGGCAATTGCCAGACATGAGATTTTGTGTACGTTGGAGGATGTGATCGCGCAGGCGGCAGGATTGTTAAAGCCCGGCGGAAAATTTTTCATGGTACACAGACCGTTTCGGCTGGCGGAGATTATTGTGCTGCTGCGGGCATATAAACTGGAGCCGAAGCGGATGCAGCTGGTGTATCCGTTTGTCAATAAGGAGCCGAACATGGTGCTGATTGAGGCGAATCGTGGTGGGAAACCGCGGATGACGGTGGAGAAGCCATTGATCGTGTATCGGGAGCCGGGAGTTTATATGGAGGAAATTTACGATATATATGGGTATTGAAGGGATACTCCGGCGGGGTGGACAGGCCCTGTACCGTCTGTCGGTATATGGAAAGCAGATATACCAGGTGCATAGGGATGTGTTTTGCTGTCTGACAGCACAGGGGTATTTGAGCAGGAATGGGGAATTTTTATGAAAAGCGGTAGAAGATATGTGTGGGAAGCCTTCGCGGCGGCGATGATGATATGCTTCCTGTGCAGTGGATGCGTCAGTGAGCAGAAGGAGACGATGGCCGGTACCGTGATCGGAGAAGCGGTAGAGGACGGCGGCGGTTCGGAAGAAGCTGCAGGGGAGAGCACCCGTGAGATAGAGGATGGCAACGGACCGGGTGATGTGGGTGAACCGGATTCTGAGGACGAGGGGGCAGAAGATAAAGAGCCGGGGACAGAAGATAATGGCATCAGCGGCAACACGTCGGAGCAGTGTGAAGAAGGCGTGTCTGTGGAAGCGGCAGCGCCCCGCAGGGAGCCTGTTAAGGTCAAGGGCATCTATGTAAGCGGTCCGGTGGCGGGAATTGCCAGGATGGAGGAACTGATCGAATTGGTGGATCAGACGGAATTGAATGCCATTGTCATTGATATTAAGAATGATGAGAGCAAAGTCACTTATAAGATGCAGTCGGATCAGGTGTTGGAGATAGGAACTGGCGTGGGTTATATACAGGATATTGATGCGCTGGTGAAAACCTGTAAGGAGAAGGATATTTATCTGATTGCCAGGATTGTGGCATTCCGGGATCCGCTTTTGGCAGAGAAGAAGCCGGAGTGGGCCGTACATACGAAGGATGGCGGGATCTTCCGTGACAAGAGCGGGCTGGCGTGGGTGAATCCGTATGAAAGGGGAGTGTGGGATTATCTGGTGGAGATTGCCACGGAAGCAGCGGCGGCGGGGTTTGATGAGGTGCAGTTTGACTATATCCGGTTCTCTACGGATATAAATGCGGATGAAGTGGATTACGGACCGGAAGCGGAGACGGTTGGCAGGATTGATATTATCACGGAATTTACGCAGTATATGTATGAGAAGTTAAGGCCGCTGGGGATATATGTGGCGGCAGATGTATTTGGCACGGTGATTGAGAATGAGACAGACCAGCAGATTGTGGGGCAGGATTATGTGAAAATGGCGGAGCATCTGGATTATATCTGCCCGATGATCTATCCTTCACATTATCGTAACGGGGCTTATGGGATTGCGGTGCCGGATGCGGAACCGTATAAGACGATCAATGAGGCATGTTCTGCGTCCGTGCAGGAGCTTGGTATGCTGCCGGAGGAAAACAGGGCGCGGGTGAGGACCTGGCTGCAAAGTTTTACGGCCAGCTGGGTGCCGGGACATATCAGTTATGGACCACAGCAGATCCGGGCACAGATCAAGGGAGCCTATGATGCGGGCTATGATGAATGGATTCTGTGGAATGCGGCGGTGAAATATCAGAGGGATTCGCTTTTGACTAACGAGGAGGCTGAGGCGGAGCGACAGCAGTGGGAGACGGAGAAGCAGGCGGCCGAACAGGAAGAAGCAACACGGCAGGCGGCCGAACAGGAAGAAGCAGCACGGCAGGCAGCCGAACAGGAAGAAGCAGCACGGCAGGCGGCCGAACAGGAGGAAGCAGCACGGCAGGCGGCTGAACAGGAAGAGAAGAATGCAGTGAAGACAGACGGAGAACCGGATGGTGGTGCAAAGGAGGCTGAGGTGCAGGCTGGAGAACCGGAAGCAGCCGTGAAGCAGTCAGAGACAGCAGGTACAGAGAACGAATGAAATATTTACAGAACAGCTGACAGCAGCGGTTCAGGAGGAAAGCCATGGCAGGAATGTTATATTTATGCGCGACGCCGATTGGGAATCTGGGGGATATGACGCCGCGGGTGGTGGAGACGCTGCGGGAAGTGGATCTGATCGCGGCGGAGGATACACGCAACAGTATTAAGCTGCTCAATCATTTCGAAATTAAGACTTCTATGACCAGTTACCATGAATATAATAAAGTAGAAAAGGCAGACTATCTTGTGGCGCAGATGCAGCAGGGAAAGAATGTGGCGCTTGTGACGGATGCGGGGACGCCGGGCATCTCGGATCCGGGGGAGGTGCTGGTGGCAAAATGCCATGAAGCGGGAATCACGGTTACTTCTCTGCCGGGAGCGGCGGCCTGTATCACGGCCCTGACGCTGTCGGGACTCAGCACGCGCAGGTTCTGTTTCGAGGCTTTTCTGCCCGCGGACAAGAAGGAGAAAGCGGCGATCCTGGAGGAATTGAAGGAGGAGTCCAGGACGATCATACTCTATGAAGCGCCTCATCGCCTGGTCAGAACGCTGGAAGAGCTGTTGAAGATGCTGGGAGATCGGCGGCTGACGCTTTGCAGGGAATTGACGAAGAAGTTTGAGACGGTGCTGCCGACTACCATTGCGGGCGCGCTTATGCTATATGAGAGGGAAGAACCCCGCGGTGAATATGTGCTGGTGATTGAGGGAAAGAGTTTATCGCAGAAGCGGGAGGAAGAGCGGGAATCGTGGCTTGACATGAGCATTGAAGAGCATCTGGCGTACTATACGAAGACTGGTATGGATGAAAAAAGTGCCATGAAACAGGTCGCAAAGGACCGCGGAGTGCCAAAAAGAGAGATTTATCAACATTTATTATCAAAGTGAATTGACAAAATGTAGAAAACCCGTAAAATTAAGGTTGACAAACATAGTAACAGAGAATATACTTTGAATGTCAAACTATTTTATCAACGGCGAAAAGGAGAGCAGAGAAATGTTAGAGAGAGTTATCGAGATTATTAAGGAACAGTTAAACTATGAGGGATCGGACATCACAGAAGAGACTTCCTTCAAAGATGATTTGGGTGCTGACTCTTTAGATTTATTTGAGCTTGTTATGGCTTTTGAAGAAGAGTATGGCGTAGAGATTCCTTCCGAGGACTTAGAGCAGATCACGACAGTAGGCGCTGTTATTGAATATATGAAGAGCAAAGGCGTAGAGGCATAGGCGAAAGCATGAAGACAAAGATTACAGAACTTCTGGGGATCGAATATCCGATTATCCAGGGCGGTATGGCGTGGGTTGCCGACTATCATCTTGCGGCGGCTGTTTCGGAGGCAGGCGGACTGGGAATTATCGGGGCGGGCGGCGCTCCGGCATCTTTTGTCAGGGAGCAGATCCAGAAGACGAAAGAACTGACGAAGAAGCCTTTCGGTGTGAATGTCATGCTGATGAACCCGGAAGCGGATGAGATTGCCAGGGTTATTGTGGAAGAGGGCGTTCCGGTAGTCACTACCGGGGCGGGTAATCCGGGGAAGTATCTGGCTTCGTGGAAGGAAGCCGGTATTAAAGTGATTCCGGTGGTTGCCAGCGTGGCGCTGGCCAGGATGATGGAGCGTGCCGGTGTGGATGCTGTAATTGCAGAGGGCACGGAATCAGGCGGACATATCGGAGCTGCCACAACGATGACGCTTGTTCCACAGGTAGTGGATGCGGTAAAGATTCCTGTGATCGCAGCGGGCGGCATTGCGGACGGCAGAGGCTTTGCGGCGGCTATGATGCTGGGTGCGGAAGCGGTGCAGATGGGAACCAGGTTTGTAGTAGCCAGGGAGTCCATCGTACATGAGAATTATAAGAAGAAGATTCTGGCGGCCAAGGATATCGATTCGGAAGTGACGGGTACAAGTCACGGGCATCCGGTTCGTCAGCTGCGCAATAACATGACCAGGGAGTACCTGAAATTGGAGAAGGCCGGAGCGCCTTTTGAGGAATTAGAGCACCTGACACTGGGAGCGCTGCGCAAGGCGGTGGTGGAAGGTGATACTGTCAACGGTACACTGATGGCTGGGCAGATTGCGGGCATGATCAGGGAAGAGATGACCTGCGCAGAGATGATTCAGGAGATTATGAAGCAGGCGGAAAGCTTATTAAAATAAGAGTATGAGCAAATTTGAGAGGGTTTGCCCATGGGCGGACCCTCAAATATATTTTGCTCGTTTTTTTAGAAGTAAATACTTTGAACTTCAAAGTATTAGAGGCATGTCTGCAGACAGAATGAAATTTTTCGGATGTTGGTCTGGAGGCATGTGTATAGAGGATTCTTGTTATAGGAACAGTTGGCACACAAAAGTGTGCAGGAAAGAGGGAGATTATGGGAAAAACAGCATTTATGTTTCCGGGGCAGGGAGCCCAGTATGTGGGGATGGGGAAGGATTTCTATGAACAGATTCCTGTGAGCAGAGAGATGTTTGAACTGGCGGGTAAGGCCAGCGGGCTTGATGTAGCGGCTCTTTGCTTTGAGGAGAATGAGCAGATCAATATTACAGAGTACACGCAGATTGCCATGCTGGCGACAGAGGTGGCGATGTTAAAAGCGATAGAGGAAAAGGGATTTAAGCCGGATGTGACGGCGGGTTTGAGTCTGGGTGAGTATGGTGCGCTGGCGGCCAGCGGCGTGATGAGCGCGGAAGACGTATTTAAGGTGGTGCGCAAGCGCGGAATTTATATGCAGGAGGCCGTGCCGAACGGCGGAGCCATGGTGGCGGTGCTGGGGCTGGATACGGCAGTGATCGAGAAGATCTGTGAGGAGACGGAAGGCTTCGTGTCCATCGCGAACTATAACTGTCCGGGACAGATCGTTATTACCGGTGAAGAGGCAGCAGCGCAGGCGGCGGTGGAGAAGCTGACGGCAGCAGGAGCTAAGAGATGCGTGCCTTTGAAGGTCAGCGGACCCTTCCACTCTCCGATGCTGGCAGGAGCCGGGGAGAAACTGGCGGCAGAGCTGGAGCATGTTACGATAGGGGAGATCCAGATTCCTTATATTGCCAATGTGACTGCAGACTATGTGACGGACAGAGCGGAGGTGAAGCCTCTTTTGGAGAAACAGGTGTCTTCTTCCGTGCGCTGGCAGCAGACGGTGGAGCGGATGATCGCGGACGGGGTGGATACTTTCGTGGAGATCGGGCCGGGAAAGACGCTGTCCGGGTTTATGCGCAAGATCAGCAGGGACGTAAAGGTCGTAAACGTAGAGAAAGTAGAAGACCTGGAGAAGCTGCAGGAACTGATGGCGTAAGGATTTTAGTGGAAAGACACAATGTGGATCGGAGGAGTATATGTTAGAGGGAAAAGTGGCGCTGGTGACGGGAGCCGGCAGAGGAATCGGGCGGGAGATCGCCCTGACGCTGGCAGAGTACGGTGCGGATGTGATCGTAAATTATAACGGATCGAAAGAAAAAGCGGAAGAAGTGGTCGCGGAGATTGCCGGGATGGGGCGGAAGGCTGTAGCGGTGCAGTGCAGCGTGGCGGATTTTGAGGCCTGCGGACAGATGATCACGGATATGCTGGCGGCGTTCGGGCATATTGATATTCTGGTGAACAATGCCGGGATCACGAAGGACAATCTGATGATTAAGATGACGGAAGCGGATTTTGATGCGGTCATTGATACGAACCTGAAAGGGACTTTTAACACGATCAAGCATATGTACAGGCCGATGATCAAACAGAGGGCGGGACGGATCATCAACCTGTCCTCCGTGACGGGTGTGCTGGGCAATGCGGGACAGGCCAATTACGCGGCTTCCAAGGCGGGCGTGATCGGGTTGACAAAGTCCATGGCGAGAGAGCTGGCCAGCAGGAATATTACGGTCAATGCGGTGGCTCCGGGTTTTATTGATACGGATATGACGCAGGCGATGACGGATGCGGCGAAGGAAGCGACACTGGCGCAGATTCCGTTAAAACGTGTGGGTACACCCAGGGATATTGCGGAGACGGTGGCGTTTCTGGCAAGCGAGAGGGCGGCCTATATTACCGGACAGGTCATTTCCGTGGACGGCGGCATGGCGATGTAAGGCAATTACGAGGATCATGCGGAAGGCAGGATAGAGGATGTGATCGCCGCAGCAGTGGTTCGGAAGAAACGGACGCTGCATCTTTGGCGGTCAGATCAGGAACGGCTGTGTAAGGATATGCCGGAAAACTTGAAAATATGGTATGCATGTGTATGGCGATACAGGCACAGGGCGAAAAGGAAACGGAATCAGGAAAGAAAACGGAGGCAGATATGAGCAGAAGAGTAGTAGTAACGGGTATGGGTGCGATCACGCCGATCGGACTGAGTGTGGACGAGTTCTGGGCCGGCATTCGGGAAGGTAAAATCGGTTTTGACAGGATCACCAGATTTGATACGGCGGATTATAAATGCAAACTGGCGGCGGAAGTCAAGGGCTTTGTGGGAAAGGACTATATGGATTTCAAAGCGGCCAAGCGGATGGAGCTTTTCTCCCAGTACGCGGTGGCGGCGACAAAGGAAGCCATGGCGGATGCGGGACTTGACATGGAGAAGGAGGATCCCTGGCGCGTGGGTGTGTCTGTGGGATCCGGGACGGGTTCCCTGCAGGCGATAGAACGTTCCCACAGCAGAATGGTGGAAAAAGGACCGGGCAGGATCGAGCCGCTTTTTGTGCCGCTGACGATCTCCAATATGGCGGCCGGCAACGTGTCGATCCAGTTTGGGTTAAAAGGTAAGAGCATCAATGTGGTGACGGCCTGTGCTACGGGCACAAATTCCATCGGTGAAGCGTTCCGTGCCATTCAGTATGGGGACGCCGAAGTGATGATCGCGGGCGGCACGGAGGGCAGCATCTGTCAGATCGGTGTGGGCGGTTTTTCGGCGTTGACGGCGTTGTCGACCAGCGAGGATCCGCAGCGGTGTTCGATTCCTTTTGACAAGGAGCGGGGCGGCTTCGTGATGGGAGAAGGCGCGGCCGTGGTAGTATTGGAAGAGCTGGAGCATGCCAAAGCGAGAGGCGCAAAGATCTATGCGGAGGTGGCCGGTTACGGCTGTTCTTCGGATGCTTATCATATCACCTCTCCGGCGGAAGACGGAGCCGGGGCGGCCAAAGCCATGGAGTACGCGGTGGCGGATGCGGGTCTTGCGAAGGAAGATATCACGTATATTAATGCGCATGGGACGGGCACGCATCACAACGACCTGTTTGAGACGAGAGCGATCAAGTTACTGTTCGGCGATCATGCAAAGAATATCAAGATTAATTCCACGAAATCCATGGTGGGCCATCTGCTGGGTGCGGCGGGAGCCATCGAGTTTGTGACGTGTGTGAAAGAGATCGAAGAAGGATATATTCACAGAACGGTAGGCTATGAGGTGCCGGACGAAGAACTGGACCTGAATTACTGTAAGGAAGCATATACGGAGGACGTGGAGTATGCGCTGTCTAATTCGCTGGGATTTGGCGGGCACAATGCAAGCCTGGTGGTGAAGAAGTATCACGGATAAGGTGGGAATACTCGAAACACGGATATTTTCCGCAGGATGCAGAAGATTGGTGACAGCAGAGTGAAAAGCTGGATAAGGCATGGCAAAAAATCATGCCGAAGGAGGAGATAAGATGTCACTTATGACGGCGAAGGAAATTATGGAAATCATTCCCCACAGGCAGCCTTTTATGCTGATCGACACGATCGAGGAGCTGGAGGAAGGCAAAAGGGTTGTGGCGAAAAAGTGTGTATCCTATAATGAGCCCTTTTTTGCGGGACATTTTCCGCAGGAGCCGGTGATGCCGGGCGTGCTCATCGTGGAGGCGCTGGCCCAGACGGGAGCGGTAGCGATCTTGAGCCAGCCGGAATACAGAGGGAAAACGGCATATTTCGCGGCGATTAACAACGCGAAATTTAAGGGTAAGGTGGTGCCGGGCGATGTGCTGATCCTGGAGACGGAGATCATTAAGATAAAAGGGCCGATCGGAGTGGGTGCGGCGAAAGCGTATGTAGACGGGAAACTGGTGACACAGGCGGAACTGACCTTTGCGATCGGGGAAGCTTAAATTGTGGCGCTTCGGATTGAGGAAAGGATGATGGAAGGGCAAAGCGGATGGGAATTGTAAAACCTCTTGTAATAGGAAATCTGGTGGCGAAGGTGCCTTTGATTCAGGGCGGCATGGGCGTGGGCGTGAGTTTGTCCTCTCTGGCCGGCGCAGTGGCGGCGGCGGGAGGCATCGGTGTGATCTCGACGGCGCAGATCGGGTACAGGGAGCCGGATTTTGATGCGGATCCCATCGGAGCCAATCTGCGTGCCATAGGGACGGAGATCCGGAAAGCGCGTGAGATCGCAAAAGGCGGTATTCTGGGCGTCAATATCATGGTGGCCACGAGAAAATACGAGGAATATGTGAAAGCGGCTGTGGAAGCGGGCATCGACCTGATCATTTCCGGTGCGGGACTGCCCATGGAGCTGCCGAAGCTGGTGGGAACTGCGAGGACGAAACTGGCTCCTGTCGTGTCAAGCGTAAAGTCAGCGCAGGTGATTCTGCGGTACTGGTGGAAAAAGTATACGAGACTGCCGGACGCGGTGATCATCGAAGGACCGCTGGCCGGCGGGCATCTCGGTTTTCATAAGGAACAGCTTGACGATATCGAAGCGCTTCATTATGATGAAGAAGTACGGCAGATCATTCAGAAGGTGGAAGAGACGGCGGTGGAGCATGATACGAAGATTCCGGTGATCATGGCCGGCGGTATCTATAACCGTGAGGATATGGAGCACTATCTGGAGATGGGTGCGGACGGCGTACAGGTGGCGACGCGGTTCGTGACCACCTATGAATGTGATGCGTCGGATGCATACAAACAGAGTTACATTGATGCGAAGAAAGAAGATATCGTTATTGTACAAAGTCCGGTGGGGATGCCGGGAAGAGCGATTCTGAATCCTTTTATGAAACGGGCGAAGGAGGGGCGGATCCCGCACGGGAAATGTCATCTGTGTATCAGTACCTGCAAGCCGGGAGAAACGCCTTATTGCATCACGGATGCACTGGTCAATGCGGTGAAGGGAAAGACCGGGGAGGGACTTTTGTTCTGTGGGGCGAATGCTTACCGGGCCACGAAGCTGGAACATGTGAGGGATATCATGGAGGAGTTTCGGCCGTGATTTCCGGGGGATAACTGCAGATTCTGTCTGGTGTGTCCGGCCTGGCTTAGTGACACTGTATCAAGGCGGGAAAAAGATTTGTACTGTTAATAAGTCGATGAGTTGTGAGGGAGAAGATGAGAGCGAGAATTATAGGAACAGGCAGCTGTCTGCCTGCAACTATCGTGACAAATGATGATTTATCAAAGATTATGGATACTTCGGACGAGTGGATCAGCAGCCGCACGGGTATCAGAGAGCGCCATCTGGTGAAGGAGGAGACGACTTCCGGTATGTCTGCCGAGGCGGCAAGACGGGCCATGGAGGATGCGGGAGTGTTGGCGGAGGAGATCGATCTGATCATTGTAGGTACTTTATCGGCGGATCATGTGACGCCCTCCTGTGCATGTGAAGTGCAGGCACAGATCGGAGCGGTGAATGCGGTGGCATTCGATATCAATGCCGCCTGCGCCGGATTTATGTTTGCCTTGAATATTGCGAACGCCTATCTGCAGACGGGAGTTTATAAGACGGCATTGATTCTGGGGGCGGAGACGCTGTCCAGGATTATGGACTGGAACGACAGAAGTACCTGCGTTCTGTTTGGCGACGGAGCCGGCGCGGCGGTGGTCCGGGCGGAAGAGGGAACGGCAGGACTGTTGGCTTTCGACCAGGGATCGGACGGCGTAAAGGGCGGTGTGCTGGCCTGCAGAGGACGGTCCAATAACAATCCGCTGGTGGAGACGTCGAAGGAATATTCGTATGTGCATATGGACGGGCAGGAGGTCTATAAGTTTGCGGTGACGGCGGTGCCGCATTCTTTGCAGAAGACGATCCGGGCGGCCGGGCTTGCGGTGGAAGAGATCGAGTATTTTGCACTGCATCAGGCGAATATACGGATTCTGCAGTCGGTGGCAAAGCGGCTTAAGGTGGCGGAGGATAAGTTCCCCATCAGTCTGGATCACTGCGGGAATATATCGGCCGCCAGTGTGCCGATCCTGCTGGATGAGATGAACCGAAAGGGACTTTTGAAGCCGGGGATGAAGATTGCGTTGTCCGGGTTTGGCGGCGGGCTGACGTGGGCTTCGGCGGTGATCGAGTGGTAAGATTAGAATGTATGAGGAAGGCAGATGAAAATTTATCCACCTTCCTCATTGTATTTTCCGATGTTATAATTTCCTTTAAGATGAATGTCCGTGCGCTGTGCAGTTGGCGTACTGTCGTGGCGCAGGAGAGTTCTACCGTGTGAATATGTTCAACTATAGGGCTGTGTCTGCGCCCGAATTCGCAGGCCGGGAAGAAATGGAGGAGTGATATGAAGATCGGAGTGGATTATTATCCGGAACATTGGGACAGGACTTTGTGGCGGCAGGATGCCGACCTGATGAAAAAGAGCGGAGTCGAGCTGGTAAGGATGGCGGAGTTTGCCTGGAGTAAAATGGAACCGGAAGAGGGCATCTTCGATTTTGCATGGCTGGATGAGGTGGTGGAATTATTTGCCGGGAGGGAGATCGGAGTGATTCTGTGTACGCCTACGAATTGTCCGCCATTGTGGCTGTATGAGAAATACCCGGAAGTGCTGCTGACAGGGCGGGACGGAAGAAGACAGAAACCGGCTGTCCGGGGGCACAGATGCTATAATGCACCGAGATATCGTGAACGGGTTGAACTGATGGTCCGGAAGATGGCGGAACACTATCAGGATGCTGGCAATATAGCGGCATGGCAGATTGACAATGAGGTTGAGGCGGGGTCCTGCTGTTGTGATGTCTGTGCGGAAAAGTTCCGGGAATGGGTGAAGAATAAGTACGATACTTTGGAGGCAGTCAATCAGGCATACCACAATGATGTATGGAGCGGCAGTTATTCTGCATGGTCGCAGATTCCTGCTCCTGTGGGAAATTATCCGATCACGCAGTACAATCCGGCTTATCTGCTGGATTATCAGCGGTTTATGTCAGAGAGTACGATAGATTATGTGGAGTTTCAGGCCGGGATCCTGCGGGAATATTTTCCGGATACACCGATTACCACGAATACGTGGTTTTGCGAGCATATGCCGGATTTCTATAAGCTGTTTGACAAGTTGGATTTCTGCTCCTATGACAACTATCCGGCGACGAAACTGCCGGAGGAGGGCTATTATTCGCACGCTTTTCACCTGGACCTGATTCGTGGCGTGAAGCGGAAGAACTTCTGGGTGATGGAGCAGCTTAGCGGGACGCCGGGATGCTGGATGCCTATGGCGCCTACAGTCAGACCGGGAATGATCAAGGGCTATGGCCTGCAGGCAATCGCGCATGGAGCGGATGCTGTCATCAACTTCCGATTCCGCAGTGCCACGGGTGGAGCGGAGATGTTCTGGCATGGGTTGATCGACCACAGTAATGTACCGGGCAGGAGATATGCGGAATTTGAGGAACTGTGCCGAACGGTGAAAGCGATGAGACATATGGAGGGGGCTGTCATGCAGTCTGGAGTGGCGCTGCTGTGCGGATTTGAGAGTGAGTATGCGTTTCGGCTGCAGTTACAGACGGAAGGTTTCTATTATATGGAGCAGCTGCAGGCTTTTCATGCGGCGTTTACCAGCTTCGGCGTGAATGTGGATATTATCAGTCAGGAAGCGGATTTGAGCGGGTATCGCATTGTTGTTGCTCCCGTGATGTATGTGCGGTCACAAAAAGCAGTGGAGCAGCTGCACAGCTTTGCATATAATGGAGGGATTGTAATGCTGACAACCCGCAGTGGGGTGAAGGATGAGAATAACAACTGCATTATGCGGCCGCTGCCTGCCGATTACGCCGATATGACGGGCTGCCTGGTGGAAGAATATGACGCGGTGGGAAACGGTAAGGTTGCAGTCGAGATGGACGGAAAGGATTACGAGGGAACCCACTGGTGCGATATAATCCGTACGGAGTGTGCGGAAACGCTGGCTGTATACAAAGAGGATTTCTATGCGGGCAAACCGGCGGTCACACGGAATCTGTACGGGAAAGGGGTCGTATATTATACGGGAACGGTGGGGCTGCCGGCACTGTGCCGTAAACTGACTGAAAGAATGCTGGAGCAGGCGGCGCTCCCCTATCGGACAGACCTGCCGCAGTGCGTGGAGGTGACGACATGGGAAAAGGAAGGAAAGCAGTTTCTTTTTGTGTTTAACAACGATCAGACGGTGAAAAACTGCCTGTTTGACGGCGAACAAACAGAGCTGCAGCCGTTTGAGATGAAGATATTGGAGCGGACATTATAGAGATTCTTTGTTTCACAGGGGAGGGCGGATGAAAATTTATCCACCTTCCTCGTCACATCATTCGATGATATAATTCAACAAAATTGAATAAATACAAAGCGGTGTGCAGATCCTGTCAGAAATTCCGCCGATTGTAGATCAGATCGTACAGGTTCAGGGAGGAGATCATCGCAGCAATTTCTTCTACGGATTTTTTGTCGAACTTTTTAAGAATATGGTGGATCTGCGTCTTCACGGTGGACATTTCCACGTGGCGCAGTGCGCAGATCTCCCGGCGGCTCTTGCCGTCTAACAGCAGGCGCAGAAGCTCCAGCTCGGTGGTGGTCAGGGAAGACACGATATCTACGGCGAACAGGAAGCTTGTCTCGTAGGTTTTGACTCTTTTGAATTCACCGAGAATCTTGGAGGCCAGTTCCGGACGCAGCGGACTCTGGTTAAAGTAGGCATTGCGGATACTCTCCAAAATCTCCTGGGGGGGGGTATTCTTGATCATATAATCAGTGACGCCGAGACGGAATGCCGTAAAGATCAGATCGTCCTCTTCATAGACTGTGAGAATGATGATCTTGGGATCCTGCTTGGAGCCGAGGATGCTTTCGATGGCCCGCAGGCCTGCATCCGGGGTTTCCATTTCGATGTCCATGAGGATCACATCCGGCTGTGTCTGCAGGGCAAGAGTGACTGCTTCCGTGCCGGTGTCAGTGTCGGCGACGACTTTCATATCGGGTGCGGCATTGATGATCTTCTTATACAGTCTACGGAGGGGTTCCGTATCTTCTGCAATCAGTATTTTGATCAGTGAATCAGACATTTTCGTTTCCTTTCCGGCGTTGTTTTGGCGTAATCTCTCAGATCGGGAAGCAGGATCTGGAAAGTAGTGCCTTTTCCTTCTTTGCTTTCCACACTGATGCGCCCTTTATGTGCCTGTATGATCTGGTGGGTTACCGTCAATCCGATGCCCCAGTGTTCTGCGATGGGGTGGGAGGTAAAAAAGGGTTCAAAAATATGGGACAGATTCTGAGGCCGTATGCCGAGTCCCGTGTCAGAGATGGAGAGTGCAATCCACTGATCCAGGGAACGCAGCGTAAAAGTCAGATTTTTCCGTTCGGAAGGAAGACCGGACATGGCGTCCACGGCATTCGTCACCAGGTTATGAACAGCCTGCTCAAAGTAGTTGGCGTCCAGAAATGCGGGAGGGATATTATCCACGGCATTTACGGTAACGTTAAAATCGGCCAGTTCTGCGGACATACGGGAGAGAATACGGTGGAGCAGAGCCTC
This sequence comes from uncultured Lachnospiraceae bacterium, assembly GCA_910578115.1. Lineage (GTDB taxonomy): Bacteria > Bacillota > Clostridia > Lachnospirales > Lachnospiraceae > UBA3282. Next base: position 22,804 of record CAJTPO010000036.1, on the reverse strand, counting down.
CAGATCTGTATTTTCCAGGGTCAGCGTAGATGCCTTTGTGCTGCGGTGAATGACGTCCAGACGATGATAGAGATTTTCACAGCGGTCATTGATATGGGCCAGCTCTTCGCGGTTTTGCTCCGGAATGTCCAGAAGACCGATTTCCGCCTGGATGGCCAGCAGCTCGTTTTTCATGTAATGGCAGAAAGATTTCGACGTAGTATTGGCGGCATCGATGCGGCTGGAAATGGAGAAGTCCTCGGCGCTGACCCTGCGCGAAAAGCGAAACAGCATGACGATGCTGAGGCATATGATCAGTGTAGCGCACAGCAGATACCATGGAAAAATGATATACAGCATGTTGTTGTCATAAAGGGGCAGAGAGATATAAGAAGTATAGCCGGAAAAACGCGAAAAGCGGATCGGGTGGACCGGAAGCAGGCCAAACAGGATCAGATACGCGATCATAATCAGGGTATAGCCTGCCGTCTCCCCATAGGCAAAATACTTAAAGTAGGGAAAGGAATAGATCTGATTTCTGGGACGGAACAGGTTTAAAATGCTGGCGATCACCGCTGCATTATTTACAAAGGCGGTCAGCAGATGAATTCCGGCCAGGAACAGCTCATAGGCCGCGGCATTCATCAGGTTCGGATAAAAGAACAGATACATGAGCTTTTCTGTCAGGGGATCGTAAAGAATCCATTCCAGCAGCAGAAATATACCGAGGATCCGCAGAAGCCTTCTCGATCTGTTCTTGGTGGAGCGGCTTGTATAGACGATGGAGAAGCGGCAGCCCATAAAAACAGCGGACAGTGAGAACAGATTCAGGGCGCGGAGGATCGTATTTCTGGAGAGGGGAACGAACATCAGGTTTTTCCAGAGGCCTTCCGACAATAGAAAGTAGCTCCGGATGATATTATAGTAGCGGACATCCTTGGAAAGATACAGAAGCATAAAAAGAACGGCTGCAAAGTACAGCAGACCGGTTCCTAACAGATAGCGGATGGAAGCTCTTCGATCTTTCTGGATAGAAAGAAACACTATGAACAGAATAAAAGCGGAAAGCAGATACAGCATAGAGAGTTCCTTTGCAGTGAACGCGGAGGCGTTCAAAATAACAAATTTTTTTAGTGATAAATTCAGTATACCATAGAAAAAAAGAAAGGTCAAAAAGAGATGAGACGAAGTACTTCCGGAAAAGGATATATATGGATTCTGGCAGCGCTTTTGCTGCTGGCGGGGCTGCTTGTGTGGAGATTCCGGCCGTGGGAAGCAGGGATTTTTGAGCAGGAGGAAGTGCCGGCGGAGGGGGATATTCCCCTGACCAGAGCCACCTTACAGTACTATATCTGGAAGGATGAAGAGCCGTACATTCGTGAAGTTGTAAACGCATGGAATGCGCTGCAGGGACGTGAGGCGGTAGTGCTGCATGTAATTAAAAACAGCGATCATGAGGCATGGCTGAAAGCTTATGATGAGAGCGTACAGGCGGATCTGATCGGTCTGCGCGGCAATTCCAATGTGCTGGAACTACAGCAGAAGGGGCATCTGCTGGGACTGGGGCCTTATATCCAGAAAAGCGGTCTGGATGTCAAGAATTACGGAAACATGTTTAATGAGATCACATGTGACGGAGAGTATTATGCGCTGCCCACCCGCAGTACATGCTGGGCGCTGTATTACAACAAGACACTGTTTGATCAGAAAGGGATTGCCTATCCGAACGGAATGACGTGGAAGGAGTATCTTGCGCTTGCCAGAAAGATGACCTGGGAAGAAAACGGGGCGAAGATATGGGGCGGCTATTACCCGCCATGGAACTACAATATGGAAGCGGCTCAGAATGGTTATTATCTGCTGGACGACAATTTAAAGCCTACAGAGCAGTGCCTCGCCATGATCAACAGTCTGTATCAGTCTGGTTCGCATGTTCCTTATGCGGAGATTAAGGATCGGGGAGATGACTGCAGGTATGATTTTGAAGAGGGCAATATCGCTATGATCATTAACGGGGAATGGCTGGCCAATATGCTCCTGGAGGATGAGGCGGCGGGGAAAAGTGTGCCGGAATGGGATATCGCCCCGCTGCCGGTACCGGACAATGCCAAAGGGAAGATTTCGGTGGGGCAGTATCAGTTTGCCGGAATCAGCGCGCACTGCAAATATCCGGAGGAAGCCTTTGCTTTCCTGGAATTCCTCTGTGGAAATCCGGGAGCCAAAATCTATGCGGGCAATGCCGTAATACCGGCCTATTACAGCGATGAGATTCGAGAGATCTATAAGGAGGCGCTGCGCGGAAAGAATGCAAATGTGTTCTTTGAGGCGGAGAAAAATCAGGAGCAGCCTATGTGGAACGGATATAACAGGCTGATGGAGATTTATACGAAAGAGGCGGAGGCATATCTTATGGGAGAGATCAGCCTTTCGGAAGCCATGGAGCAGTTTGAACAGGAGCGGATGGTATTGTTGGAAGGTCCCTGAGGGTTGAAAAAATATCCTCCTATGCAGAGGAAAGGAACCAATTTATAATTTTTTTAGTAAACTTACATCATGCTCAGCCTGCCGCCTGGCGGGCCGCATGGCCATCCATGCTGTGAAAGTCGAAGACTTTCATAGTATACAATAACGGATAAGGGAGGAAAACATCATGAAGAAAAGTAAAGTAATGGCGCTGCTTTTGAGTGCGGCGATGGTTTTGGGCCTGACAGCCTGCGGGGGTGGAGATACCCAGACGTCTTCCGGCGATGCAGATGCGAAGCAGGTGGATTCCGCTGAGGGATCCGATGCGGCGGATTCCGGTGAGAGCGCGGAGGCCTCTTCTGAAAACACGGACGGAGAGAAGATTGTACTCAATTTCTATGAGCATTCCGATAATGAGAAGATTGCCAATCAGCAGGTGGAAGAGTACATGAAACTGCATCCGGAAGTACAGATCAACCTGTCCATTATCGCTAACGATGATTATGACGATAAGATCAAGGTTATGCTTGCAGGCGATGCGGATATCGATGTGTTGTGGGCACGCAGCGGTAATATCAGACAGATGGGTGTTGACGGTGCGCTGTTAAAGCTGAATGATCTGATCGATGCGAATGAGGTGGATTATTCTCTGTATGGTCCCATGGGCGATACCTGCAAGAATGGTGATGATATTTATGGTATGTGTGCAAAGAAGACATGCTGGCTGTTGTGGTACAATAAGGATCTGTTTGATGCGGCCGGTGTAGATTTACCGACAGATATTACGTGGGATGGATTTGCTGATCTGTGCCAGGAGCTGACGACGGATGAGTTAAAAGGCGGTCTTACCGTAAACTGGACTTACCTGATCGGTGCGCAGACAAGGGGCGAATATCTGACCGACGATGACCTGACCTATACAAGAAAATATGCGGAATTCTTACATAGAATCTGGGTGGAGGACGAATCGAATTACAGTCTGGAAGAGATGAGCGGATCTTTTGACGTAAATGGTGTTTTTGCAGAAGGAAATACCTATATGATGATCAACGGCGACTGGAATTTCCTGCTGTTCCCGGATTCCAATCCGGAATTTGAATGGGGTGCCCTGCCACTGCCTCATTTCGAGGATCAGGAAGTAAATGCTTCCATGGGCAGCACGGATGCACTCTGCATCAATGCTAAGAGTAAAAATGCGGAAGCGGCATTTGATTTCATCAAGTTCTGTACCTATTCGGATGAAGGTGCGGCGATTCTGGCGCAGAACGCAACAGTATCCGCATATCCCAGCGAGGGGGCACTTGATGTTTATAATCAGTACGTAGATGTTCCCGGAACAGAATATGTATTCTCATCTGTCTGCAGCCCGGAGGATGGTTCCCATCCCAACTACTCTGAGATCAAGGATGCTTATAGTGCAGAAGTACAGGAATATCTTCTTGATAACTGCACTTACGATGAGTGCATGGAGAACTTCCTGCAAAGAAGAGAAGAGATACTTGCCAAATAATATTTTAAGCTGTCCGGTGTTCAGACATAGGCTATCCGAATGCCGGGCAGTTTTTTATGGTATAAGTTATTTTTCAGATTCTACGAGACTGCAAAGCAGTTCTCGCAAAGATAAGAAAGGAGATGCTCATGAAAGGAAATAAAGAAAAAAAGGCAATTCCCAGAGCGAACAGCCGTCTGAACAGAAGAGAGTGGCTGGCGGGATATCTGTTCCTGCTTCCCAACTTTATCGGGTTTCTGATCTTTACGGCGGTCCCGGTTGTCATGGGTTTCTATATCAGTCTTACGGATTACAGCGGATATGGAGAGAAAACATTCGTAGGACTTGCCAATTATGCGAAAATGTTCCAGGACAGTGATTTCAAAATTGCGCTGCAGAACAATCTGATCTACTCGCTGACGAGTGTGCCGCTGACTATTTTGTTTGCGCTGCTTCTGGCGCTTGCCCTGAACCGTAAACTGTATGGAGGGAAACTGTTCCAGACCGTTTACTTTTTTCCCAATCTGACATCCATGGTGGCGGTGGGGTGTGTATGGCTTCAGATGTTTAATTCAAAAAAAGGGCCTGTCAACCAGATGCTGACCGGACTTTTTGGCGTGGACAAGCCTCCAAAGTGGTTTATGGGAACATCGACAGCGCTGATGACAGTGGTGATCGTGGTAGTCTGGAAACAGGCGGGGTATTATATGGTCATGTTCATGGGTGGTTTGAAAAATATTCCGGCTCATCTGTATGAGGCGGCGAAGATTGACGGAGCCGGTCCGTGGCAGTGCTTTAAGAATGTGACGTGGCCCATGCTTTCTCCCACAACATTTATGGTAACGATTCTGACATTCATTGCTTCTTTCCAGGTGTTTGATATTATCAATGTCACCACCGAGGGAGGACCGGGGCGGTCTACAGAGGTGCTTGTTATGAGAATCTACAAGGAAGCTTTCAAGTATGCCAGAATGGGATACGGCTCCGCAATCGGTTACTTTTTGTTCTTTATTATCTTTGTCATTACGCTGATCCAATGGAGAGGGCAGCGCAAATGGGTTGTAGAGTAGGAGGGGCATATGAAGAAAAAAACAGAAGCCGGGAAAATCATTCTCTTTCTTGTCTGTTGTCTGGTGGCGATTATCATGGTGATTCCTTTTATCTGGATGTTAAGTGCTTCCTTTAAGCTGAAAAATGAGATTTTCAGCGTGCCCATCCGGTGGATACCGGAAGTATTTCATGCGGACAACTATGAGACTATTATGCAGAAAATCAATTTTCCGCGGTACTTTTTTAATACGGCCAAGGTTACCATTATTATTACGCTGCTGCAGCTTTTGACCTGCTCCATGGCGGCCTATGCCTTTTCCAAGCTGCGTTTCCCGGGGCGGGACACTATCTTTCTGGCATATCTGGGAACGATGATGGTGCCGTGGCATGCGATCATGATCCCGCAGTTTATCGTGATTCAGAAGCTGCATCTGTATGACAATCATTTGTCATTGATCTTGACGGGGGCATTCAGCGCCTTTGGGGTGTTTGTGCTCCGACAGAATATGCTGTCGATTCCGGACAGTCTGAATGAGGCGGCGAAAATCGACGGCTGCGGACCCGTGGGAATCTACTGGCGGATCATCCTGCCGCTGACGAAGACGGGTCTGGCGACACTGACGGTATTGACGTTTAACAATGTGTGGAATGATTATATGGGCCCGATGATCTATCTGGATAAGGATACGAACCGGACGATCCAGCTGGGTCTGGCGACATTCAAAAGGCAGTTCGATACGGACTACGGAGCGATCATGGCCGGCACGGTGATCTCGCTGATTCCGGTGGTCATCATCTATATCGTGGCGCAGAAATATATTGTAGACGGCATTGCCTATTCGGGTGTAAAGGGGTAAGAGAACGGAAGTTCCGGAATGATTTGTAATGCTTGGGGAATTGGAAAGTGAGGGCTGCGCATGAGAGAGTTTGTGAAGGTGAGGGGGAAGAAATTTTATAAAGGCGATGAGGAGATCCTGTTTAAGGGGATTGGCATCGGTTCGTGGCTGAACCTGGAACATTTTATGATGGGACTGCCGGGGAATGATTTTCAGATCAGGCAGTCCTTCACGGATGTTTATGGAAAAAAGGGTGCGGATCGTTTCTTCGACACGCTTGTGAAAGAGTTTGTGTCGGAAGCGGATTTTTGCTTTATGAAGGAGCTGGGGATCAACCTGGTCAGAGTTCCGTTTAATTACCGGCTGTTTATGGACGACGAGAAACCTGGGGAGTGGAGACAGACGGGATTCGATTACTTCGATTACCTGTTTCGGCTGGCGGAGCAATATGAAATCTATGTGCTGCCGGATCTGCATGCGGTGCCGGGCGGGCAGAATCCGGACTGGCACAGTGACAACGGGACGGGGTATACGCTTTTCTGGCAGTATGGTATTTTCAGGCAGCAGATGGTCATGCTGTGGAAGGAGATTGCTGCGCGTTATCGGGATGAGGTGTATCTGCTGGGATATGATATTTTGAATGAACCCTTTATCATACCTGACCGGATCGATACCGGTGAGGGGGAAGATATGGCCACGGGATTTGTTTCCGCACAGGCGAGTGATTTCCTGCCGGACTTCTATGCGCAGGTGACGGAAGCCATACGCAGCGTGGACAGAGAACACATCATATTTGTGGAGGGGGATCATTTTGCTTCGGATTTCGACTGTCTGCGGGGTATTACGGATGAGCAGACAGCGCTGACCTTCCATTATTATCCAACGGTGTGGTACGATGATCTATATGATAAGGAGTATGACAGACGGGAACGGGAGCAGAAATTTGAGGAAGTATTCTGCAGGCTGATCCGGATCCGTGAGGAGTTTGGGCGGCCGATCCTGTGTGGCGAGGCAGGCTATGAGATTGCCACAAACGGTATGGAAGACACGCTGCCGCTGATTGAACTGACCTTCCGGCTTTTTCAGAAATATGCGGTTTCCTTTACACTGTGGTCGTATAAGGACGCCTGTTTCATGGGACTGGTTTATCCGAAGCGGGATTCGGCGTGGATGCAGCTGGCCGATAAGATCAGGGTAAGATGGGATCATCATCGGGCGGAGAGACAGGCGGCGAAGGGGATGGAAACGCTGCTTGCCGGAGAATATCCGGAAGCCGGAAGAGAAGACAGATATGTATTGGCGTTTCGCCAGAGAGCGCTTTTATATCCGTTAGAACAGAAATACATTCTGAAGCCGCTGCTTGCAATGTATCCGGAGGAGGAAATGCTGAGGCTGCCGGAAGCTTTTCGGTTTGAGAACTGTGGATACCATGAGGAATTTGCCAGAGTGTATAGAGAATTCACATTTTGAAAGGGAGGAGCCGCAATGCAGAATGACTTTTTGAGGGATGAGAAGGGGAACCCTTTTATGCCGGTGGGGGTACAGGCACACAATTCTTCCACGGGCACTCCGCTGATTAAAAAGGCGGTCAGGGTAGTAAAGGCGTATGGAGGAAACTGCCTGGAAGCGCCGGTCTACTGGTATCGGCTGGAGCCGGAGGAAGGACAGTACGACATGAGCCTGGTACGGGGGCTGATTGACGAGACCAGGGAGGCTGGGTTAAGGCTGATCATCCTGTGGTTTGCTACCAGCAAGAACGGACATCCGAATTATGCGCCGGAATATATCAAACGGGATCCGGGCCGGTATCTTTTGGCGAAAGGACCGGACGGAGCACCGGTGGCCTCGCTGTCACCTCACTGCAGAGAGACGCTGGAGCGTGACAGGATGGCGTTTGAGAAGCTGATGCTGTTCTTAAAAGAGTACGACGGGGATAAGCGGACGGTGCTTGCGGTGCAGATTGAGAATGAGATGGGGTATGCCAATACGGATATGGATTATTCGGAGTATGTGTTGGCGGAGTATCAGAAAGAGGTGCCAGAGTGCCTTACAGGTGTCCGACTGGAAGACAGTGGTGTGGAGGACCTGCGGGAGGGGGAGATGTCCCCCTGGAAAAGAAAGTTCGGCAGACATTCTCATGAGGCTTTTTCTGCATGGCATCATGCGAGATATATTGACAGCATCGCGCAGGCGGGAAAGCAGATCTATGACCTGCCCATGCTCACCAATGTGATGATCGGGGAGACTGGCTATGAAGAACCGGGAAGATGCTATAACAGCGGCGCGGCTGTGGGGAGAGTGCTGGACATCTGGAAGGCGGGCGCTCCGCATCTGGATTTGATCGGGCCGGATATCTATAACCAGAACAGGCGGGAATATGTCAGGATCTGCGGACGATATGACAGGGAGGATAATCCGCTTTTTATACCCGAGTCGCCGCCTGGCGGAGAGGCGAACGCCATGAATGCGCTGCTTGCCGTGGCAGATTACGGTGCAGTGGGGATCTGTTGTTTTGGTGCGGAACATGCATTGGATGAAAACGGGAATCTGCTGGAGCAGTATCATGATATGGCGGTAACGATGAGGACGATCGCGGGAATGATCCCGCTGCTGGTCCGTTACAGAAAGACGGGAAAGATTCATGCTGTCGCTGAGGAAGAATTTGAGAGCAGCCGTTATATCAGGCTGGAGGAATATCATGTAGTAGCCCATTTCATGCACACGGAAACAATGAGACTGGGTTATACGCAGGAACCTTTAGACGAAATGGGCAAAGATAAGACGCAGATCAGAGGGCGTGCACTGCTCATACAGACCGGAGCACATGAATTCTTCGTGGGCGGAGCGGGGGTAGCTTTTGACTTTATCAGAAGGCCTGGGGAGGAGGATGAGAAGTGTTACAGCCACCTGTCGTCGAGGCAGTCCAGTCAGTTGAATTTCCTGAGTGTGGAAGAGGGCCATTTCGAGGGGAACCGGTGGGTGAAGGATATGGAACGAAACGGTGATGAGACGAACTTTTCTCAGTATGTGCTGGATGGACAGGTGATACGGATACGGCTGAATCCGGAGACGGGGATGCACTGATTCGGGAAGAGTGTGAAGCGGGACAGGGCTTTCATGTGCCTTGTACCTGCTTTTTGTTTTACGAGAAAATGGGTTTCAGGGATTCAAGTGTATAAAAGGCAGTGCGGCATCATAAACTGTTATAATTAAGAAAAGGAGAAGGCATGTGTTGCGGCAGCACATGCTCTTTTTGAACGATGTTGAATTATATCTGGGCTTTTATGATCCTGATCGGCGTGGTGTATGGAGCGATAACCGGAAAGATGGCGGAGGTGACCAATGCAGCGTTGGATTCTGCCGGGGACGCAGTATCGCTGTGTATTACGATGATCGGTGTGATGGCATTGTGGGTGGGACTTATGGAGATTGCGCAGAAGTCAGGCTTGATCGCGAAACTGACGCGGGGGATACAGCCATTTATACGGTTTCTGTTTCCGCGGATACCCGAGGGACATCCGGCCAGAGAATATATTGCGACCAATTTGATCGCTAATCTGCTGGGGCTGGGCTGGGCGTGTACGCCGGCAGGATTGAAGGCGATGGAGGAGCTGGCGAAATTGGAGGCGGAGCGGGGGAATCCGGGGTATGTTTCGGCAGGGAAAGGTATTTTTGAGGATGGAAAGAAAAAGGGGAACAAGGCAGGTAAGAATGGCAGTGAGCTGCCCGTTGATACAAGTGGAAAAAGTGGCAGAGTTGCAAGCAACGAGATGTGTACGTTTTTGATTTTGAATATATCTTCTTTGCAGTTGATTCCGGTGAATATGATTGCTTACAGGCAGCAGTATGGGAGTGTGAATCCGGCCGGGATTATCGCCCCGGCGATCGTGGCCACGTTTGTGAGTACGCTGACGGCGGTTGTGTATTGTAAAGTAAAAAATAGAAAGCAGAAATGATATTAACATTATTTAGACAAGGCATATAGTCTCTTTGTTGACGTATTTTGTGAGAGAAGATATAATTGTTTGAAACAGATGACAAATGAAAGGTATATAGGAAATGCTGATTGCAGATAAAAGAGATTATAGAAGAGGGTACGAAAAGCATTACCAGTCATATAAACGACTCAAAAGTGAAAATGCAGATATAAACAGTAGAAGATTACTATTGGTTTATAGTGTGGAATGCGGTTTGAAATATAAACTATTAGATAAATGGAACGAGGAAAATCCTCAAAAAATTTTGGAAGGCACTGATGATAATAAGATAAAAATTTTGAAATCCCATAATTTGGAGAAAATATTAAAAGAATTAGGACAGCAGGGAAATTTTAAATTTCCACGATTGGAAACTGTACATAGAGATATTGTACATGTAGAAAGTTATCATCAGTTTTACCGATACTGTATTAAAACACTGGTAAATCAATTTGACAAGGAAGAAAAGGTAGAGGACTTATTAAATGATATTGCTTGCTGGATTAAAGAAGGGATGAGAAGACAATGATGTTATATACATGGAAAGACATAGAAAGAGAGTTGTTGTTAAAGAAGACTAAGTGGAAGAGAGTGATTTCCGATACTGAAATATATACCGATGAAGTAATTATTCATTTAAAAGAAGGACAGGCAGAGACATCTGCCAAAAAAATATTAAGGGATATTTTTGGAGAAAAGTATGATGACGAGAAGATATTGTTGGATTTATCGGATGAATATTTAGATGTGTCTTTTGAAATAGATCAAAATGAGGAGAATGATAGTGTAACCACACCGCTTTTTAGGAATGTTTTGTACCAGAAGACAGCGTATTTTAATGAACTGATAGAAAAGGAATTGCCGGGAGTTCCCGTCCTTGCTTTTCATTCGTACAAGGGAGGGGTAGGACGTACATTATCTTTATTGGCTTTTATTAAAGCATGGTCTGAGCTAAACAAGATAGAGAATTCTCGAAAACTTCTTGTTATTGATGCTGATATTGAGGCACCGGGAATAACGTGGCTTACTATGAAGCATGAGGAAACAGCGTTTAGCTTTTTGGATCTTTTGGAAGTTACGCAGGAAAAGGATAATACGGATGAGATTATTGAATTGATTGCAGACAAAGTATCGGAATCAACTTTTAAAATAGAAACAGAAAGAGGAAGGGCAGAGCATATTGTCTTACCAACGTATAGATATGTGGAACAGTTACTTGATATGTATGCAAGCCCTGAAAGTCTTGCCATTAGTTATAATAAAAAATATATTTTAGCGGAAGTTTTATCAAAATTAGGAAAAAAAATAAATGCAGGGTTGGTGTTGATTGACTTGAGGGCGGGACTAAGCGAGTTTTCTGCGCCGATACTTTTTGATCCAAGAGTAAAAAAATATATTGTGTCATCAACATCTTATCAGTCTGTTAAAGGAACAGAAATACTTTTACAACAGTTGAATAAAGGTCTGCCATTGAATGAGAATTCCAAAATACCTGAAGTTTTATTGACTATGGTGCAAAATGGAATGAATACAGACGAAATCATTAGCGAATTAGTTGCTGTCTATCATCCCAATATAGTTGAAAGCGATGATTCTATAACGGATAATATAGTGACGGAGCTTCCATTTGCCAGTGAGCTTGTACACTTAGAAACATTGCCTAGAATAATGGCAAATTTAAGCGGTAGAGATTTTTACAAAAATATTTGTGAAATAGTTAAAAATAGTTATATGATTTCTCAAGAGACAAAGAGTGATAATTTAAAGGTATCAAGAAACAAAGTGATAAATAGAATTCACGAGTTTGCGGCAAACCAAATTACAGCAGAAGGGAATGGAACATTTGAAGTATTAATGACAGAGTCAATTCAGAATTTAATTAGAAAATTTAAAAATAATATTCCCAATACGGTAATCATGGGCGCGAAGGGATCTGGTAAAACATTTTTATATAGAGAAATATTAAGAGATCAATATTGGGAAATGTTTGTTGAACGTATGGGCAAAAATGAACCAGTATCGACAGGTCTGAGTAACGATAAATGTATACTGGTGGTTCCTCTTTTGGCTTCGGGAAATGCGGGAGGATTTCCCGAGGTAATTAAAAACGCCATAGCTAATTACAATAAATGTGTAATGAAAGGGGAAATTAGTAATTCAGTATATGTAGATAGTAAAGATATGCTGTTAACGCATGTAAGAAGGGATCATGATATTTTAGAATGGAAAGAAATATGGAAAAAAGTTATTTTAAATGCATTTGATAAAACATATCAGTCATTGGCGGAACTTGAGAAAGAAATGCAGTATAAGCACATAAAGATTGTATTTTTGTTAGATGGACTGGAGGAGATTTTTGAGCATACAATATCGTCAGAAAACGAAAAAAATGCAATTAGAGCATTATGTAGAGATTTAGTTGACGAAGTGAAAATAGCTTATCACAATGTGGGGCTTATGATTTTTATGAGAAAAGATATGGCGCGGGATGCATTGACAATTAATTATGAACAATTTTATTCTTTATACCGTGCCGTTGAATTGCAATGGTCTAATACTGAGGCATTAAGACTGGCAGCTTGGTTGACGAGTCGAGCGGTACCGGATTTTTATCGTGGAAATATACCAATTGAAACTGCTCCGGGAGAAATAATTGAAGAGACGCTTAATCGATTATGGGGAGTTAAACTAGGAAAGCCAACATCTAATGAAGCAAATTCTTCAAGATGGATTTTGGCGGCACTATCAGATTTTAATGGTCAGCTACAGGCGCGTGATATTATTAGATTTTTGGAGAAAGCAACTGACCATGTAGGCAAAGCAGTGTATGATGACAGATATTTGATGCCTACGGAAATCAGAAAAGCGGTTTCAGAATGTTCTAATGATAAGATTGGCGAAATAAGAGATGAAATTAAGGCATTGGGACCAATTTTTGATAAGTTAGAGCATGCATCGGAAGAAAAAAAGGTTTTACCATTTGCGGTGGATACTTTTAATCTTACTCAAGCGGAAGAAAAGATTATGAAACAGGAGGGTTATCTGAAAATAGATAATGACCGATATTATTTGCCTGAAATTATCAGGCATGCTTTAAAGTTTAAGTACGAAAAAGGTGCACGTCCCAAGGTACTGTCTTTGTTGCTGAAATAGGTATTGATTAAAACTTATCCATCCATGTAATTGGATAAATTGCATGGATGGTTTTTTCAAAACTTTCGTGTCATTAACTTGACACAAGGGGGGGGTGAAAGCGATGGAGGAACTGGCGAAGCTGGAGGAGGAGCGGGGGACACCGGGGTTTGCTTCGGAAAGGGGAGGCATTTTTGCAGAAGGAGAAAAAAAGCGGAACAAGGCAGGCAAGAGCGGCGGGGAGCTGCCTGTGTCGGCAAATGGAAAGAGCGGCAGGGTTGCCAGCAATGAGATGTGCACGTTTTTGATTTTGAATATTTCTTCCTTGCAGTTGATACCTGTCAATATGATCGCTTATCGTAGCCAGTATGGCAGTGTGAACCCGGCGGGGATTATTGCGCCGGCGATTGTGGCCACGTTTGTGAGTACGTTGACGGCGGTGGTGTATTGTAAGGGGAAGGACTGGGGGGACGGAGAATATAAATGGTGATAAGATTAATACGGGAGGAAGACGGATAGTATAACCGGTTGTTAAAACTGACATCAGATATTGTAGGGAATTTTAAATCTTATGCTTGGATGATATTGAAGGTAATATTTGCAAAAATGCAGATATAACATGCATATATGTATATGGGAAGATAATTTTACCAATAATTATTTGACGAGGAATAATTATGCCAGTATAATAAAGATAAAAAGATTTGTACGATATTTTAATCAGAAGAAATCTTAAAATACGATAAGAGGTAAAATATAATGAAGTATTTAAAAAGTGAGATTGAAAAATTGGTAATTCATTTGACAGATAATAATAATGTAATTTATGTTTTCCCGTTGGAGCGGCAAAATAATGACGATTCTATTATTTGGAGATTTCAAGATGAACAATTTGAAATTGAGATTATAACAGATAAAGAAATTAGAATGACTAAACTGGTAAAAAAGAGCGATACAATAGTAGAATCTGAGGAAGAGATTTGCCAAAAGTTTGCGGATTCGGCGTTTGAAACTAAAATGAATCAGTTGATTAATATGGAAGATGGTTTTGATGATTCAGATGAGGAAGAAAGGAATGAAGACGTAAAATATAATCCATATAATCCTAAGTTAATACGTGTAGACACAAAACCCTTTTCTATCAAGCAGATAAACGAAATGATTGAAGCAGAGGATATTGATCTTTCGCCGGACTTTCAGAGAGGTTTTGTGTGGAATGATATCACAAGAAAATCAAGATTAATAGAATCTCTGTTATTAAGAATTCCTATTCCGGTTTTCTATTTTGCGCAGGATGAGGAAGGAAAATTTCAGGTTGTGGATGGAGTACAGAGATTAACGGTCATCAGTTCTTTTATGAAAAATGAGTTTAGACTGAAAAATCTGGAATATTTGTCAGAATGCAATGGTAAATATTTTAAAAAGGAAAATGCCAAATCAGATAGTCTTGAAGATCTGTATGTGAGACGTATAGAGCAAACACAATTGTTTATAAATGTAATAGATCCTCAGACTCCGAGTAAGGTTAAATATGATATTTTTAAGAGGATTAATACAGGCGGAAAAGTGCTGAATGCTCAGGAAATTAGAAATTGCTTGGCAAATGCGCAAACAAGAGGTTTTTTACATGAATTATCTGAATCTGAACATTTTCTGCATGCTACCAGAAAAAGTATAAGCGGCGCGAGAATGGCAGATGATGAGTTGGTTTTGCGGTTTATAGCTTTTTATCTGATGGATCATAAAGTGATAACAAATGAATATAAAGGAGGAATGGATGATCTGTTAGATGATACGGTAGATGTGTTGAATGTTTTAGAGGTGGAAAAATTTAAAGAAATAAGGCAGCATTTTTTCCAGGCCATGGATAATGCGTTTTATTTATTTGAGGATAAAGCATTCAGAAAAGCAAATTACGTAAACAAGTCGCTTTTCTTAGGCATTTCCAGAGCACTTTGCGATATTACGCCAGATCGCATTCAGGAAAAAGATAAAGATAAGATAGCAAGTCGGCTACAGGCTGCGATTAACGATAATGTAAAATTTAGGAACGCTTTGTCTATGGCAACGAATGATGCCAGAAATGTGAAACTTGTTTATGATACTGTAAAAAAGATAATAGGAGAATAAATAATGCATCGGGAACTTACTATAGAGAATTTTAAATGCTTTTCAGAAAAAACGAAAATCAAATTAGGAAAAATAACTGTTTGTCTGGGAAGTAATTCGGTTGGAAAATCGTCTGTGATTCAGGCATGTATTTTATTGAGACAGATATATGAGCAGGCAATGATGTTTAAAGATACACAGGTGAAAGAATATAATATTCGGTTGAATGATGTATACGGATTACAACTGGGAGATGCAGAACATATTAAGTCTTCTAAAAGCAGTGAGGATATTTGTTTGAAAATAGATGGATATGAATTTATCCTAAGTTCGAATAGCAAAAGTTCAATGGAGATGATTGTCCAGAATAGTTATAATATTACAAAAATGTCATCAGACAAAGGACTGTTTTCAAAAGGATTTTATTATTTAAATGCAGAAAGAAAGGGACCAAGAAACTATCAGACGATTGATTCCAAGTTGGTGGATAATTGTGGTGTATATGGTGAAAATACAGTACATTTATTGAGTGTACTTGGAACTAGCAAAGTGGAAGATTTAAGATGCTTTAGCATGAACAAGGATAAAAAGGTCAATACATTTGGCAAGCAAGTAGAATATTGGATGGATTATGTGATACCAGGTATTGAAATAAATGCGGGCGACATGACAGATTTAAGAATTAGCAGAATGAGTCTGAGGCAGCCTGCACTGGATACAGGCTTTTTGTCACCATATAATTTTGGATTTGGGATATCATATGTTCTTCCAATTATTTTAACAGGTTTGATGGCAGAGAGCGGCAGTGTTTTTCTTGTAGAAAACCCAGAAGCGCATCTTCATCCAAAGGGACAGTCGCATGTAGGATATTTTTTAGCAAATATGGCGTTGGCCGGAGTTCAGGTCATAGTGGAAACTCACAGTGAACATGTGCTAAACGGAATCAGGATTGCTGCCCTAAAAAAAGCGATGAAGCCAGAAGATATAAGTGTTAATTTCTTTTCTGTTGATTCAAATGAAAGGAATACAAACCATAAAGTTGAAAACATTGGTCTAAACGAAAGAATGGATTTGGAAACGTGGCCGGAAGGTTTTCTGGATCAGGAGGAAGAGGATTTAAGAACGCTGAGAGAACTTAGGAGAAGGTGATGGAAAAGGTAATACTGTGGGAAAAAGAAATTGAAAAAGATTTTGCGAAAGCATCCGAAAATGAGTTGGATGATTTATTGGAATTGGTACGGTTTGTTCAAAAAAATGGAATCCAAAATGTGATATGTAAAAGTACATTAGACAAAGCGGAACTTTGGGAATGGCTCTATTCCAAGGAGCAGATTGAACTGAACGATATAAAAAGGGAACTGTCCAGACGCTTGGAAAAGGCGGAGTGCAAAGAAGAAGGGGAATATGAAGAATTCTTTGGGAAAATAGGAAAGCTGCTTGCTATTAAAGTATTATTGCTGTCGTTTAAAGGAGAGAGCATTTATTACATATCAACGATAGCCGAGTATTATGCCAGTTTAAGGAATTATTTGGCGTTAGAAAAGAAGGATGATTTTTGTAACGATTTGCAGGAATGCTTTCCGAATATATTTTTTGTGGAGGAAATAGAGACAACTGTAAATACACTAAATAGAAAGTTTGAAGATATGCGAGAAGAAATTATAGAGCATTTAGTTTGCATTAATGATTACTATAGAAAATTTAGTGATATGTTGGAAAATCATAAATCATACCGGGAGATTGCAAAGCAGTTTATTATTGATACAGGGATTGACTGTTCACCACAGGCGGGAAGAGAAAAAGTGCAGGCATTAAAGGAAACGCGAATAAATGAAATAACAGGGCAGGAAGAAACAGTAGTTTGTGAATTGCATACAAAGTTTAAAACGTTTAATATTGATAAAGAGAAGCAGGACAGAATTTATTTTTTCCCAGGGAAACAGGGGATATTGGGTGGAAGGATTATTGTAAAGCATATTGGGACACATTTGTAGTATTAGAATTCTATTTATTGGGGCGGGTTGCCCCGGCGATTGTGGCGACGTTTGTGAGTACGGCGGTAGCGGTGGTTTATTGTAAGGGGAAGGACAGGAGACGGAGAGTCTGAGGGCTCTCTGTTTTTGTATTATTTTTGTGAAAGAGTGTTGAGAAGCAAAGTTTTTTGGGATATACTTATAAAAAACATGGATATTGGGATTTAAGAAATATATGAGGTATCAAGAAGTGGAAGAAAAAATAAAGAATATTATGTCTGAAGTATACGAAGAATTGATAAAATTATTTGGTAAAAAAATTGAACGTATTACTTTGTACGGTTCATATGCACGCGGGGATTTTAATTTGGAATCAGATGTTGATATCATGATTTTATTGAATTGCGATCAAAAAGAAATAACACAAAGACGAAAAGAGATCAGTAGAATTGCAAGCCGAATTGGTTTAAAAAATGATATTATGGTTTCGCTTCTTGCACGTAATAGTGATGATTATGAAAACAATATGAAGTACCAGCCATTTTACCAAAACATTGAAAAGGAAGGTATGAGAATTTATGGATAAAGCAAGAGCAGATTTAGCTATATATCGTTTAGAGACAGCGAGACAATGTATTATATCGGCAAAAGCATTGATAGAGATATCGGATTATAAAGGTGCGGCAAATCGTTCTTATTATGCGGTTTTTCATTGTATGCGAAGTGTATTAGCATTAAGTTCCATAGACTTTTCAAAACATTCTGCGGTGGGCGCTTATTTTCGTAAAGAATATATAAAAACAGGGATATTTGATATATCTATGTCAGATATAATATCGGAAGCCTTTGATATTCGTAGCGATAGCGACTATAATGACTATTTTGTAATATCGAAAAAAGAGGTTGAAGAACAGATATCAAATGCACAGTATTTTTATGATAGGGTAGAGGAACATGTAGTGGCGCAAATTAAGGATGTTGGTTGATCTGATATTTTAAATACACAGTAATCGTTAAGAGCGGAAATCTTATAATAAGATGTATCCTGCTTTTATTATATTGATTTTCTTGTTTTGGTATTATTCAACAATAAGAGAGAGGAAAAGTTATTATTACAAGATATTTTTCACAAAGTTCGTGTCACTAACTTGACACAAGGCGGATTGAAGGCGATGGAGGAGTTGGCGAAGCTGGAGGCGGAGAGGGGGACGCCGGGGTATGTTTCGGCAGGGAAAGGTATTTTTGAGGATGGAAAGAAAAAGGGGAACAAGACAGGTAAGAATGGCAGTGAGCTGCCCGTTGATACAAGTGGAAAAAGTGGCAGAGTTGCAAGCAACGAGATGTGTACGTTTTTGATTTTGAATATATCTTCTTTGCAGTTGATTCCGGTGAATATGATTGCTTACAGGCAGCAGTATGGGAGTGTGAATCCGGCCGGGATTATCGCCCCGGCGATCGTGGCCACGTTTGTGAGTACGCTGACGGCGGTTGTGTATTGTAAAGTAAAAAATAGAAAGCAGAAATGATATTAACATTATTTAGACAAGGCATATAGTCTCTTTGTTGACGTATTTTGTGAGAGAAGATATAATTGTTTGAAACAGATGACAAATGAAAGGTATATAGGAAATGCTGATTGCAGATAAAAGAGATTATAGAAGAGGGTACGAAAAGCATTACCAGTCATATAAACGACTCAAAAGTGAAAATGCAGATATAAACAGTAGAAGATTACTATTGGTTTATAGTGTGGAATGCGGTTTGAAATATAAACTATTAGATAAATGGAACGAGGAAAATCCTCAAAAAATTTTGGAAGGCACTGATGATAATAAGATAAAAATTTTGAAATCCCATAATTTGGAGAAAATATTAAAAGAATTAGGACAGCAGGGAAATTTTAAATTTCCACGATTGGAAACTGTACATAGAGATATTGTACATGTAGAAAGTTATCATCAGTTTTACCGATACTGTATTAAAACACTGGTAAATCAATTTGACAAGGAAGAAAAGGTAGAGGACTTATTAAATGATATTGCTTGCTGGATTAAAGAAGGGATGAGAAGACAATGATGTTATATACATGGAAAGACATAGAAAGAGAGTTGTTGTTAAAGAAGACTAAGTGGAAGAGAGTGATTTCCGATACTGAAATATATACCGATGAAGTAATTATTCATTTAAAAGAAGGACAGGCAGAGACATCTGCCAAAAAAATATTAAGGGATATTTTTGGAGAAAAGTATGATGACGAGAAGATATTGTTGGATTTATCGGATGAATATTTAGATGTGTCTTTTGAAATAGATCAAAATGAGGAGAATGATAGTGTAACCACACCGCTTTTTAGGAATGTTTTGTACCAGAAGACAGCGTATTTTAATGAACTGATAGAAAAGGAATTGCCGGGAGTTCCCGTCCTTGCTTTTCATTCGTACAAGGGAGGGGTAGGACGTACATTATCTTTATTGGCTTTTATTAAAGCATGGTCTGAGCTAAACAAGATAGAGAATTCTCGAAAACTTCTTGTTATTGATGCTGATATTGAGGCACCGGGAATAACGTGGCTTACTATGAAGCATGAGGAAACAGCGTTTAGCTTTTTGGATCTTTTGGAAGTTACGCAGGAAAAGGATAATACGGATGAGATTATTGAATTGATTGCAGACAAAGTATCGGAATCAACTTTTAAAATAGAAACAGAAAGAGGAAGGGCAGAGCATATTGTCTTACCAACGTATAGATATGTGGAACAGTTACTTGATATGTATGCAAGCCCTGAAAGTCTTGCCATTAGTTATAATAAAAAATATATTTTAGCGGAAGTTTTATCAAAATTAGGAAAAAAAATAAATGCAGGGTTGGTGTTGATTGACTTGAGGGCGGGACTAAGCGAGTTTTCTGCGCCGATACTTTTTGATCCAAGAGTAAAAAAATATATTGTGTCATCAACATCTTATCAGTCTGTTAAAGGAACAGAAATACTTTTACAACAGTTGAATAAAGGTCTGCCATTGAATGAGAATTCCAAAATACCTGAAGTTTTATTGACTATGGTGCAAAATGGAATGAATACAGACGAAATCATTAGCGAATTAGTTGCTGTCTATCATCCCAATATAGTTGAAAGCGATGATTCTATAACGGATAATATAGTGACGGAGCTTCCATTTGCCAGTGAGCTTGTACACTTAGAAACATTGCCTAGAATAATGGCAAATTTAAGCGGTAGAGATTTTTACAAAAATATTTGTGAAATAGTTAAAAATAGTTATATGATTTCTCAAGAGACAAAGAGTGATAATTTAAAGGTATCAAGAAACAAAGTGATAAATAGAATTCACGAGTTTGCGGCAAACCAAATTACAGCAGAAGGGAATGGAACATTTGAAGTATTAATGACAGAGTCAATTCAGAATTTAATTAGAAAATTTAAAAATAATATTCCCAATACGGTAATCATGGGCGCGAAGGGATCTGGTAAAACATTTTTATATAGAGAAATATTAAGAGATCAATATTGGGAAATGTTTGTTGAACGTATGGGCAAAAATGAACCAGTATCGACAGGTCTGAGTAACGATAAATGTATACTGGTGGTTCCTCTTTTGGCTTCGGGAAATGCGGGAGGATTTCCCGAGGTAATTAAAAACGCCATAGCTAATTACAATAAATGTGTAATGAAAGGGGAAATTAGTAATTCAGTATATGTAGATAGTAAAGATATGCTGTTAACGCATGTAAGAAGGGATCATGATATTTTAGAATGGAAAGAAATATGGAAAAAAGTTATTTTAAATGCATTTGATAAAACATATCAGTCATTGGCGGAACTTGAGAAAGAAATGCAGTATAAGCACATAAAGATTGTATTTTTGTTAGATGGACTGGAGGAGATTTTTGAGCATACAATATCGTCAGAAAACGAAAAAAATGCAATTAGAGCATTATGTAGAGATTTAGTTGACGAAGTGAAAATAGCTTATCACAATGTGGGGCTTATGATTTTTATGAGAAAAGATATGGCGCGGGATGCATTGACAATTAATTATGAACAATTTTATTCTTTATACCGTGCCGTTGAATTGCAATGGTCTAATACTGAGGCATTAAGACTGGCAGCTTGGTTGACGAGTCGAGCGGTACCGGATTTTTATCGTGGAAATATACCAATTGAAACTGCTCCGGGAGAAATAATTGAAGAGACGCTTAATCGATTATGGGGAGTTAAACTAGGAAAGCCAACATCTAATGAAGCAAATTCTTCAAGATGGATTTTGGCGGCACTATCAGATTTTAATGGTCAGCTACAGGCGCGTGATATTATTAGATTTTTGGAGAAAGCAACTGACCATGTAGGCAAAGCAGTGTATGATGACAGATATTTGATGCCTACGGAAATCAGAAAAGCGGTTTCAGAATGTTCTAATGATAAGATTGGCGAAATAAGAGATGAAATTAAGGCATTGGGACCAATTTTTGATAAGTTAGAGCATGCATCGGAAGAAAAAAAGGTTTTACCATTTGCGGTGGATACTTTTAATCTTACTCAAGCGGAAGAAAAGATTATGAAACAGGAGGGTTATCTGAAAATAGATAATGACCGATATTATTTGCCTGAAATTATCAGGCATGCTTTAAAGTTTAAGTACGAAAAAGGTGCACGTCCCAAGGTACTGTCTTTGTTGCTGAAATAGGTATTGATTAAAACTTATCCATCCATGTAATTGGATAAATTGCATGGATGGTTTTTTCAAAACTTTCGTGTCATTAACTTGACACAAGGGGGGGGTGAAAGCGATGGAGGAACTGGCGAAGCTGGAGGAGGAGCGGGGGACACCGGGGTTTGCTTCGGAAAGGGGAGGCATTTTTGCAGAAGGAGAAAAAAAGGGGAACAAGACAGGTAAGAGCGCCGTTGAGCTGCCTGTGGCGGTAAATGGAAAGAGCGGCAGGGTTGCCAGCAATGAGATGTGCACGTTTTTGATTTTGAATATTTCTTCCCTGCAGTTGATACCTGTCAATATGATCGCGTACAGAAGCCAGTATGGGAGTGTGAATCCGGCCGGGATTATTGCGCCGGCGATTGTGGCGACGGCGGTTAGTACGGGAGTGGCGGTGGTGTATTGTAAGGTGAAGGACAGTAGGAAGCGGAGAGTGTAGGCTCTCCGCATTTTTACAGTTCACAGGCAAAATATATTGACAAGTTTGGTCGTACAAATTACAATAAAATTGACATTTAATAGAAAGAAGGAATGTGACATGGGTGAAATGGAGAGATTTAGAGATATGTATTTTGAAGATTGCATAGAACTTCTTAAAAATAAACATTCTTATAGAAAGCATGTAGATAAATTTATAGATTACTTAAAAGTGGCAGGTTTAGAGAATCGTCCGAAGGTGATAGATAAAAATGTAGTGGAAGATTGTATAGGATATTATAGAATAGAAAAAGGTGAATTGAATACCCGTTCTACTATGGAGGCACATCTGGAAGCATTAAAAAGCTTTTACGATTATTTAAGTAGAACAGATAAACTTCCGGATATTTTTACTGATTATGATTATAAAGATTATAAAGAAGCAATTGTAAAAAAATATGACCTGTCTGAACCTGTGGAAAGAGGCAGTTTTAGCTGTGATGAACTTATTGAGATCTTAGCATCTACGGAAGAACTAATAGAGCAGTCCATAGAAGAAAAATCTGGTATAAGGGATGAGGAACGTTATTTACAAAGAATTATAATGCGTTTATTTATTAAAATAACTTTAATAGCACCCGCTAAGAGGAAGGTA
>CAJTPO010000035.1 GCA_910578115.1 uncultured Lachnospiraceae bacterium | reverse complement strand
CACAAAATACCTCTGTCAGTTCCAGACCAGACGCGCCCTCACCGTCTACCGTCGTCACGGGCTGGCTGCCGTTGTCGTCTGCCGCGCCCTGTATGTAAATGAAATTCCCGCAGTTTTCTATACTGGCTGTATATTCCTGCTCGTTTACGTTGTCAAAATCCCGTGAAAAAATACAAGGCGTGTTACCCTCGCTGTTTTTCGCGGTAAGGTCTTTGCCCTTATACAGATAAAAGCCGTACTGCCGCGATCTCTCGTTAATCAGAATGTCATAGCCCAGCTTGCCAGCCTGCGCCCTCGCCTTTACTTCCTGCCCCAGCTTTGCGTATACCTCGTTTGCGTACTCTACCGCACTTCCCGCTATGGTTTCCTGCGCCAGCATGATAAAGCGCTGGAAACGGCGCTTTGTACTTGCACTGCTGCCGCAGTTATTCTTTACCATTGTGTTTATAAGGCTCTGGTTCGTTGCCGTCGCTACGATCTGCGGGCTTATGCAGCGCTTGTTAAGCCACTGGCTAAGCATGTAGCCCTGTGCCTCTATCTGCTCTAGCCCGTTCTCGTCTTTGGTAATGTGTACATAGGTAATCTGCGCCGCCCTGCGCCAGATACCGCCCGCCGCGTCCGTCACTTCCCGTTTTCCGTCATGCTTTACAATAATATTGCCCTCTGTAAGCAGCCGTTTGTTATTGTCCGTGATCGGCGCAAGCAGATTGAATGTCCCTACATCAAAATACTTTACATGCCATAACAGGCTTGCCATTTCGTCTATCAGTCCCAGCGGCTCTACCGTCTCGTCAAATACTCTAAGCTCCATGCGTCATACCCCCAGATATTCCTTGTCATAAAAAATAGAGACTTCCATAGAATTTACGCCGCCGTCCGCATCATAACGGAAATTGTTGTCCCCTATGTCAAGCTGCATGAATGTACTGTCTACGTCCACCTTGCGGAAATAGTCATACTTTACCCCGTCCCGCGTCAGTGTAGCGCCCTTGCTGCCGTATTTCGTGTTTACCTCGATCACGTCCCCGGTCTGCATGGTTACATTCAGCTTTATAAATTCTTCTGTGTCTACGTTTAAAATAATCGGGTTTGTAACTGTCCCCAGTGCGGTAAACCTTACCCGCATACCTGTTGATACGTCGCCCTCATTAAAACAGTCCACAATTACGCTTTCAGCGCGATACCCAAAAATCATGCTTTTGCTGTTGTCCTTTTCGATCACGCAGGGGAAATGCCAGGCAGCCACCCAGCTTGCTATATCTTCCTTTTGCTCGTCCTCTTCCCTCCAGAACGGGTTAAGGCAGTCCAGCTGTAAGCTAAACTGCTGCAAAACACTTTTTCGCCCTACGTCCGGCTTTCCATGCAGGCGGCAGTTAATAATGCGTTTAAAGCTGCCATACTCATAAGCAAGTGTGCCGCCCAGCTCCGGGTTAAATATCTTAAGCAGCCTGCGGCGCAGTTCGTAAGACTGCTGCTTATCCCTTGTATTGATATGCCCCAGTATATCTACGTCCCGCGCCTCTATCCGCTGCCCTACATAGGTATCTCCATGCTGCCCCATGCTGTTTGTGCTGTAGACTGCATTTGTCACGCCTGCTATGCCGTCTACGTCCTTGCTTACGTTGCAATGGTACACACTGCCTACGCTAAGCTCTATGCTTTCGCCCCTCTCATTGGTATAAACCAGCTTTTCATACATCATGCTAACACCGTCCTTGCTGCCTGTTTAAACTGCCGCTGTGCCTCTTTCTGCTGCTTTGCGTAGTCCGTCGTATTGGCGTATATGTTCTGTACAATATGTACTACCGGGCTGCCTGCTGCCCCGCCGCCTTTCGGCTTTGGTTTCCACGGCTCCCCGTCTATGTCAGTGTCAGAAAAATTGACTTTTGCGCCTACATCAAATTCCTGCGGTATACTGTCCTCAATCTTCTTATTGACTTTTTCCATTTCATCAGAAAATCCTACACCGATACCCTGCGCCATGAATACGCCCACCTCGTCCCGGAATCTCTTAGACGGGCTTTCAATCCCTAAAGCGCTCTTTGCAGCATCTAACAGGCTGTTTGCAAGGCTTGAAACTTTATTCTTTAACCAGTTCCAGCCGTTGCTTATGCCGTTCCAGATACCCTGTACAATGTTGCTGCCGATTGTCGCAAAAGAGCTGCCGATATTGGAAAAGGCATTGATAATGCCGTTTACGCAGTTTCGCATACCCTCTACCGCCTTGTTTTTTACCTCTGTACCCCACTGGGCTACTTTGGAAATAGCGCCGGATATGCTGTTATAGATTTTCTGCGGAATCTCTTTTACAATGTTCACAATGCCCGTAACCATGCTGTTCATTACTTCGCGGGCTTTGCTTACCATATTTGCGCCCCATGTCGCTACCTTTGTAACCGCTCCTATGATGCTATTCCAGATTTTCTGCGGTGTCTGCGTTACAATGTTCACGATTGCCGTAAGCATGGTATTCATTACCTCTTTGGCTTTGCTTACCATGTTCGCGCCCCATGTCGCTACCTTTGTAACCGCTCCTATGATGCTATTCCAGATTTTCTGCGGTGTCTGCGTTACAATGTTCACGATTGCCGTAAGCATGGTATTCATTACCTCTTTGGCTTTGCTTACCATGTTCGCGCCCCATGTCGCTACCTTTGTAACCGCTCCTATGATGCAGTTCCAGATTTTTACAGGCGTTTCTTTTACAATGGTTACAATGTTTGTAAGCATTGTGTCCATTACCTCTTTTGCTTTTGCCTGCATATTTGCGCCCCATGTGGCTACTCTGGTAACTGCGTTTATGATGCTATTCCAGATTTTCTGCGGCAGCTCCTTTATGATATTGATAACTTTCGCTACAAGCTCTTCTATCACCGTGCCGCCTTTTTCCTGCATACGTGCGCCCCACTCGGCAATTTTGTTTATGCCGTCTGCTATTGCCCCGGCAATCTGTGCGGGCAGCTCTGCCAGCTTTGTAACTATGCTTACTACCAGCTGCCCTGCTGCCGCTACGATCTTCGGCAGCCCCTCTACCAGCCCCGTAACAATGGCAACTATGATCTGCGGCATTGCCGCTATCAGAAGTGGAATTGCATCTATAATGCCGTCCACAAGCGCGATCACTATATCGCCCGCGCTTTCCAGAATCTTCGGTATTCCCTCAACCAGCGCATTGATAATGCTGGTTATGATCTGCGGCAGCCTCTCTATGATAACTGGCAGCGCGGCTATAATTCCGTCTGCCAGCCCGGTAACAAGCTGCAATGCTGCATCTATCAGCATAGGCACATTGTTTATAAGTGTTTCCACGATTGTAAGCACTGCCTCTATAACGCTCGGTATAAGTGCGGGTAATGCCTGCCCCAGCCCGTCTGCCAGCCCTGCTATGATCTGTACCGCCCCGTCCGCTATGCTCGGTATCAGCGCTACAATGCCGTCCAGCAGTGTAGTAATGATCTCTGCGGCGCTTTCTGCCAGTGTCGGTATTGCCTCTACAATGCCGTCCACAAGCGCTGTTATCATGTCAACACCCGCTTTTATGATCGTCGGCGCACTCTCCACAATGCCCCCTACAAGCCCGTTCACAAGCTCTACCGCAAAACCCGTAATCTGCGGCAACATTTCAGAAAGCCCGCTTACCATATTCCCCAGCGCGTCCCCGAAACTCTGCGCCAGTTTTCCCATGTCGCCGCCTGCATCAGCCGCGCCCTGCTGCAATTCATTTGCAAACTGGCTGAAAATCGGTAACGCCTGCTCTCCGATCGGCATGATAAAGCTGGTCTGTAAAATCCTGCCCGCGCCCTGCATTGCCTCCCCGAAAGTGTCATACTTCACGGCGTTGATCTGCCCCATTGCATCTACGGTCTTGCTTATTTCCCCCTCTACGCCCATAAGTGCTGTGCAGGCATCCGCTCCCATGTCTTCCCACATAGTACCCATAAGCCCTACGCCTGCCGTATACTGTAGGCTCTCGTCGTCACAGTTCTTAAGCGCCTCGCTTATCTGGCTCATTGCCTCTTTTGCGCTGTCGCCCCCGGCTTGAAACTTCCCTACCAGCTCGTCCGCATTAAGCCCCAGACTTGTAAGGTATTCCCCCGCCGTGCCGTCATTCATTCTTATGTTAAATTCCTTGAAAGCGTCGCCCATTTTGTCAATGCTCCATACTCCCGTGTCTGCGCCGTTTTTAATGGAATTAAACATATCCTCTGCGCTAAGCCCCGCCTGCGCATACTGGTTGCTGTATTCGTTGATAACGTCCAGCAAATCCCCGTTCTGGTTAAGCCCCTGCTGCGCCCCCTGCGCGATCAGGTTATAAGCCTCTTCACCAGAAAGACCGAATTTCTGCATAAGCTGTGTGGCTGCCCTCGTACTCTCGGCAACGTCCATATCAAACGTATCTCGCAGGGTTAAGGCGTTTGTGGTCATTTTTTCCAGCTCGTCCGCGCCCATGTCCCCTGCCTGCTGCTTTACTGTCGCCATTGACGCTGCTATGTCCTCGAATCCCTCGCCATAATTGCCGTTATAAATATTCTCCATAACCTGCTTGTACTGGTCTGCCTCGTCCGTTGCCGTCCCCGTCGCGGCGCAGAAATCATTTAACGCGCCTTTCGCCTCGTCTGCCTGGCTTACTGCGTAGCCCAGCCCCGCCACTACTGCTGTGCCTATGGCTGGCCTGCCGCAGCCGTTCCCACTGCCGCTATGCCCTTTGCCATAACGCCGCCCAGCCCGCCCAGAATACCGCTCAATCCAGAGAATTTGCCGCCTGCTGCCTCTGCCTGCTGCCCGCTTTCCTCTATCTCTTCGCCCAGTTCGTCTGCTGCGTTCTCTGCCTTTTCCAGTTCGTCTGCGGTCTTATTCAACTCCTGCTCTGTCTTTACCAGCGCCGCCCTCTGGTAATTAAGCTGTGTTTCCAGCTTTTTACTCTCTTCGCTGTTTTCCCCTGTCGCCTGCCTGCATTTCTCTAATGCCTGCTCGGTTTCCTTTACCTTTTTCGCCTGCTCGTCATAAGTCCTCTGTAAAACGTCCTGCTTTGCTTTCAGCGCCTCCGCGCTGTTGGCATTGTCCCTGTATTCAGCCGTTACAAGTTTCATTTCAGAATTAAGCACTTTAAGGGTGCTGTTAATTTCCTTGCAGGCTGCTTTATACTCTGCCTCTCCGTCAAAACTAAGCCGGGTTTTGATATTCTCTGTTTTATCAGCCATAAATTAAAAGCCCCCTAGTGCTACGTCTATGTCGTCCTGTGCCGCTGCCTGCGGCTCTGCTGCCGCCTGCCCCTGTCTGAAAATGTGCGGGTTATATTCCCTGTGGTATCTGAATAGGGTTACAATCTGGTAAGGCGTTTTTCTCCACGCCTCGCGCTCCCTGTAGCCCAGCAGTACCATTGCGATATATAAAAGCCGGGCAGTGTCTAACTTTCCTGCCCGGCTTTCATTTCCCCCGCCTCTTCGCTTTCCTCTTCGGTTCCCCCTGTGCTTTCCCCGTCGCCTGCCGTCCCTGCTGCAAACGACGCATAAATAGCCCGCTGTACCTCTGCCAGATTTCCTACGTGAATCAGCCGCCCTACTCTCTGTTCTTCCATGATCTCTGCGTTTTCGTCCTCTTCCAGCAGCCCCTCATTGATAAGCAGGGTAAGCAGCCATTTTGTATCTTTTACCCAGTCCGGGTTACTCTGGTTAAAAATCTCATTCAGCTTGTCATATCCCCCAAATTTCGTCTGAATCTCGTCCAGCGCGTTAAGGGTAAAAAGCAGTCTGTAATCTTTCCCTTTCAGCGTCACAACGTAGCCGCCGTCTTTTACTGCACTCATTGGCATAATTTAAGGCGCAGCCACGCCGCGCCTCTCTCCTTTCCGCATATTCTTTTTATACTCCCTGTATCTGCTCTGCGGGTTCCGGCACTTCCGTAAACCATGTGCTGGCTGCCGTCTCTGTCTCGGTTCCCACAAAATCCGCTTTCCATTTCCCGTCTTTTTTCCGCTTATAGAAAGTTGCGGTAATGTCCGGCGTGTTGAACTTGATGCTTTCGCCTTTCGTCTCGTATTTCTCGCCCGGCAGCTCAAATTTACATTTCAGCAGCCAGATATAGCGGAATCTTCCCCCGGTCTTTGCCGCCCGGAACCCGATAGCAAGAAACGGCGGCTCGTCGCCGTCCCCAGCCCATACAACTTTATTCTGGTCTACCATTTGCCCCAGAACGTCTGCCAGCACTTCCGGCGTAAGGTCTTTAACGCCCAGCTTTAACGTGCCGTTGATAAATTCCTTTACGCTCTCGCTGATCGCGTCGTCTGCGTACAGGTCAGCCGTTGCTGTTTTTACGGAAAGATCGGCGCTCATAGCCTCTGCCAGCTTTTTAGGCAGCCCATAGCTTTCTACGCCGTCCTTTTCCGTGCAGATCGCGTAAAAAAGGTCTTTCAGTCCTAATGTCATTGTTTTTCACTCCTTTAATATTTCGATTGTTACCGGGATAAGCCAGTACCCCGTTTCTGTCTCATAGTGTTCAGTATCTACGCTGTTAATGTAAAAGCCTGCTGCCTCCATTTTCTCTGTAAGCAGCTCCAAACTTTTTTCAAAATTTCCCTTACAGAAAAGCGTAACCCTGTATAGCTCCCTGTCGCCGCTGTTTTTATCGTCTGCCCTTATCGCAGCGCCTTTATTCAGCCGCAGGAAAGTACAGTAGGCGGCTGGTTTCTTTTTCCCGGTATATACGCCCCTCTCTGCTGGCAGCCCGGCGCTTTCTATCACTTCCTTTATGCTACACATTGTTTTCTCGCTCCCATACTTCCCGCTGCGCCTCTACTACCTTGCTTTGCGCCTTGTCATTTGCCACGGTCATATAAGGGCGGGCTGCCTGGCTACTTGTCCCGTATTCTGCCACAAATCCGATTGTCGCATAGCGCACGTTACTTTTATCGCCTTTCCTGTCGTTTCCATGCTTAGCCCTGCCGTGTGGGAAAACGTCAATATGCTTTTCCCGGCTGTCGCCTTTTACTGCCGTAGCCTTAATGGATTTCACAAAACCGCCCGTTTCATTCAGCCCCATTGCCCGCGCCTCTTCCTGCTGTGCCTCTACCAGAACGGCAGCGCCCGCCTGTAGCATCTTTGGCACTGCCTCTACTGTCGCCTGTTCGCGCCTGCTGAACGCCTCTATTACGTCCTCTAAGCCTACTGTGCTAAACTCTGCCACGCTTACGCCCCCTTGTCCTTATGCCGCAGATCAGTTAGGGTAAGTTCTATTGTGTCGTCGTCTATGTCGTAGGTCTTAAGCACAAAAAAGCGTTTCCCGCTCATATCCTCTACGGTGTCCTCGCCCTCATAGTCTGCCTTATGTACGTCATATTTCGCCTCTACCACTTTCCCTGTCTGCTGGCTCTTAAAATATTCAGAGTAGCCTACAGATTTCTTATTGCAGAAAATAATACGCTTTTCCTCTTCCTGCTGCACCGGGAACCCGTCGCCGTCTACCCTGCTACCGTCCGCTGGCGCTGTCTCTTTTACAAATATAATCTCGTCTACCCATTCAGCCATTTTGCGCCCCGCTTTCCCCGCCTGCGGTGTCCGTTTCGGACATGGGCGGCGCTGTGTTATATTCCTTTGACATGGAAAGCCGCGCCTTAAGCAGATCATAAGACTGTCTGAAATTCTCCGCTTTCCCGTTGTACCCAAATTCTGCCTTGCAGTACAGCGTTATTGCCCGTATAATCAGCTTGTCGCTCTCGTCAATGACTTTTACGCCGTCGTTTCTAAGATCAGCTTTACAGGCTCCTATACAGTCTTCTATTTCTTCTGTAATCTTTGCGCTTGTGCTGCTGATACGCAGCGCCGCCCGCATTTTCTCTGTTAATGTGGTGGCATCTGCCGCCATACCATGCACCCGCTTTCTTTACCGCAGCCCCGCCGCGCTTACTCTCTGATCTTTACAACTTTTTCATGCACCAGCACTGCTGCCCGCTCACGGTCTACTGTAAAGACTTCCCCAGCCTCTTTGATCTGGTTAAACTGCTGATCTAAGTATCTGGCTACTACTTCCACCTTTACCCCGCCTGCCGCTTTTCCTGCCTCTTCCTGCGCCTTTTCGGTGTCTCTGGTGATCTCTGCCGCCTTGTCCTTTTCTGCCGTCTCCTGCCCCGTCTGGGGCGCTCCTGCGGTGTCTCCCGCCCCGCTCCCGGTCTGCTGCCCGTCTGTCTCTGCCTCTCCTGCCTGTTCTGCCGCTCCGTCCCCGGTCTGCTGCCCGGTTCTTTCCTCTGCCTGCTCTCCGGCTGCCTTTCCCGGTTCTGCGGGCGGCTCCCCCGCCCCTGTCTCGATCTCTACAGCCGCGCATCTGGCGGCAATCTCCTTGATTGTCCCCGCGTCGCTTACACCCAAATCACGCGCCAGCTTTTGAATATCAGCCTTTTTATAGCTTTCCAGCTCTTTTACGTCTAAATATCCTTTCATGGTTCCACCTTTCCGGCAGCCAGCGCAGGAAACGCCAGCCGCCTTATTGATCTCCGGCTTATGCCGCTTTCAATTTCTGAATAACTACCAGACTGTTTTTATCAACTACCTTGCCGTCTGCCAGCATGATACCCTTTGTTACGGTGTCGTCTGTGTCGTTGTCCTCATACCGCTTTACACCCATAGCGTAATTGGTATTCAGCACATAGTCCTTGAAATTGAAGAGGAAAGCAAAAGCCTTGCCTGCTGCCAGCATTGCCGCATAGCTTGTTACATAGTCGCAGCATACTACAGGTCTGCCTAAAAGCGTCCGCTCCGGCTTTCCGGCAATCCCGTAATTTACCCTGCCGATCGGCTGTCCGTTTGTATCTGTCAGCCCGTAATACTGCATGAACGTCTTTTTGCTCATGCACCATACCGCCCCGTTTTCGTATGCCTGCGGTAACGCCGCCTCTGCGTTAATCAGATCAGCATAGGCGGGCGCGGCGCTGTCGATTGTCTGCCCGTCTGCGGGTGTCTCCTGCAAAATTCCTTTCGGTTTCCCTGTCCCGTCGCCGTCAATGATCGCCTGTTCAATCGCCTTTGTCATTGCCTCAACAATATTGTTGATAAGCAGCGTCTCAAAAGCGCTCATTGCCATTGTGTCAACTTCCAGAGATACGGCTACCGCGCAGCGCAGCTTATGGTATGCAAAAGTAATCATGCCGTCTTTCTTGATGTCCTTTTTCTGCTTGTCGCTGCCTGCCCCCTCATTCACCCATGTAGCCACGGGCTTTACCGTTGAAACGGGAATACTCACGCCGCCCTTGTACGCCGTTCTGGTGACAAGGGCTAAGATCATGCCCGTGCTTTCCAGCTTTTCTACGATCTGGTTCAGCACGGTTGTAGGAATAACCGCGCCTACGTCCGTGGTCTTGCTTACTGCGTCTGCCCGGTACTCTGCCGGGATTTTCGCGCCACGGCAGACATACTGCATAAACGCCTTTCTGTATGCCATGCTGCCGTATTTGTCCCCGTCGCCGTCGCTGTTATCTGTCGGCTTGAAATTCCGCAGGACATTTACGGGCGCTGCCTCTCCCCCGTCGCCCTCTACAGGCTCGCCGTTTGCGATCTTTTCCAGTAACGCCTTGCGCTTTTCCGCTGCCGCCTGTAATGCTGCCCGCTCTTCCTGCAATGCCGTTACCTCTGTTTCCAGCGCCGTGATCTCTGCCTCTGTCAGCTCTGCTGCCCTTGTGGTAAGCTCGCCCCTGATCTGGGCTAACCTTGCCTCGATTTCCTTTAATCTGTTCATTTCCTGCAATCTCCTTTTCTGGTTTTTATAAACTGGCTCTGATCTTTAGTAGCCTCGCCCGCTGTAAAAGCCGCTCCTGCCTCTCTGCCTCATAACTCCTATGTGCAAAACTGCGGGCGCTTATTTCAGTATCGCCGTTTGCTGGTATGCTCACGGCTGATACATCATAAACTTTTTTGATCTCTAATATTGTCCTTGTATGCGTTGCCCTGTCGTAACTGTCCGTTTTCACGGTGAAAGCCCACGACATTTTAGTTATCATTCCCTGCTGTATGTCCTGATACAGTCCCCGCGCTAAGTCCGTCCTGCCTAAATCGGCTGCAATCAAAAGCCCCTTATGGTCTGGTATCAGAATAAGGGAACCGTTAGACTGTCTGGCAAATACGCGCCCCTCATGGTCATACTGCATAATTACGTCGCTCATGTCTGCCCCGTCCAGCGCGTGCGCGTCTATTCTTTCGTAAAACTTTGTACCCTCGATCTCGTAAAGCAGATACGGGCTTTCAAACGTCGTCGCGTAGCCCTCAACGTAAAAATCCGTCTCTATCCGCTTTGCCGCCGCCTGCGCCGACAATGGCGCTGCCAGCGTCCTATACTCCCTGTCCTGCTTGACCGGCATCTGTTACACCCTCTTTCTGTCCCTTATCGTCCGGCGCTGGCTCTTCCCCCGGCTCCGTCCCTGCTGCCTGCTGCCCCGGCTGCGGCATCTGCTGTATGATGATCTGCTGCTTTTCCTCGCTTTTCCCCAGCTGGCTTACTTCCGTGTATTCTTTGCGTATGTAATACTTTTCGCCGTCCTCTACGTGCGGCATGTTCCATATATCCATTACGCCGTTACGGTTAAGCAGCGCCCGGTCAAAAAGCTGTGTGCTTACTTGCAGTTTTGTAGCATTGCTGGCATATTGCAGGCGGTTTGCGGAAAACGTGATCGCGTTCCCGTGTGCAAGCTCCCGCTGTGAAAATGCCATGTTTGACATGACAAGCGAAAGCTGGATTGCAAAAGGTTCTATTTTCCCCTCGTAATATGCGTTCCACGTTTCCTCGTCAAACTTATTTTGCAGAATATCCATGTTTGTACCAAAATGCGTACATACATTATCCTGTATCTGCTGCATTTGCAGCGCGTTTGGTGTATACGGCTTGCTTTCTACCTGTTTCACATCAGTAAACTTGTTATCATAAAGAATCATTCCGCTTTTGTTATCAGCGCTTAAATTGTCCTCTGTAAACCTCTGCCGCTCTGCCTTTATATCCTCCGGCTTTAGCATATTTGCTATTTTTGCCATGAAACGTATACTTGCTGAATTTTTCACGGCGTTAATAATTCCCTCATTCTGGGTATGTATCAGCTGCATTGTGGGCTTAAGCGTGCTGTTATCCTCTCCGAAAAGGTCGTCGCTGTATTCAAAATCAGTCATTATGCCGACTTTTTCAAACTCAATCGCCCCATACTCCCCGTTTGCAAAAAGATACCGCAGATACACCCGCCCGGCAGCCTCTACCACTTCGCAGCGTTGCGCCCGCAGGGGATAAAAGCCGCACAGGTTCCCTGCCTCGTCCTCGATAGGCACAATAAAAGCGGTATGTTCTACCGCTAAGATCGTCGCCAGACGCTTTATAAATTTCGTTGTGTCCATGAAATAGTTAGGTTTATACTGCAATACCCTTTCCAGATGCTTTAGGGCGCTGCCCTCGATCTCCGGCTTTAGCTTGCTGCAATGTGTGGCAAAACTGTTGATCGCTACCCGCGTCAAATCCATTTCGTATACGCCGCCGTTAAAGCTCGTAAACGTCGGGCTGTAGCCGTTCAGCATTTTAAAATAGCTGTCTATCACTTGCAGCTTTTTCCCGTGGAATAAATAATCAAAAAATTTCACTCCGCTTACTCTCCTTTCTGTGCGGCATTTTTCAGCAGCTCGCCGCACTCTTCCCAGTATTTCTGCCGTACCGTCATTGCATCAATGACAGATACAAAACCGTCAATATGCGCCCGCTGCTCTATTTTTACAGGTCTGAATTTCCTTGTTTCCATGTTGTGCTTAAGCGCAACATTTAAAAAATGTGTCTTTTGTAAACTGTTATCCGCGATCTTGAAATTGCCGTCTTTAATAATTCCCTCAAATTCCCGGATAACTGGCGTTAAGTTCTCACCCTGCCATACGTCGTCCATGTGGAATCCGTAATTTTTCATATCGTTTACAAGGTACTGGGCGCTGTATCTGTCATATCCGATTTTCAGCGGTCTTATTCCGTATACTTCCAGCAGCATAATAAACCAGTTATAAACGTCGTGGTAATCAACGTAATTTTCGCCGCTTAAGGTTATCAGCCCTTTCTTTACGAATATGTCATACGGTACGCCGTCCGTGGCTTGCAGGCTTTCTACGCGATCTCTCGGCATGAAAAACTGTGTAAAGGAATACAGCACGCCGCCTTTTTCGATCACAACGCTTGCCGCCGTTAAGTCCGTAGTCTGGCTAAGGTCAATGCCGCCCACCGCGTAGCAGTCCCGGAAATCCTCTAAGGTTTTTTCTACCCCTGCCCGGTCTACTGTCGTGTATTCCAGCCATGCAATAGAGCTGTTCTGCTTGATATTACAGTATTTACACAAAAACTCTGCTTTCTTACTTAAGTTGCCCTCTGCTACGGCTATTTCATCAATGAAAAAGCCCTCTTTTACAGAAACGCCCATATTCGGATTAGCTTTTTTAAGTTCTTCTATGTCATTCCACTTCTCTACGTCGTCTATCATGTAGATAAACGGTAAAAGCCTGCGCTCTTTGCTGTTTCCCTTTAAAAAGCTGGTGCTGCGTTTCATAAGCTCGTCGTATATGCCGTCATTCTCATACCCTGCCGTGCTTATGCTTAAGATCATAGGCTGCGTGCGTGCGCCTAAAGCAGACTTCATAACCTCATACTGCTTTAGCCCCGCGTCGCCCCGCCATGCCGCCATTTCGTCACATACTACCAGCTGCGGGTTAAATCCGTCAGACTTCCTTGCATTAAAGGCAATCGGCTTAACAAAACTTTCCGTTTCCTCAATGTAAATATCACTGCGCCGTTTCCGCGCCAGCTCCAAAAGCTCCGGCTCTGCCTTTACCATTTTATGGAATCCGTCATATACCAGCGCCGCCTGATCTAACTTAGGCGCTAAGCAATAAATTTCCTGCCCGTATTCCGGCTCCAAAAATGCCATGTACGCGATAATGGCAGAGGCAAATAAACTTTTGCCGTTTTTTCTGCCGATAACTATAAAAATTTCGCGGAAAACGCGCACTTTTTCTGCGTCTTGTATACCAAAAATGACAGAAATAATAGCTTTCTGCCATAGTTCCAGCTTTATAAGGTCACTGCGCCCCTTGCTGTGGTGACAGAAATTTTCAATAAACTTGATCGCCTTATTTGCCGCCTTTGCATTGAAAAAATATTCCTGTTTTTCCAGCCCGTCTACAATGATCTTGTAAATTGCCTTTATCCATTTCCCCGCTACGATCTCGCCGCTTTTTATTTTTGCGTGGTACTCATAGATATAATTCTTATAGGGCAGCACTGCCGCCTACTCGTCCCGCAGGGCAGCCAGCCTGCTTGCCTTTCTTTTTGCGGCTGGCACTAATTCTGTCAGCTGCTTAATGACTGCCGCATAGTTCTTGCTTAATGCTATGTAAGTCTCTGCCTCCGGGCTTTTTTTCGTCCCGTACTGGTTTTCACCGTTCTTGTACTCACTCGTCCAGCCCTCCTGCTCTATTGTTTCCTGCAAGTCGTCAAGCTCTATACTCATAAAAGCAGCCTTTTCTATCAGCGGCGTTACTAAATTTCGCTTATTTTCTTCAAGCTCTGCAAATATTTCCTTAAGTCTTTTTTTCTCGTCCTTGATACGGTTTTCTTTTTTCTTTTTCCGCGCAGCCATTCCCTCTACCTCTCTTTCCCGCCGCCTGCTGCCGCTGCCAGATCGCCCCCACCACACCCCCTACACCACGTATGCACGCGCCCGGAGGGTAATTTTAGGGTATCCCCCTCGGTATTTTCCCCCTTTAATTTTGATTTTCGGATAGGGGGGATATGCCGCCCGCTGCATCAAACTTATACCGCAGGCGCGGCTTGCGTTTATGATGCTCTTTGTTATGGCAGTCCTGGCACAACGCCTCTAAGTTGTCCCAGCTTAGCGTTACGCCTGCGTCGTTAATATTCTCTCTGGTTAAGTAGCGCTTATGGTGCGCCACCTTTGCAGGCTCCCCGCAGCGCTCACATATGTAGTCCTGCGACATTAAGTATGCGGCTCTGGTATTCTCCCATGCCTGCGATAAATAAAAACTCTTAGCCCATGCTTTCATACTGTCCCCGCTCCTTTCTGCAATACCCAGCGCCCTAGATTTCATGCGCCGG
This sequence comes from uncultured Lachnospiraceae bacterium, assembly GCA_910578115.1. GTDB lineage: Bacteria > Bacillota > Clostridia > Lachnospirales > Lachnospiraceae > UBA3282. Next base: position 33,372 of record CAJTPO010000035.1, on the reverse strand, counting down.
GTGGAGGCTAAAGAAATAAAAAAAGAGTAGGCTACTGCTGCCGCGTCACGGCTAAGCTATTGCCTACTCTTTTTATGTTACCATTATACAGCTTTTGAAATACCATGTAAACACCACGATTTTACCACGATATTACCAGCCCGGCTGCTGCTACAGCCTCGCCCGTTCTTCATCAATGCCCCATAACAGTACAGATAATTCGTTTATGATCGCTGTCACCCAGCGTCGCGGCGTGTTCTTCCCGGTTTCCAGTTTCTCTGCGATCTCCTCATACTCCATGCCCTGCATGAAATACAGTTCAAACGCTTTATACTCTACCTCTCTGCCTGCTGCCCTGCGCCTGCGCTCGATCTCTTCTACTGCCGTGTCTATGTGTGCTGTCATAATCAGCGTTTTAAAACGGCTGCGTCTCACGCTTTCCAGATATACCCGCTGCTGCTCTTCTGTCATTCCCTTAAGCTCTAACTGCTCGCCGTCGCTTACTGCGTTCTGGATATGGAAAACTGCATCACGGTAACATTTCATAAGCGTGAAAGTATTATGGTATTTGTTCTGCCGCTTTTCCTTTTCTTCCTGCTTTCTGTACTCCCGCACTGCTGCCCTTGCCGCTTTCTGTATCAGCTCTTCAAATTCAGAGGCGGGAAGTGCTACCCGGCTTTCGCCTGTTTCCTCTCCCCCTGCCACGATCTCTGCGCCTGCTGCCTTAGTTTCTGTTTCCTGCATCTTTTCTACTCCTTTCTTTGAATCCGCTGTCAATCCGTCCGAATATTGCCAGCAGCAAAATAATTATGACTGTCAATAAAAAATCCGTCACTGTTCGCCCTCTCCTTTCTGGCATGGTGGAAACGGGCAGCTGTCACAATCCGGCTTTTCACATTTCCCGCCGTTATTGTCCCGCAGAATATCCCGTATCAGTATATACGGCAATATCCATACAGGCGTAGAAAGAAGAATAAGCCCCTTTGCCAGCAGCCCCAGTATGTATATTGCTATTTCTCCCGCCCATTCCATATACGTCCTTACTGCCCCTGTAAGCACCTCTGTGATCTCGTCCATAAACTTTATCATTCCCGGTATCTCCTTTGCTGTACGTCTGCATACGCCCTTTTATCCCTGGCACTCCAAAAAATTACCCTTGTTTTAATTCCTGCTTTATGCAGCCGCTCTTGTATTTCCCTTGTTTCCCGTCTATAAAAATCTTCTCTGCTGCTTGACGGTCTTTTTGTGTAGTCTATCGGCGTTCCTGCTACGTCCAGCAGCTCTTTTAAGATTTCTGCTGTAGTTTTTCCATACCGCCTAAATTGCCCCGTAATAATATAAGCCTTTTGCCAGAAAAATAATTTAAAACCTAATGCCGCCTCGATTTTCTTAAACATTTCCTCATTTTCCGGGAAAACTGATTCATATATCCAATTAGCATTTTTCATTCAAACACCCCGCTTTCATACGCCGTAATGACTGCTGCCCGCAGGCTGTCTGCCGCTACATTCCTGCGCCCTATCTTTTCCGGGCTTACACGCCTTAAATACTCTAAATGATCGCTTTCCATGATCTCCGCTATCTTTTCTGCTGCCCTCTGGCTGTGTGTGATCGCTCTAAGCTCGTCAGCGCCGCCCAGCGCGTTTATTTCATACACTGCATAATGACTGCTGCCGTATTCCCTCACTTTCCAGCTGAATATACGCCCTTTAATCTCCAACGGCTGTATATTGTCCGCTACATTCCTGCATATCGTCCCCGCTGAATCAAAACCCCCGGCTGCAAACCGCATTATAGATGCAAAAGCGTTTGTGATTGCCTCTGCCGCTCTTGTAGCTGCCGTTGCAAAGTCCACGCGGCTTATAGTCTTAACTGCCTTTTTCGCAAGCCTGCGCTGCTTGCGCTTATCCAGCTGTAAAGGCGGGTTTTCTCCATGCAGTTTTTTATACCTCTTTTTCCATTGCCTGTAATTCATATTCCCATTTCTCCCCTTTCTTTATCGCTTAATATTCTCGGTGCATTTACTGTAGTAATACTGGCTCCGTTTCCCAAATCCCAGCCCACATGCGCCTTTATATAAATCTTTTCTTCCGTTCCGTCCGCATACTCTACGGGAATTTCTAAAACTATCTCCCTCATGCCCTTTGCCTCTCTTTCCTGCTTTATCACAATACGCCTGCTGCCCGGCTGCTGTATGATCGCCTCGACATGCAGATAGGCAGGCAGCAATACTGCGCTGCCCGCTCTAAGCTGGTACTCTATGCTTTCTTTCATTTTTCGGTAGTCCTCGGCTTTCGCTACCTTGTCGCAGCCTATGAATACCGTTATTTGCTGCTCACTCTTCTTTTTCCGCTGCCGCCTGTTCATTGCCTGCCCCTCTTTCCAGTGCTGCCGCCTGTCCTATCTGGTAATCGTCAATGCTCATTTGTCCCGGCAGTTGGTCTGCCCCCCCCCGTGTCCGTTTCGGACATTTGCCCGCTGTGCGCGGTTACATCAATCCCCAGAATACAATAACCCTCTTCCAGCCCTGTATAATCTTCCAGCATATAAATAATATCTGCATCAATCGTGCGCCCTGTATGCTTTCCGTCTGCAAATTCCAGCATTTTAAGGCTGTCGCCCACCTTGTACCCTCTGTCATTTTTCCGCAGCTCAAACTTTTTCTTTCCGCTTATAATATCCTCGTAGTAAGAAGAGGCTATTTTTATATCATGCGTTTTATGATCTGCTTTCCCGTCGCTCGGCAGTTTTTCCATTTTCTCCCGGTCTGCCCGTTCCTGCAATTTCTTCTTTGTGTCCCGGTCTATTTTGTCCTGCTCTTCGCTATAACGCTGCTCGTCCGTTTTCTCTGCCTCTGCCTTGTTTATGTACTGATCGCACTTTTCACAAGTCCCTGTTTTTACGTTGCAGTCCTTATACCGTTTGCAGGAATAGCACAAAGAAGTTATGCTTTCCGGGTGCGGCGTTTCGTAGCTGTCGCCCGCCTTTTTCTCTGCCACCTTTGCCGCTATTTCCTTTGCCCGTATGCTCTCGCCTGCTGCCGCCTTTTCTGCTATGGCTTTCTGCTCTTCTGGCGGCAGCTTTGCAGCCTCGTAAGCTGTCGTAACTCCTATATTCCCCTTTGCAAATTCTTCCTTGATCTCCGGCGTGGCATTGTTGTTAATGCTATCCATGCGGGCTATGTTTGTGGGGCTTTCGTTCATCAGCTCGGCTATAACGTCCCGCAGCTTTCCCGCGATCTCTAACCCGTCCTCGTCTTTCGCCCTTAAAAGTGCATCTTTCAACCGCTGCGCCTGCTGGGTTTTCTCCCACGCCGTAAGCTCCCTGTTATATGCGTTGCCGATCAGCAAAGACAATTCAAACATTGCCCCGGACATATCCTTGTACAGATACCGCACTTTCTTAAATTCCTCATGCCCCCGCTCAATGTTCAGAATGTTTGCAAGGTTCCTGCGGTGTCCGCTCACAATCTTAAATTCGCCGTTTACCCTGCCTAATACCGTGGGCTGCTGCTGCCCTACGGTTAAAAAACTGTCTGCCAGCTCTTCTATGTTCTCCTGTGAATAGAAATTGCTTTCAGAGGGCTTTACGTCATACGGGCTTAACCAGATTTCCGTATACTCGCTTACATTGCCTATGCCTGCCGCCCTGCTTTTCGCGTTCATAATATCCGTAATACCAAATTTTGCCTTTCCCATGTTCCTTACCTCGCTTTCCCTAAATGTATCTAAAGTAAATCAAATATATTTTCTGGTTATAGGTCAAATCATTGCTGTAAAGCATTTTCTCAAACTCGCGCTCTGATAAATTCCGTATATTTCTTTTCAATCTATGCAGAAATAGAAATATACTAATAACCGCCTCGTATACCATCATGCCTTACCTCGCTTTCCCTGTGTATCTGGTTACGAATTTCTTATAATCCTGCGCAGCTCCGCAGCACGGGCTATACTCATAAATCGGCTTGAATAAAAACGTACTCTCTGCCACTTTCCCGGAATATCTGATAACGCCCAGTAAAGAATAGCTTTCTTTTTCTGCCTCTAACCACTCCCACCCGGCTGCCTCTCCGTCCGTATTCTGATATGCCGTAACCAGAACGCCCAGCAGACGCAGCGCCGGGTTAAACTGCCTTGCGTCCTCTATCTGATCTGCCAGAATGTCTAAGCCCTCTAACGCCCACTCGTCTATTTTTACGGGTACTATAACCTCGTCCGTGATCGTCAGCGCATTTACCACGTTAAGCCCAATGTCTGGCGGGTTGTCAATAATGCAGTAATCGTAATAAGCGCCCACTGCGTCCAACTGCGCCAGCCGCTTATACCGTTCTATCTGGTTTCCTGTCTCTTCCGTCGTCAGCTGCCATGTAGCGCCCATAAGTGACATATTCGCAGAAACAATGTCTATCCCCTCGTAATCTGTCCGCTGTATCAGCTCTGCTGCCGCCTGCCATTCCCCGGAAAGCAGTTTCGTGATCGGCGCTACGCTCTCCGCATCATATCTACCGTATGCCTTGCTTAAATTCCCTTGCTTGTCGTTATCCAGCAGCAGTACCTTATAGCCCCTGCGGTACAGCTCATATGCCATATTTACCGCTGTAAAGGTCTTTGCTACCCCGCCTTTTAAATTCAACAAACTTATAACTTTCATTCTCTGCCTCTCTTTCTTGCGCCGCCTCTGGGCGCAGCTGCTTAATATGCTCTATTCTTTTGTGATCTCTGTTTCCAATGCCTGCCCGCAGTTCTCGCAGAAATTCTTTATTCTTTCGCCCAAAACGCTTTTTTTTACCACAATCCAGTTACATACAGGACATTTGTATGTTTCAAAATTTATCAAACCTTTAGTTTTCACAATTTCTGCCTGCTCTCCCTCGAAAATGGTTGTTTTTCTCGGCGTTTTCGGTGACTGCTTATTAAGTGCAGAAATACAGGCGTTGTGTAGCTCTGTATCGTATATGTTGTTTTCTGCAAATTCTGCCGCCGTTTTGTACTTTTCCAATTTTTCTATAGCCTGCTGCGCTGTCATTGTCTCCATATCTGCCCTGCCTCTCCCAGCTCTGCTATATGCAGCAGATACTTTTCTATCAGCTCTGCTGCCGTCTGCCAGCCGTAACATACTGCTGTAAAATATCCCTGCTGCCGCAGGAAACTTAACCAGCCTTTCTGCTTTGCCGTTGTGGTATTCTTCCCAGCCTTAAGCTCTATGTACAGCCCGTGGTACTCTCCCCGCGCTACTGGTAAATGAATATCCGGCACGCCTGCCTTTACTCCCTGCCTCTTTAGCGCCGTTGCTGTCGCCGCATCACGCTTGCCGCCGTTTGGTACATGGTACATATATTCCAATTCCGGCATACGTCCCAGCTGATACCCCGCCCAGCTAAATAGCGCCTCTTGTTGCCCGCTCTCGTCGTCCAGCCTAAAGTTTCTCATGCCCTCGCCTCTCTTTCCTGTATTCCCTGTACAATGCTTTCCAGCGTTCCTTGCTTAACCGCCTTTTGTAGCATAAATACCGTTCTGTTTTCCTGCTGTACTCTTCCAGCTCTTTTGCCGCCTTTTCTCCTTTGCCACCTGCTGCCACAATCCAGTAAAGAGACGGGCTTGCTATTCCCAGCTGTCTTTTAATTTCATTTTCGCAGATACAGCGCGGCGTTTTCGGTCTGTGTCTCTCCATGTATTCTGGGTAAAATATCTTCATTTTCTTTCTCTCTTTCCTGCCTGCCATGTCCCAGCTGCATATATTGAAATACTCACACCATAGGCAGCAGTGCTTACAGTTCTTGCCCCTCTGAAATAACCAGTGCTTTAGCCTCTGCCTCATTTCCTGCGCCCCTTTCTGTCGTCTATGCCGTTCCAGTATTCCCAGTTCTTCATATCCTCGCTGGCATGTGCTATAGCCACTGCTGCCAGGCACATTACCGCGCCCGCCAGTACCAAAAGCACCACGCCCACGACTATTACCACAATCCGTACATACTGCATCTTATCCCCCCTCTCCCTCTAATTTGACTAATGTATATCTGAAATACCCGTAGCCGTAATATTCCGGGCTATGTACTCCCTTGCTTATGCTGTCCTTGTCAACGTAATATCCCTTTATTGCCCTCGGCTCTGCCTTGAACCATTGCCGATCTGAAATTATCCGTATTTCCGGCACTGGTCTTACAAGGTTCTTGCTGCTATTCCAGCGCTTACCCTGTAGCGCCCCGTCCTCTTCTTTCCTGTGCTTGTCTGTGTACTTAATCAGATAAGCCGCCAGATCAGCATAATTGCCGCTGTCGTCCAGAGGAAAGACTTTTACCCGGTTATGCCCCTCATATGCCTTGTACCAGCACTGCTGCAATATCTTTGTGTCTATCTGGTTTATAACTAAGTGGTGATGCCTGGCTCCCTTGTCCCCGATCTCCATAACATGAATATACTTAAACTCTAACCCAGCCTTTTTATACTCTTTCCGGCACTCCCTTAGAAATGTATCCATGTCCTGCCGCATCTGCTCTTTTGTCCGTGGTGGCTCCCCTTTCTTTCGTATGTAGTCCAGCACTAAATGATAGTCCCCGTAGCCGTAGTTAGCATTTATCAGAATCCTTAACTTTCTTTCTGCCTGCCTTGTGTTAATCTTTTGCTGCTGCTCTGTGGTGGGCTTAACCTTATCTCCCCTCTTTATCCCCTGCTTTTTATATCTGCTTGTAAAATAGCGCTCTACCTCTATGGTCTTACCCGCCCTTGTTATCCTCTCAATGTATGGCATATCTTTTTTACTCCTTTTAGGTCTATCTGGTCGGAAAGCTAATAGTTTTATCAAGTGGTAAAACGGGCTTGCGCCCGCGTATTACTTGACATTTCGCCATACAGTGATATACTGGATATAGGTTGTAAAAAGCTGTATAGCTTAGCCCCTATGGTATTCCCGTACCGTAGGGGCTTTTCATTTTATCCACTTGTAAAATGCGTTTCCGCATACTCATAAGCCTGTCTGCAAGACTCTTTGCAGTAAAATAATGCACAGGTATGAAAGTGCCTGCCTTTGCAGAAATCGCAGGCGTGGAAGTGCGCATATCGCTTTATAGCCGCCTGTCTCTGCCGCTCCTTGCACTCCATGTAATAACGCAGCTTATCTGCATTTACTACCTCAATCCCCAGTGCGTCCGCCGTCTGTATTTCCCGGCTCATGCCCTCGCTTATCCCATACTTAACGCCCGCGATCACAAAATCGCATTTTTCCAGCAGTGCTAAGCCTGCTGCCATTCCTGCCGCCCGTTCCTGCGGCTTGTCCTCATTTAAGCATTGTGTCATGTATAAATGCGGCGTGATCGGCGCTAAGCCCGCCTCTATCGCCTGCTTTGTAAGCGCCTGTGCATACTCTATGTGCCTGTCAAGCTCCGCGCCGTCCTTTGCCCTGTACGGGCTGCATATGTATACCATCCTCATTCCTGCCCGCCTTTCCCCTCTGCCCGTACTCTGATAAGTTCATTGTCTACCAGATGCTCTGCTATTTTCATCATGTCAGCCGGGCTATCGCCTGTTAAAAATCCGCAGTCCCGGCAGCATTGTATATAGCCGCAGATCGTGTAATAATGCTGGAATACGTCAAACTCTGTTTTTGTATACTTAAGCCTGTCAATAAGTAAAGTTAGATTTTTAACCGCCTGCATACCCAGTGCGCCGCCTGCGCCCTCTATCGGTATTTCTATACGCGTCGCCTGCGGTTCGCCTTTGCTATTTGTGATTGTTTTTGATCTCATTTCCTGCCTCTCCTGTCCGTTTAATGAAACTTACTGAAATCTCGTAAACCGTCCTTATTTCCTTTTCTGTCTGCTTAAGGTATTCCCGGCTCTGGCATCTTCCCAGCAGCTTAACCTTATCACCCGGCAGCCAGCCTGCTACCTCGTCCGCGTTCTCCTGCCAGCAGATACAGGGAATATAGCAGCTTGTCCCTGTAAGCACGTTTTTTACCTCTACGAAAATGTCTGAAATGCGTTTCCCCCTCGGCGTTTCCCGGTATGTCGGCTTATATTTCAGCTCGCCCACAAGCGCTATGTCATTTTGCAGCATTGCTTTAGGGCTTAAGCCTATGTATTCTGCCAGAATGAATACCAGCACTTTACCGCTCTTAAAATCTTTAAGCGCCTGCTGCCGCCCGGATATTAAAAGCCTGCTGCCCGGCAGGAAATAATTTTCAAGCCGCAGCCCGTCCCCGGTCTTTCCCCGGTCTACTGCTGTCTCTGTAAAGGCTACTATTACCTCGTCAATAATGCCGCTCGGTCTTTTCGTCTCGATCTTTGCCAGATAGCCGTTGAACCGCAGCCCGCATATGTCCGTTACCTCTTCCAGCTGCGTAAGCTCCCCTGCCAGCCCTGCCGCGTTGCTTATCCTGCCCTTTTCCGTCAGATCGTCCAGAATATCTGCGTTAAGGTCTGCCAGAAAGTCCGGCTTTTTATCCTGCCCTTTGTTCCGCTTTTTGCTCATACTTTGCGTGATCTCCTTTCCCGCCATAACTTATCAGTATTTCTATTGCCCGCTTATAGCAGGCTGTTTCTGTTTCTTCTTTTACTTTGCAGATACAGCGCCCGCGTCTCTCTCCCTCATACTCCCAGATTTCAATAAGGTTATTGCCGTATATATCAAAATGGCTATGCTCTCTTAAGCTGTGCCTCTTCTGTAATGCTCTGTATATCTGGTAATATTCGTGTATAAGTGCGCTGCGTTCCTCGTCGTTTCCGTCCATGCCATGCCCTCACTTTTCCGGCATCTGATATTCAGCTGATCGCTTAAGCCTCTCCACTCTTTACAGGCAAACAGGTTAGCATCTAAAAGCACTATGTTTTTCTGTCCGCGCCAGAACTCCGAAAGATCAGCCACTTTCTTTGCAGCCCGTCCCTCTTTCTGCCCCACTATGCAAAAGTCGCACCCTCTGGGACAGCCTCTTGTAAGGAATCCGTAGGCTGTTTCTTTTACCTCTGGTATCTTCTCAAAATAAATAGAATAGTCTGGGTATATGTGTTCTATCTCTTCCGGCAGCTCTGCGCCTCCGTCCGGGTAACTGTACCCTGTACCGCCTCTTATGATCTCCTGCGCATTTACCGGGTGCTGGTAATCTGGCGTAAAGGTAAATACTTTGCTCATGTATACCCGGTCTGGCGGGTTAAGCCATGCTGTAAGCGGGTTATGCCAGCCTACGCTATCGCCCCGGCTTTTGTGGTATGCCGATATTTTCATAAGCGGCAGATTAGGGAACCTGTGACCGTCTACGTCTATCAGCTCTACCCTCATTTCCTGCTGTCCTCTTTTCTTTAGCGGCAGCTGTCGGTATGCCTGCTGCCGCTGCCGTGATATATTCCCTGCCTTGCCAAATCCCTTAAGCTCTCCCTCCGGGCGGCGCTCTCTGTCTCTTCACTGCTGCCGCTCTCCTGTTCTGGCGTATATTTACCGTATGGGCGCTTTTTCACCTTAAAAAAGCTGCTTAAAAACCTGTTGACCGTCCACATACTCTCTAGCTGGTATGACCGCTGCTATTTTTCTACGGTATACAGATAACAGCTATTCGCCTGCTGCATCTGCCGCAGGCTCGCCATGCCTGCTACAAATACGCCCTGCTGGAATCGAACCAGCGCCCCCGCTGTATGCCCGGCTGCGGTATTCTCCCACTGAATTAAGGGCGCTTAATGGCGGCAGCGCCGCCTATTTATCAAATAGGCTTAATTGCCTAAACTCCTGTTGTATGTCCTCGTCTATGTCGTCTATATCCATACATTCATTGAAAACGCTTTGCAGGCTCTTTGCCTTTTTCCATGTGTGCTGTATCTTCATTTCTGCCCGTACATACTCTGCCGCCATTTCTGGGTATCTCTTCATATTCTCTGCGGCGTGGCGCTCTGGCATAAACATACAAAACATACAGCTACACCTACCGACGTATTCATAGCACGGGTGCGGCTCTAGCTTAAGCTCCCTGCCCTGCTCAAACATTTTGCCTTTTTCATAATCTAGGCAAGGTCTATACCAATGGCACGTAAAATCTGCTACCCGCTTTGTCTTAAGCGTCGTGCTGTGATATTCCAGCTCTGGCAGCTTTGCCCGCCCCGTGCTTTCGTCCCTGCGCTCCCCAGATACAAATAAGCACTTTGCGCCTAACTGCTGCCTATGCTGTCTTATCCATTTATCAGTTACCGCCGTTTTCAGATAAGCCGTACACCATCTATTTTTCATATCTGGAAACTTAAGCCGCTCATTCAGCAGCAGCCCTAAAAATCCTCTGGTATCTGATAACAGAACGGGCTTAACTCCCATGAACGCCGCCACCTTGTAAAACAGTGCTACGTTTTCTGGATACTCGCAGCCAGTATCACAATAAAGCAGATATATCTTTTCTTTAGGGAAGTTCTTAACCGCCCAGTAAAGCGCCCCCGTGCTGTCTATCCCGTTTGAGTAACTTACTATTACGCTGGTATACTCCAAATCACTTAATAGCCCCTCTGTCGGTACTACCTTTGTGCGTGCCATTGTGTTTACCTCTCTTTCGTTGCCTCTCTGGGCTTATAATGTCGCCTGCGCTACGTCGGCTGTATATGTCAGCTCGTCCGTGCCGCTGCGCTTAATTTCCTTGTAAATCGTATCTCTGTGCGTTCCTACTGCTGCCGCAATCTCTACTATGCTGTCGCCAGCCTTAAGCATCTTTTCTATTGTCCGTCTGTCCTCATAGCGCAATCTCTTGTATCTCCTTGCCATTGTCCCCGCTCCTTTCTATGCGGGCGGCTCTCGCCGCCCTTATCAAATAATTAGCGTAATGTGAAAGCCAAATCTTTTAAGGTATCTTTTGTTAAATACATATCTCTACATTCGTCCGTATACCTTGTATCTGGTCTTAAATAAATCCCCTCGCCGTCCTGCTCATGTGTCGGTACTGATACCCAGCGATTAAAGGATTTCTGAATTAGGTCTTTTTCTGGCTCTCCCCAGTTCTGGTATACTGCCTCTATAACTTCCAGCTCCATATAAAATCCTGCCTTGATAGCAGCCGTGCCTTTTTTCCAAATCTTTTTAATATCTTCCAGAAACTCAACTATTTCGGAAAAGTCCGTATTGTCCGTTAATTTGATTTCTGCTTGATAAGTCCTCTCTGTCGTTTCCCTGCGGCGAATTTCATCAACCTTTAATCTCATTTCAAAACTTTTCATTGTGTTTACCTCTCTTTCGTTGTAAAAAAATAAGCGTGTCAGAGTTTTTGCACTCTGCACGCTCTCTTTTTCTCTGCTATTTCAATAAAAAAAGAAATTCGGCAGAGGCTTAAAACCTCTTGTCGAATTTCATTCTAAAACTTATCGTTTTTCTCTATCTTAATTTTACTGTCACAATTTTTGTATTACATTTTTAATGTTATGCTTTAATCCTGCTCAAAACTGTAAGATCTGGTATCCTCACTGTATTCCCTCATATCCAGCACGCCGCTTTTTCCCATAAGATCCGGCAGGATATACTGCAGTTTCATAATCTTTTCTTCAATATATATATCGTTTCCAAGCGCTACCCTCGCGTCTCCGAACAGCAGCGTGATCTGATAATCCGAATCGAAATAGATCTTGTCCGCCGACATGGAATACTTGTCCAGCTGCTGCGTAATATTAAGGATTTCCGCAAATACCTCCGGTTTTTCCACCGGCAGTGTTTCATGCAGGACCACATAGTCAAACTTAAGCCCGGTAACCTGGGGAACGCCTTCCGTCTTTTCCATGGAAGTCTCCACTACAATGCCATCCTTGTCAAAGTACACATAGCGCCCCAGATAGGCCACATACCCCGCAAGCGCTTTCTCGTAAACCGTGATCCTGATCGTATCCTTCGCCTCAATATTCACATCCATCATCTCGATAAAAGGAATATTTTCTATGCCTTTATCCCTGTACCTGAGAGAAAGGATCAGAGAATTATCCCCATAGATGCCACCCATCACCATCTCCATAATCTCTTCATTGGTATAATGAATATTTCCTTCTACATGCACTGTCGTAACCGTATAATTGTTAATGATATAAATATAGGCCGCGATCAGAAAAGTCAATATGGAAAGCAGAACAGCGGACAGAATCATCCTTCTTTTCGTTTTGTCAAACCTTACTTTTTCCTTCTGTCCGCTTTTACCGCTCTCCGGTTTTATGTCGTCATTTTTCACAAGACGCAGATTCGGATTCCTTTTCTTTACTTTTTTGACCGCTTTCTTGTTACTCATCCATAAACCTCATGCCAGTTCTATATCCGCTCCCAGTTCCCGCAGATGTAAAACAATATCTTCATATCCTCTGTCGATGTAGTGACGGTTGGTCACAATGCTGGTCCCCTGCGCCGCAAGCGCTGCGACGACGAGCGCCGCCCCGCCCCGCAGTTCCTGTGCCTGGACGACCGCACCATGCAGCCTTCTGCTGCCGTTCACATACGCCGTATTGCCCGCGATACTGATCTCCGCACCCATTTTCTCAAGCTCCGGCACGATCCGAAAGCGATTCTCGAATACGTTCTCTTCAATCCGTCCCGTTTTTCCACACACTGTCATCACCACCATAAAGGGCGACTGCATATCCGTAGGGAAATCCGGATAACATCCGGTCCGCAGCACACACGGCATACTTTCACACGCCCTGCCTTTTACCAGAACGCCATCCGGCGCACACTCCACCATGGCCCCCAGTCTGCAGGCATGGTCCAACACACGTTTCATATCCCCTGCCGGCGCATCTTTCAGAAAAACACTGCCTCCCGTACACATACAGGCACACATATAAGTGCCGGCAACGATTCTGTCGGCAGGAATATGATATCTGACCGGAACAAGTCTCTCTACCCCGTGAACAACCAGACAGCCACTGCCTTTCCCCTCGATTCTGGCTCCTGCCATTCTCAGGAAATCACACAGCGCCTGTATTTCCGGCTCTCTTGCCGCCGGCTTGATCACGGTCACGCCTTTTGCCAAAACCGCTGCCAGAAGCAGATTCTCCGTCACCCCTACGCTGACAAAAGGCAGATTCAATACCGCCCCCGTCAGTCTTGCTGCCTCGGCAGAAAATCCCTTTTCCCGCTGTTCGATCACAACCCCCATCCTTCGCAGTGACTGCAGATGCAGATCGATAGGTCTGGCACCGATCACGCAACCGCCCGGGTATTCCATGCAGACTCTGCCGGTCCGGGCAAGCAGGGCGCCCAGGAGCATGATCGAAGAGCGCATCACCCCCACGGAATCAGCCGGCATATCACACTCCCTCAGACATCTTGTATCTACCCGCACAAGCGTCCCTTCTCTTTCTACCTTACACCCAAGACTCTCCAATAACCGCTGCATGTGATATACATCGGATATATCAGGACAATTCTCGATCTCGCAGATACCGTTTATCAACAGCGTTGCCGCAAGAATCGGCAGCGACGCATTCTTTGACCCTTGTATCCCAGTCTGCCCTTTCAGACAGTTCCCACCATAGATACGAACAGCGTCCATATTCTTCTACCTCTAATCTAAAATATGACCTATTCTATCTATATGGTTTTCCACGCAAAAGTTATCTTGTCCTTATAAATCCTTCAGCCGTATGCCCCGTGCCACACTTAAGACAAGTCCAATCTCAATCAAAAGGAACATGACCGAGGAGCCTCCGTAACTGATAAACGGCAGTGAAATTCCTGTATTGGGGATGGTATTGGTCACAACTGCGATATTCAGGATCACCTGAATAGCAATATGTCCCAGCACTCCCACAACCAGCAGCGACCCAAACAGATCCGGCGCATTGTTGGCGATCACCATAAAACGCCAGATCAACAAAATGAACATGATCATCACACCATAACCGCCACACAGGCCCAGCTCCTCACAGATAATGGAAAATATCATATCATTCTGCGCTTCCGGAAGAAACCCCAGCTTCTGCATGCTGGCGCCCAGTCCCTTACCCATGAAACCACCGGATCCGATGGCATACAATGCCTGAATTGTCTGGAATCCTTTCCCTTTGGCATACGCTTCCGGATCCAGCCAGGCCAGAATACGTGCTCCTCTGAAATCCAGACTGTCCGTCTGTGTCGATCCCATCTGCACAATGGCAAAGACGATAAGCGCTGCGCCCGCCGCAGCGGCCAGCCCCAACAGGATAAACCGCTTATAATCCGGACATGCGACAAACAGCATCAATACCGCTATCCCTACCACAATGATCGCAGAACTCATATTCTGCGTGATCTTCCATATCATCAATGCGATCGGCATCGGCACCAGGATCACCATCCAGAATCCTTTACGGTACCGTATCTGTTTCCCCATAGTACATATCATACTGGACAGAAACAATATCATGCACAGTTTGGCAACCTCCGCCGGCTGCAGCGAGATCGGTCCTATGTACAGCCATCGCTTGGCTCCGTTGGCCTTATGGCCAAAGGGAATGATCAAAAGGATCAGTACCACCGAGACCAGATAGCCAATCACCGCAAACCTTTCCCAAAAATGATAAGGAACATTCGCCACAAAGATCATAGCCACAAGCCCTACTATCGTGGCAAATATCTGCTTTTTTAAATAGAAGGCCGAGTCTCCAAAGTTCAGATTCGCGTCATAAGAACTGGTGGAGTAAACCATCAACAGGCCAAACGCCAATAGAAACAGCACAATAAACAACAGGCTGTAATCCATGAAATTTTCACTATTTGATCTTCCTTTGCGGAATGCAATTCTTCGTGCCACCTATTCCGATTCCTCCAATCGATCCACAAGTTCCTTAAAAAGTCTTCCCCTGACTTCATAATTGGGAAACATACCCCAGCTTGCACAGGCCGGAGACAACAGCACCGCATCTCCTCTTACCGCTTCCCTCACACAGACTGCAAAAGCTTCCTCAAAACTGTCTGCCAGAACAATGTTGCTGATGCCGTGCGCTCTCGCACAGGCCGCAATCTTCTCTCTCGTCTGACCGATCAGTACGAGACACTTTACTTTATCCTCAAAAGCCTCGATCCACTCATCGTAAACACTCTGCTTATCATAACCGCCACCGATCAGCACCGTAGGCTTACACATGGCTCTGATTCCCTGTATGGCAGCATCGGGATTGGTTCCTTTAGAATCGTTATAATAATCCACCCCGTTCCTGGTGGCTACAAACTCTATCCTGTGCTCTACGGCCTTAAACCGTTTCACCACTTCCAGAATTGTATCCATGGGCACACCCATGGCCTGTGTGATCGCCATCGCTGCCATTACATTCTCCACGTTACAGGTTCCCACCAGATTCATATCATGAATATTCATAACCGGAACGCTCTCGCCATCCGATGCCTGATAAATCTCTTCACCCTCCTGATAAAAACCATCTCTGAGTTTACGTGCGGAAGAAAACCATACGACGCGGGCCGGACATCTTTCTCCAAACTCACGTGTATAGCTGTTCTCATAGTTCAGTACGCAGACCTGATCTTTCGACTGCCCTGCTGCAACAGCTTCCTTGGCTGCCGCATAATTTTCCATCGTATGGTGCCTGTTCAGATGATCCGGCGTAACATTCAGGATCGCGGAAACATCCGGCCGGAATGCCTCCACAGTCTCCAGCTGAAAACTGCTGATCTCCGCCACCGTCACGGTGTCCTCCGTTGCATCCAAAGCCGTCAGCGTGTAAGGATTCCCAATATTCCCGACTACATCCACATCCCTGCAGTGCGCAGCCATGATCTCCCCTGTCAGAGAGGTGGTGGTGGTCTTGCCGTTGGTTCCTGTGATACCGATCACCCTGCCCTTACCGATGCGATACGCCAGTTCAATCTCTCCCCATATCTTAATCCCTCTGGTGCGAAAGCTTTCCACAAATTCCGTGTCTGTCGGCACCCCCGGACTCAGGATCACAAGCTCCACCATCTCGGCCACCCCGCGCGGCAGCACACCGAGCAGGATCCTGACCTGCATTCCCGGTGGCAGTTTTGCCGCCACATCCTCCTGCCGCTGCTCCGCATTGGCATCATATAAGATCGGGTCAGCTCCTGCATGCACCAATGCTCTCACCGCACCGATCCCGCTGATCCCGGAACCGACTACCAACACAATCTTCCCTGCTAAATTCAATGTATCCATGACCGGTCAATCCTCTCCCATCGTCAAACATATCCCCGGAAAATCTTCTCGTCTCTTACCAGACTCCCATCAGCGCCACCAGACACAAAAGCGCCGTCACAATAGAAAAAACAGCTACCACCCTGGTCTCCGACCAGCCGCATAATTCAAAATGATGATGGATCGGCGCCATTTTAAAGAAACGTTTTCCCCCCGTCTTCTTAAAATACGAAACCTGTATGATGTCGGATAACACTTCTACCATATAAATAAATCCCACAATCACAATAAAAAGGGGCATTTGCATCATATAAGCCGCCGCCGCCACAAAGCCGCCCAGTGCAAGGGAACCTGTATCTCCCATGAACACACTGGCAGGATAAACATTAAACAAAAGAAAGCCCAACAAAGCTCCCACCACCGCACAGGTGACAGGTTCAATCCCACTTTCCGTACCGATCGCCACCACACTGAAAAAGGTGGCCACCAGCACGGTCACAGAACTGGCCAGCCCATCCAGCCCGTCTGTAAAATTAGTGCCGTTGACGGTACCGATCACAACAAAAAACAGGATGGGAATATTCATCAAGCCAAAATCCAGATACTGTGCTTCCATAAAAGGCACTTTCATAGCCAGCGAAACATCCGTATAATGCAGCAGATAAAATGCAAAAACACCTGCCACCAGAATCTGCAGCAAAAACTTCTGCCATACCCGTAATCCAAGAGACCGCTTCAATACCACCTTAATGTAATCATCCAGAAAACCGATCAATCCGAATCCCAGTGTTGAAAACAGCACAGGCATAATCTTCGGATAGTCCCTCACAAAGAACACGGAAGTCAACACAACACTGATCAGTATAAGGATACCGCCCATCGTCGGCGTACCGTTCTTCTTAAGATGACTCTGCGGCCCTTCGTCCCTGACCGTCTGTCCCACCTTCAACCTGCGCAGAAAAGGGATCACCACCGGTCCTAAGACCACACTGATCGCAAATGCTGCCATAACAGACATTAAAATCGTATTCTTCATCTCTTCCTCCAATCAACCCGTAGATCATCCGTCTTTCCTTCACCGCCTGCGGGAAATGTATACACCGTACATTCTCCCGAAAGGATTTAACAGGAATAATCGTGCACATCCCCAGGCTCTGACAAACGGCAGATTTATAACATTAAGTCCTATTATAGTCTATCTTTTCCAAATATGGAAGAATGTTTTCAAAAAGCTGCCGCACTACCGGTGCCGCGATCTGTCCTCCATAGTAAGTTCCCTGTGGATCATTGATAATGGCGACTGCCAGCACCTGCGGATCATCCGCCGGCGCAAATCCAAGAAAGGAAGCGATATATCTGCCGCTCCCCCTGGGCAGTGTCTGGCTGGTAGCCGTCTTCCCTCCCACGCGATACCCTTCCACCGCACCATTTCTTCCGCTCCCCTCTGCCACAACCTGCTCCAAAATATAGCGCATAGTCTCCGAAGTTTCTGTCGATACCACATTTTCCCTGACCGGGTAAGTAAACGTATGACTGTTATTTCCATCACTGTCTGCCGTCTTAACCGCAAAATGCGGCGTCACTCTTTTTCCCCCGTTAATGATGGAGGATGCCGTCACCGCCAACTGAATCGGCGTGATCTGAAAAGACTGTCCAAAGGAAATGGTAGCCAGCTCCACCGGCCCGATATTTTCCACATTATGCATGATCGTCCCCGCTTCTCCCGGCAGATCGATCCCTGTCCTGTCAAGCAATCCAAACTGCTTAAAATAGGAATAGTACCGTTCCACGCCAAGGCGCATTCCCACCGTGATGAACACCGGATTACAGGAATTCATCGTCCCCTGCACGAAATCCTCGGCGCCATGTCCCCCTGCCTTATGGCATCGTATCCTGCGGTCTTCCACCATTATATACCCAGGACAGCTGAACGTATCCTCCGGTTTGACCACAGCCGCTTCCAGTCCGGCGGCAGCCGTAATGATCTTAAAAGTAGAACCCGGTTCGTAAGTATCATTGATACAGCCATTACGCCATATACCGTTTAGAAGATTCTGCTTCTCCTCCTCACTGACCGTATCGGCATCTACCGTCTCCGGCAATGCATATGGATCGTTCAAATTAAACTCCGGGACATTGGCCATGGCCAGTATTTCCCCATTCCGGGGATTCATGACAAGAATGGATACGCTCTGCGCCTCCTTCGTCTCCATGGTCTGTAATGCCAGCTGTGTCGCGTAACTCTGGATATTCATATCCAGGCTGACATACAGATCCTGACCATCTATGGGTTCCACCCGTTCTTCTCCGGCCTCCGCCACCTCAACCCCCTTGGCATCCGTCACAGTCAGAATTGTTCCCGCTTCCCCCTGCAAATATTCCTCATAGATAACTTCCAGACCGATGATTCCCTGGTTATCTCCGCCTGTAAATCCCAGTACCTTTGATGCCAGTGAATCAAACGGATAATACCGCTTATAATCTTCATCTACCTTGACCCCCGCCAGATCGTAGGCCCGAATGGCATCCCCTATACTCTTATCCACATTGCTCTTGATCTTCTCTATCGCAGAATATTTCTCCACTCTCTTTCTGACATACTCCTCCGAAAGGCCCAGCTCCTTACACAATACAGCAATCACTTCTTCCTGATCCGCGATCTGGTTATGGATCACGGAGATCGTACAGACTGTCTTATTGTCTGCCAGAATCTTGCCATTGGCATCTATGATCCTGCCTCTGGCTGCCTTGATGCTGCGTTCCCGTTCATGAAGCTCCCTGGCCTTCATCGTATAATACTCTGACTGAAAAATCATCAGATACGCCAGTCTGCCCATCAACCCTGCAAATGCGATGATGCACAGAAACAACGCCGTCACGGTTTTACTTCTGTGATATGTTTTATGTTGATAAGGTATCTCTTCCGTCATAGAAAAACCTCACAAAAGGTATTAGTATAATTTATTACTGCTTTTGTGAGGTTATTCTTACTTCCTGTTTCAATATTCCCTGGAAATCTCGTCAATCCCATATGTTTTCATAAATACTTCCAGTTCCCCGGGATTCCTGATCAGTGTGATCTCCTCAAATTTCCCTGTACGGATATCCTTAAAACCCGCCACCTGTTCACCGTTACAGATACTGCATCGAAGAACCGGTTTCTGCGTCTGTCTGTCGTATGTACCCCTGCCTTTGGCCATTTCACCATCCATCGCATCCATTTTCGGCCCTGTCAGCCTTCGCAGACTGCTTAACCATTTCAACATTGTTTTCTCCATTTCTGCGCAGTTCTTTCTGAGCCTGGCCTATTCTCCCTCTTCCTCAGTCTCTTCATCGTCCGTCTGTGTATCGGTTTCCTGGGGTACTTCCCCGCCACCAAGCAGGCTTCCCCCGTACACCTGCGCACCCGTCTCCGGATCGTACAGGAAACCGGTAGCCGGATCCTTAAGATATCCCGTCTCCGGGTCTTCCGGGAAATCCTTCCACGAATCATCGGCCTCCTCCGGTGTCTCTTCCTCCGACTCTCCCTCCGCAGGCCCTTCCTGCTCCTCCGGGTCGATCGGATTGCCTTCTTCATCCGTCTGTGGTTCCTCCTCTGTCCCACCGTCCGCCATCCTGATCTGAATCTTCATCGCTTCCAGTTCCTCTTTCTCTTTATCGCTGAGTTCTTCCGTCATAAAGATATTCAGATACGGCAGTACTTCGGTCAGCACTTTTCTGACAATCCCTGTTGCATGTCTCGCATTGTCCTGAATCTGTACGTTGGGCCTGTCTACCACTACATAGATCGCAATCTGCGGGTCATCGGCCGGCGCATATCCCATAAAAGATACAACGTATTCATTGTTTCCACGGGGCAGTGTCTCCGCCGTTCCGGTCTTGCCGCCAATCATATAACCTGCCGGCCGCGCCGTCTTTCCCGTCCCCTTCTCGCCGGTCACCACCGTATTGCAGAATTCCTTGATCGTATCGCTGGTGGATTGGGAGATCGTACGCTTCAACACCCTGGGAGCAATATTTTCTATGGTTGCACCATCGGCTGTGGTAATCTTGTCCACAATATGCGGCTCATAATAATATCCGCCGTTGATAAGAGAACAAAATCCCGTGATCATCTGGATCATCGTGGCATTAAAGCTCTGTCCGAAAGAATTTGTCGCCAGGTCTGTCGGCCCCATGGTATTCCTGTTGAATACCATGGATGCAGTCCGTGCCTCTCCCGCCAGATCAATGTTGGTTTTCAATCCCATGCCGAACAGCCTCTGGTAATCTACGAATTCATCTTTTCCAAGCGCAAAAGCCACGTTCATCAATACAACGTTACAGGAACGTTCAATTCCCTGCTGTACGCTAATATATCCGTCTCCATAGGTCTGATGGCAGCTGATATCATGATCCCCTACATGAAGTTCTCCTTTACAATCATAGTACTCATTCCCTTTGATCGCACCGGATTCAATCGCTGCAGCTACCGTGAAAGGCTTCGCCACCGATCCCGGTTCATAGGCATCCGTGATACAGTAATTTTTCCACAGTGCATTCAACTGCCGATACATGGCTGCATCATCCAGACCGTTCAGGATCTCCTGCGTCACACTCTCGCCCGTTCTGACACTGTTTTCATTCAACAGCGGCATTCCGATCAGATTGTCCTTATTTCTCGTATCATTCAGATCATAATTGGGATAATCCGCCATCCCCAGGATCCTGCCTGTATTGACTTCCATAATGATACAGGCAACATGCTCTGCCGCATTTCCGGGCCTGTAGTTATCCTTTAGCTCCTCCTGAAACTCTTCCAGATATTTGACGATAATACTCTGAATGTTACCGTCCAGCGATATATGCAGATTGTTACCGTCTTTGGCCGGGATCGTAGTCCTTTCCAGATTGGAATCCTCATTCAGATATCCATACTCCCTCCCATTAGTACCGCAGAGCATATCATTATAGAATTCCTCCAGCCCATAAGTTCCCACATTATCATTGGTCGTAAATCCAATCACGTCACAGGCAAGTCTTCCGTTCGGGTACTCCCGCTTATACTCGGACTCAAACCATACGCCGCGCAGGCTCACGCCCGTTTCCGGATTCGTGATCATTTCCTGATAGGCATTCATCTTCTCATATTCCACACGTTTTGCCATTACATAATAAGAAGACTCCGGATTCTGTGCTATGTAATTCCTCACCTCGGCCGTATCAATCCCAAAGCACTTATGCAAAGCCTCCAAAACCGGCTCGACATTTTCTTCCTTATCCAGCAATACTTTCGTATCAAGAATAACATTATATACCTTATTGCTGACCGCAAGGATCGTGCCGTTGGAATCCACTATATTGCCACGCTTAAAAGGTATTGTCGTCGAATCATATTCCTGCTGCGACAATACCTTCTGCTTATACTCTTCTCCACTGTCTCTCGTGATCAGATACAGCTGTGCACTGAGTCCTGCAAAGATAAGCAGCACGATCAAAAACAGTACCACCAGCTTTTTCTGCATCTTTATCGTAAATCTATTGCCGGAATTTCTTCCTCTTCCTCGATCTCTCAAATCATCACCTGCTTATATTCTTAAAAAAAAGTAAATTTGCTTCGCAAATTAACTTTGCAGGATCTGCTTCGCACGCTTCCGCACCCAGCCGTCCTGTTTACTGCGGAATAT
Organism: uncultured Lachnospiraceae bacterium; assembly: GCA_910578115.1. Taxonomy (GTDB): domain Bacteria; phylum Bacillota; class Clostridia; order Lachnospirales; family Lachnospiraceae; genus UBA3282. The sequence continues at coordinate 11,650 of CAJTPO010000035.1, read as the reverse complement.
CCGCCAGCTGCTTCACATAATCGTTGCTCTCACTGGCAAAAGATATGATCTGTCCTTCTTCCGCATACTGCATCCCCAGTTCCTGGATCGCCACTCTCCTGATCTCCTCCAGGTCTACACTGCTTGTTATCCTGGTATACTCCTCGTCGTTGGCCAGCTTCAGGTCATTCAACTCCTTTTCCAGACTCGCTATATGCTTTACACTGTTGGTAATATCGGCCTGCAGTCCAACATAATTTACCAGAACAAACCCGGTCGTCAGAAGTGCCACACACAGAAAAAGCACATAGCCCGCGTTCATATGTCTGGCCTTGTCCCTGTTTTTACGGGTCCGGTTGCTGATCTTCTTTTGTGGCCTCATCTCCATCTCTCTGGCCACATTTAATTGTCTTGCCGTATTTCCCTGCACATAATATCTGCTTCTGTTATCTGTCGTGCGCCGTTGATTGTTGGTTCTCTGCACTGCTGCCATGGCTGTCTCCCTCCATCCTGACTCCACGATCCCGCTTGTGGAATCTTTTCCGCATTATTCCCGGTAGTCCGCGTGCAGTCTGTTTCCATGTTTTACTATGTTCTGCAAAACACCCTCAATTTTGCACTTTTAGACCTCTTATTCAAAGCCATCTCCTCCCCGGAAGGAAGAATCGGCTTTCTGGTGATCACTCTGCCTTTCGAAACCTGTCCACAAACACACACCGGGAAATCCGGTGGGCAGGTACAGGGGGACTCATTTTTGCGAAAGGCCGTCTTCACGATCCGATCTTCCAATGAGTGGAAAGTAATGATGCAAATCCTCCCTTCCGGTTTCAGCAGATCGATCATATCGTCCAGGGAATCCCGCAGCACCTCCAATTCCCTGTTACATTCGATTCTGATCGCCTGAAAAGTCCGTTTGGAAGGATGTCCTCCTGTCACTCTCATTTTCGCCGGGATCGCGGCCTTTATAATATCGTTGAGCTCCCCTGTCGTCTCTACTGGCTTTTCCTCTCTTGCCCTCACAATATGCTTCGCAATGTTCTGCGCAAATTGCTCTTCTCCATAATCCCTGATGATCCGATACAACTCCGCCTGTGTATATTGATTGACAATATCCCTCGCCGTGAGAGACTGTCTCTGATCCATCCGCATATCAAGCGTTGTATCATACCTGTATGAAAATCCTCTTTCTGTATTATCCAACTGAAAAGAAGATACGCCCAGATCCAGTATGATACCATCTGCTTTCTCCACACCGGTCTGCTTCAGCGCCTGACGCATGTTACAATAATTATCGCGGATCAACGTTACCTTATCCCGATACGGCGACAGCCGCCGTCCGGCAGCTTCTATGGCTGCTTCGTCCTGATCGATCCCGATCAGCTGCCCCCTGTCCCCCAGTACAGAGGCCACTTCATAAGAATGCCCGCCGCCGCCCAGCGTACCATCTACATAGATGCCGTCCGGCTTGATCCGCAGATTCTCCATTGTTTCTTTCAAAAGAACTGATGTATGTTCAAATTCCATCTTTTCCTCAAATTCCTAATCCCAGCTCTGCCATATGTTCCGCTATCTCATCCATATCCTCGAAGGTTGCAATGCCTTCGAATCGTTCCTTACTCCAGATCTCTATTCTGCTGGCCACACCAATCAGTACCACATCCCTGCTGATCTGTGCAAATTCTCTTAATATGTTCGGTACAAGGATTCTTCCCTGTTTATCAACTTCCACTTCCGCTGCTCCTGCCAGAAAAAATCTTGCAAACTGTCTGGCCTCTTTGTTGGTAAGGGGCAGTGATTTCAGCTTCTCTTCAAATGCATTCCACTCTTTGTTGTCATAGACAAACAGACAGCCGTCGAGTCCTTTGGTCACCACGAAGGTGTCTCCCAATGTTTCCCTGAACTTCGAGGGGACGATCAGCCTGCCTTTTGCATCGATTGTGTGATTGTATTCTCCCATAAACATCATCAATCACCTGCCCTGAGTGTCTGCCGAAGCTAACCGCCATCATCCATACACCTTCTGCCATCCAAGTGGTCTGCCACGGAATCTGTGATTTGGCGTGAAAATCAGTTCAATTCCTCCACTTCATTCCACTTCACACCACTTTCCACCACTTTGATACCAATTTTATACTAAACAGGTCCACATTGCAAGGAAATAATTAAGAAATTCTTTAGACAAAAAAGGTCAAAAAAAGAACCCTGCAGATCATTTCCGACCTGTAAGGCTCTCTTTTTCCCCTGTATAATCATTGTTATTTCATATATTTTACTGTCTGTTACAGCATTTTTCTATTCATTTTCCGGCGTGTTCTCTGCCTTATCCGCAATCAGCCCTCTTTTGTTCAAGCGTATACGTATCACGAAATCTGCGGTCAGAGCTGACACAAAAAGTACGGCTGCCAGCACCTGCGATACGGCTGTCGTTGTATGCGGAATAAAAAGAGTATCCGTCCTGATTCCTTCAATCCAGGCTCTGCCAAGTCCATAGCCCCCCAGATATAACAACCACATTTCCCCACGGAACTTCTTATGCTGTCGATACGCCATCATAAAAAGAAGAAGCGCAAGGTTCCACAACCCTTCGTACAGGAAAGTGGGATGTACCTGGATGTAATTAGTCCCTTCAATAATATGACTGGCAATACCCTCGGAGATATCGCTGCTTCTGACCGCATCAATGGGCAGCCGCATGGCCAGCAGGTTGTCCGTATACTCGCCAAACACTTCCCGATTCATGAAGTTCCCCCAGCGTCCGATAATCTGGCCGAGCACCAGAGCCGGCACACAGATATCCGCAATCTGCAGAAAACTTAATTTTTTCACTTTGCAGTAGATCCACAACGTGATAAAAGCCGCGATCACCGCGCCGTAAATGGCCAACCCGCCTTTACGCGTATTAAAGATACTGAGCAGATCGTCCCGATAGAGATCCCAGCGGAAGATAACATAATAGATCCTCGCTCCGATAATGGAAAAAACAATCGCATAGATCGCAAAATCCCAGATCAGATCCGGATTCAGCTGCTCCTTCTTCGCAATATGCGCCGCCAGCAGGATTCCACAGAAAATCCCCAGCCCAATGATCACGCCGTAAAAAGCGATCTGAAAACCGAACACATTGAACCCCCGCGGTACGTTTCTTAAATAAATACCCAAATGCGGAAACGCAATGTCTTTTACATCCATGATATCCTGCATAAGCTCCTGCTCCTTCCGTTGCACTGCTCACTGTGTTACGTCGTTCATGTTACGTCGTTCACAATAGATATTGTCAGATATTATATAGCTGTTGTTAAATATTATATAACTATTGCTAAATATTACATAACTATTGTTAAATGTTATATGTTAAAAGCTATACATTAAACCGGAAAAGGATCACATCCCCGTCCTGCACCACATACTCTTTGCCTTCCATGCCCACCAGGCCCTTCTCTCTGGCAGCCGCAAGGGAACCCTGTTCCAGCAGGTCCTTATAGTTGACTACCTCCGCCTTGATAAAACCACGCTCAAAGTCCGTATGTATCTTACCCGCCGCCTGAGGCGCTTTCGTGCCGATCCTGATCGTCCATGCCCTGGTCTCGTCTTCCCCGGCGGTGAGAAAACTCATCAGCCCCAGAATGTGATAGCTTGCCTTGATCAACTTCTGCAGACCCGATTCCGATAACCCCAGATCCTCCAGAAACATGGCTGTCTCTTCCTCGTCCAGCTCCGCGATCTCCTGCTCGATCTGGGCACAGATCACAAACACTTCGCTGTCATTCTGCGCCGCAAATTCCTTGACGCTCTTCACACCGTCATTATTTGCCCCGTCGTCCGCCAGATCTCCCTCCGCCACATTGGCCGCGAAGATCACCGGCTTATAAGTCAGAAGGTTATAGGAAGCCAGCAGCGCCGCCTCATCGTCATCCTCCGGTTCAAAACATTTCGCAAGTTTTCCGTCTTCAAGATGCGCCTTTAATTTCTCCAGCAAAGCCGCCTCTCTGCCCAGCGACTTGTCCATCTTCGCCGCCTTACCGGTCTTGGCGATCCTGCGCTCCAGAATCTCCAGATCGGAGAAAATCAATTCCAGGTTAATGGTCTCAATATCACGCAGCGGGTCGATGGCTCCATCCACATGCACAATATTGCTGTCCTCAAAGCAGCGCACCACATGCACAATGGCGTCCACTTCCCGGATATTGCTTAAGAACTGATTTCCCAGCCCTTCCCCCTTCGATGCGCCTTTCACCAGCCCGGCGATGTCCACGAATTCGATGGTGGCAGGCGTCACCTTCTTCGACTGGTACATATCGCCCAGCAGTTTTAACCTCTCGTCCGGCACCGCAACGATACCGATATTCGGGTCGATGGTGCAGAACGGATAATTTGCCGATTCCGCTCCCGCTTTCGTCAAAGAATTAAAAAGTGTGCTCTTGCCCACGTTGGGAAGCCCTACGATTCCTAATTTCATTTTTATCTATATCCTCCTTAAAAACCATGATTTTATACTTTTTTTGAAAATCTCTATTTTCTACCGCACCAATTCCGCACCAATTTGGCATCGGAATATATGATAGCATCCGTGACATGCACATAACGGTCCATCGTTGTTTTGATCATTCTCTGCCTTTCAAATTTTTGCCCATCTTGTGAACTCCTTTCAGCAAACAACAGATGTTATTTTTCATCAATCATCCTGATTTTTGAAAAAGAATCCAACACGATTTTATATTATATCATGCCAGACTCTTTTTCATCAACAGTATTTTGAAAACTATTCGGCTAATGTCGAATTAACTGCCAAATCATAACTTTTGCCGAAAAAAATATTAAGCCAGAACTGGTAACAGAAACGCCCCTAAAAGCCTTGTTACATTTTTCTTTGCCGCTTATGCCGACTAATAAGCACCATCAGTCTTTCCTACCGCTATCTTTCAAAGAGTGGCAGCGATAGCCACAAAATCGAAAGCCATCTCTTTCCGGCTGCTGTCGTCATCACTAATTTTATTCAACCTGGTCCGGCCGTCCTTATCCTTCTTCGCAGCCAGCTTGGCAATATATTCTTTTACCGGCTCTTTGCCGTTCTTATCTTTATAAAAGTGGATCTCGTACAAGTTTATTCTCCTCCTGCTGTAGATAAATTATACCTTAAAGTTATTAAAGGGGGAATCGGCTAATGCCGATTCCCCCTTTCTGTTTAAGTTTCCCACGAATATAATTATTTTGCTACGGCGCTTAAAAACGTTTCCGGTCTTTCAGCTCCTGATATAATATCCTGTAATTGTCATAGCGAACCCGGCTGATCTTTCCCGACTCGACAGCCTCCTTCACCCCGCAGGACGGCTCGCTCATATGCGCGCATCCGCTGAAGCGGCAGTACGGTTCATACTGCACGAATTCTGGATAATAGAAGCCCAGTTCTTCTTTCGTGATCTCGGAGATGTCCAGCGATGTAAAGCCCGGTGTATCTACTATATAGGTTCCCTCGCCGAGAGCGATGATCTCTGAATGCCGGGTGGTATGTCTTCCCCGCGCAATCTTAGCGCTGATAGCTCCGGTCTCCATATTAGCCTGTGGAGCCAGTTTATTGATCAGAGACGACTTTCCCACGCCGCTGGGTCCCGCCACCGTTGTGGTCCTGCCGCTTAACAGCTCCCTCACTTCCTCAAGCCCTTCCTCCTCCAGCACGCTGATGAACAGGACACGACAGCCGCAGGTCTCATATGCCTGCCGCAGCGCTTCCTTCTCTTCCCGGGACGCAATTTCCTGCTTATTAAAGCAGATAATGGTCTGCAGATGCTGCTGTTCCATCCGGATCAGCAGTCTGTCCAGAAGATTATAGTTTGGATCCGGTTTCACGACGGCAAACAGGATAAGCGCCTGATCCACATTGGCAACAGCCGGTCGGATCAAAGCGCTCTTTCTTGGCAGTATTTCTCTGATATTGCCAAGCATCTCTTCCTCGTCCAGTATATCCGTCAACACATTGTCCCCTACAAGAGGTTTTACGTGATCTTTTCTGAAAATTCCTTTGGCCTTGCATTCATAGATTCCTCTGCCCTCCACATGAACATAGTAGAATCCTGCAATTCCCTTGATAATCTTGCCCTGCATACGCTTATCCTACTCCTGCGTAAAGCTGACTTCTCTGCTTACCGTCCTGTCTTCCGAGACGGCTTCACTGGTCACGGTCTCCCCTGTGTTGGGATCCGTCATCGTGGCTGCTTCCTTCTCTACCCGAAAGGTGAAAGTGATGGTCCCGGTGGGTGATTTGATGCCGGTATAGTTAGCCGCTACCGGAAAAGTCGTAGTCTGGGTGCTCAGAAGCTGCGTACCATCCGCCGTCGTAACTGTAACGTTCACGGACATACCATTCTGATAATCCGGATCCTCCGTCGGAGCCGTGATTCCTTCCGTATAGCGATAGGTGGCTGTCCCCGGTCCGGTACTGATGGAAATGTCAATAGCCGTTCCCTTATCTACATAGGAACCGACAGAATAACTCTGATAGCACACCTTTTCTGCCAGTGAGGCATCCTCATTGACCGTAGATGTCACATTTCCCACCGCCAGTCCAAGCTCCGTCAGGGTAACGGTAGCATCCATCTCTTCCATACCTACCAGATTGGGCACTCTTACCTTATTCTCATCCGCCCCCTGACTGATCCGTATCGTGACAGAGGATCCCGGCGGTGCCGTCGTACCCGCCTCCGGTGACTGGGAAATGACATACCCATTCTGCACCGTATGGTCATAGCCCTCCGTCACATTGACTACAAAACCTTCTTTCTCCAGAATAGAAGTTGCCTCTTCTCTGGACTTACCGGTGGCTGCCGGAACCTTGACTCCCTCCGCGCTTTCCGCCACTGTCAGAATGACGACCGTCCCTTTGTTGAGCATCACCTTCTCCTGATCCGTACTCGTCGCAGCACCACCCTGTACACTGGCACGAAGAACAGTCCCTGCCTCGTGCACAGCACTTGCCTCATAGCGGATTTCCGGCGTCAGTCCGATCTCCAGAAGAGCGCGCTTAGCCTCCTCCACATTCATGCCGGCCACCTTGATCATCTCTACCTGCTCTTCTGATTCTTCCTGTGCCGGTTCCTTCTCCGGCACCGTACCGAACTGGAATACTCCCATAGCCCGGCCGACTAAAAAGATGACAATACAACCTACGAGGAGCGCTGCCACGACTGCCAGGATTGTCGTAATTCTTTCCATCCTGGGATCGTAATCCTCTTCGTCTTCGTCCCATTCCTCCTCATCCTCGTCCTCTTCTTCATCCTCCTCTTCTTCATATACACGCATATTGTTCTTTTTCAGACGCATCACTTCATCCATGGAATCATGTCTGTCAGACTGCCGTTTGATCTGCGCCATATCCCTGTCCGTGATCATTCTCGTGGAAGCTTCCTCGTCCGGGTCCACCAGTTTAACAAAATCCTCATCCGGATTGATCAGGGACTGTTTCAGATCGGCGATCAGTTCCTGCATGGACTGATATCTTCTGTCCGGACTCTTCTGACAGCATTTACACACGATCTGTTCCACGCTGATCGGAATCTCCGGCACGTATTCTCTGGGGGACGGCATCTCTTCCTGAATGTGTTTGATCGCGATCGCCACCGTCGTCTCCCCGTTAAAGGGCACTCTGCCGGTCAGCATCTCAAACATGGTGATACCCAGCGAATAAATATCACTCTTCTCATCGCTGTATCCACCCCTGGCCTGTTCGGGTGACGTATAGTGTACCGAACCCATCACATTGGAAGTGATCGTATTGCTGGTAGCTGCCTTGGCAATGCCGAAATCCGTTACCTTGACTTTGCCTTCTTTCGATATGATTATATTCTGCGGCTTAATATCCCGATGGATAATGTGATTATTATGCGCCGCCTCCAGTCCCATGGATACCTGGATCGCAATGCTTATCGCTTCCTTGACGGATAATCTCGCTTTCCTCTCAATATATTTCTTTAAGGTGATGCCTTCTACCAATTCCATTACGATGTAGTAGATGCCGCCCTCTTCACCCACATCATACACATTGACTATATTGGGATGCATGAGTCCGGCTGCCGCCTGCGCCTCAACCCTGAACTTCGAGACGAAATTGGCATTCTCACTGAATTCCTGTTTTAATACTTTAACTGCTACAAATCGGTTTAATTTATAATCTTTCGCTTTATATACATCTGACATACCACCGGTACCGATCCGCTCCAGGATCTCATACCGTTCTCCTATCATCATACCTATCTTAATCATGTTCCACCTCGTCTGCAGACAGCTCAATAACGATTACTGAAATATTATCCTTGCCGCCGTTTTGATTGGCCACCCTCACCAATTCTTCTACCCTGTCCTTAAGACTGCCACCTCTCCTTAAGATACAGTGGATCGTCTCGTCGTCCATCATATTCGTCAATCCGTCAGAACAAAGTAAAACCATATCCTCCGCCTGTAACTCCAGATTAAAAAAATCCGCCTCGACATGATCTCTGGCGCCGATCGCTCTGGTAATGATATTCTTATCCGGATGATTTCTCGCAGAAGCCCTGTCGATTCCTCCCATTCGGACCATCTCCTCCACAAGAGAATGATCCTTCGTGATCTGCCTGATCCTCTCATTGACAACGTAAAGCCGACTGTCCCCTACATTGGCTACCTCCAGATATCTGCCGATAAAAGTAGCAATGACAATCGTCGTTCCCATACCACTGTAAGATACGTCCTCCCTGGCCCGCTTACGGATCACGGCATTTGCCTTCTCGATGGCCCTTCCCATGATCTTCACCGGGTTCTTTTCAAAAGAAGCTTCTATCTCCTCCGCCACTGTCTCCACCGCATAGCGCGAAGCAAAATCTCCGGCATTATGGCCTCCCATACCGTCTGCCACGATAAAAACATTGGGCAGATTCCCGATGGGGCCCTCTGACAGATAGATAAAATCCTGATTCAGTTGTCTTTTTTGTCCGATATCTGTTGTCGCATAGGACCTAAGCACTGTACTGTTCCCCCTGTTACTCCGGACCGGCTCTCGCTGTCTTGCCGCGCCAGGTCCCGAAGACTATTCTATATATCTGCGCCGCAACTGACCGCACGCACCGTCAATATCCCGACCCATTTCCCTTCTAATAGTAACATTTATTCCATTTTTTTCAAGTTTATTTTTAAACGACTCCACCGCATGACGCTCAGACTGCACATAATCACGCTCCCTGATGGGATTCACAGGTATCAGATTTACGTGACAGTTCAAGCCTTTTATCAGTTTCGTCAGCTGCATAACATCCTCATTTGTATCATTGACATCTTTTACCAGACTATACTCAAAAGTAATTCTTCTGCCTGTCTTCTCGAAATAATACGTGCAGGCTTCCATCAGCTCCTGCAGCGAATACCGGTTGGCTACCGGCATCAGCTCCCGTCTCTTCTCATCCGTCGCCGCATGTAAGGATAAAGCCAGCGTGATCTGCAGCTGTCTGTCGGCAAGCTGGTACATTCTGGGCACGATGCCACAGGTGGAAACGGTAATATTCCGCTGGCTGATATGCAGCCCGTTCTCATCCGTCAGCAACATGATAAACTGCAGCAGATTGTCAAAGTTATCCATTGGTTCACCGGTCCCCATCACCACCACATTGGATACTCTCTCTCCGGTCTGCCTCGTGATCGCATAAATCTGCTCCAGCATCTCCGAGGGCAGGAGATTCCGCTCCAGCCCGTCCAGGGTGGAAGCGCAGAACCGGCACCCCATCCGACAGCCTACCTGGGAAGAAATACATACGGCATTGCCATGCTTATAACGCATCCACACACTTTCCACCAGATTACCGTCCGAAAGGGCAAAGAGATATTTTCTCGTGCCATCCAGCCTGGATTCCTGCATCTGGACCGTCTTAAGCGTCGTATAATCGTAACGCTGCACACACTGCTCTGTCAGCCTGCGGGGAATATTCGTCATCTCCTCGTATCCCTCCGCCAGCTTACCATGCATCCACTCGTACAGCTGTCCGGCACGGAAACTTTTCTCTCCCAAAGCTTCCATCTCTTCCTTTAATTGTGACAAAGTGAGTGACTTAATGTCTTTTCTATTTATATTCTCCATCCGTTTCGTCCTGCTATATCACCTGCTGCATCAGCAGATCCGTATTCCTGCTGCCTGCTCCCTGCAGGCGGCATCCTCTTACTCAGCCTGCTCCCGCCTGCGCAATCTGGCAATAAAGAAGCCATCCGTCTCATGGATCCCCGGCAGCAATTGGAGAAATCCCTTTTCTCCCAATGGCTTTAACGCATCCGGCAATTCCGCCTGCATCCCCACCGTCTCCATGGCAAATTCGCGGCAGATCCACTCAACCATCTTCTCGTTTTCTTCCGGGTTCATGGTGCAGGTACTGTACATCATGACCCCTTCCGGTTTTAGATACTGTACCACATTGCGCACGATCTCTCTCTGCAGTTTGACGATATCCTGCAGGGACTGCCCGGTCACCCGATACTTGATATCCTGCTTCTTGCCGATCACCCCTAAACCCGAACAGGGCACATCCACCAAAAGCACATCCGCCCGCCCCACCAGCTTCTCATCTCTCTCTCTGGCATCCTGTATTACAACGGAAAGATTGTTAATCTGCATTCTGTCCCTGTTCGCTTCGATCTTCGCCGTCTTATAGGCGGTCAGGTCACAGGCGATCACCTGCCCTGTTCCCGCCAGCTTCTCTGCTGCGTGGATGGCCTTGCCGCCGGGAGCCGCACACACATCGATGACTGTATCGCCTGCCTTGATACCGGCTGCCTCCACCACCAGCATCGAGCTGACATCCTGTACCGCAAATGCGCCCTCTTCATATCCTGCCAGGTTCCTGATGCCCTCTGACTTTACTACCTCCACGGCGTAAGCAAGATACGGGTTTCTCCGTACTTCCACTCTTGCCTCCCGCCACGCCTCAAAAAGCCGCTCCTGCTCTTCCGCAGGCAAACTCTCTTTCATGCGGAGGCAGACCGGTCTTCTCTCTAAAAAGGACTGCAGGATCCTTTCACACTGCTTTCTCCCGTACGCATCGCACAAATGCCGCACCAGCCATACCGGGGCGGAATAATAAACAGACAGATAAGCATCGGCGTCCTGCTGCCTGTCGGGATATCCTATCTCATCCTTCCCGCGGGAAACTGCCCGCAATACGCCGTTCACAAATCCCTGCAGAGACTGAAATTTCCGTTTCTTCGCCAGTTTAACGGCTTCGTTGCAGACAGCAGCATCGGGAATGTGCTCCATAAACAAGAGCTGATACACACTCATACGCAGCAGTTCTCTGATCAGCGGCTTCATCTTCCTCACAGGCACCCTGGAAAACTGATCCAGTATATAGTCGATCTGAATCCGCCGCTCTACCGTTCCTTCACATACCCGCTTAATGAAAGCCTTTTCTTTCCCGTCAAAATAATCGTATTTCTCCAAAACCCCAAAGAGCAGGATATTCAAATACTCGGCCTGTCTGTCAAACTCCAGCAAAATATCTAGTACGAGCTCCCGTATATTCATCTTTTCCTCCATTACGAAGCGTTTTACGCTGAGGACGCGAGCAGAATTTCAAATTCTGCTCTGCGATCACTAGAATTTGTGACACCTCGGCACAAATTCTTGGTTGAATAAATTGCTCATCAGAGGATTTATTCAACCTTA
>CAJTPO010000034.1 GCA_910578115.1 uncultured Lachnospiraceae bacterium | reverse complement strand
TGGCTTTAGTTGCATAGGTGCATTGTGCAGTTTTTTAAATTTGCTCATTTATAGTAAATAACTTAGAAAATGGGAAGACACCTTTGGGATTAACAGACAGTGATATAGAAGTAATTGATAAGCTTCCGGAAAGTGGACAGAAATTAACAAAAGGAATTATAAGAATAGAATATCTTATAAAGAGAGTCTATAAAAGTGGATATAGATTTATATATGGAAATAGCAGAACGAGATATATTTTAGGAGCAATGTTGCTGGTTTTATGTTTTTGTATCATAAATAAACGATGGCATGGTGAGGACCGTGAAAAAATGAGTAATCGATACATTCCTCTTATTTTAGTATCTTTGTTGTCTGTATTGATCTTTATAGCGTATAATTCACCAGATTTAGGCCTACTGGTACTTATTCCAAATCACCGTTTTTTTCCATCAGGCCATATGGCAACGCTTGCGGTTTTGATGATGCCGGCTGATATATTATTTTCCTTTTGTACACAAGTTCTTTCGGATAAAATTTTGCAAAGAGTATCCATTGTTTTGACTGGCGGAATTTATATGTTAATGAAAATGCGTGGAAGTTTCCATGGATATTTAGACTTTTCGTTGACTCGTTATGAGTCAGCGGCATTTGTCACAGAATCTATTATTAACGAATTTCAAGAGAAGAATTTTACAGTTGTGTCGCCAATGGATGATGCCTATCAAGTGGAATTATATGGAAAGCATCAGGAAATTTCGGATTTTCTTACAAAATGTGAAAAGGGAAATTGGTATATACCAACAGAATATGTTTTTATATATGTAGAAAAGAAACCAATTGAGTATTACCAAAATTTTTATTTTAGTGGACCCGCTTGTTTGGCAGTAAGTGGAAATTCAGAGATAAAATATACTGAAATATCAAAATCGGCAGCAAGGGAAGATCTTTCTCAGTATATAAATGCCAGGTGGTTTCTTTATAAATATGGGCGTACGATTTTGGAGTCAAAGGCATATGAATGGTGTCAAAGTTTTGCAGAGAAAAATCCGTTGACATTGAAAACATATTATGAAGATGAGCAATTTGTTTGTTATTATTTTATCCAGGATATAGAAAAACCATATGATTTAGCATTATAAGTGGATAAAATACGGATATAGGAGAATAGGAAATTGAGAATAGAAATAACATCTTTTATGGGACGTTTTGGTTTTGAAGTACGCAGGATATTTCCTAAAATCAGTAGTTGGTTATATTTAAATACGCAGGCTGTTTTTCGCAAAAAAGCTACAAGAGCATTCATTGAAAAGGTTATGTTGGAACCGAAAAAAATTTTACCGGTCTTTGTAAATATAGAGACGATCAACCGATGTAATGGAACATGTGCTTTTTGTCCGGCAAATATTAGAGATGAATCAAGAGAGTTTAAAAAAATGTCGTTTGAGTTATTCGAGAAGATTATTGGTGATTTAGAAAGAGTGGATTATAATGGCATCTTATCATTATATATAAACAATGAGCCATTTTTAGATGAACGAATGGAAGACATGTTGATATATGCCAGACAAAAATTGCCAGATGCAAAAATACTTATTTTTACAAATGGAACCTTGCTTACACCTAAGCGTTTTCAAAAAATAGAGCAATGTATAGATTATATGTTTATTAATAATTATAGTAAAAAATATGAAATGAACAGGTCGGTTAAAGAGTTATATGAATATGTAGAAGGTCGCAGTAATGGAAAGAGACCATATATTACAATTCAACTAAGGTATATGGGAGAATATCTTACAAACCGGGCAGGAACAGCACCTAATAAGCAAAAAATGAAAAGAATTTACAGATGGCAGTGTTTGATGCCATATACGGATATTAATATTTATCCGGATGGCAAGGTAGGACTCTGCTGCAATGATACAAAGGAAGTTACAGAATATGGAAATGTTTGGCGACAGGATTTGATCGAGATATTTCGAAATGAGAAGTTTACTATGTTGAGAAATAGAATGAGGGAGGGCAGGAACCATTGTGAATTCTGCAAATATTGTGATGTTGTAGATTCAGGTATCAGGTTACGATTTATAAGAGAAAACAGAGTGTAGAAATTTATAAACGGTATAATAGGAATTATGGATCCATATATTGAAATTTGTGTATGGAGGAAAAATATGAAATCAATTTTATTTGTTATTAATACTATGGGGGTGGGAGGTGGTGCGAAAGCTATATTGGAACTGTTTAAACAGTTTGATTTTAGTAAATACGAAGTTTCACTTTTTGTTCTCACAGGACAGGGAGAGTTAGTGACACAGATTCCGCCAGAGGTTAAACTGTTAAATAAAAAGTATTTTCCAATATCAGTACTTGATAAAGCAGGAGAGATGCAGCTTTTGAAAACTGTGATCAAATCTATGTTTACCCGCGGTACATTTTTTAAAAGAATAGGATATGTATTAAGTAATCTGCTTGATATGATTAAAAAGAGCGTGATTCATAAAGATAAGTTGTGTTGGAAAATACTGGCAGACGGGGCACCGAGAATGGACAGGGAATATGATTTGGCAGTAGCATATTTGGAAGGCGGTTCTGCCTATTATGTGGCTTCCTATGTAAAAGCGAAAAAAAAAGCTGTTTTTATACATACAAATTATGAACTTGCAGGATATACCAGAAAGTTGGATGAAGACTGTTATTTGATATTTGATAAGATATTTGCAGTATCTGAAAGTGTTAAGAAGGCATTTTTATCTTTTTATCCGGAATGCAGGAAACGTACATCGATTTTCTATAATTTACTGGATAAAGAAGAGATAATCAGAAAATCTAAGGAGCCTGGTGGTTTTACGGATTGCTATGATGGATTACGAATTTTAACGGTTGGACGATTGGTGCCGGAAAAGGCACATGATGTGGAAATCAGCGCCATGAAGATTTTGAAAGATTCTGGAAAACCTTTCCGATGGTATGTGCTGGGAGAGGGTGAAATGCGCAAGAGACTGGAGGATCAGATCAGGAGACTGGGATTGGAAAATGATTTTATTTTATTGGGAACCGTAGAAAATCCATTTCCTTATTATTTTCAATGTGATCTGTATGTGCATGCAGCTTATGTTGAAGGAAAATGTATTGCTATAGAGGAAGCACAGATTTTAGGATGTGCTATGTTGGTGTCTGATCATGCGGGTATACGTGAACAGGTGGACGAAGGTGTTGATGCTGAGATATTCGAACTTGATCCGAATATACTTGCTGAATCTATATTAGCGTTTACTGAACATCCTCAAAAAATGAAAAAGTATGGTTGCGCTGCCGCTGAAAGAAGGCAGGAGAATAATCAAAAGGAAATTAGTAAATTGTTGGAGTTGCTATGAAAGTCTTTGACTTTCACAGCATGGATGGCCATGCGGCCCGCCCGACGGCAGGCTGAGCATGATGTAAGTTTATTATAAAAGTCTATGACTTTCACAGCATGGTTGGCCATGCGGCAGGCTGGGTATGATGGGGGTTACTATAAAGTTCGCAGTTTCAGACAGATTGTTTGTAAAGGGTGGTTTGGGTCAAATTGAAAAGAGTATTATTTGTTATTGAGTCGTTAGGTGGTGGTGGAGCTGAAGGAGTACTGGCTAATATAACAATGCATTTTCCATCAGATTGGCAAATTGATATTTTAGTGAATGATGAATCTTTAATTGCATATCCATACAAAGGGAATATATTATCGTTGTCAAGACCGTACCAAAAAACTTTTATAAGTCATATATTTAATATTTTGAAACGTATTTCTTATCTTCGTAAGCTTAAGAAGAATAATGGATATACAGCATGTATAAGTTTCCTGGACAGTGCTAATATATCAAATATCCTTTCTGGAAATAAATATTGTAAGACTATTGTTTCTATTCGTGGAGATATAATGGCGGACATTTCTTATTACAGATTTATTTCCCGTCCGTTGGCGAAAGTTTTGTATCAATATGCAGATAAAGTAATTGTTGTATCGAAGGAGATTGAATGGAAATTGATCCATTTTCTTAAAATGCCAAAGAAAAAAGTTATAGCAATCAAAAATGGATATGATTGTGAATGGATTGCAGAGCAAATGAAGGAAATGCCAAAGCAGGGCATCAAGTTCAATGCATTTCCTGATATGAATTGGAAAGTAGTGATTACAGTAGGAAGATTGGTTGATGTCAAGGGACAGTGGCATTTGATCAGAGCTTTTGCAAATGTGATAAAGGCGGAAGAGCAGGCCGTATTGTTTATTGTTGGTGATGGGGATTTGAAGCACTACTTAGAAGCGGTGATAAAGGAATGCAATTTGAATAAAAGGGTTATTCTTATCGGATACAGTGATAATCCGTATTGGTATTTGGCCAGAGCAGATCTTTTTGTGTTACCGTCATTATACGAAGGTTATCCGAATGCTTTGGCAGAAGCAGTTTGTTGTGGTGTTCCCTGTATTGCAGCGGATGTGCATTCAGGTCCAAGGGAAATATTAGCCCCTGGTCTAAATGCTGTTGGGGAGCGTGTAAGTGATATCTCAGAAGAAGAATATGGCGTATTAGTGCCTGGCTGCAGTGGACGCAGGTATACAGGCAATGAAGCACTTGAACCAGCAGAACAGAAGATGGCAGAAGCTATTTCAATGTTGTTGAGTGATGATTCTAAAAGAGAACACTATAGACAAAGATGTTTCAGCAGAAGCAGAGATTTGAATATTAAAGAAATAATAGATCAGTGGATCGACGCTATTTCCTGAAGAGATGCATGGACTCCCGAAGGAAAGGGATAAGATGAAATGGTTTTGTGTTGCATCATATCAGGAAAAGAAATGAGAAGATATGTTTATTTGCATTTGTAACATTAGTTGCGATTCTTTTGAATGTAGCATTGGTTTCCGTAGTTATTTTTTGTCAAACAAGGTATATGATTTATAATACCGCCCTGTTTTATATTAGCTTTTTATTGATGGCAGATACATTTATAGAGGAACGAATCAAGTTTGGTAAAAGGAAACAATCTCTGTAAAAATTCATAGTATTTGATCAATAAATGTCACAATAATGTAATATGGCTGCTATCAGAGTAGAGGCCATAGCATATGCATAATAGAGAGGAGAGCAGTAAAAAGCGAGTAGAAATTTAAATTTATTGTATGCGCTGATTTGAGGGAAATTGCACGATTTATATTCATGAAGCGCCATTCTTTTCAGGTAATTGCATAATTGTAAATCATGATTCAGCTTTGCAGTCATATACCAATCACATATGCGATTAAGAAGAATTTGTTCTCTTGCAGCAGCGTTAATAATTCTATGATTTTTCAACTCTCCATTGCGTATATAGCATTCGCATTTATACATACTATGATAAGATTTTAGAGTACGTGTTTTGGAGCTTGCTGTTTCATATTTTCTATAATAGTACCATGGCTTGTTTAAAATGAGAGTATCTGCTCCAAGCAAGAGCATTTGGTATATGAATTTGGTATCCTCCCCATTTGGGAGCCTCTCGTCAAAAAATGGTATTTTTAGATTATTGCGGTGTATCATTATTCCACCGGTGCCATAAAGTAAAAGGGTATGTCCCTGAACAAACATATCTAAAACTGTTTGGTTATTTATATGGATGTAATCACTGAAATATTGAGTGGAGGATGTTTTTATGATTGGTTTAACCGGATCATTATTTTCTATAAAGCAGTATTCTGTCGCCGCCATTGTCGAATGGGTTCTGCTTAAAGTTGTATATAAAACTTCCAGCAGATAAGGATGGATCATGTCGTCGCTGTCAAGAAAAAAAAGATAATTTCCTTTTGCAGCGTTAAGGGCTCTGTTTCTTGCAGCGGAAACACCTTGATGCGTTTGTCGTATAAAACGAATCCGTTGATCTGCTTTACAAGCTTTTTCACAGATGATTTCACTTTCATCCTGCGAACCATCATCTACAAGGATTAGCTCATAGTGTGGAAAGGTTTGTTGTAAAACAGAGTGAATGCAGCTGTTTAAATATAGACCTGAGTTATATACAGGTACAATAATTGAAATTAAATCATTCATAACTTAAATCCTTATTGATTGTTAGTTGAAAATTGCAGGTGCGCCTGGGCCATGTCAGGCTTAGCTCTTAAGTGAAATATATAATGTTTTCTGGCGCCTATTGTCTGGATAAAGCGGTCAGCAAATAATGCAGGCAGTTTTAGTGGAAGTTTTGGTTGAAATAAATTGGTTAGAATTTAATTTTATCATTTAATAATAAAAAAGACCAGACTGGAATTTCATATTGGCACTGTTTGTTACGATTCTGATAAGATATATTGGTATTTTATTATCATTGTCGTTCTTAACCGTTTTGCAGAACATGTTAATGACGGAAAGCCGGGTTGTATGACAGTATATATTACGAAGTGAAGAAAGTAATAAGCGGTAAAATAGAATGAAGGATGAATCTTTTATTGGAAAAAATTTTGTTTATATCAAAGGCAGAGTATCAGCGGTGGTTCCTGTATATAATGGAGAGAAGCATTTGTCCCATATACTGGATTCAATCTTAGCGCAGACCTATCCGCAGATAGAGCTGATCCTGGTAGATGATGGCTCAAATGACGGGACGATAGATGTTGCAGAGAGCTACAGGGAAAAATTTGCGATCAGAGGATATGAGTATCATGTTGTACAGACGAGTCACAAAAATGCTTCGGCGGCTGTTAACCATGGTCTGCCATATGTGACAGGAGAGTATCTGATCTGGCCGGACAGTGATGATCGATTAGAGAAGGACTCTGTAGAAAAGAGAGTGGCATTCTTACAAAATCATTTGCAGTATCAATGTGTCAGATCGCTGGCGTATTATTACAGTATGGAAACGGGAGAGCTGCTTCCGGCTGACGAGAAGACAGGCGATCTGTCCAGAGAAGACTTGTTCTGGGATATTCTGTATTTCAGGACATATGTATGCTGTGGATGCTATATGTTAAGATCGGAGTACTTTTTTAATATTTATCCCGAGCGTCGTATACCGGAATATGATGTGGGGCAGAATTTTCAGATGTTGCTGCCATTTATGTATTACCATCAGTGTCCTACGATACCGGAGCAGCTGTATGGGGTATGTGTCAGAGAAGGGAGCCATTCCAGAACGAAACTGACGAAGGAAGAAGAATACAGAAAGTATCGTGACTATGAGCAGCTTGTAGATGAGATTGCCATGATTTGTCATATAGAAGACAGGGCATCACAGAAACGAATTACATATTGGAAAGCAAAAAGAAGATATTATCTGGAAATAAAATATGGAAACAGGAAAGGTGCGCTGAAAGCTTCGAACCGGATGCTGAGATGTGGAGACCAGAATTTATGGCACAGATTGAAGGACTATGTCTGGAATTATCTTCATGCTTTGAGGAGGTAGCGGACAATGGGGAAATTTAAACAGAATATAAAAGAGAGACCGATCAGAACAATAGGTAAGATCTTATTGCTGCTGTTTATTGTTGTTGATGTCAGTCGTGCTTTGGGTGTTTCTTTCGAAATTCCATTCCAGTACAGAAAAGATCTGTCCAGGATTGGACAGCCGACTTATATGATATATTACGGGGAATTGAATGATACGATTATTGAAAAGGCAAAGCAGTATGATATCGTGGTCCTGCATCCGGACGCTGGCAATACTACCCGTGAACAGGTAGAGAGAATACAGGAAGGCGGTGCCTGCGTATTTGGTTATATTTCGATTGGAGAGGATCAGAGAACCAATGGGATGACACCGGAACAGATGTTGGAAGATGCCAGATTTACAGGGGATAAGACTGGACCGCGGATTGATCCTCGAGATGATGAAACAGAGGATCTTGCAATCGAAAATCTTTTGGGAGATGTGTCTCCGGTGGGAGGTGGATACGCATCCTATTACTTGGATGACAATGATCATGACGGAAAACCTGATTTTAATCCCAATTTTAACTGTGCCTATACAAATATAGGAGATCCGGCATGGTTTGATGTATTGGATGCGATGCGGATAGATGATGTGGATAAAATAGCCGGTATTCGGGAAATCCTGACAAAGGAGTATGGACGGGGACTTGGATGTGATGGGCTGTTTCTGGACACGATCGATACATGCGCACCTAATGTGTATACGAGTGATGAAGAACCAAACAGGACAAGGTTCGAGTGGACAGCCCCCGGTGTGATAAAATTTATGGAACGGTTAAGGGAACGATATCCAGACAAATACATTTTGCAGAACCGGGGGATTTTTTTCTATAACTATAATTATCCTCATTATGCGTATGCACCCCGCGGCTATGTAGATTTCGTGATGTACGAAAGCTATATGCTGGATTCTGATCCGAACAGTTTATACTATGAGGGTTACTTTGCAGATAACAAAAACGTATACGCACCGAAGATCTGTGCGGAGGCAGATCGGCCGGATGGATTTCGCGTGTTGTCGCTTGGATATGCGGAAGGACCGGAAGAATTTCAGCTGAAGAAGACTTTGCTGGGAGAGACAGACACTGGTCTGGACATACTTCTGGAGGATATTGAGCAGACGCAGAATCGTGCAGGTTTCTCTCACTATATTACGGATGGAAGTGTAACACTTGTAAATGATTTTGTGCTGAATCACGGTGACGAGGAGGATGATCTGCCGCCGGAATGGAGCAGTGTTCATAATAGCTCTGATACATATCCATGCGAGGAGCCGATACCGCGTGTTGGGATTGGGCAGGCGGAGCCGGTTAAGAACGGGATAATCGTACGGTGGGATGTTGCCATGGATAAGAACGATGTAGTATATACGCTCTATTATCAAAAAAAGCCATTTGACTTCAAGGCGGACCCTGATCTGAAAAAGGCACACAAGATAGAACTGATGCCGGAAATAGGAGCAGGATACGGTTATGGGGCCGATCCGGATACTTATCCATATCAGGCAGTGATAGAAGGATTGGACAGCGGGGAAACGTATTATTTTGTAATCAGGGCGAAGGACTGCTCACCAAACAGGAATGAAGAAAAGAATACGATAGTTGTCACGGGAATCCCTGGTTGACAGTGATATCCGATGCGTGGGCATATTCAGGAGATGCAATTCCCGGTTGTTAAGACCAGACAATACGCATATATATTAAGGAAAGAAAACCAAGGTCCTACATAAATGCGTATTTTTCATAAAATAATCCTTTCTAAACCAATTTGTTTTACTCAGGAGAAAAATACCGGAAGAGGGAGAGTGAACAAGGTGGTTGCTGTATTGTCAGCGATCGCCTTGTTTTGCTGTTCGGTGTTGTCTGTCTGTGCGGAAGGCAGTGAGTCGGAGCAGCTGCAGCTTTATGCTCAGGCGGCAGTTTTGATGGATGCGGATTCCGGACGGGTTCTGTATGGAAAGAACGCGGAAGATATTCTGCCAATGGCAAGCACAACGAAGATTATGACCTGTATTCTGGCTTTAGAATACGGCAACCCGGAAGAAATTGTGGAGGTGTCAGCCTATGCGACGAGTATGCCGAAAGTGAAACTGTACGTCAGGCAGGGAGAAAAATACAGACTGAAAGATCTCCTCTATTCCCTGATGCTGGAATCCCACAATGATTCGGCAGTGGTGATCGCGGAGGCGGTAGGAGGCAGTGTGGAAGGTTTTACCACAATGATGAACCAGAAAGCACGTGACATCGGCTGTTATGATACATATTTTATAACACCCAATGGACTGGATGCGGTGGTTAACGACAGCGGGAAGATTCATTCGACCACTGCCAGGGATCTGGCCAGGATTATGGCGTATTGTGTTACGGATTCCACTGTAAAGGAGCAGTTTCTGGAGATCACGCGGACGCTTTCCTATGATTTTACGGATGCGGAGGGCAAAAGAAGCTTCCATTGTAATAATCATAATGCATTTCTGGGTATGATGAAGGAAGCGCTCTCCGGAAAAACGGGATTTACCAACAATGCGGGGTATTGTTATGTGGGGGCCATTGAGAGTGAGGGCAGGATCTTCACGGTTGCCCTTCTGGCATGCGGCTGGCCAAATAACAGAAATTATAAATGGAGTGATATGAAACAGCTGGCGGCTTATGGCATGGAGCAGTATCAGTACAAAAACATCTATGAAAAGAGAGAGTTCGAAGATATTCCGGTCACAAATGGCGTTGACAATGCCTCCGGAAAACCCTTCGCGGAAGCATATGTGTCAGTCAGGGTGGATGACCGTGGCGAGAAGGACCTGTCTTATTTACTCTGCGAGACAGATCAGATCGAAGTTAAAACGCAGGCGGCCAGAAGTCTGCAGGCACCGGTGGCAGAGAATACGGAGATTGGAACGGTCTGTTATTATTTGAATGGTGATATGATCAGACGTTATCCGGTGATAACGACAGAAGCGGTAGCTGAGAAATCCTATAAATATATCTTTACCTATATATTACATATATTTTTGCCGGGAATAAACTGAATGTCAACGAATTCGACAGCTGTCAGGCGTAATATCTTAGCATTTTTTTGGCACTTTAATTGAAATTTTTTGGAAATTAATCTGGTAGAGCAGAGGATTCTGTGTTATACTACTTTCGTGTGTTATGCAGAGATTTCGTGTGGGAATTGTGCTGCGGAAGCGGCACAGCAGGAAATTTGCGTGAGGCACGATGATAATTGTTATAATTATTTAGTATTATAATAAATGGAGGGCTGAAAAATGAGTACTACTTCTCAAGCGAGCCAAAGAATCAATGCTTTGCTCGATGAAAACAGTTTCGTTGAGATTGGCGCACTTGTAACGGCGAGAGCGACAGATTTCAATCTGAAACAGACAGAAACTCCTTCTGACGGTGTTGTGACCGGCTATGGAGTGATCAACGGTAATCTTGTGTATGTTTATAGCCAGGATGCATCTGTTTTAAACGGATCCGTAGGTGAAATGCATGCCAGGAAGATTGCCGGCCTCTATGATCTGGCATTAAAGATGGGCGCGCCTGTGATCGGGCTGATCGATTCTGCCGGACTGAGACTGCAGGAAGCGACAGATGCTTTGAACGGTTTTGGTGAGATCTATATGAAGCAGACGCTTGCGTCGGGCGTAATTCCTCAGATCACGGCTGTATTCGGCAATTGCGGCGGCGGACTTGCGCTGATCCCGGCCATGACTGATTTTGCATTTATGGAGGAGAAGAAAGCGAAGCTGTTTGTGAACGCGCCGAATGCTCTGGCAGGCAATGAAGTGTCCAGATGCGATACGGCGGCTGCGGCATTCCAGAGTGAAGAGACCGGTCTGGTGGATATGGTGGCTGATGAGGCGACGATCATGGAGCAGATCAGGCAGCTTGTTTCTGTTCTTCCTGCTAATAATGCGGATTTTGCGGTGGATGACTGCACGGATGATCTGAACAGAGTATGTGCGGAGCTTGTAAATTGTGTGGGAGATACTTCTATCGCACTGTCACAAATTGCTGATGACGGTCTTTTTGTGGAAGTGAAGCAGGATTATGCGAAGGATATGGTTGCCGGGTTTATCAGATTGAATGGTGCGACCATCGGCGCTGTTGCCAACCGTACGGAAGTTTATAATGCTGACGGTGAGGTGGCAGAGAAGTTTGATGCGGTATTATCTGCAAGAGGAGCGGAGAAGGCGGCAGAATTCATCAATTTCTGTGATGCTTTTGATATTCCGGTGCTGTCATTGACTAATGTCAAGGGATTTGCGGCTACCAAGTGTTCCGAGAAGAGAATGGCGAAGGCTGTAGGCAGGCTTACATACGCGTTTGCCAATGCGACAGTGCCGAAGGTTAATGTTATTATCGGCAAAGCGTATGGAAGCGCATATGTGGCAATGAATTCCAAGGCGATCGGTGCAGATATCACAATCGCATGGCCGAATGCGGAGATCGGTATGATGGATGCGTCTCTTGCGGCGAAGATTATCTGCGATGGACAAGGTTCCGATGCGATCGATGCATGTGCGAAAGAATATGCAGCGCTGCAGAACAGCGTGACAAGTGCTGCTAAGAGAGGTTATGTGGATCAGATCGTTGATCCTGCAGATACAAGAAAGTATGTGATCGGCGCATTTGAAATGTTAGCGACTAAGAGTGAAGGCCGTCCGGAGAAGAAACACGGTACGGTTTAGAAAGGATGATACTTAATATGAAAAAATTATTGGCAATATTAGGTGTGATTACCTGTATGGTCGGCTTATGCGCGTGCGGTCAGGAAGAAGCGAAGGCTTCGACGGCGGGAGCTGAGGAAGAAGCGCTGTTACAGTATGGCGAGACGACAGTTCAGCAGATCGATACGATCGTAAGTCAGGGCGCCGTAGAGCAGTATGCGGCTGATGCCGTTATCTATAATGGACTTCTTGACTGGCAGAAGGCGTTGGAAGATATAGGTAACTTTGAAGGCACGAACGGTGGCAGCGTGGATATCAGTGACGAGGAGATCGTTGTCAGCATCAATATTTCGGGTTCCGACCACGATGCTGTAATGGATATCGTTTTTGCCCCTGATATGTCGGGCTATGAAGGTATATCAACGAACATCAAATATTCCACGGCCGAGAATATGGGAAGAGCAGGTATGAACACGTTGATCGGCATGGGCACCGTGTTTGTGGTACTGATCATAATCAGCCTGATCATCTCTGCATTCAGTTTAATTCCGAAGCTTGAAGCGAAGATGAAGAAGTCCGGACAGCAGGAGACGGCACAGCCGGTTAAGGCAGCGCCTGTCCCGGCACCTGCGGCAGTAGAGGAAGAGCTGAGCGATGATACTGAACTGGTGGCAGTGATTGCAGCGGCGATCGCGGCATATGAAGGTTCCGGTTCTACAGATGGATTTGTGGTAAGATCCATCAGAAAATCTAATAAGAGCAAATGGCAGAATGCCTGAAAGTCATAGGAGGATATGAAGATGAAAAATTATACAATTACCGTAAACGGAAGCGTATATGATGTAGTGGTAGAAGAAGGCCAGACAAGCGGAGCACCGGCAGCAGCAGCTCCCAGAGCACCCAAGGCGGCACCGAAAGCAGCTCCGGCACCGGCAGCAGCAGCTCCGGCGGCAGGTGCGGCAGGCAGCATCAAGATCGAAGCAGGTGCAGCGGGTAAAGTATTTAAGATTGAGGCAAATGTAGGACAGGCAGTGAAGAAGGGTGACGCTGTCGTGATCGTAGAGGCGATGAAGATGGAGATTCCTGTCGTTGCTCCGGAAGATGGTACTGTAGCAAGTATTAATGTAGCTGTAGGTGACGCTGTAGAAGCGGGCGCTTTACTGGCAACATTGAACTAATGGACAGTATCAGCCTGTGCAGGCTGATTTCTGGAACTGAAGTTACCGTTCACAGGGGATACTACAGAATTCTCGTGATGTTCCAAAGAGAGTTTCAGACTTCAGGTGGTAGTATCGTGAATGGCGACAACTAAAACTACAGGAGGTTAATGAAATGAATTATATAGTTGAGACGCTTGATAATCTGATCCACCAGACCGCGTTTTTTAACTTGACCGTCGGGAACTATATCATGATTGTCGTAGCACTTGTCTTTCTATATCTGGCTATAGGCAGAGGATTTGAGCCGCTCTTGCTGGTTCCGATCGCGTTCGGTATGCTGCTTGTCAATATCTATCCGGATATTATGGCACCGGTCGGAGAGGGAGGCGCCGGCGGCGGTCTGCTGTACTACTTCTATCTGCTGGATGAATGGGCTATCCTGCCGTCCCTGATCTTTATGGGCGTCGGAGCCATGACGGACTTCGGTCCGTTGATCGCCAATCCGAAGAGTTTTCTGCTCGGTGCGGCAGCACAGTTTGGTATTTTTGCGGCATATTTTGGTGCCATCTTCTTAGGATTCAATGATAAAGCGGCAGCGGCTATCTCCATTATCGGTGGTGCTGACGGTCCGACATCGATCTTCCTTGCCGGTAAGCTTGGACAGACAACTCTGATGGGACCGATCGCGGTAGCGGCATACTCTTACATGGCGCTGGTTCCGATCATTCAGCCGCCGATCATGAAGCTCTTTACGACGGAGAAGGAAAGAAAGATCAAGATGGGACAGCTTCGTCCGGTCAGCAAGCTGGAGAAGATTCTTTTCCCGATTGTTGTTACGGTAGTAGTAGCACTGATCCTTCCTACCACGGCACCGCTCGTAGGTATGTTGATGCTTGGTAACCTGTTCAGGGAGTGTGGAGTTGTCAGACAGCTGGCGGACACGGCTTCCAACGCGCTTATGTATATCGTAGTTATTGTTCTTGGTACTTCCGTAGGTGCGACCACAAGTGCAGAAGCATTTCTGAACTGGGATACGATCAAGATCGTTGCACTTGGTCTGATCGCGTTTGCGTTCGGTACAGCGGCCGGCGTATTGTTCGGTAAATTGATGTGTGTACTGACCAAGGGTAAGGTAAACCCGTTGATCGGTTCCGCAGGTGTGTCTGCCGTACCGATGGCGGCACGTGTGTCACAGAAGGTTGGTGCAGAGGCGGATCCTACCAATTTCCTGCTGATGCATGCTATGGGTCCTAACGTGGCAGGTGTTATCGGTACTGCTGTGGCAGCCGGTACTTTCATGGCAGTATTTGGAGTATTCTAAGGTATCATAGTAAACCTCCATCATGCTTAGCCTGCCGTCGGGCGGGCCGCATGGCCATCCATGCTGTGAAAGTCGTAGACTTTCACAGCAAACGACATAACAAATTTCAGATTTCGTCGCCTGCCAAAGCCATATATGGAAGCTTTCGCAGGGCCGAAAACGAAATTTTTAATGTCGTTAACTATAAATTTCGGGTTCATATTTCATAGAAAGTCTGCGGAATGATCCGCAGACTGAGAGAAAGGAATGGTTAATAAAATGGCAGAACAAAAACCGATCAAAATTATGGAAACTGTTCTCCGTGATGCACACCAGTCTCTGATCGCAACGAGAATGCCTACAGAGATGATGCTTCCCATCGTGGAGAAAATGGATAAAGTCGGCTACCATGCAGTGGAATGCTGGGGCGGTGCAACTTTCGACGCTTCTCTTCGCTTCCTGAAGGAAGATCCGTGGGACAGACTGCGGAAGCTGCGTGACGGCTTTAAGAATACGAAATTGCAGATGCTTTTCAGAGGTCAGAATATCCTGGGATACAGACCTTATGCAGATGACGTTGTAGACAGCTTTGTTGAGAAGTCTATCGCGAACGGTATTGATATTATCCGTATCTTCGACTGCCTGAACGATCTGCGTAACCTGCAGGCGGCAGTTAACGCGACCAACAAAATCAAACAGAGAGAAGGCAGAGGTCATGCACAGGTAGCACTTTCCTATACATTGGGTGATGCTTATACCATGGAGTACTGGACCGGCATGGCGAAGAAGATCGAGGAGATGGGCGCTGATTCCATTTGTATCAAAGATATGGCGGGTCTTCTGGTTCCTTATAAGGCTTCCGAGATGATTGCGGCAATGAAATCGGCAACCAAGCTGCCGATTCAGCTGCACACACATTATACTTCCGGTGTGGCAAGCATGACTTACTTAAAGGCAGTAGAAGCAGGCGTGGATGTGATCGACTGTGCGATCTCCCCGTTTGCATTGGGAACTTCACAGCCTGCGACCGAGGTTATGGTGGAGACCTTCAAGGGTACACCTTACGATACGGGATATGATCAGAATCTGCTGGCAGAGATTGCAGATTATTTCAGACCTTACAGGGACGAGTGCCTTGCAAGCGGATTGCTTAATCCGAAGGTTATGGGCGTGGATATCAAGACGCTGTTGTATCAGGTACCGGGCGGCATGCTGTCCAACATGGTGAGCCAGCTGAAAGAACAGAACGCAGAGGATAAGTACTACGATGTGCTCAGAGAGATTCCGGAAGTGAGAAAGGATCTTGGTGAGCCGCCGCTTGTAACACCTTCTTCACAGATCGTTGGTACACAGGCTGTCTTCAATGTATTGATGGGTGAGAGATACAAGATGGCTACCAAGGAGACCAAGGCGGTTCTTCGTGGTGAGTATGGTCAGACGATCAAACCGATGAGCCAGGCGGTTATCGATAAGGTTATTCCGGGTGAGAAGCGGATTACCTGTCGTCCGGCAGATCTGATCGAAAACGAGATGGATAAGCTGGAGAGCGAGATGAAGGAATGGAAGCAGCAGGATGAAGACGTATTATCCTATGCGCTGTTCCCTCAGGTTGCGGTCGATTTCTTCAAGTATCGTCAGGCGCAGCAGGAGAAGGTTGACATGAATGTAGCGGATACGAAGAATGGGGCTTATCCTGTCTAAGTAAACTACCATCATGCTGTGAAAGTCAGAGACTTTCATAGTAAGATTACAGATAAGATGTAAGTTCTAATATTCATAATTGCGAACTCAGTTTTGGTTGATTTTTCAGGCGGAGAGGCGAGTGGGTGCAGGTGCGGTGTTTTTTTTGCTGCGTCCGCCTTGTCTGCCGCTGTGGCGGAGAATAACAGGAAACGGGTTCGCAATTATTTTATATAGATCATATAGGAGTTGTACAGCTATTAAAATCACAGATGAAGGAGGAGAGGAAGGGTGTTAAGACGACTATTGACTTTTGCACTGGCAGGCATTCTCGTACTGGAATCCCCGGCAACTGCATATGCAGCAGGGCAGAATATGAATGCTGTCGTAATGGACGGCGCAGCAGAGCAGTTTGAAATGACCGGAATGGGTGAAACGGCAGATGGTTTCACAAACGAGGATGATGCCGAAAAACTGAGAGGGGGGGGGTATTACCTCTGATCAGACAGATGAGATTGAAGACAGTTTGACGGGTGGAGAGAATGGCTCAGGAGATGAGGCGAATCCTGCAGACGAAACCGAAGAAGAAGGAAGTGTGGACGGACCATCGGATGAAACGGGTAATTCCGAAAATGGTGATGTGATACCGGGTGAAACAGGCAATACCGGAAATGAAAGTGCTCCTTCGGATGAGATCGATGATGACGAAGAAGACAATTTATCAGACCAGCCGGGTGACGGGACAGAGAATCCGGATCCGTCAGGCGGGAGTGATGGTGAAAACGAAGGTGATGTACCATCAGATGAAGCAGGGGAGGGTACAGACGAGCAGGAGCCCTCAGACACCACGGACACTGATGTTGGGGAAGAGGAAGATGCTCCGGATTCTTCAGTGGAAGAAGATAGTGAAGAAGATGAGAGTGACGAAGAGGATATACCGGAAGAAGACTCTGATTTTGAAGATGTCTTAGAGGTAGAAACTACGGAGTCAGTTTCGTCAAATGATGTGCCGGAGACGTTTACAGCTGCAGGCATGGAAGCAAAGTCAGATGAAGTGACGGAAATTTCGTATGAAGTGGCTTCCGGGAATGGAGTGCAGATTACTGCTCCTTATGGGTACGAAAACGCAGCCGGATATTCCTTTACAGCCCCGGCAAGTGGGAGGTATGTGTTTTATACGGAGGAGAAATCTTCCGGTTATACTACCTGGTTTCAGATATATGATGAGCATCGCGATGAGATTAAATATAATGGTATCCTAAACAGTTATCAGTATTTGAATGTTAAGACTGATTATATGAATCAGGGAGATCGCTTATATATCGAGACATATACGGAAAATGCCCAGGACGAGGCTTATATTCTGAAAGTTGCAGGCGAGACCTCTCTTATCAAGGCAGAGGATGGGAGCTATAATGCATCATTACCGGGCGGAGACGTTATCAATATAGGTGTTGTGGCAGGCTATAAGCGTTTTAAATTTGAAGCACAGCAAACGACTGGCAGCGGGAATTACTACATATCACCTTATTATTGCCCTGCGGATCATTCATCAGCCGATCATAATCGTTCAAGCATGCAGGTAGGAAGTTCAAAAAACAGTATCCTGTCAGATGTTTTGTCATCGGGGAAAACCTATGAGACTGTGTACGCAGTTACACAGGATAGTTCCTATGGTGGAAAGTTCATAGCGCTGCTTTCCGGTATGGATACGGTGACTACAATGACAGCCGATACCGATAATGTAGTCTATATACATGATGCCGTGCTGGAGGATCAGCGGATTAAACTGGATATTGAGGTTGCAGACACCAATGATTCATTACAACTATGGTATTTTCCGGAAGGAGATCCTGAATCAAAGCTGCAAACGGGAGTTTCTGGGTGGAGAGAGCATAGTTTTTCAAATCTGAAAGCAGGAACAAAATATATTTTTGAATTCCGGGACACTGCAGATAATGAATTGCTGTATACGGCAGAGTATGCGACTACCGGTGATAAAGTGGAGGTATCTACCAGTGAGTTGTCTGCTGTGATCTCAGATGACTTTGCTACGATGACGGTAGAGACCAAACTTCAATATAACGGCACCGAGTCTTATGCAAGGCTGAAATATAAATTCACGGATTCCATGAATAAGGTGTTTGACGAAAGCAGGTATGTGGACCTGCAGAGCTGGAGTACCGGACAGCCTGTGTCCGTAGAGATTGACTTGATGCAGGATGGCATTTTCCTGCGTCCGGGAGAAGAGTATCGGGTGGAGATATGCCTGGATTTTTCAGAGGATCACGTGACTTCTTCACCGGAGGTGATTACAGTCAAGGCGCCGGACAGGGCATCAGTTGATCCGTCAAAGATTACCTTTACCGTGGAACAGGATGAGTCGATAAAAACACGGGTGAATTATGCAGTGCAGATAGCTGATGCATCTTCTATAAAAGCAGCTGTATTCTACAGACCGTCAGGAACACAGAAATATCAGTCGATATATGCTTACGGCTATGACAGCAGTGCAAACGGATCTATTAATGGTATGAGTGCAGGAGCAGCCTATGATTTCCTGCTGTATGTTGGAGGAGTCACGAAGGAGCAGACCTTAAAACTGGAAACGGTATCCGGTGCAGCTCTGGCAAGGGTAGAAGACTCCGCAACGGACTATGTCGGCCCATATGATGTAGTGCGTACATATCGGATGGAGACGGCGGATGGGGCCCAACAGCCTGAGGGAAGCTATTATCTGCAGTTACAGTATATGAATGATTCAGGTTACTATAACAATCTGGGTTCTTCTGTTGAATTGAATGTGGATAATGGGTATCAAGCGACGGTTTCTTCTGCCGAGAGAGCTTCTACATGGTTGAAGCCGGATACTGACTATACGCTGCGATGGATGCTGGGCAAGTCTGCGTATGTTTCTGAGAGTAGTGCAGAATGCTGCATCTATGAAACCATCCACACTGCAACAGCTAAAGTGATACTGGAGAAAGAGGTCGATCTTTGCAATTATCAGGAATACAAGGTGACGCTGGATGCAGCTGATGTTGTAAACATGAAGGCGAATGGCCGCAGTATATCTTTATATAGATATTTGAAAGCAGAGAATGATACAAAATATACAGAAGGTAATTCATATTATCTGTCATCCTATAATAATTACAGTGCTGCAATAACGCTTGATAATTTAACGGCAGATACGCGTTATGAGCTGTCTTTGCGGGATTACAACGGTGAAATAGAATATGCGAAGACAACCTTTACGACACCGGCAGACCAGCGGGCAGTGAAGGTGACATCCGTCAATCCTTTTATTGTTTATGCATCGATTGAGTATGCGACCAGTGGATTTGGAGAACAGACGAAGGACTATATCCTGTGTTATTACAGAGAACTGAAAGCAGATAATTCTACTGCATGGATATCGGGTGGTTATAGAAGTGCAGTAAATGGAAATTACAGGAAATTTGAGCTGAATGATTTGAAAGAGAATACCAATTATGAATATACGATTGGAATCGGAAGTTCATATGATACGGCATTGTCTAAGCTGAAACATTCGGTAACGGGCAGCTTCAAGACCAGAAGTGATGAGAGTGAGATAAAGATTACTTCAGAGAGAGTCATGATGACTTCCGCCAGAATGGATTATATTTTGTACAATACGGAAAATGCAGGTTATGATTATGTCTATGTCTATGTCAGAACAAACCAGAACGGAGCAGCCGGGAAATGGGAATTAAAGAGCAGGAAGACGATATATAATACATCCGGCACGATTGAATTGAATGGGCTGCAGGAGCAGACGTCCTATGAATACCGGATAGGGCTTGGAAAGAGCAGTGCAGCGGTCGGGACTCTTAAGAGAACGGTTGAAGGAACTTTCACGACTTATGCGGATACCCGCAGGCTGGAAATGACCGGAACTACAGCGAAGATTCTATCCGCTGACGTTGGTTATAAACTCAGCGGTATGGAAAATGCAGGCCATGGCTACCTGGTCGGATATGTCAGTAAGAAGGCAGATCCAGACGGTGCATGGACCAGAAAACTGTCACTGGAAATAGACGACCAGAATACGAGTGGAACAGCAGTTGTCAAAGGACTGGCAGAAAAGACAGAATATGAACTGGTGGTGGGATTCGGAGATTCGGGAAGTGTTTCCAGAGATGAATTAAAGCATCCACAGACCATAACCTTTACCACACTG
Source organism: uncultured Lachnospiraceae bacterium (assembly GCA_910578115.1). Taxonomy (GTDB): domain Bacteria; phylum Bacillota; class Clostridia; order Lachnospirales; family Lachnospiraceae; genus UBA3282. The sequence goes on along the minus strand of CAJTPO010000034.1, from coordinate 27,092 downwards.
GAGGATCAGCGTAAGGTATCGAATCCGAAAGCCGTGGTAAAGGGGACGAGTGCGACTTTAAGTGCACTTTTTGAAGGAAATATAGAGTATTCATCGTCATATGTGCATTTCTACTACAGGAAAAAGGGCACAACAGATTATACGAAGGCTGAGCGTGTTGTCAATGCATCCAGAGTACAGACGAAGGAGTGCAGTGTAACGATTTCAGGCCTGATAAAGAATACCGCATATGAGTTCGCGGCAGTGTTGTCCGAGAATCAGTATGCATGTGATGAGCCGGATGAAGTGATGAAACCGGAATACAGGACAGAGATCGGTGAATTTGAGATTGCGGCATCAGGCACTGCGGTTGTCAAACCGACTTTGGTCAAGCTTTCACAGACGAAGTTGTTCTTGAATGCGAATGTATCTTACAGCGGTATCAGAGGATATGGCTATGAGACTTTGAAAGCTGCGGTGAATCCGGCCAAAGCGTCTGCAGGCTTCACATGGGAGAGCAGTGACGAGAAGATTGTAACCGTATCAGGTGGCAGGGTGACGGCTGTGGCTCCAGGCACGGCGACGGTCAAAGTAACTTCAAGTTATAATGCGGAAGCTTTCGCTGTCTGCGAAGTAGTGGTAGGGAATTACCAGATCGCGAAAAAGGAAGCAGCAGGTGTACAACTGCTTGCTGATCCGGAGCTGAATGCTGTCAAAGGCGGAAAGTACAGCGATTATACCGTATGTAAAATAGAGAATGGTAATCCGACAGAAGTAAGCTTTCATGTTTTATCGGACAATGAAGCGGTTGCTTCCTGGAATGAGAGCGAAGGTGCGATTACGGTTAACAATACCGGAAGTACAAAACTGGTATTTGAGACAGAAGATCAGGTGAAACTGTATTTGCAGGTTACGGCAGGATCGACACCGGGTAAAGGATTTGCGGTGACAGGATTTACTGCGGCTGACGGTTATGAAGCGTATGCGGCAGTACGGAATGCGGAGAAGGAATACACGCTGGCGTATACTTCCGGAATCAGTTACAGTACGGAGGGAGAGATCGTTCCGAAGAATCCGGTATTTGACAAGAGTGATTTCAATTGGGCGATTGACAAAACGGACATTGCGACCGTGGATGAATTGGGCAATCTCACACCGCTGAAAGCCGGAGATGTGACCCTTAGTGTGTCACCGAAGGAAGCCGGAGATGCGCCTTACACGAAGGACATCTGTCAGGTGACACTGCATATTAAGACGCTGGCTTCGGCTGATCTGGAGAATGCGACTCCTGTCTATGCGCTGGCGGATATCAGCAGTAAGATCGGTGATGTGAAGTTTCCGGATGAAGAAGCATGGAAAGGCTGGAAGTGGAAAGAGCCGGATACGCCGCTTGTGATCAATGGGGTGAATAAGGAGTACTATCCGTTTGAAGCCGTTTACACGGGAAGCGATCATTATCCGGAAGAGTCGACGGTCAATGTATATATTGCCAAAGTGACCGGGCTGTCAGTATATGAGGATGCAGAGGCTGGACATAATCAGGTCGTAGAGGTTGGCAGTGTGGATGCGGAGCAGAACCCGACTGCAGAATCCGATTCGATCACGTTGACCGCAGAATCTCTGTACTATGGCTCTCTTAATTGTAATGAGGAGACTAACTACTTTTATGATGTAGACGTAGAAGCACCGGCGAACATTGTGGTGAAAAAGCATGAATTCACGACAGATACCGGCAGACTTCTGCGGACATTCAGTATTACGGCGACAAAGGCAGGTAATTATACATTAACTCCAGCCATTAAGGTAAAGGATAAGAACAACAGCAATGAAAAAATCCTTGCGAAGACAACTTACAAGATAAAGGCAGTGGAAGATGATCAGGCTTATATCAGGCTGACACTGGAAGAACCTGTCAAGGATGGCATACGGCTGGACGGTGACAGGCTGATCGTGGATTATGACAGGAAGACTGATGTGGAAAGCTTCAAAGTCAGGGCAGAGCTGTTTGACAGAAATCTGGCGAATGAAGAGAAGTTTGACGTGACGAAGCTTGTCTGGAGCATGTCGGATAAGAAAGTGGCGACAGTAACGCCATCCTCCGACACCCGTTCTGCGGAAGTGAAGATCATCGGTGAAGGCCACACGATCCTGACCGCCAGGGTGAAGGATACGGCCGGGCATATGGCGGAATTGAAGGTTGAGATCCAGAATCATGCACCGCGTGTGAACAGAGACAATGTGAAGGTGAATCTGGCGTATGATTATGGTACGAATAAGGGACTTAATCTTGCTTCATGGTCATCAGGAGCTGTCGAGGTGATTCCCGTATACGGAGAGGGAATTCAGAATGTCAGTCTGTATGCGGATGCGGATGCAGCAAAGCCATACACCGGGCTGAATGCGGTCAGAGGAAGTGCGCAGCACAGCTGGGTCATCTGTCCGACAGCGGAGACAAAGACCGGTGAGGGAAGCTGTTATCTGGGGGTTAAGACAAGTTTCAGGGATACGCCTTATGTCTACCCGCTGAAGGTAACGGTAGTCGATCAGCAGGCGACAGTAACGGCCAGGTCTGTAAGAATATCGAATCTGTTTTACCGTTCAGATCCTGGTTCGTTAGACATTGCGGTCAAGGGAAATTATTATAGTATCGACAGTGTGAAATGGACAGACAACAGCAGCGGCGATAACAATGGTTATACCAGTGAAGGAACAACGTCTTACAGCTATGATTACACGAGTCGGCCAAAGAATGCAGTGCGGTACTACTTTATGCAGGAGGATATTCAGCTTACAGCAGATAAGAAACCTGTGGATGCCGGGATCGTAAGCGGAAAAGTCGAGGTGCAGCTGGGCGGCTATAAGCAACCGAACATTGTGAGTACTTCGTTAAAGTGGAATTATAAGAAACCGACTGTTGTCACAGATGACCCATCCGTTACGCTGATTCCGGCAGTGCCCGGCAAGAAAAGCGGATATTTTGACCTGAAAAATAAGACAGAGGGAAGATATTTGAATTATAGTTCGGACAGTTATTCCGGTTCTGATCCGAAATACATTTATAACGAGCTGGTATGCAGCAATGACGATGTAAGGTTTGCCTCACACAGGTCCACGTCTTATACATATACCGGCAGCAAGACAAGTGGAAGTGAGAAATTTACCGTGACGATCAGCGGGGATGACTGGAGGGAATCTCTGAATGCCACGCATACGATCAAACTTGCGGCGCCTGTACCGTATCTGTCTTCCACGAAGCTGACGATGAATACAAATCGTATGGGAACTATGGTGACCAATGTCAGATTGAAGGGGGCCCATTCAGCAGCGCTTTCCTGTACAGATATCGTTATCCAGGGTAAGGATGCGAGAGCGCAGAAGCTGCTGGATGAAGATCTGCTGGAGATCAGACAGGACGGCAGCGATGCTTCGCGGATCGTAATAACGGAAAACCGGGCGAGTACGATGAAACAGTCGGCAATTGCGAACGGTACCTATAATTATATCGTGATCCCGTGTTATGTGGATGCTGACGGTAATCGGATCCAGTCAAAGAAGCTGAGTCTGAAGATCATGGTGACGGATAAAGAGATCACTGCGAAGACGAAGGCGACGAGGAGTCTTGATCTGACGAAAGCTGTTGATGATTATTACATAAATGGTAATTATATCAGGCTGGATACGACATTTAAAAATATTGGCAATTATTTTGAAGTGATAGACAGCGAACTGGTCGGGGAATACAGCGGGTATTTTAATTTACATTATAATACACAATATTATCATCAGAGATTGACGATTGCCAATGAGAGTGAATTGAAGGCGGGACAGAAGTACAAACTGGCAATCAGATTTACGCTGAGAATGAGTGACGGCGATACCTTTACCGTAACAGGAGCGCCGTTCACGGTAAAACCGAAGCAGACATCGGCGAAAGTCAGAGTTTCCAACAATAATCAGACGTTGTATGCGGCGGCAGATGCTGTAAGCAGATCATATAGTCTGTATGCTCTGGGAGGGGATTACAGAATCCTTAAGGTAGAAGGAAGCCTGGACTGCAATAAAGATGGCAGACCGGATATAACGGTTGCGTCCAGCAGCTCTTATAACAGCTCCAGTATATCGGCTCTGGTAAGGATCACAGACCGGGATGGCGTACTGACAGTTACGGGAGCAAAAGGCAGGACTTATACGATTCCTGTCACGGTGCAGCTGAAAGGCAGAGACGGTATTACGAAGGATGTCAAGACCAGTATTAAAGTAACGGTAAAGCGTTAGTAACAGTGGAGGCGAAAGCCAGACTGTAACAGGTTTAAGTTACGGGAAGTAACGGCAGGGGCAGGCAATTTTGTCTGTCCCTGCTGTTTGCTCCGAATTAATTTATTTGCTCCTGCCGGTTGACGCGGACAGTATAATCTATTATAATAACATATGTTACCAAAAATGCTTGACAGTAAACTTACATCATGCGTAACCTGCCGTCGGGCGGGCCGCATGGCCATCCAAGCTATGAAAGTTGAAGACTTTCATAGTAAACTTACATCATGCGCAGCCTGCCGCCTGGCGGGCCGCATGGCCATCCAAGCTGTGAAAGTCAGAGACTTTCACAGTAACAAGTGTGATACGAGAGAGGGAATTCTTATGGCAAGAAAAGAGACGATTACAAAGAATGAGATATTGAACACGGCGTTCCAAATGGCCAGGCAGGAAGGAATCTCGCAGGTAAGCGCCAGAACACTGGCAGCCAAAGCCGGTTGTTCCACACAGCCGATCTTTCGGTTATATAAGAATATGGAAGAACTCGGCAATGAATTGTATGACAGGGCGATAGAGTTTTTTGGCGATTATTACGAGAATTTTCCGAAGACGCATGAGACGCCTTTTGTGGATCTGGGGCTGGCATATATCCGTTTTGCACAGGAAGAACAGCAGCTTTTTAAGCTTCTGTTTGTTTCCGAGAATCGTCACGGTAAGAGTTTGTATGATCTTTTGAACGGAGACAGGAGTACTGTTGTCAAGGAGATTAACAGTGCCAGATCATTTGGCTGTAAGGATCCTGGCGGTATGTTTATGAGGATGTGGATCTTTATCCATGGCTCGGCCTGTATGTCGCTGACGGATGACTATGATCTGCCGGAAGTGGAGACAGTGAAACTTTTGGAGGAATGTTACCGTGTATTCCGGAATGCTTAATTTTTTATAGAAGGGGATATTTTTAATAGAGAATGGCAATAGAGAATCGATATGATATTATCACAAGAATCAACGAGCATTACGGTAAGATGAGTAAGGGACAGAAAGCAATATCGGCTTTTATATACGATCACTATGATCAGGCGGTATTTATGACCGCGGCCAAATTGGGTGACACGGTGGGTGTCAGCGAGTCTACAGTCGTGCGGTATGCGATGTTTATCGGTTATAACGGATATCCGGAATTTCAGAGAGATTTGGAAGACTGGGTGCAGAATAAGATCAATTCGGTGCAGAAGATCGGAGCCAAGTATGGCAGGAGCACACAGTCGGAGATATTGACATCGGTGCTGCAGGCCGACATGGAAAAGCTGCAGGATACGATTCACAAACTTGATCCGACAGCATTTGAGACGGCGGTGGATATTATTCTGGAGGCGAAGGCAGTCTATATCATGGGCGTCAGGAGCTGTGAGCCGCTGGCGGAATTTATGAACTTTTACCTGAACATGATCCGGGGGAATGTAATACTGCTTAAAACAACAAGTATTTCGGAAACTTTTGAACAGATGATCCGTATTGATGAACAGGATGCCATGATTGGCATCAGCTTCCCCAGATATTCGATGCGCACCCTGAAGGCGATGGAATTTGCCAATGATCGGAATGCCAAGGTGATAACCATCACGGATACCGTACACTCGCCGATGAATCTGTATTCTTCCTGCAATCTGCTGGCGAGAAGTGATATGGTGTCCATTGTAGATTCTCTTGTGGCTCCGCTGAGTGTGATCAATGCACTGGTGGTGGCGATGTGTCTGAAACGGCCGGAAGAGGTGAAGAAGAGCTTGAAGAATCTGGAAGAAGCGTGGAACAATTATCAGGTATATTTGAATGACGAGATCAATTTTATAGACGAGGAACCGATGTTGAACTATCCACTCAGGAAGAGAGAGGAATGAATTTGAACGGTATGACGGGGTGGAAATGAGATGAGTCGTGTGATCGTGGCAGGCGGCGGTGCGGCAGGAATGATAGCGGCATACGCCGCCGCGGAATGTGGGCACAGGGTAGTGCTTTTAGAACAAAATGAGAAACTGGGCAAGAAACTTTTTATCACTGGCAAGGGACGCTGTAATGTGACGAATGCCTGTGTGAGAGAGAAGCTGTTTGAGAATATCGTGAGCAATCCGAAATTCCTGTTCAGCGCTTTTTCTGCTTTTGATAATACGCAGATGATGGAGCTTCTGCGGGAGGCGGGGTGTCCGCTCAAGGTGGAACGGGGAGAGCGGGTTTTCCCTGTATCAGACCATTCGTCTGACATCATAGCTGCTTTGACACGACTGTTAAAGCGGCAGGGTGTGGAAGTACGGCTCCATGCAAAGGTTAAAGAAATATTGGTAGACAGAAGAACTAAGAACGATGCAGAGGCGGAAAAAAAGGGAATGTCGGATGGGAGAGCATTGGTCAGGGGGGTTCTGCTGGCGGATGGCCAGTGTCTCGAGGCGGAGGCTGTAGTGCTGGCCACCGGAGGCTTGTCTTATCCTTCCACCGGCGCTACGGGAGACGGATATCGGATGGCGGAGAGACTGGGGCATTCCATTAAGGCGTGTATGCCGGCGCTGACTCCCATGGAAATCGAAGAATCCTGGTGTGCGTCGCTGCAGGGATTGTCACTGAAGAATGTAGCGTTGTCCATGTATTGTGGAAGTAAGCAGATCTGGAATGGATTTGGAGAAATGCTTTTTACCCATTTTGGGATCAGTGGGCCGTTGGTTTTATCTGCCAGCAGTTTTTACGGTAAGTGCAGGGACAAGCATAATATAACAGTAGTAGTCGATTTGAAACCGGCGTTATCGATTGAACAGCTGGATCGGCGTATTCTGCGGGATTTTGAGGAGAACCGGAATAAGCAGTTTAAGAATGTGATCGGCAGTCTGTATCCTTCCAAATTAGTGCCGGTTATGATCGGACTCTCAGGAATTGATGCGGAGAAGAAAATTCATGAGATAACCAGACAGGAGCGGGAACAGCTTTGTGATGTGACGAAAAAGCTGACTATGCATGTACGGGGACTCAGAGATTTTGCGGAGGCGATCATCACACAGGGCGGGGTTAAAGTGAAGGAAGTCAATCCTTCCACGATGGAATCCAAACTGGTACATGGACTATATCCTGTGGGAGAACTGCTTGACCTGGATGCGGTTACGGGAGGTTTTAATCTGCAGATCGCCTGGTCTACAGGACATCTGGCCGGCAGGAGTATTCCGTAGGGGGATATTCGGATCTATGCCTTGACGGAGTCGTATATGGAATCTGTTATAAGACGAGGCGGCATTTCCGGTGCCGTTAATTATAGAAGAAAGAAGAAAGGATATCAATATGGGAATGAATATTGCAATAGACGGCCCAGCGGGAGCCGGTAAAAGTACGATCGCCAGGCAGATCGCCGGAAAACTCGGATATATCTACGTAGACACAGGGGCTATGTACCGTGCCATGGCGCTGCATCTGCTTCGGGGCAGGATATTGCCGACAGAGACAGATAAGATTGATGAGAAGTGCAGGGAGGCGGATATTTCCATAGAATATGAGAACGGAGAGCAGATTGTCTATCTGAACGGTGAAAATGTCAATGGGCTGATCCGAACCGAGGAAGTCGGTAATATGGCTTCGGCCAGCAGTCCGAATCCCAATGTCCGCAGGAAGCTGGTGGAACTGCAGCAGAAACTGGCCGCAGACAAGGATGTTGTCATGGATGGCCGGGACATTGGCACCTGCGTGCTGCCAAATGCTCAGGTTAAGGTATATCTGACGGCGGACAGCCGAGTGCGCGCAGAACGGCGTTATAAAGAATTGACGGATAAGGGGATATCCTGCAATCTTGATGAGATTGAGAGAGATATCATAGAGCGGGACCATCAGGATATGACGAGGGAGCTCTCGCCGTTGATGCAGGCAAAGGATGCGGTACTGGTGGATTCGTCCCACATGACAGTGGAGGAAGCGGTTGACGCTGTTATTGCGCTTCTGCAGTAAACTTATATCATGCTCAGCCTGCCGTCGGGCCGGCCGCATGGCCATCCATGCTGTGAAAGTCGAAGACTTTCATAGTAAACTTACATCATGCGCAACCTGCCGCCTGGCGGGCCGCATGGCCATCCATGCTGTGAAAGTCGAAGACTTTCATAGTAAATAAGGTGTCTGCGACAATCAAAACGGCGGAGGGTTTAGTGTAAAAATCCATATGCGGAAGATTTTTCACACGCAGATTTGTGCCTGCGCCCAAATTCGTAGACTGAGCAGGAATGGGGGTTTTAGATGGAAGTGATTCTTGCAGAACACGCCGGTTTTTGTTTCGGTGTTAAGAGAGCTGTGGAGCAGGTTTATGAGCAGGCCGCCACAGGAAAACCGATCTATACTTACGGGCCGATCATTCACAATGAAGAAGTGGTAAAGGATCTGGAGTATAAGGGCGTGCGGGTCATAGAGGATGAGCAGGCGCTTCATGAGATCCGGACGGGAACCGTAGTGATCCGTTCCCATGGCGTATCGAAACGGATCTGTGAGGAAATAGAGACGTGCGGCCTGGAATGTGTGGACGCCACGTGTCCTTTTGTGAAACGGATCCACAATATTGTCGAAAAGGAAAGCACGGCAGGGAAACAGGTGGTTATCATCGGCAACGCCGGACACCCGGAAGTGGACGGTATTATGGGGTGGTGCAAGACGCCTGCCGTGGTGATCGGATCGCCTGAGGAAGCGGAGAAATTTGCCTGTGAATCGGGCAAAGAGCTGTGTGTAGTTTCGCAAACGACATTTAACTACAATAAATTTCAAGATGTGGTTGAAATTTTTATGAAAAAAGGTTACAATGGTAGTGTTGTGAATACTATATGTAACGCTACAGAAGTGCGACAGACGGAGGCCAGAGAGATAGCCGCTCAGGTTGACGTTATGATAGTAATAGGTGGTAATCATAGTTCTAATACGCAGAAGCTATATGAGATCTGTATGCAGGAATGTGCGAACACGTATTTTATACAGACACTTAACGACTTGCATTTGGATTTACCTGAATCTGTCCGACTGGTGGGTATTACAGCAGGGGCATCAACCCCAAACAATATTATCGAGGAGGTTCAAAATTATGTCAGAGTTAACTTTTGAACAAATGTTAGAAGAGTCTTTAAAGACAATACACACAGGAGAGGTTGTTGAAGGTGTCGTTATTGACGTGAAACCCGAAGAGATCATTCTCAACATCGGATATAAATCAGATGGTGTCCTTACTCGTAATGAATATACGAATGAACCGAATGTGGATTTAACAACCGTTGCAAAGCCTGGCGATACCATGGAAGTGAAAGTGCTTAAAGTCAACGACGGTGAGGGACAAGTTCTTCTCACATATAAACGTCTTGCTGCTGACAGAGGTAATAAGAGAATCGAAGAAGCATATAATAACAGAGAAGTATTGAAGGCAAAAGTGGCGCAGGTACTTGACGGTGGTTTAAGTGTTGTAGTGGAAGAAGTAAGGATCTTTATTCCGGCAAGTCTTGTTTCTGACACGTATGAGAAGGATCTGAACAAGTATGCCGGTCAGGAAATCGAGTTTGTGATCAGCGAGTACAATCCTAAGAGAAGAAGATATATCGGTGACAGAAAGCAGCTTATCCTGGAAGAGAAGGCAGAGATGCAGAAGAAGCTGTTTGAGACGATCAAACCGGGCGATACGGTCGAAGGTACTGTAAAGAATGTGACGGACTTCGGTGCATTTATTGATCTTGGCGGCTGTGACGGACTGCTTCATATTTCCGAGATGTCATGGGGCAGAGTGGAGAATCCGAAGAAGGTCTTCAAGGTTGGCGAAGTTTTGAAGGTGCTGATCAAGGATATTTCCGGAACCAAAGTTGCGCTTAGTTTGAAATTCGAAGATGCGAATCCCTGGAAGGGAGCTGCGGATAAATATGCAGTCGGCAATGAAGTGACAGGCCGGGTTGCGCGCATGACAGATTTTGGTGCGTTTATTGAGCTGGAGCCGGGTATCGATGCACTCCTGCATGTATCTCAGATTTCCAAAGAGCATATTGAGAAGCCGTCAGATGTATTGAAGGTTGGCGAGGAAGTAACGGCCAGAGTTGTTGATTTCAATGAGGCAGACAGAAAGATCAGTTTGAGCATTAAGGCGATGCTTACTTCTGCACCGGTAGAAACAAGAGAGGATGCGGATGTTGTTTCTGTAGATATTGATGCGGTGATATCTAATGAGGACGCTGAGGAAGGAACGGAGGAATAGGAATCTGTTTTTTCGCTTAGAGTTAAAGCGCTCGGAATAAATTAACAGAATATAAATGATAGGCGGTACAAGGTTATGACATATGATTACGAATATTTTAAGAAAGCAATCTATGATTTGACCAAGATTGACTTGAATGCTTACAAAGAGAAGCAGATGAAGCGTCGTATTGATACGTTGATCTCAAAGAATAAAGTTGTAGGCTATGACAAATATGTAGCAGCTTTGAAGTCAGATAAGAACATGTTTGAAGAGTTTGTGAATTACCTGACGATCAATGTATCCGAGTTTTATCGCAATGTGGATCAGTGGAGATTACTGGATCAGGAGATCATTCCGGATTTGATCAAACGGTACGGCAATCGGCTTAAGATTTGGAGTGCTGCGTGTTCTACAGGAGATGAGCCGTATTCACTTGTAATGGCACTTTCCAGGCATTTACCGTTGAATCAGATTAAAATATATGCCACGGATCTGGATAAGCAGGTGATCGCCAAGGCGAAAGCCGGGTTGTATTCAGAGAAGAGTATTGCGGGTGTTCCGGCTGACTTGAAGAAGAAATTCTTTACTAAGATCGGACCTTCTTATCAGATATCAGAGGAGGTCAAGGACAGAGTGGAATTCAAAGAGCATAATCTGCTCAAGGATACTTATCAGACGGATTACCATTTGATTGTGTGCCGTAATGTGTTGATTTATTTTACCGAAGAAGCGAAGGATGAAGTTTTCCGTAAGTTCCAGAAGAGCTTGAAGCCGGGAGGATATCTTTTTATCGGAAGCACGGAACAGATTATCAATCACAGAGAAGTCGGATTTGAGAGGAAGAATTCTTTCTTCTATCAGAGACCGGTTTAGGGTGCTTGAAAGAGGGAGAAGAAAATCACTCTCTGCAGGCGGACTGAGCGTTTCAGTCATAGAAGTACATAATAAGATCAGAAGCCTCGCAGGTTAGCGGGGCCTTTTCTGCTGAGATATTGTTTGTTGCGTTTTGGTAAGAAAAGGACTTGACAAGTGTGATGTGATCCGCAATAATGAACATAGTTCATATTGAGGTGATTGAATGAATACAGTAGTGACATCAAAAGAGGATATTTTGAAAACCAGCCGGGAATTGATTAGACGGCAGGGATGGCCTGCGATCAATATCCGTTCTGTTGCGGCGGCCTGTGGGGTGTCAGTGGGATCTATTTACAATTATTTTGATTCTAAAGCAGCGCTGGTGGGTGCCACGGTGGAAAGCGTCTGGGGTGAGATTTTTCATCGTTCGGAGGATGGGGCAGTGTTTCAGGATACGCTGGCTTGTATTACCTGGATGTACGGACAGATGGAATTTGGCAGTAAGAGGTATCCCGGATTTTTTACCCTGCACTCTCTGGGTTTTATGCAGGAAGATAAATCTGATGGAAAACGGAGAATGCAGCAGACCTGGCAGCACATTCTGGATGAGCTGTGCTGCGTCTTAAAGCGTGATACAAGGATTCGGACCGGCGCATTTACGGAACAGTTTACGGCGGAAAGATTTGCAGATGTCGTATTTTCCCTGATGTTGTCTGCGTTGCTGCGACAGGACTATGATCCAGCAGCTGTATTGGAGATTGTCCGCAGAACTCTTTATTAAATTCCGCATCGTGAGATTCCATATTGTGGCGGTAATTTACATTCTATCAGGATCAGTACTGAAGTTGTTTTTTTATCCTCAAAATTGAACTGTGTTCACTAAGGGAGACAGGTTACTGAAAAGGCGGTATCAGCCGCTGTAACAATAAAATAAATTATAAAGGAGGAGATTACTATGCAGGCAATCGTAGAAACCCTGTTTGATGCCGTTTATCTGATTTCTGTTATTGGGATAGGAGTCCTGATGATCCGGGGCAGCAAAGGTGAGCGCCAGTTCTGTTTGTTTGGCTGGATGGCGGTAGTGCTGGGAGTGGGCGACTCGTTCCATCTGGTTCCCCGCGCCTTTGCGCTGTGTACTACCGGTCTGGAGAATTATACCGTTCCCCTGGGCCTTGGAAAGTGGATTACCTCGGTGACGATGACGATTTTTTATGTGCTGCTCTATTATGTCTGGCGGCAGAGGTATAGGATCGACGACCGGGGCGGCCTTACTGCCGCCGTGTATGGTCTGGCCGGTGTGCGGATCGTATTGTGCATGATGCCGCAGAATCAGTGGTTCAGCGACGAAGCGCCGCTTTCCTGGGGCATCTACCGCAATATTCCCTTCGCGCTGCTGGGTATTCTGGTGATCGTGCTGTTTTACCGCAGTGCGAAGGAGCATGAAGACAGAGCATTTGGCTGGATGTGGCTGACTATCGTGTTGAGCTTTGGTTTCTATATTCCGGTAGTGCTGTGGGCTGACATCATTCCCATGATCGGGATGCTGATGATTCCCAAGACCTGTGCTTATGTATGGACAGTGCTTATCGGATATTTGGCTATGAAACAGGAATGTAAATAATAGGAGGATCAAGATTGAAAATTAAAATTTTTCAATCGCGGGATTTGTGTCTGCGCGTTGCCTGCCACAAACTCGTTTCATGCGATGTTTCAACATAGTTGAGACAAAAGGCAGCGCAGAAATGGAGAAAACTATGAAACGCTATATGAATATGGCTCTGCTGTATGCTGTTCTTGCAATGATTGGCGGTGTGTTTTATCGGGAGTTTACCAAATTCAATGGTTTTACCGGCAAAACAACACTTGCTGTTGTACATACCCATTATTTCCTGCTGGGTATGGTGTTTTTCCTGCTGCTGCTTCTGCTGGAAAAGAATTTTTCCTTCACCGGTGCGAAGACCGGGAGAATATTGGTAGTTTATCATATCGGGCTGAACCTGACCGCTGTGATGTTTGTCGTACGGGGTGTCATGCAGGTGATGGTACCTGCGCTCTCTTCCGGCATGAGTGCGGCAATTTCCGGCATGGCAGGGATCGGGCATATCCTGCTGGGTGTCAGTATGGTGATCCTGCTGATACAGATCAGACGCAGTATTTAAGCGATGCAGATAAGATTGGAAGTTCTTTCATTTTATCTCCATACCTGGTCGCTTTTGGCGAGAGGTATTGTCCGGCTTGACTGGTATATGTTATGATGAAGATCAGAATGTACGGACAGTCATTTGAACGCGGCGTGGGCAGGAGCTGCGTGACACTGTTACAGGAAGAACAGCCGGAAAGAAGGTAGATTGAAAATAACACGGATGAGCCGATGTTTCAGTTGGGAGTTTGTGCCGAAGCGTCCCAAACTCTTTAATCGCAGAACGGAATTTGGGTTGCGGCCTGCGTTCTTCAGCAAAACGCTTCGGAATGGAGGATAACATGATTTATGACAAATTAGAAAATGCACAGCGTTATATGGGTATGAGTGGAAACCTGGACCGGGCGCTGCGCTATATGATGGAGACAGATCTGACCGAACTGGAGGATGGCAGGCATGAAGTGGACGGGGATAAGGTTTTCGTGAACATCATGCATGCGGATACGAAGGCGGATAAGAAGGAATATGAATTTCATGAGGCGTATTACGATATTCAGATTGATCTTTCCGGAAGAGAAGATATTCTCTTTGCACAGGAGTTTCAGGAGATCACAAAGCCGTACGGCGGAGACGGAGATATTGGTATGGGAATCTGCGTCTGTGAGATGGTCTGTCATCTGGAGCCGGGGAAATTTGCCATCTGTATGCCCACGGAGCCGCATATGCCGGGGGTGGCGGCAGAGGGCCGGGAGGAGCGGATTCGTAAGGCCGTGATTAAAGTGCGGAAGTGACAGTTTTTGACTGGATTGACGGCTGGTGCCGGGCGTGCCGGCGTGCATGGAAGGCAGTGTGTGAAAGGGAGCGGGATGGCTGGTGGAAGGGTATCCCGCAAGAGTGTTGTCTGTAGAAAGAGAAGAGCGTGAATACAGCGCAGAAATGGAGAATAGTATGAGGGTAGCGGTAGTGGATATTGGGGGTACAAGTATCAAATCCGGTATCTGGGAAGAGGGTCAGATCAGGGAAGTGAAAGAGACGGATACAAATGCCGGACAGGGCGGGGAATACGTAATGCAGACGGTTCTGGAGATTCTCGAGCGCTGTAAAGATTTTCAGGCAGTCGGTATCAGCACGGCCGGGCAGGTGGACGTGGAGAAGGGAGAGATCCTCTTTGCCAATGAGAATATTCCCGGATATACGGGGACGAAGATCAGAGAGCGGATCGAAGGGAAGTTCCATGTGCCGACGGCCGTACAGAATGATGTCAACAGCGCCGCCATCGGAGAGGCTCATTATGGAGCAGGCAAAGGAGCGCCGGATTTTCTGTGCCTGACCTATGGGACCGGTGTGGGTGGAGCCATTGTCATGAACGGAGAAGTGTACACCGGTTCCGGGTACTCGGCGGGAGAATTTGGCGGCATCGTGACGCATCCGGAGCATCGGGATCCCGGGACGGATATTTTCAGCGGATGCTATGAGCGGTATGCATCGACAACGGCTCTTGTGCAGCGTGTCAAGGCCCGCTTTCCGGAATTATGCAACGGGCGTGATATCTTTGCGCGACTGGAATCGCCGCAGGTGCGGGAGCAGATTGATTTGTGGATCGCAGAGATTGTCTATGGGCTGACCACCCTGGTACATATTTTTAATCCGGGGCTTGTGGTTCTAGGCGGCGGGATCATGGAACAGGAGTATGTGATCAGGAACGTGCAGAAACTACTGCAGGAACACATTATGCCCTCATTCAGAAATGTACGCGTGGTACAGGCTGGTTTGGGGAATAAAGCCGGGTTGCTGGGCGCTGCCTGGTCTGCCTGTCGGGAATATGAGAAGAAAATCTAATAAAACAGTAAGTTGTGACGAAAGGGGTATTGCAGGTAAAGCCGGCAATATCCCTTTTGCCATACATGCAGCATGAGAGTATGGCGTATTCATGAACAGCGCAGCAGGTGCATAGTTCTGAGAGACAGTGACTTCTATAGTAGTTTTTATGGTCAAAATAATGAAATCATAAACAGTTTTTTGTATGGATATGACAAAAAACTAATCAAAATCACCAAAAATAAGGGTGAATCATACAAAAACTCTGAAAGAACTTTCTGAAAAACATATCGTATTGAAAACAATTTCCTTGATGATATAATGTGAACTATAGCTGTAAAAAATGGTGACGAGAAAAGAGGCGAGGAGAAGTGGTAGAGAGTAGAGTAGAACAGTTAAAAGGGAAATTGGTTGTATCCTGTCAGGCGCTTCCGCATGAACCGCTGCATTCTTCCTACATTATGGGGAAGATGGCACTGGCGGCCAAAGAGGGCGGGGCAGTCGGAATCCGGGCGAACACCAAAGAGGATATCAAAGAGATTCAGTCACAGGTCGATCTGCCGATCATTGGTATCGTGAAGCGTGATTATGAAGGAAGTGAGGTTTATATCACGCCTACGATGAAAGAAGTTGACGAGCTGATGGAGGTTAGACCGGAGATTATCGCGGTGGATGCCACCGGTGCACTGCGGCCGGGAGAATTGACGCTGGACGCATTTTTTCATCAGATTAAAGAGAAATATCCGGAGCAGCTTTTGATGGCTGACTGCTCTACCATCGAAGAAGCGCTGCATGCGGATGAACTTGGATTTGACTTTATCGGGACGACGATGGTCGGCTATACGGAGCAGAGCCGAAATGACAAGATAGAGACCAATGATTTTGAGATCATCCGGGAGATTGTTGCGAAGGCGAAGCACAGAGTGATTGCGGAAGGGAATATCAATACCCCGCAGAAGGCCAAAAGGGTAGTGGAACTGGGAGTGTTCAGTGTCGTTGTCGGTTCGATCATTACCAGGCCGCAGTTGATTACGAAAGCGTTCGCGGAAGCGCTGGAATAAAAGCGTATTAAAGGATTTGGCATTGGCGGTGTACGAAAGAGACGGCAGTGTGCCGGATCTACAAATTCGAAATTGCAGAATTTGAAATTTGGCTCACAGCTTTCGCAAAAACCCTGCTTCGGAATGGAGGAAAATATGAGAAACCTGGATAAATACAAGGGAATCATTCCCGCATTTTATGCCTGCTATGACGGGGAAGGCAATATCAGCCCGGAGAGAGTGCGGGCGCTGACGGAATACTTTATCAGGAAAGGTGTGAAGGGCATCTATGTTAACGGTTCTTCCGGGGAATGTATCTATCAGAGCGTGGAAGACCGTAAGGTCGTATTGGAAAATGTAATGGAGGCAGCGGCCGGTAAGCTGACGGTGATCGCACATGTAGCCTGCAATAACACGAAGGACAGCAGAGAACTGGCGGCCCATGCGCAGAAGCTTGGGGTGGATGCGATTGCCTGTATCCCGCCGATTTATTTCCATCTGCCGGAATACGCGATCGCGGAATACTGGAATGATATCAGCGATGCCGCGCCGGATACCGATTTTATCATCTACAATATTCCGCAGCTGGCAGGGATTGCTCTGACACAGAGCCTGTTTGCAAAGATGCGTGAGAATCCGAGGGTGATCGGCGTCAAGAATTCGTCCATGCCGGTGCAGGATATCCAGATGTTCAAGCAGGCCGGCGGAGAGGATTACATTATCTTCAACGGACCGGATGAGCAGTTTATCAGCGGCCGTGTGATCGGTGCGGAAGGCGGTATCGGCGGTACATATGGTGTTATGCCGGAACTGTTCCTGAAGATGAATGAACTGGTGGAAGCAGGGGACTTGAAGAAAGCTTGTGAGGTACAGTATCAGGCCAATGAGGTCATCTATAAGATGTGTGCGGCACACGGCAATATGTATGCAGTCATCAAAGAAATCCTGCGGATCAACGAAGGCCTGGACATCGGCGGTGTGCGCAGGCCCCTGACTGATCTGATCAAAGAAGATATGCCGATTGTGGAAGAGGCAGCCAGAATGATCCGTGAGGCAAAGGCCGGGATCTGCTAACAGATCTGCGGAATCAGCTCGGCGAGCTTTTCAGCCAGCAGCCGATGCGCCTCCAGACTTAGATGCATATAGTCATAGGGATACATACCGAGGCCGGGGATCGATGCGGCATCCAGGAAATGGCAGTGCAGCCTGTCGGCGATGTCCTGATAGAGCGGGGAGAGCGCCATGGATTTTTCCATACAGTCTTTTCCCATCTCAGGGCCGATGCTCGTTTCGTAATAGCCTTTCTCAATGGGTGGTGGTGCGATGATCAGAATATTGGGCTGACTTCTCCAGGCGTCCGGTGTATGGATCGCTTTGGTCACGAGTCGCTCCATGCCTTTGGCGATATTGCCGGGCGTAGCGCTGAAACGCTGTTTCACATCGTTGGTGCCGAGCATGATGATCAGAAGATCAAGCGGTTCATGGGTCATCATACAGGGATGAAGAAAGGCGAAGCCGTTTAAGCCTTCGAAAAGGGGATCGTCGAAAGAGGTGGTCCGCCCGCTCAGGCCTTCTTCGCGGACCAGATAACCGGGGCCAAGCAGATCGGCCAGAAGACAGGTCCAGCGTTCTTTTTCGGTAAAGCGCCCCATGTTGGCTGAATTGTAGCCGTGGGTGTTGGAATCGCCGTAACAGACGATGGTCTTGGATACAGAACTCATAAGTGTCCCTCCTTTGGGTTTTTCTATATCATAGCATCAAGTGGGATGAAAGAACAATCATTTGAGCAAAGAGTGACAGAGGATGAACAGTTACATAAAGTCGATCGTTCCGATCATAGAAGCAAGATATGACAGTTTAACGAATGTTGAAAAGAATATAGCAGATTTTTTTATCAATAACAAAGAGGATATGGATTTCTCGGCGCAGAATGTAGCCAGGACGATATTTGTATCCGAAGCATCACTTTCGAGATTTGCGAAGAAGTGCGGATTCCACGGATACCGGGAATTTATCTATCAGTATGAAAAGACTTTCATGAGAAAAGGCGAGGTGACAGCAGACAGTACCAGGCTGGTGCTGAATACCTATCAGGATCTGCTCAGCAAAACATACAGCCTTATGGATGAGACACAGATCGCAAGGGTGGTGCAGTATCTTTTTCAGGCGGAGAGAGTGGTAGCCTGCGGCATCGGGAGTTCCGGGCTTGCGGCAAGCGAGATGGAAAACCGGTTTATGCGGATCGGTGTGGATATTGATTCACTGCAGGATACGGACAGAATGCGGATGCAGGCAGTCTTTTTGAACAAACGAAGTCTGGTGTGCGGCTTTTCGCTGAGCGGAGAGACGCAGGGGGTGCTCTATCTGCTTAAGGAGGCACATAAGAAGGGTGCCAGGACGGTCATCTTTACGGCCAATGACAAGGATATTTATGCGGATTTCTGCAGTGAGGTAGTGCTGCTGGCATCTTTGCAGCATTTAAATCACGGCAATATGATATCGCCGCAGTTTCCGATTCTTGTGATGATTGATATTGTGTATAACTATTATATCCGTCATGAGAGTTATGAAAAGGCTGACATGTATGACGACACGCTGCGGGCGCTGGAGTCCAAAAACGGGCAGACCAGGCATATCGTTTGAGTCTGGATCCGGGAACGGAAAGGAATGATGCCGATGGGGCAGGATATTTTTGATCCGGAGAATCTCTTTTTCCGGATGATCGCAAAGGGTGTGGATCTGGTAGGTCTGTCGCTTCTGTGGCTGCTGCTTTGTATGCCGCTTGTCACGGCCGGACCGGCAACCGCGGCATTGTATTATACTGTGGTGAAGACTTTTCGGAACAGAAGGGACGGTGCTTTCGGCATGTATGTCCGGGCCTTTCGGGATAATCTGAGAGTCGGGATACCGGTCACCTGTATCTGCATACCGGCAGTCGTATTTTTGGCCTGGGGGTACCATGTGATGGCCGGCAATACGGCCAGTAACGTCGGTGCGGTCATGTATATGACCTATTACGTACTGCTCCTGGTTCCGGCGGGAATTATGTGTTATCTGTTTCCGCTGATGGGCAGATTTACATTTCAGGTGAAGGAACTGATCAGAACAGCCTTCATCCTGACATTTAAGCATCTTCCGTCCACTGTCGTGATGGTGATGCTGTTGGTGGAAATGACGATCTTTACGATCGAGTGGTGGTGGCCGGTTCTGTTCGTGCCGGTGACGGCCATGCTCCTGTTGTCCCTGTTCCTGGAACGTATCTTTTCCAGATATCTGGATCAGGAAGAGAGGGCAGTGCTGGAGGACCGGATTGAGAATCCGGAATAAAATTCAGGTTTTGACAGATGACAGGGTATCTTCCCTGCTGTCTGGAAAAATAAATATTAAGGGAGAAGAAAAGGAGAAAAAAGGTATGAAAAAGACGATGAAAAAGTTAGCAGCGCTTGGTCTTTCCCTGACCATGATGATGTCATTGGCAGCATGCGGTAACAGCGCATCCGAGCAGCCGGCAGCAGAGCCGGAGGCGGAAGAGACGCCGGCAGCGGAAGAAACACCGGCGGAGACACCTGCTGAGGAGGAAACAGACAGTGCAGAGGCAGAAGCGCCCGCTGAGGACGGCGCAGGTGCAGATCTGAATGCATCTATCACCCTGTGGACATATCCGATTGGTAACTGGGGTGATTCTGCAACGGTTGACAGCCTGATTGCAAGTTTTAATGCGAAATATCCCGGCGTTACCGTGACAGTGGAGTATCTTGATTACACCAACGGTGACGATCAGGTTAATACCGCGATCGAAGGCGGCCAGGCTCCTGACATCGTAATGGAAGGACCGGAACGTCTGGTAGCTAACTGGGGTGCACGCGGCCTGATGGTAGACTTGGCAGATCTGTTCGCAACAGAGGCAGGCGGCGAGATCTACGATTCCGTAGAGTCGGCTTGTAAGGCAGCAGACGGCGCTTACTATGAGTATCCGCTCTGTATGGTAGCACATTGTATGGCGATCAACCAGACCATGTTTGAGGCGGCTGACGCTATGCAGTATCTGGATCTTGAGACACATACCTGGACGACGGAGAACTTCATGAAGGCAGTGCAGGCAGTTTATGATTCCGGACAGCAGAACGTAGCAGCGATCTACTGTTCAGGACAGGGCGGCGACCAGGGAACAAGAGCGCTGATCAACAACCTGTACAGCAGCACATTCACGAATGCTGAGCACACGGAGTACACAGCCAACACACCGGAAAATATCAAGGCGCTGGAAGAATTATATGCGCAGGCAGGTATCAACTTTGACGCTTCCATCAATGGCGGTGAGGAGATCACATTATTCCGTAACGGCACATTGGCAATGTCCCTGTGCTGGAATGCTGCACAGCAGACCAATACCGACAACGGCGAAGCAGGCAAGACAAACAACGGCGATACGATCATCCCGATGCTGTTCCCTTCCGATGACGGCAAGACAGAGCTTTGCGGCGGTATCTGGGGCTTTGGTATCTTCGATAACGGCGATCAGGCTAAGATTGATGCGGCAAAGACCTTTATCGACTTTATCTGTAACGATGCTGATCAGGTAAATGAGAGCGTTAAGGCTTCTACATACTTCCCGGTACGTCCGACTCTGACAGGCATTTATGACGGAACAGATACAGCAGATGTTATGAATACATTCTCTACACACTTTATGCCTTCTATGGGTGACTACTATCAGGTAGTTCCGGGCTGGGCAGAAGCACGTACAGAGTGGTGGAACATGCTGCAGCGTATCGGTACAGGCGGAGATGTTGCGACAGAAGTAGAAACCTTTGTAACCAATGCTAATGCGGCTGCTGCAAAATAATCTATAACAGGCAGTTGCGAAAAGGCAGGAAATCCTGAATGTCACGGACAGCAGGCTGAGACCGGAATCTCCGGTTTCGGCGGCTGTCCTGACAGCTTGACAGTTCCGGCAGCTTATAGAGGGCCGGACAGGGGATGGATGAGGAGGCATGTTCCTTATCCTGTACAGTAAACTTATATATCATGCTCAGCCTGCCTCTTGGTGGGCCGCATGGCCATCCATGCTGTGAAGGTCGAAGACTTTCACAATAAGTAAATGAGGGGGTGTGTTCATGGCTAAATCATCCGTTGCAACAGGCAGAAGCAAGGCGCTGGTGAGAAGAGAAACACGTTCGGCGTATCTTTTTCTTCTGCCTAATTTAATCTTTTTTGTAGGATTTGTCGTTATCCCGATGATCCTGTGTGTCTATACGAGTTTTTTTGATTCCACAATGGGTAAAGATGTGGAGGATGTTTTCATCGGACTGAAAAACTACACGGAACTTTGGCAGGATCCGATCTTTCTTCGGGCCTTGAAAAATACTTTCGTGATCGTACTTGTTTCGGTGCCTGCGGTCTGTATCTTTTCTTTGTGGGTGTCGGCATTGATCTACAGGATGAAAGGCGTAGTTCTTTCTACCTTCCGCTGTGTTTTCTATCTGCCGGTCGTTACCGGTTCGGTGGCGGTTACCGTAGTATGGAAATGGATGTTCAATAACTATTATGGTATCTTCAATTATGTTGGAAAAGGTCTGGGAGTTGTCGAGAACAATATCAACTGGCTGGGAGACGAAAGATTTGCGTTGTGGTGTATCATATTGATCCTGTTCACCACTTCCGTAGGACAGCCGATCGTATTGTATGTGTCAGCGCTTGGGAATGTGGATACTTCGCTGGTAGAGGCTTCCGAGGTAGACGGAGCGAATAATATCCAGAAATTCTGGAAGATCAAGTGGCCGCTGATCATGCCGACAACGCTTTATATTCTGGTCATCACCACGATCAACAGTTTCCAGTGCTTTGCCCTGATCCAGCTCTTAACGTCAGGCGGACCGAACCACAGCACAGATACTGTTATGTACTATATCTATTATTCGGCATTTAAACTGTATCGCTATGGTTACGGAAATGCGATGGGCGTAGTGCTTGCGATCTTTATTGCACTCCTGTCTGCCGTACAGTTTAAGCTGGCCAAAGAAAAGTAGGAGGTGAAAGTATGAATTCAGATTCAGGTTTAAAACATAGAAGTTTATATACGGTCGTATCGATCATCGTTTTAGTGATTCTGGCGATTCTGTTTGCTTTCCCTCTGTATTGGATCATTACAGGCGCATTTAAGACGAATGCCTCTATCAATGCGACGACTCCGGACTGGTTCCCAAAGGAATGGGTGCTGGATAATTTCAGGAAACTTTTCAGTAAACAGTCAGCGCCGTTATGGGAACTGGCAGTTCCTTTCAGCAGTAAATTCACCGCTGACGGCAATCCGTTGATCTTTACGGCTGGCCCTGTAGTGCCGGCAGCGATCCGCTGGCTGGTCAATACCGTATTTATGGCTGTGATGGCAATGATCCTTACCTGTATCACATCGGCCATGGCCGGATATGCGCTTGCCAAGAAACGTTTCCGGGGCCGGGCAATGCTTTTTACCCTGATCGTTTGTGCGATGGCGCTGCCCAAGCAGGTAATTCTGATTCCGTTACTGCGGGAAATGTCGTCCTTATCCTTGTATAATACGATATGGGCAGTGATCTTCCCGACAGTCGGATGGCCTTTCGGTGTATTCCTGATGAAGCAGTTCTCAGAAGGGGTTCCGGGTGAAATGTTGGAGGCAGCCAGGATCGACGGTGCAGGAGAAGCGAAGACATTCATCGAGATCGTAGTGCCGATGATCAAGCCGGGTGTCGGTGCGCTGGCGATTTTCACCTTTATCACAAGCTGGAATGATTATTTCATGCAGTTGATCATGTTGAACAGTACGAGCAAACTGACCATTTCACTTGGTATCGCCAAGCTGCAGGCAGAAAACTCTACGGATTTCGGTCTGATCATGGCGGGCGCTTCGCTGGCGGCAATACCGATCATCACCGTGTTTATTATCTTCCAGAAATACTTTACGCAGGGTATTGCAATGGGTGCCGTTAAGGGCTGAGTGTGCCTGTTGG
This sequence comes from uncultured Lachnospiraceae bacterium, assembly GCA_910578115.1. Taxonomy (GTDB): domain Bacteria; phylum Bacillota; class Clostridia; order Lachnospirales; family Lachnospiraceae; genus UBA3282. Next base: position 3,800 of record CAJTPO010000034.1, on the reverse strand, counting down.
GAATGTATGGAAGAAGAGAGTGTTATTTTTGTGAATCAGAGCGTTCATTTCTTTAGGAAGATATAAAGGAATGGACGCTTTCTATTTATCTATGAATTTGTATGTGGAAAGAAAGTGGTATGCATTTCCTTGCGGTCCGTCGGTTTTGATAGTATACTGAAAGGGAAACCGGAGCATTATGATTACCGGAAAGGATTAAGAATGGCGAAGAAAATACAGAAGTTGAAGCCCGATACGGTGTTGAAGAATTACTGGAGAAGTAACGAACGGTTTGCGGATTTTATGGAGAAAATCGCTGGGACGGGGCGGCTTCCCTTCATGAGATGCTGGATATTCCGGAAGAAATGAAAAAATATGTAAATGATTATAAGATGCTGCTGGTGGAGGCGGGAAGAAACGATCTGGTTCTGCACCATACTGATAATGTGGATCTTTTTAACCTGCTGAAGATCATACTGGACCGGAGTCTGCCGGGGCACGAGGCGAAGAAAAAGGCCATACAATACAGCGAAGAGCACAGAACCGGCAGGGCAGTGATCATGACTGTGGCGGGTGCGACGAACAGCAGGCTCGATTATGATGCGTTTGAAAAAGAAGATGGTTCTATGTGTACTTTATTTGAAGAAATTGCAAGGGAAAATGAGATAAAGTTCAGGGAGAAAGGCAGAGAGGAAGGCAGAGCCGCCGAGATCATTGAGGCAGGGTATGAATTTGGACTGTCAGAAGACAATATTCTGGAAAGACTGCAGAAAAAGCTGGATGTGTCTCTGCAGACGGCCAGGGAATATCTGGGGAGATTCGGGAAGCAGCCGGCAGGTTGAGTGTGCCTGCGCTTTGTTCCATGGCAAAGAGTGTCCTGTGATAATAGTCAGACATTGGACGTAACCGTGTGGGGGAGGGGACAAAAGTAGTCCCCTGTCAGGGTATCATTTCCCCAGTTTGTTTGTATGGCTTCATATTGCATTCAGGTAGATTAATTCATTTAATGGCGAAAAAGAGAATCTAAAAGCGCCCCGCATCCTTCCATGATGTCCTCGTAAGTTATGTCAAAATTCCCGGTATACCACGGATCGGCAATGGCCCTGTTGCTGCCGGCAAATTCTAATAATTTATAGATCTTATGTTCCGAGTCACCGCCTGCGATGCGGGTCATATTGCGGATATTGGCGTCATCCATGCCGATCAGATAATCATACCTGTCGTAATCCTGTCTGGTCATCTGTATGGCACGATGCGGAATAACAGGTATTCCTACGGCACGCAGCTTGTCTACTGTGCCGTAATGAGGGCCGTTGCCGATTTCTTCACGGCTGGTGGCTGCGGAAGCGATCTGGAATTGATGTTCTAAGTGGCGTTGACGCACGAGATGGGTCATGACGCTCTCGGCCATTGTGCTTCGGCAGATGTTGCCGTGGCAAACAAATAATATTTTTATCATCTTGAATTTATCCTTTCATAAGCCTTTAAACCTTGATATTTCAAGCTTTCTGGCGCCTTTCTTATTTTTGGTTTTTTACCCTTAATCTGTGTAATTCGTTATAAATCTACGCAAATTTATGGGCAAATGGTGTAGTAGATTGCTATGATGCAAAAGGCAAAAGGTTATGCGTTTCATGCCTGCATGAAAAAGCATAACTTTAGGATTGCAGAAGCACAACGTGCAAAGCAATCCGTAGCATCATAGGTGTGTAAAATCAACCTGATTTTCTCTGTTTTCCATGCATATCCGCTTCTTTGAAGTCCAAAATTTTCGTCATCTGTTCCGCCGCACGGTCATATCTGGCATGAGTATAGACATTCAGCGTAACACCTACATCGGAATTGAAGTGCCTATTCATTTTTCATAGTGTCTCCTTACTGATTTTACATATCAGGCTTAATAATTACTGTTGCAAATCCCTCATGCTGATTATTCAAATCTGCCATCAAACCAATAGGATTGCCAATGCGTCCCTCTACATCATAAACAAAGCAAATAAGTCTTTTGCAGTCTGGATGTACCTTATATCTATCCACATCAATAATAAGTTGATCTCCTAATTCCTTATCAGCCAACCCTAATCTTGTTTTCTTTACTTCAATAACCACTCTTTCATTTTTCAGGAGAAAATCCATTCTTGCAGATTTTCCTGCATAAGAAGGTGTCCATTCTTCCGCTCTGACATCATCAAAGTAAAGCAGTAATAACGCATGGAGCAAGTCTTGAACATCATATTCATCTTCAATTTTTAAGGTTTCTCTATTTTCATATCTGCACCGCAATTGTCTTGCTATCTTATAAAAATGAGAGAAAATTATATTTAAGGCCTATCTATATCAACCTTATTCTTTTGTTCAAATGCAATAAAATCTTTATTTATGTATTCTTTTACGTTTTCTATGATTTTTACACAAGTAGACGCTTCATTATAATAACTGCGATGAGATTTTTGCAATCCTTTTACAAACTCATTATCATCTTCCAAAAACAGTTTCAAAAACGCTATTGCCTTCGTCAGCCAACTATTATACATCGCACTATCTACATATGTTCCGCCCAACTCACTATTTCGCATTGTTTTCAATACATTATTTCCGTCTTGAATTAAAGCTTCGATCCCTTGTAAAGCCCTCTCTTTATTCATTGTTGATTACCGCCTTTGTTCTTATCAAAATAATGTTTTCTTTTTATCATTTTGAGGCATCATATTGAGGTCGCAACCAACGATCAGCCTTCATTACATCAATTATTACTACACCATATTGTCCCGATTCTGTCCATTATAAAGGAACCTTCTAACCTCCATAACCAAATCATGTGGATCATCATCAATTACTACATAGTAAACAATATAATTATCCACATAAATACGATAATAAGAATATCTACGCTCCCGGACAGAATGATATGGTTCAAAAGATTCCGCCACTGGAAGCCGCTCCATAATAGCAGACTCTACCTTATCCAATAAGTCATTTGCTGCTTTTGGATTCTTCAGTTTCTCCGCAATATAGGTAACTTTTTCATCAAGGTCATCATAAAAAAGTGGCAGATAGTTCAATCTGTACTTTTTACTGAACATTTATCTTCCTCCGTAGTCCTCCAAAAACTTCCTCATGGCTCATCCTTGTATCGTTTTCCACTGCATACCTATCTGCTTTATCTAATGCTGCTTCAACACCATCCGTCAACTTTGAATATTCTTCAAGACTAAGCACCACCATTGCTCCATATCCGTTTTTTGTTAAATATACCGGTTCACCCGCATTTACGATTTTCTCAATATCAGGAAACTTATTTCTCAAATCTGAAACAGGTCTAATCTGTAACATAAGCAATCTCTCCTTATCAATATTTTATCTTAATTTTATCGTTATCTATATTCTACTTTACTATTCTCAAAGAAGCAACCTTTGTAAAAATCTTTCTTTATTTAACCTAACAATACATTTTATTATGTTTTCCCTGGCAAATGGCAGTTTTCCTTTCGTAAAGAAAACTGCCATCTTACAAACGAATTCATTTTGCTGTATCCCATGTCAACTCAAAGCTCTTTCAAAAATGGTGTAGCAGTGGTGTAGTAAGCACCTCATTGAGCCGTACAATCATTGATTTTATGGGCTTTTCCGGGATTCTTCAAGATACTGCTGTGGCAGACAAATAATATTTTTATTATTTTCCATAACTCCTTATATGTTCTGTATTTCTTCTCAAATGCTTTCGTGTCATCAAAGTCCACATGGGTTGATTACTTTATCACATACTTAGTACCCTTTCGTCTGCCTTCAATTTTCACAACACCTTTTTTACCCATCTCTTT
>CAJTPO010000033.1 GCA_910578115.1 uncultured Lachnospiraceae bacterium | reverse complement strand
CTGAGGACGCGAGCAGAATTTCAGATTCTGCTCTGCGATCAATAGAATTTGTGACGGTTTGTCACAAATTCCTGGTTGGATAAATTGCTCATCAGAGAATTTATTCAACCTTTCTACCGCGGAAAATATTTTCATGAAAAAATCATAATAAACGATATAACAATTTTATTGGCTGTCTGAAATATTATGTTTGATGAAGGAGAAGATTATTATGAAAATCAAAAAAGTGCTGGCCATGTGTCTGATGAGCGCAATGGTTTTAGGGTCTCTTGCAGGGTGTGGCAAGGAAGAGAGTGGAACTACAGCGAGTGTAGACGTGGAGGATCCTGCATGGCAGGAAGCCATGACGACGCCTTACGGTAAATATCCGGAAACCGTAGTCTACACATTAGGAAAGACGGCGACAAATTTTGATGTGCTGGACGGAACGGAATACGAGGGCGATGATGACGTAAACAATGCATGGACTCGATATTTAAAAGAAAAACTGAATATTCAAAATACGAACCTGTTCGAAGCAAATGACGGTGACGACTATGAGCAGAAGGTGTCTATGGCCATCGTCAGCGGAGAAATACCGGATATTATGGTGGTGGGAGATTATGCTACCTTAAAGCAGCTATATGAAAACGATCTGATCGCAGATCTTACAGAGGTATATGAAAACTGCGCCAGCGACAAGATCAAAGAAATCTATGATTCCTATGACGGAGTATGTCTGGAGACGGCAACTTTTGACGGAAAACTGATGGGATTACCGACAACGGAAATCTCACACGGACCGGGGATCTTATGGTTGAGAAAAGACTGGATGGACAAGTGCAATCTTGAAGAACCGAAAACAATGGAAGACATTTACAATATTCTGCAGCAGTTTTTGGTACAGGATCCCGGCGGAAACGGTGAAGGGCAGACGGCCGGTCTGGTGATCGATCCGGAGATAGCCGGTAATTCCGGCGGAAGTTACATGCCGAACAATATCTTCACTCTTTATGGTGCATACCCGAAGCAGTGGATCGATGACGGAAGCGGCAATGCCGTTTATGGATCCGTACAGCCTGAAATGAAAGAAGCGCTGGAACAGCTGTCCAAAATGTACAGTGAGGGATTGATCGATAAACAGTTTGTTACCAGAACCGGTGACGACAGAAAAGGTCTTCTCAACAGCGGGAAGAGCGGAGCCTTTTTCGGTAACTGGTGGGGTGCATGGGAAGTGGCTGACAGCATGTCCTTAAATAAAGAGGCGGAGTGGGTACCTTACATCTGCCCGGTTGGTTCCGACGGGAAAGTTACGATGTTCTCAGGCAATCCCAACAGCAGTTATGTTGTAGTGAGAAAGGAATTCGAACATCCGGAACTGGTAATGAAAATAGCAAGTATGCAGTTTGATTATTCACGTTATCAGGAGAAAGATGAGGAAGCTTATAAGGAACTGACCGATTATGGTGAGCTGAATGCGGGCGGATCGATCCTTGCGACGAATATTGATTATTATGACGGATTCCCGAGAAGCAGTAAGCTGGTTGTCGATGCATTAGAGAGCGGAGATATCAGTCAGTTGAACCGGAATGACCTGACTACCTATTTGAACAGTAAGAAATATCTGGAAAGTCTTGAAAACGGAGAAGAATCTACATCCTCCGGATGGGCTTCTTATAATTCCATGTTATGTGCAAGCCTTGTCGCTGAGACGGAAGTAAACAGAGTGATGCCTGTTTTCTTCGGCAGTACACAGTCCATGGCATTGAAGTGGCCTACCCTGGAGAAGATGGAACAGGAGATGCTGTTGAAAATCATAACAGGTGAGAAACCGGTAGACTATTTTGACGAATTTGTGGAAACGTGGAATAAGACAGGCGGTGAACAGATCACCGAAGAAGTAAATCAGGCTATCAAAAAATAAGAAGGAGCAAAGATTGAAAATTAAAATTTTCAATCTCGAGATTTGTGTCTGCGCGTTGCTTGCCACAAACTCGTTTATGCGCAAAAAGCAGCGCAGAAATGGAGGGAAACATGAAGCGTAAGAAAGACCAGATGGCTTTGCATCTTATGATGCTCCCGGGTATGATCTTACTCATAATATTCTCGTTTATACCAATGTTTGGGATTGTCATGGCATTTCAGAATTATATGCCGGCCAGGGGGATTTTAAAATCCCCCTGGGTGGGCATGGATAACTTTAAATTCATGTTCCAGATGCCGGACAGCAAGCAGATTTTTATTAACACGATCACGATCGCGGTCAGTAAGATCATTCTGAGTACCTTTGTGACGATCATATTCGCACTGCTGCTGAATGAGATCAAAAATAAATTCATGAAGAGAAGCATACAGACGATCGTATACCTGCCGAACTTTCTTTCCTGGGTTATTTTAGCAACGGTTGTTGTTAATATTTTTGCATACGACGGACCGATCAATGCGGTGCTTGGGGCGTTTGGGATCGAACCGATTTTATTTATGGCGAGTAATAAATGGTTCCGTTCTGTTTTGGTCGTAACAGATGTCTGGAAAGGATTTGGATATGGAGCGATCATTTATCTGGCTGCTTTATCGGGAATCGACCCAGGATTATATGAAGCGGCTGCGATCGACGGTGCAAACCGCTTTAAGCGGATATGGCATATTACTTTGCCCGGAATTTTGCCGACCATCATGCTTGTGACCATTATGAATCTTCCGAATGTGCTGAATGCCGGATTTGACCAGATATTCAACTTATATAATCCTCTGGTAATGGAGACCTCAGATATTATCGACACATGGGTGTACCGTGTCGGCCTGGTCGAAAGACAGTACAGCCTTGGTACGGCGGTAGGGTTACTGCGTTCGATCGTGGGAATCATTTTGATGTTATCAGCTAATAAGATTGCGAAGAAACTGACAGATTACAGGATCTTTTAGGAGGGGTTGAAATGATTGAGAAGAGAGGTCCAGGTGGTATCGTTGCTGATATTATCATATGGATTATAGTAGGAGTGCTGGCATTATCCTGTTTGATGCCTTTGATGAATATAGTTGCCATATCGCTCAGTGATAATGCCGCGGTATCGGCCAACCTGGTGAAAATCCTGCCGATTGGCCTGAATTTAAGTTCCTATCAGGAGATATTGGGAGATATGCAGTTCTGGCGCTCCTTTATGATTTCCGTACTGCGGGTGGTGCTGGGATTGGCCATCAATATTTCGTTACTTGTTTTGACGGCTTATCCGCTGTCCAAGAGTCCCAGCTTTTTTAACAAACAGAAGGTGTATATGTCTTTCGTTTTGTTTGCCATGCTGTTTTCGGGCGGATTGATCCCTACCTTTATGGTTGTGAATTCCCTGAATCTGACAAATACGATCTGGGCGCTGATCCTGCCGGGAGCGGTACCGCTGGGGAATGTTATTCTGCTGATGAATGCTTTTCGTGGCGTGCCGAAATCATTGGAAGAGGCGGCCATGATCGACGGAGCATCCCAGTGGGTGATCATGTTGAAAGTGTTTTTACCGGTGGTAAAGCCTACCCTGGCAGCCGTTACGCTGTTCACGATCGTAGGACACTGGAATGACTATTTTTCGGCTTTGGTGTACATTACCGATACGGCAAATTATCCCTTACAGACCTACATTCAACAGTTAAATGTTGATATTACCGAAGTGACCGATCCCAATAAACTTGAGCAGCTTGCGCGGATTTCCAACAGAACGCTGAACTCGGCAAAGATTGTGGTTTCTACCATTCCGCTGTTGTTGATCTATCCGTTTATGCAGAAGTATTTCGTGTCAGGTATCGTGGTCGGATCTGTTAAAGAGTAAGGAATCAGAGGTGTTTGCATGAAATTTTTGTTTGGAAAAAGTGATTTTAAGACAATGCAGAGAGGGCAGGAGTCCTGCTATCTGCTGGCCAACGGAAAAGGCGGATTTTCGTCCATGACGATCATCGGTTCCAATGCGAGAAATGATCACGCGTTATTTATGCCGTGTTTGAAAGCTCCGAATAACAGATACCATATGATAACAAAACTCGATGAGACGCTGCAGATCGGTACGGAAAGAATCGATCTGTCAAGTCAAGAGTACGTTACCTGTACAAAGAATCAAAATGGATTTAAACATCTGAGTGAATTCCGGTTTGACATGCTGCCTGTATGGACGTATCAAGTTGGCGGTGTGGAGATCATAAAGACGGTCGTTATGCAGTACGGTCGCAATGCAGTCGGCATTCAATATGAGATCAAGAACCGCACGAACAGACAGATTACGGTAAATGCGAGACCATACTTACAATTCGTAAGAAAAGGCGAAAAACTGTCAGAACAGCAGGAATTCAAAGCGACCGAAACATTTGTGGAAAGTAAGGGGCTTATCTTATATTATAAGACGAATGGTAAAACTGCATTTTACAAGACGGCATACATAGACGATCTGTATTTTGCAGACGATGCAAAGGACGACAGAAGAAGTGTTGGCGTCGTTGCGCATAATCATCAGCATTCGTTTGTTGTTGAAGCAAAGCATGAAGACGTATATTATATCATTTACAGTATGGAGAACAGATTTGACGATATTGATGATATGATAAGCCATGAAAAAGAGCGGCTCATGCGTCTTATAGACAACTCGGGTATTGAGAACGAAATCGGTAAAGAGCTGGTAAAGAGTGCTGACCAGTATATTTCTGACAGAGAGTCTACAGGCGGAAAGACGATCCTCGCGGGATATCCCTTTTTCGAGGATTGGGGAAGAGATACCATGATCGCTTTGGGAGGCTGTTGTATCTCTACGAGAAGATTTGAAGATGCCAAAAATATCTTCCGCACCTTTATGAAGTACTGCAAAAACGGGATCATGCCCAATATATTTCCGGAGGGAGATATCCAGCCGTATTATAATACGGTAGATGCTTCACTGCTTTTTATTTCTTCTGTGTATGAATATTATCATGCATCTGATGATCTGGCGTTTGTCAGGGAAGCATTTCCGGTGATGAAGGATATTGTGAAATGGTATATGCAGGGTACGGATTTCCACATCAGGATGGAGGAAGACGGGTTGATCTCGGCCGGTTCTGGATTCGAACAGGTGACATGGATGGATGTGAGGATCGGGGATGTTCTTCCGACACCCAGACACGGGAAACCGGTTGAAATCAATGCATACTGGTACAATGATCTGTGTATCATGGAACGGTTTTCCAAATTATTAAATGAAGAAGTGTACGACTATGGAAAACTGGCGGAAAAGGTCAGACAGTCCTTCCTCGGGCAGTTCTGGAACGAAAAGGAAGAGTGCCTGAAAGATGTAGTTTCAGGAACAAAGGCGGATGATCAGGTGAGATGTAATCAGATATGGGCGGTATCGGTTGCCTTCGGTATGTTGAGTGCGGAACAGGAGTTAAAAGTTGTAGATAAGGTATTCGAAAAACTTTACACGCCTTACGGCCTGCGTTCTTTAAGCCCGTCAGATGAAGAATATCATCCATTTTACGGCGGGACGTTATGGGCGAGAGATACGGCCTATCATCAGGGAACCGTCTGGGGCTTCCCGCTGGGCGGATACTATCTGGCGTATTTGAAAGTGCACGGATTCAGCGAAGATGCAAAAAATACCGTAAGAAGACAGCTCGGATTGATTGAAGCCACCCTGCGCGAGGGCTGTGTCGGCCATATTGCAGAAATATATGACGGGGACGATCAGGGTGTTTCCAAAGGCTGTTTTGCACAGGCATGGAGTGTTGGCGAATTGCTGAGAGTATTTGCCGCGATCGAGCAGAAACATATGTAAGTTCAGTCATGTAAGTACAGTCATGTAAGTACAGGTAAATAAATTTATAACACTGGCGATAATATACATGTTATGTTCAATAAGGGTACAGGTTACTTTTATACTGACAAGGTATATTATCGCTATAACTTTATCAATCACACAGTACAATCATAAAAATATCGTGTGGCGAAAGCCTGCACATTCATGGATCGTGCAGGGACAGGCGGCAGGATCCATATGGAGGAGCAATGAAAAAGACTAAAAAGCAGTGGAAAGAGTATTACGCAAGTGCAGAATTTAAAAAGAAATATGAGTATGCGGGAAATGATCTGGGTGCTGTATGGACAGAAGAAAAGACGGTTTTCAAACTCTGGAGTCCTGCGGCGAAGGAAGTCAGTTTGCATTTATATCAGGATGGATATGACGTGCCGTCTTATGAGGTTCATCCAATGGCTGAGAGTGATCCGGGCGTCTGGTTCTGCCAGGTTCCGGGAGATCTGCACGGTGTCTATTATGATTTTTCAATACAGATTGAAGAGGAAATATGTCTCACATATGATCCCTATGCCAGGGCATGCGGCGTTAACGGAAAGCGCAGCATGGTGATCGACCTGAAAAAAACGGATCCCGTGGGTTGGGAAAACGATACGGCTCCGGCCGCCGGGAACGAAGAATTCATCTATGAACTGCATGTGAAAGAATTCTCATGGGATAAGGCGGGAGGATTTCCCGAGGAATGCAGGGGCAGGTACAGTGCATTTCAATGTCCGGCGACCACATTACATAATGACGGCGAACATGCCACCGGGATTGGATGGCTGAAAAGACTGGGCGTTACACATGTTCAGCTGATGCCGGTTTACGATTTCGGTTCGGTGGATGAAAGGGAGTCGGGCGATCAATTTAACTGGGGATATGATCCTGTAAATTACAACATACCGGAGGGTTCCTATTCATCCGATCCATATCATGGGGAAATCAGGATCAAAGAGTTTAAAGAACTTGTGCAGTCGCTTCACAGAGAGGGATTTCGCGTCATTATGGATGTGGTCTATAATCATACCTTTTCTTTGGAGAACTGTTTTCAGAAAACTGCTCCCTGGTATTATTACCGGGTTCATGATGATGGCACGGTCTCTAATGGATCCGCATGTGGCAATGATGTCGCCAGTGAGCGTCCCATGTGTTCAAAATATATTTTGGAGTCCGTTCTGTATTGGGTGGATGAATATCATATAGACGGTTTCCGATTTGATCTGATGGGATTATTGGACGTTGACCTGATGAATGAAATAAGACATGAGTTGGATGTTCGTTATGGAAAAGGGGAGAAGTTAATATACGGGGAGCCATGGACGGCAGCAGAGACAGCCATGGAAGATAAGCGTGTTCAGGCGTTAAGCAAAAATATCGGTCTGCTGGATGAAAATATCGGCATGTTCAGCGATCATATAAGAGATTCGATAAGAGGCTGCGTGTTCATAAAAAATAAGCCGGGATTTGTCAATGGGGGAAAAGGGCTGGAGGATGCTGTTTTAAGCAGCATAAGAGCATGGGGGAGCAAAAAGAAAAAAATCGTGAAGGCACCCTCACAGATCATAAGCTATCTATCGTGTCATGATAATCAGACCCTGTGGGATAAATTACAGGAGACGACCAGGGATGAAAAGTTAAGAAGACGGCAGTATCGTCTGGCAGTGGGGATCTATATGACCTGTCTTGGCAGGATTTTTTTCCTGTCGGGTGAAGAATTTCTGCGCACCAAAAACGGGTTGGATAATTCATACAATGCGGATATCTCGATCAACCGGCTGGATTGGGCAAGAGCCTGGGAAGAGCAGGAGATGGCAGATTACTACAGGGGCCTGATCCTGCTCAGGGATCGGCTGCCGGGTCTTTTTGATAAGACATGCAATGCACCGGACAGGATTAAAACATATATAAAAGGCAGGGGTGTTGTGGGAGTCACTGTTGATAACGTCGGTGAAGGATATCCGTGCCGGTGGGAAACTTTATGTGTTGTTTATAACAGTACTCATCATGCGCAGGAGATAAAACTTCCGGCCGGGGAATGGGAGATGTTGGCCAGCGAAAGCGACAGCTTTTTGTGGCAGGATCCGGTCAGGACGGAAGATACGGCTGTCGTGGAACCTGTCGGTATGCTGCTGTTGGGGAAAAAAGAATAAGACTAAAGTCCAACGGAGAATGAAAGGAGAAAGTGATGGAATTTACAAGTGTATATCATAAAACATCAGAACAGATGAGTTACCCTTTAAACGAGGAGGAATTGATCGTAAACTTAAAAACAGGATATGATGTGAAGCGTGTTTTTATATATTACGGCGATCCGTTTGAATGGGGTATTCTCGGCGGAAAAGAACAGTGGAAAGGAAAAAAAGAAGAAGTTTTCTATAAGAAGCGTCTGCACCACCATCTGTGGTGGACAACGACATTGAAGCCGAAGTTCAAGCGGTGCAAATATTATTTTGAGCTTCATACAGAGGAGGAAACCTGGTATTATTTCGAAAATGGATTCCTGACCGAGCAGCAGATCGGTATGACGGGCAGGATGCTGCAGTGTTTTGTCGTGCCGTGGATGAATCCTGCCGATGTAAATAAGACACCGGACTGGGTCAATGATACAGTCTGGTATCAAATTTTTCCGGACCGGTTTTGCAACGGAACGCCTGAGAAAAACGGTGCCGATATCGAAAAATGGAGGACGGGACCTGTTTCCAACAAAGAGAGATTCGGGGGAAATCTGGAAGGGATCCGGCAGAAACTTCCCTATCTGCATGATCTTGGAATTTCGGGTATTTATTTAAACCCTGTCATGGAAGCGGAATCCACTCACAAATACGACACACGGGATTACACAAAAATCGATCCGCACTTTGGAACCAATGAGGAATTTACCCAACTGGTAGAGGAAGCACATGCGCTGGGAATCCGTATAATGGTAGATGCCGTTTTTAATCACTGCGGCATAAATTTCGGTCCATGGAAGGACGTGGTGGAGAAGAGGAGTAAGTCCCGATACGCCGACTGGTTTATGATACAGGATTGGGATACCGTTGAGAAGCACGGCGATACGAGGGACGGGAGATTTTATTCTTTTGCTTTTACGGACAGAATGCCCAAGCTGAATACAAACAATCCGGAGGTGATCCGGTATCTTTGTCAGGTCTGTGAGAAATGGATCCGGGAATTTGATATTGACGGAATCCGGTTTGATGTGGGAAATGAGATATCCCATTGTTTCTTAAAGGAGCTCAGAAGACATTTGCGGAGTATCAAACCGGACCTTTATCTGTTGGGCGAGATCTGGCATGATGCCAGTCAGTGGCTGCAGGGAGATGAATATGACTCGGTCATGAATTATCCGCTGACGAGTGGGATTCAGGATTTCTTTCTGGACAGGACAATGGAGAAAGATGAATTTGAGTATATGGTAAATCGGTGTTATACTATGTACATGCAGCAAAACAATAATGTGATTTTCAATTTGCTGGATTCTCACGATACGGAACGACTGATGAACAAGTGCCGCGATCTGGATATTTTTTACCAGCAGCTTGCAGTCTTATTCACCATGCCGGGCAGTCCGTGTATTTATTATGGAACGGAGATCGCCCTGGAGGGAGCTCACGATCCGGATTGCAGAAGATGTATGCCGTGGGAGGAGATCGGTTCTGATGAGAATCAGGAGAGGATCGCATCGGTGAGATCGCTGATCCATCTGCGCATGCAGGAAGATGCCTGCAGAAGCCTGTACTTTGACTTTCCGCACAGATATTCTCAGAAACGGTGTGTAGAATACATTAAACTGGATCAGGCAGGCAAACAGATAGAAGTTTTGCTGAACTGTGGTGAGGAACCAATCGAAATACAGGGTGAAGGAGAAATTCTTTTTTCCAGAAGATGTGCGGGGAACATCCTCGATGTGCGGGGGACGCTGATCCGGCGAAAAGGATAGGAAATTATAATTGAGCATTAACAGGCAGGCCGGTGGATTCCGGCCTGTTTTTCGGCTCATCCCTGTTTCATACACATTCCCGTTTCCGGCAATAAAAATGATTGAACATTCCAATTTACGCAGGTATAATAGATACGGGATAAAAGTTGAATAAATTCAATGGAGAAAAGGATGAAAAGAAAGGAAACAGAGGAATAAAATGCAGAGTCGATCAATAGAGCCATATTTAAACTGCAGTTTTTCATGCAGCTGTGGGCGGACGCATAGATCACTGTTCGCACACTATCTGTTTGAACCGGGCGCCATTGCAAAGCTGCCGGCTCTTCTGGGGCAGCTGGGATATGCAAGACCATATCTGATCTCCGACACGCATACACATGAGATTGCCGGGAAACAGACGGAAGAAGTGCTGCAAAAAGCCGGTATCCGTTACGCTTCCCACGTGCTCAGGAGTCCTGAGAACGGAGATCTGGCAGCCGACGAACATGCCCTTGGCAGTATCGCCATGGCCAATGACAGGGAAGCCGACCTTATCATTTCCATCGGAACCGGTACGATCAATGATCTCGGCCGCTATTTCAGTTACATTACCGGACGGCCTTTCATGCTGGTGGCGACGGCTCCCTCGATGGATGGTCTGGTGAGCGGAGTAGCGCCCCTGATCTTTCACAATATGAAGATCACGTTTCCGGCACAGGAGCCTCTGGCGCTCATCTGTGATCCGGAGATCATGACGAACGCACCGCTAAAGATGCTGGCAGCAGGTGCGGCGGATATTCTCGGTAAATATAACTGTCTGCTTGACTGGAAGCTTTCCCATTATGTAAATGATGAATATTACTGTGACACCATTGCCGATATCATGCGGACGGCGGTGGACCAGACGATGGAGAGCACGAAAGGGCTTGCCTCTCACGACAGCCAAGCCGTATCGGTGCTTACGGAGGCCCTCGTGCTTTCCGGCATTGCCATGGACTTTTCGGAAAATTCCCGTCCGGCTTCCGGTGCGGAGCATCATCAGTCGCATTATTGGGAGATGCAGTTCCTTTTCGACGGTATTCCGGCGGTACTGCACGGCACGAAGGTGGGAATCGGCACGGTATTGATGCTGGAATTGTATAACAGGCTGGCAGAGATGGAGCGTCCGGATTTCGCCGCGATCCGTGAAAATATTTCCGGTCGTCCTTCCGTGGAAGACTGGGAGCAGGAAATGCGCCGCTGCTACCGGGACGGTGCGGAAGGGATCATTGAGCTGGAGAAGAAATCCCGGAAAAATGATCCGGCGGGATTACGGAAGCGTCTTACTGCCATCGAGGAGAAATGGGATCAGATTCAGGCGCTTGCCGGGACGGCGCCGAAGGCATCCGCAATATATCAGGTGCTGGCGGATATGGGTGCGGCGAAGATACCCGCTGACGTCGGCATTCCACGGGAATATGTCCACGACAGTATCCGCTACGGCAAAGAGCTGCGCGACCGTTATACGATCCTGCAGTTGATGTGGGATATTGGCAGGCTGGATGAGGAAGCAGACAGACTCGTGGAAAAGTATTGTCCGCAGGCGAAATCGTAAACGGCATAACAAATTTCCAATGTCGTTCCCTGTAAATTCAAATGCAGAAATGGAGAGTATTGTGGAGACGATCTGCAAAACGGAGCAAACTAAATACGTGATCGGATTGGATTACGGCACTCTTTCGGCGAGAGCGGTGCTGGTCTGCGTGCACAGCGGTGAGGTAATTGCCGAGAGCATCTATCCATATCCGCACGGGATTCTGACTACGCTGCCTGTTTCTTCCGGAACGGCCGGTGAAAGCGGCGGAGCCGGCCCGGGCTGCGCGGAGGAAAAGCTGCCTGCGGATTACGCCCTGCAGGAGATTGATGATTATGTTGAGGCCATGTACCACACGATTCGTGAGGTGGTGGAGAAAGCGGGCTGTCGGCCGGATGATGTGATCGGAATCGGTATTGACGCCACTTCTTCCACCTTTCTGCCGCTTATGCAGGATAGCCGGCCGCTCGGCAGGACAGAGCAGTTTGCAGAGAATCCTCATGCGCAGTTGAAGCTGTGGAAGCATCACGGCGCGCAGGCAGAGGCGGACCGCATTACGGCGCTGGCCAAAGAGCGCGGGGAGAAATTCCTGATGCGCTGCGGCGGTAAGGTGAATGCGGAGTGGATGCTGCCTAAACTTATGGAGATTGCCGGGAAAGCGCCGGAAGTATATGCGGCCACGGACAATTTCATGGAGGTCAGCGATTATCTTGTCTATCTGCTGACCGGAGAAGTGACACGCTGTATGTGTCATGCAGGATACAAACTTTTGTGGAACGAGGAAGACGGCTATCCTGCGAAGGAATTTCTGGGAATGCTGCATCCGCTTCTTTTTTCCCTGGAGGAAAAGCTCAAAGGGAGAGAGGTGCAGGTCGGCGAGTGTGCGGGCAGGCTGACAGAGGAAGCCGCCGGCAGACTGGGGCTGAAAGCGGGAACAGCGGTGGCGGCTTCCCTGATCGACGCCCATGTGGCAGTGCCTTCCGCCGGTATCGACGGGCCGGATCAGGCGCTGATGATATTGGGGACGTCCTGCTGTATGCTGTTGTGTTCCGAGAAGTTATCCTATATAAAGGGTATTTCCGGTTGTGTCAGGAATGCCGTGCTTCCGGGGCTGTATGCCTACGAGGCGGGGCAGAGTGCCGTCGGGGATCTGTTTGAATGGTTTGTGAACAACTGCGTGCCGGGCAGTTACGAGAGGGAGGCGGCCGGGCGGGGTATCTCACTACATACGCTGCTCAGCGAGAAGGCGTCACGGCTTTTGCCGGGAGAAAGCGGGCTGGTCGCGCTGGACTGGTGGAACGGCAATCGTTCCTGTCTGGCGGATGCGAACCTCTCCGGTATGATACTTGGTTTGAAGCTGCGGACGAAGCCGGAAGAAATCTACCGGGCGCTTCTGGAGGCGACGGCTTTCGGTATGCGGGCCATCTTCGAAGAATTTGCAAATGGCGGCGTCACGGCGAAGAAGCTTTATGCCTGCGGCGGTATCGTGGGTAAGAATCCTTTTATGATGCAGATCTATGCGGATGTGCTGGGCAAGACGATCCTTACAGGTTCTACGGACCAGGGTTCGGCTTTTGGCGCGGCTGTCTATGCGACGGTGGCAGCAGGCATTCAGGCAGGCGGTCATGGGACGGTCAATGAGGCGGCGCGCACGATGGGCAGGACCGGGGAGATAAAATTTGAACCGATTCCGGAACATGTGGAGGCATATAACAGGCTTTATAAGGAGTATAAGATCTTACATGATTATTTCGGTGCAGGCGGCAATGAAGTGATGCACCGGCTTTAAATATAGTAAACGACATAACAAATTTCTATTTCCAATGTTGTTAACTATAAAAATAAAGGGGTTTTTTGAAGGAGATTGAAATGATGAGACAGAAAAAGAAAGTTGCTTACAGAATAACATCATGTATCATGGCACTTCAGATTGTTATATTCGCAGTGCTGTATATTTTCATGAGTAGAACAATCACCGGCAATATCCGCAGCAATACGATCGACAGTATGAAGACGATCGTAGATGACAGGTCGCAGATCATAGAGAGTTATGTGCGGGAGGCGGAGAGTCATCTGACCGCATACAGCAGAGCAGGCGAGATTACAGATCTTCTTTTACATCCGACGGATTCGTCGGCAGCTGCCGCGGCGCAGAAATACACCGAGAAGTTCAGCGGTGATATTGACCGGCTGGAAGGCATCTATGCCAGTGAATGGGATACGCATGTGCTTGCCCATACGAACAAAGATGTGGTCGGTATCACGACGAGAGAAGGCGATCCCTTAAAGCAGCTGCAGGATGCCATGCTGGAGGAGGACGGGGTCTATAATGCCGGATTTATCTTTTCACCGGCAAGCGGGAAACAGATCGTATCCATGTATCGTGCCTGTCTGGATGAAACAGGCAAACCCATCGGTCTGGTGGGTGCGGGAATCTTTATTTCCGGACTGCGGGAAGAGCTGAACAATCTGCCGACAGCCGGACTTGACAATGCACGTTACTATCTGATCAATACAGAGACCGGGGAATATATTTTCCATGAGGATGATGCAAAGCTCGGTGCGAAGGCGGATGAGGAGTATGTCCTCGATATCATCAGTCAGGTAAAACAGGGCAGCAGCCAGGCAACGGAATATGTGGAATATACGAATGCCGGGGAAGACAGCATTGCGGCGTATCATTATTTTGCCGACAGAGGCTGGATTTTCCTGTTGACGGACAGCGCGGATGAGATTTTTGCCACAGCCAATGTGGCAAGATTTGAGCTGTTGACGCTTTGTATCGGCGGGCTTGCTTTTCTGATGATATTGTCTTACCTTGTAATTTCACGCTTTATGAAGCCGTTGTCGCCGATCACAAGTTCGCTGCTCCAGATTGCAAACTGTGATATCAGAGACAGGGGAGAAGTGCACAAGTATGCGGACAGAAACGATGACCTGGGCGAGATGGCTACGGCTTCCGACAAGGTGATCAAGTCGCTGAATCATATTTTGGGTACGCTTCGGGTGTGCTGTACGAAGCTGAATGAGAAAGCGATATCCCTGCGGGGAACGTCCTCGGAACTGGTGGAGTGCGTGACCAACAATATGTGTACGACACAGCAGCTTTCCGCCAGCCTCGATCATGTTAATAATGCGATCGAGAGTATCAACGGCGAGATCATCAATATGCGCAGCAGTATCGGCGATGTGGCGGACAGCCTGCGCAGCAGTTCCAAATTCAGTGACGATATCATGGAAGATGCGAAGCAGATGCGGGAGAGTGCGAATGCATCTTTACAGAATACGAGTAAACAGCTTGTGACGACGAAGGATTCCGTGCGGGCTGCGCTGGAGAATTTGAACAGTCTGTCTCAGATCAACGGCATGGCATCGGCGATTCTGGATATTGCCAACCAGACGAACCTTTTGTCCATCAATGCGGCCATAGAGGCGGCAAGATCCGGCGAGATGGGCAGAGGCTTTGCCGTAGTGGCGGGTGAGATCAGCAAGCTGGCGGAGACATCCAAGGAAACCGCGGAACATATTCAGAAAGTGTGCGAAGCTTCTAATGACAGCATCGGTGAAGTAAATCAGTGTATGTCAGCGATCTTGCAGTATATGGAAGGAGAGGTGCTGGAGAGTTTCGGGGATTTCGCCGAGAAATCCAATGATTACAGCTCCTCAGTGGAAGCGATCAAGAACGATATTGAGAAGCTGAGCGACTTTGTCAGAGGACTCCAGACATCCATATCGCAGATCTTCGACAATGTCATGGATGTGAAAAATATATCCGGTCAGAACAACATGGCAATCAATGAAATCGTCAGGAAGAGCGAAAGGACAGAGGATATAGCGGTTGAAATCCAGAACGAGGCGGAGAAAAACAGGGAAATGGCAGACAGCCTGGAAGATATCGTGAATGGGTTCACGTTAGATCAGTAATCTCAGAATGGTTTGCAAACTTTGTATACAGGTGTTAATATAAGATATAAGGTTGAATGGAGATTACGAAAGGAACAGGAAGATATGGAAAAGATTCTGATCATTGACGACAGCCCACTGCAAGTGGCACAGTTGAAAGATATTTTGAGTGATGAATACGATATTGATATTGAGCAGTCGGCGGAGGACGGATTTGAACTTGCGCGCGCCGGTAATTACTCACTGATCCTGCTGGACGTTGTCCTGCCGGGTATGGACGGCTTTACTTTATTGAAGATCCTGCAGGAAGAAAGTAATACGAAGACAGTGCCGGTTATTATGATCACCACGCTTTCGGACATTGAACATGAACAGCGGGGGCTTACATTGGGTGCAGTCGATTATATCAGCAAGCCTTTCAGTCCGTTGATCGTTAAAGCCAGGGTAGATACCCATATCAAGCTGTACAATTACCGCAGACAGGTAGAACAGCAGTCCAAGACGGATCAGATGACAGGAATTGCCAACAGGCGCCGGCATGACGAGTACAGTGTCGAGAAATGGAAAGAATCAGTCCGTCTGCAGACTCCATTTTCCATCTGTATGTTTGATATCGATCACTTTAAATCTTTTAATGACACCTTTGGGCATCCGGCCGGGGATAAGGTCATTGCCTCCGTTGCGAAAACGATCGCTTCCTATCTGCATCGCAGCACGGACTTTTTTGCCCGCTACGGGGGAGAGGAATTTGTGGCAATCCTTCTTGGTGATGATTCAGACAAAGTATTTGAATACATCAAGACGATCCGTCAGGCGGTGGAGGATCTTCATATTCCACACAATCCGTCGGTTTCTGAGTGGGTTACGGTCAGCATTGGCGGTATTACCATAATCCCTGAAGCGGATAAATCTTATGATTTTTATCTGAAAATAGCGGATGCCATGCTGTATGATGCGAAGAAGTTTGGCCGCAACAGAGTTGTATGGGCGGATGAGCGGATCAAGCAGTTATACGAAAAGTAAATAAATAAGGATAATTTGATGACAACAGATCGGTCAGGTTTACACAGTTACGTGTTAACCTGGCTGATCTGTTGTTATTATAAAGGGTTCTTTCTGTTGCTTTTCGTGCAGGGTGCGATGGATAGTTTTATTGAAAATAAGGGAAGCGTATGCTACAATGGAACGAACAACAGTATTACGATAAATGCGGAAGGAACGAACGGCATATGAAAAATATAAGAAAAGCAGTGGCACCTTTATGTGCAGTGGGGATTTTGGCGGTTTCTTTGACGGGATGTGGGAAGAAAAGTCCACTGGATCCGGGTAATCCGGTTTCTTTGACAATATGGCATTATTACAACGGATCTCAGCAGGCGGCATTTGATGCGCTGGTGGAAGAGTTTAATGATTCGGTGGGTCGGGAGAAAGGAATCTATGTGCAGGGCTACAGTCAGGGTTCGGTTTCCGATCTGGAGACAGCAGTGCGAGATTCCATCAACGGTGCGGTAGGAGCGGATGAAATGCCGGATATTTTTTCCTCTTATGCGGATACGGCTTATGAGGTGGAGCAGGTCGGTGCGCTGGCGAATCTGTCCGAGTATATGGATAAGGAAGAATTAGAGAAATATGTGGATTCTTACATAGCGGAGGGGTGTATTGCTGCGGACGGCACGCTGCGGATCTTTCCCACGGCGAAGTCTACGGAGATCATGATGATCAACAAGACAGACTGGGAATCTTTTGCCGCGGCTACGGGTGCTTCACTGGAGGACCTGAAGACGATTGAAGGAGTGGTTTCGACGTCGCAGATGTATTATGAATGGACAGACAGTCAGACACCGGATGTGGCAGGTGACGGCATGGCTTTCTACGGAAGGGATGCGGTAGCCAATTATTTTATTATCGGTATGCAGCAGCTGGGTGTGGAGATCTTTCAGGTGGAGAACGGCCAGCTGACTTTAAATACACCCAGAGAAGAATTGTACCGCCTGTGGGAGAATTATTATGTGCCCATGGTGAAGGGATATTTTGGAGCTTACGGTTCTTTCCGGTCCGATGATGTGAAGACAGGTGATCTGCTCGCCTATACGGGATCCACGGCTTCCGCCATGTATTTCCCGGATCAGGTGGAGTTGGACGACGGTAGCCATGCCATTGAGTATATTGTGACGACGGCTCCCGTTTTTGAGGGCGGGGCACAGTATGCGGTACAGCAGGGTGCCGGCATGGTGGTCAGCAAGTCTGATGAAAAACACGAATATGCGGCAGTGGAATTTCTGAAATGGTTTACGGAGGCGGAGAACAATCTGCAGTTCGGTTGTGTGTCGGGTTATCTGCCGGTGACGAAGGAAGCGGGCAACGTGGAAAAGCTGGACCAGGTGATCGCGGATCATCAGCTGGAAGTGGCTCAAAAGACTTACGATTGCCTGACCACGATCTTTAATGAAATGGAAGGAATGACTTTATACACGAATAAGAGTTTTGAGAATGGTTCTGCGGCCAGAAAGGTGCTGGAATATCATCTTGCAGACCAGGCGGCTGCGGATCGTGCAGTAGTGGCGGCAGCTTTGGAGGAAGGGAAGAGTCTGGAAGAGGCGTCTGCTTCGTATGTATCTGAGGAAGCCTTTGAGAAGTGGTACGAAGCTTTTTGTGCCGCACTTAAGGAGGCAACAGGAAAACAGGATTCATGACGGAAACAGATGCGTGTATGAATTCGAAGATATTGCAGGGGCAGTCGGTAGAGGTAAAATGGGAGACAGAAATCGTAAAAAGAAAAAAACAAGTATATTCAGGATTTTTCTGATTCCTCTGATCGTGATCATGCTGGTGCAGAGTATGATCACGATCGGTACGTTGATCGTTCGGAGGACTGCGGGGATGCTGCAGGAATATTCCGGCGGGATGATGAACCGTCTTGTGGAAAACAGAAAGGTGATCCTGCAGAACGATATGATTCAGCGTTGGGCTGCTGTCTGTGAGCAGGAAGAAGTGCTTGATAAAATACTGCAGCAGTTTCTGACCGATAAGAATGCAGAGATCAAAAATGTTTTGAATTCCGATGAGATGAAGGGTGAGCTGTTGGAACAGCTTTTTCCAGAATGCCTTAATATGCTGCAGGGCAGTACCACGACGGGTATCTTTGTGATTCTGGCCGGGGAAGATATGCAGGCGAAGGCTGATTACGATGGGTTCTTTATCAGAGATTCCGATCCGGATATCAACCCGGCCAATTATACGGATCTGTTGTTGGAGCGGGGGAGTAAGCATCTGTCCAGGGAGTGGAGTATTCCTCTTGATACGGCCTGGACGACACGTTTTCATATGGATGGTGAAGGGATAAATGAAGCCGACAGATTTTTCTACGAACCGTGGAAAGCGGGGGCGGCGTACCCGGATACACAGACGAACAATCTGGGATACTGGTCCATGCCTTTTTCCCTGGAAAAGACGACGACGGATCCTTATCGGATGATCACGTATTCTCTGCCTCTTCGCCATGAGGGTGAGGTATATGGCGTGTTGGGTGTGGAGATTTCCGAGCAGAGGTTCGCGGATTATTTTCCGGTGGCAGAGTTGAATGCTTCTCAGCAGTCGGGATATATGCTGGCGGTGAAGAATGAAGATGACAGCTATATTCCTTTGGTGGGCAAGGGCGTTCTCTTTGATCTGGTTCGTTCTATGGACGAGGCTTTTGTACTGCAGGAAACAAGACATGATAATCTGTCGATGGTACATGAGGCCAGACTGAATAAGCAAAAGATCCACGCGGTGGTCTGTCCGTTAAAACTTTACAGCAACAACGTACCTTATGAACATACGGAGTGGGTACTTCTTGGTCTGAATACGGAAGAAGAGTTATTTGGCATCAGTCGTCAGCTTTATCTGTGGATGGTCGTGGCGGTGATGATCGGGTTGATGTTTGGGGTGGTTGGTATTTATTTCCTGGTGAAGCATCTGACCAGACCGGTACAGGATCTGATGCAGTGTATCAGCAGGGGTAATGAGGGGCTGCAGGAATTTAAGCCCTCTAACATTCTGGAGGTGGATGCACTTTATGATGTGGTAAAGGAGCTGACGAACAGGCAGAAAGAAGCGGAAAATATTCTTCTGGAGGAAAAGGAACGCTACCGGGTAGCACTGGAGTCAAGCAAGGACGTGTTCTTTTCGTATGATATTCAGAGTCACATGCTGGATATTGTGAATCACGAGACGATGAGTGGACAATGGCAGTGCGAAGAGTTTGAGAGCGGATTTATCGATCCGGAATATATCTACGAGCTGGATCGTGCTGCGGTTGTCCGTGAACTGCAGAGCAAGAGGGATAAGCTTTTTGTGGAGTTTCGAATGAAAGGGCCTTCCGATACGGAGTACAGGTGGGTAGCTTTTTATGGGAAAGCAGTTTATGATACTGACGGTGTGCGCCGCAAGATTGTGAGCAGTATCCGCGATATACAGGAACAGAAAGAACGGGAGGAGAAGCAGCTTAGAAAGAATTCTACGGATGTGATTACCGGGCTTTACTGTTTCAGTGCCGGTATCAAATATATACAGGAATGCCGGAAGACACGGCCTGCCGGTATTATGGTTAATCTGCTTTTGAATAGACTGAAGGAGATTAATGAGAAAAACGGTATTGTTTTTGGCGATATGATCCTGGAGGAGATGGGTGGCCTGACAATCAGCTGCTGCAGGGAGCTTGAGGAACAGGATGACAGGCGGATCGTAGCAATGCGTCTCGATGGCGACGAGTTTACGGTTTGGCTGGAAGAACGGTCGAGAGAGGAAGCCAGGATTTTTGTAAAGAATCTTCTGAATAAGATTGCCGTCAGCTTTGAAGGTGAAATGTTCAATGTGGATGTGCGCGCGGGTATTGCCTGTGCACAGGGGGAAGAGACGAGTGAAAGGCTGATCTGCATGGCAAAGCTGTCACAGGATTTCGTGGTGCCGGGTGTGACGAAAGGATATCTGTTCTACGAGGATATTCCCAAGGAGAAGCGTGAGGAGCTGCCGGCGCTGCTGGGACGGGATATCAGTACGATGGATTACGGGGAGGATGTGAGCCTGGGGTCTTTAGCGCTTAATCTGTTTGGCAAGGGGGCTGATTTCCCGGCACAGATGATGTTGATCATCTGTAAGATCGGCAGATTTTATGGTGCGGATGATGTGCTGATCTCCATATTGCGGGATGATTTTAATTCCAACTATCTGGATTACCAGTGGCATAAAGATGGCAAAACAGTGACGGAGAATGTCAGACAATATAAGATGGAGGAACGGGAGATCTTCTTTAAATGGCTTGGACAGAAG
The DNA here is from genome assembly GCA_910578115.1 of uncultured Lachnospiraceae bacterium. GTDB lineage: Bacteria > Bacillota > Clostridia > Lachnospirales > Lachnospiraceae > UBA3282. The sequence continues at coordinate 28,008 of CAJTPO010000033.1, read as the reverse complement.
GAACTGCGGTATCTGTCTGAGGAGGACAGCTGTGATGAGCTGGTCTGCCGGTTTCTCAGTATTTCTCCGGGCAGGCACGGCATTGTCCTGCCCATGTATGATAACGGGGATTATATGGGGAATATCTGTATCCTTGGGATTGGGCAGGAGCTGCTTAATAATACCGAGGAGTATCAGAATCTGTCAGAGCTGGGGAGAGTGATCCAGAGTCAGCTGACACAGCAACAGCATGATATTGCCAGCAAGGCGAAGTCCGATTTCCTGTCCCGCATGAGTCATGAGATCCGCACACCTATGAACGGTATTATCGGTATGACGGCTATTGCGCTGCAACAGGAACAGAGTCAGGACAGGATCATGGATTGTCTGCAGAAGATACAGTCTTCTTCCAATTATCTGCTGGGCCTGATCAATGACATCCTGGATATGTCCAAGATCGAGAGCGGAAAGATGAAGCTGGAACCGCTTAATTTTGATCTGCATGAGATGTTGGATACGATCAGGGAGTTGATCATGACGCAGGCAGCAGTCAAAGAGATAGATTTTGTGCTGGATATAGAAGTGGAGCATTACTGGTTCGTGGCAGATAAGATGCGCATCAGTCAGGTACTGATCAATCTGCTGGGCAATGCAGTGAAATTTACCCCCAGAAAGGGGAAGGTGACGCTGACGGTGCGGGAAGTGGAGAAGATCGGAGAGGAAGCGATTGTTTACTTTGCGGTGCGGGATACGGGTATCGGCATTGCGAAAGAAGATCAGAAGAGAGTATTCCGTTCTTTTGAGCAGGCGGTAGATAAAAATCCGTCCAAACAGCAGGGAACGGGCCTGGGGCTTTCTATCAGCAGCCGTCTGGTGCAGATGATGGGCAGCAATATCAATTTGGAAAGCGAACCGGGAGAAGGCAGCATATTCAGTTTCACTATCCCGCTGGAACTTGGCGAAAATGTGGAAATGCAGGAACAGGAGGAGGAGATTACCTTTGAGGGTTGCCGGATCCTGGTAGTGGAAGACAATGAGTTGAATGCGGAGATCGCCCTGACACTGTTGGAGGAGCGGGGATTTGCGGTGGACTGTGTCTATGACGGTTCGGAAGCGGTGGAGCGTATTCGGACGACCGAGCCGGGTACTTACGATGTGATCCTGATGGATATCATGATGCCGATCATGGACGGTCTGGAAGCTACCCGCACGATCAGGAGCATGGAGCGGGAAGACTGCCGTACGATACCGATTGTCGCCATGTCGGCCAATGCATTTGACGATGATCTGAAGAAGTCTGTGGAATGTGGTATGAACGGACATCTGTCCAAGCCGGTGGAGGTTGATAAGCTGTACAGGACACTTGGCGAGATCATTCACGGCAGTAAGAAAGAGTAAATGCCGGGTATTCCAGAGAGGATTTGGAGATTAGAGAATAAGGAAGTCAGAGATCGGAAAGAGTTACATGAATTATATTATATTGGATTTGGAATGGAATCAGAGCAGCGACGGCAAAGAGGAGGAGTCGAAAGTTCTCCCTTTCGAGATTGTTGAGATCGGTGCGATCAAGTTAAACAGTGGACGGCAGATGATCGACGAGTTTTCGGAGCTGATAAAGCCGCAGGTATATCATGAGATGCACCATATCACAAGGAAGTTGATTCATTTACAGATGGAGCAGCTGGAACACGGGCGTCCCTTCGTGGAAGTGGCGGAGAGATTTTTTGAGTGGTGCGGGGAGGATTATATTTTCTGCACCTGGGGTGCCATGGATCTGACAGAACTGCAGAGAAACCTCAGATATTATGGTATGAAGCCGCTGGCAGACGGACCTATTCGTTTTCTGGATGTGCAGAAACTGTTCAGTATCGGTTTCGAGGATAAGAAATCGAGAAGGACGCTGGAGCATGCCATTGACTGCCTTGAGATCGAGAAGGATATTCCTTTTCACCGTGCCTTCAGTGATGCTTACTACACTGCGAAGGTACTGGCACTGATCGAGAAGGATGTACTTAAGAATTATTCCTTCGATGTCTTTCATATTCCCAGGGATAAGAAGTCGGAGATCCATGTCCAATTTGATTCGTATGTCAAATATATCTCCCGGGGATTTGCCGACAAGGCAGAAGCCATGGAGGACAGAACGGTAAGCAGTACAAAATGTTATCTGTGCCGCAGGAACCTTCGCCGGAAGATCCGCTGGTTTACACCCAACGGAAAGCATTATTATTGCGTGTCTTACTGTGACAGACATGGTTATATGAAATCGAAAGTACGTATGCGCAAATCTGAGGAAAAAATGGTATATGTTGTGAAGACAGAGAAGTTTATCACGGAGGCCGAAGTGGAGGCCATCCGTGATAAGCAGAAGAAGTCAAAGGAATATAAGAAGAGTCTGAAAGATCAATAGCAGATCATTGAATTAGAAATCAAAATCATCCAATTCGGAGCGGAGTCTGTCTCTGCGTCTCTGCTTTCTTTTCACACGATTCTGACGGCGTTTGGCATTCTGGTTGTTGATGGCAAGCGCGCGCAGGACGAAAAGCAATATGATGACGGCAGCGACGACAAGAATACAAATTAAAACTGTTTTTACGTTGATGAAGATAGTGTTGGCCTGGGCCGGATCTTTTTCCGGTCCGGGCTCTTCTATTCTTTCCACGCTCACATCGGTGGAATTCGGGTTCGTGTCAAATTCATAAGGCGAGGTACTGTCAGCCGCCAGCTCCAGATAAGCGCTTCCCACATAGGTATCATGATATGAATATTTGATCTGTGCGATACGGTTACCTCCGGATATATTGTAATCGATGGTAGATTCCAGATTGTCAAAAGTGGTCGTGTTGGGAACAATCACGCTGCTCTTGGTATCGATCGACAGAATCGGTTTGGAACTGCCGAAAATATCATTGCCCGTCTGCAGGAAACCTGACGGTTCAAGCTGGTATTTCTTTTCGTTCTCGGCAATGTTCATGATCTGGAAATTGTTGAAACCATAATCAAACAATTCCATCGTGTCCGTAAACTGGTTGGGCGTTTCTTCCCGGAAAACGACACAGACAAGACGCATACCGTTTCTCTCCGCACAGGTGACGAGAGTCTGCCGGGAGTCGTCCGTATAACCGGTCTTTCCACCCAGTACGCCGTCGTAGACCACTTCTCCGGTGATCATCCGGTGCTTATTTTTGAGGATGAAATCGTCGGGTTGCGTAGCGGTGGCCGTAAACTCATAGCGGGCCGTGTTACCGATCTTGCAGAGCATATCATTTCTGAAAAAAGCAGACGAAATGAGCGCCAGATCGTAGGCGGAGGTATAGTGGTTGTCGTCGTGCAGACCGTTGGTGTTCATGAAATGGCTGTCCGTACATCCGAGTTCGGCAGCACGTTCATTCATCAGATCGACAAAGCCGTCGATGGAACCGGCGATATGCTCCCCTACCGCATTGGCAACTTCGTTGGCGGAACCTACGAGAATGCCATAGAGACACTGCTCCAGGGTGATGGATTCCCCTACATCCATGCCCATGTTGGAGCCGTCCGTAGGTACGGAAAATACCGCCTCGTTGGAAAAGGTGACCGTGTCGTCAAGATTGCCCTGCTCCATGGCGATCAGACAGGTGAGGATCTTCGTGGTGCTGGCAGGGAAAGATTTCTTATGGATATTTTTGGCATACAAAACAGCGCCGGTGTCCACATTCATAAGAATGGCGGACTGTGCGCTTGTCACAGGGCCGGCTGGCCAGTTGTCGATGTCATTGGATTCAACGGGAAGGGCTTTCTGGGCTTCCTGCTCCAGTTCCAGCTCTTCCAGAGAAGCGGCATATACCGTTGTCCGGCCGCTGCCGGCACCACAGCAGACAATAACCGCAGCAAACAGAAAAGAGGCTGCCTTTCGGCATCCTGTCCTGATATATGATAAAAACATAGGAGTCTAACCTTTCTAAAAAATAAACGAATAATATACAAGTATATTTCAAAAATGCCTGGTTTATGCGTTATAACGCGAGTGGACGTATGATTTACTGATTCAAGTCTGGAAGTAAACTTCCATTACGCATTCAGGGATATTGCAGGCACAGCCAGCAATATCCACGCAGAGGTAAAAATGAACTGTTTATTATGATACACTATTTTAGAAAAAAACAGTAGCTTTTTCACAAAAAATACAAATTTTTAATGATTCCTGTGAGTTTTATAAGAATGCAGAAACTCCTGTTCTTGACGCTGTAAAGAAATATGGGTATAATTTTGTTATCGTAAAGATGAAGTTTTAAAATTGACATGGGGGTACAGGCATGAGACTGCGGAACATAACCGGTTCGAGAGAAATGATCGCAGAGAGCAGGTTTGTAGTGCACGAACCGCAGGAATATAAAGGCAGGTGGAGAGAGCTGTTCGGCAATGATCATCCGCTGCGGATCGAAATCGGCATGGGCAAGGGCAGATTCATCATGGATCTGGCAAGAATGCATCCGGAGATCAACTATGTGGGCATCGAGAAATATTCCAGCGTGCTGCTGCGCGGTATCCAGAAGATGGAGACGGATCCGCTGCCGAACCTGTATTTTATCCGGATGGAGGCGGAGGAGATCGCGGACGTGTTCGGCAGGGAAGAGGTGGAGCGGATTTATTTAAATTTCTCTGATCCGTGGCCGAAGGACAGGCATGCGAAGCGGAGACTGCCATCCCGTGAATTTTTGAAGCGATACGATGAGATACTGGTAAGAGATGGTGTGATCGAATTTAAGACGGACAATAAAGATCTGTTCCGGTTTGCGCTGGAAGAGCTGGAGCCTGCAGGCTGGCGGCTTTTGCAGATGACGGAGGATCTGCACCACGATGGGAAGATGCTTGTCGGCAATGTGATGACGGAATATGAGGAGAAGTTTTCGGCGCTGGGTAATCCGATCTACAAGTATGTGATCGCCAGGTAAATGCTGGCACACAGTTATATTCTGATCAGACAGCCGGATCCGGATAGGCAGCATGGCAGAATTTTCCAGGGACAGTGTCTTCATGACATCGGTTCGGGTATCAGTCCGGACATCGTATTATGGGTATAGTATCATGCGAAACCGGCAGATAATAGATCATAGCAGATCAATATTTAATACAAATTATGGAACAATACGTCAGACGTATGAAGAAGGAGGAAGAGAACTATGGAACACAAATTTACGACAGCTGATTTTGAAAAGGAAGTGCTGGAAGCCGATATCCCGGTGCTGGTGGATTTCTACGCGGACTGGTGCGGGCCCTGCAAGATGATGGCTCCCATCGTGGCGCAGCTGGCAGAGGAATACGACGGTAAGGTTAAGGTCGGTAAGTGCAATATCGATGATGAGGACGGGCTTGCGAGAATGTATCGTGTTATGTCGATCCCTACATTTAAGATCTTTATGCAGGGTAAGGATGTGGCGACCATCGTAGGAGCCGTACAGAAGGAACAGCTGGTAGAAGAGCTCAAGAAGGTATTATAGACTTCGTAAAAATGACAGATCTTATAAGAACAGTATGTAAAAAGGGATTCATAACCGACGGATCATCGCAGGTTATGAATCCCTTCTTTGTAATGATTGCAGCTTACGAATGATGACAGCCTGCAATGCGTTCAGTCTTTAAACATGCACGATACCCTTTTTCTCATCCCGGGAATAGAGCAGTTTGAGGATGATAGGCGTCGCGATCGAAGATACAAGGATCAGCAGGATGACGGCGGTGAAGTAATCTGCCGTCAAAAGTCCGGCGGCCAGACCCTTCTGCGCCACGATCAGGGCAACCTCTCCTCTGGTCATCATGCCGACGCCGATCTTCAGGGAATCGGCGATATTGTATTTGCACAGTCTGCCGATCAGTCCGCAGCCGATGATCTTGGCCAGAAGCGCCACGATCACGAAACAGATACAGAAGGCAAAGAGTCTGCCGTTCATGCTGTTGAAAGTGGTCTTTAAACCGATGCTGGCAAAAAAGACCGGGCCGAAGAACATATACGAACTGACATCGACCTTGCGCTTTATGTATTCGTTGTCGCTTAAGCTGCACAGGATAACGCCCGCCACATAAGCTCCCGTAATGTCTGCTATGCCGAAATATCTCTCTGCGATATAGGACAGGGCAAAACAGAAAGCCACGCCGATGATGGGCACACGCCTCGTGTGCGGATAGCGGTTATCCAGCGTGAGGAATATCTTGTAGAAAAGAAATCCGCCCACGATCGCTACCGCAAAGAAGGCGACGGTCTTGACAATGACCATCAGCGGGTTCGAATCCGGGCTCTTGAAGCCGATGACGAAGGTCAGGACAATGATACCGATCACGTCGTCAATAATGGCGGCGCTGACGATGGTGGTGCCTACCTTACTCTTGATCTTACCCAGTTCCTGCAGCGAGGCGACGGTGATGCTGACGCTGGTCGCCGTCATAATCGTACCGATGAAGACCGCCTTATAGAAATTCTCACTGCCCCAGGGTGCCATGCCGTAGAAGCCCATATACAGAAGTGCTCCCAGGACGAGCGGAACAAATACACCCGCACAGGCGATCATAAACGCCACCGGGCCTGTTTTGATCAGTTCCTTCAAGTCGGACTCCAGTCCTACAGAAAACATTAATATGATCACGCCCACTTCCGCCATCTGCGTGATAAAATCGGTCTGCGAGATCCAGCCGAACACGCATGGCCCGACTAACAGCCCGGCGATGATCTGGCCCACAACCTGCGGAGCCTTAAATTTCCTTGCGAGAATGCCGAAACACTTGGCAAAGAGCAGAATGATCGCAAGATCTCTTAAAATTTCATATGATTCCATAATATCCCCTCCGTTTCCATAAATAGTTATAATCTGAAAATAAAAGAATGTCAATGTCTGAAATAAAATTGGAAGTCAGAAAAAAACAAAACGGAGACTGTGATAAGTCTCCGTTAATCGTCGAAGCGACAGGATTTGAACCTGCGACCTCTGCGTCCCGAACGCAGCGCTCTACCAAGCTGAGCCACGCTTCGATTTGCGAACAACTAAAATAATACAACATTCGCAGGGGTTTTGTCAATGTTTTAAGGCAAAATATTTTAAAAAATTATAGTACAGGAGGATACGAAGATGGTATGATATAATTATAAGAGCGGAAAAGACTTCGGAAAGGAGTGTGCAGTCGCATGGCAGAGAAGAGAAAACTTCCGATCGGAGTTGAATTTTTCAGAGAGTTTCATACGGAAAATTTTTACTATGTGGACAAGACCGGGTTTATCGGTGAACTTCTGCGGACCAGAGGAACGGTTAATCTGTTTACAAGGCCCAGAAGATTCTGTAAAAAAGCTGCAGGGTAATGTACTGTACAGAGGAGTAGATTCTGTATGGAAATGCCCCGCTCCAGGCCGGTGTTTCTTTGCCTGGGGCGGGGCTTGTCTGTGTAGTCGTTATTTGACAGGATGCCGTATCACGGTCCGCAGCTTCTCTTCGGCGGCCCTTCTGGGGTCGCTTAAGTAGATCTCGTGGTGAAAGCGTGTATCGGAAATATCGACAGTGTAGCCGTTTTCGGCGGCATACAGTTCCATTTTCTCTATGGTTGCGGGTTCATGGTCATAACTGCCGATGTGCATACATTGTACGCAGAGGCCTTCCCGGTAGGGGAAGAATTCCACTGTGGAGAAATCTTTCTGTTTCTTCTCAGAGGCTTCGCGGATGGCCCAGTCGAATTCTTCTCTGGTCACGAATTCAGGCAGGCGGATCATGGAGATCCACTCGAAATCTTCCTTATGAGAGTAGTCAATCCGGTCACATCCATTCTGCCACCAGAGGCCCTCCAGCGGCGGAACTACATAGGAGAAATAGCCGTCGATCTTGTGACTGCCCTTATAGCTCATTTTGATCGTAAAAGCAATGGCGTACAGAAGGCCGATCGCTGTTTTGTAGGAGCCGTCTGGCACATTGGGGTCACCGCTGCCTCTGACGGCGATATAATTCATTTCCGGAATGTCGATGATGCCGGGTGTTTTGGGAGGCAGATAGAACTCTTTGTATTCTTTCTTGTAATCAAATGCCATGGATGGGTTTTCCTCTATTTTCCTTTCAGATTGTTGACACGTTCCTGGATGGTAGCCTCGAATTGCTGTTCGGAAAGGGCGGGGTCTTTTGTGCCGCGCCAGATGTCGCATGGCAGGCTGTCACAGGACAGACAGGTGGCGAATTTATGCTTCTGTACACAGCAACTGTAAATGGGGCAGGCTTTGCCTGCCGGTGCATGGAAGACTTTACCGTTTGCAGCGTTGCAGCCCTGACACATGGAGCCGAAACAGCTGCATGCACTGCAGTCAGAACCACAGCAGCTTAAGCCCAGGATTTCCCGCTGTTTCTTTCCGCTGAAACTTTTGAGAACAAGGTGGTAGGACTTGTCCAGCAGATCTTTTAACAGATCGTTGGGAACTTCGCCGTCCGGCTTCACAGAGTTCCAGTGTTGTTTATTCATATAATAGCCGGGCAGGATGTCTTCGAACTGCTGCCGCAGGAAATTCCCTTCTTCGGGTTCCAGCTTCAGGGTGATATAGTATGGTTTGTCGTCCGAATCCAGGCAGACAGCGGCAAACATTTTGCCGCCGATATGATAGCGGATCCAGTTCCAGTCGCTTTGCAGGTCTTTGGTAACACTTCGCTTGTTCAGTAGATATTCGTCGATCCATTGGTATCTCATAGAGACCGCTCCTTTGCAGATGTTTTATTCCCGCGAAGCAACGAGCCAGGTAGCCATGCCTGCATGGATATTTGGCGACTGCCGCGGGGTCAAATACCCAGCAGCTTGCTGTGCTGGAATTTTGATACCCTGTCGTCTGCCGCGGGGTCTTTGACTTTACAGGAATCTTAGCATACTAAACATGACATCTGTGTGTCGTGTTGCCGATATTTCCCTGCAAAAGATCTTCCAGTGTAATGTGGTAAAAGAAATCATGCACCATCCTGTCAAATTGTTTCCACATGGGCAGCGTCATACAGGTGTCCGCTTTCTCACAGATTTCCGCGTCGGCCTGCAGGCAGGCGGTGATGGCGAGGGAACCTTCTGTCAGTTCGAGGATTTCGCCGACGGTGTATTCCTGTGGGGTGCGTGTGAGCCTGTAACCGCCGCCTTTGCCGCGAAGACCCTTGAGCAGCTTCTCCCGGACAAGGACCTTTAAGATGATCTCCAGATATTTCTTGGAGATTCCCTGTCGGGTGGCAATTTCGTCTAACGGTGTGTAATGGTCCGGATCCTGCTGTGCGAGGTCGAGCATCACACGCAGGGCGTATCTTCCTTTGGTTGAGATCATGGTAAGCCTCATTTCTGTTTCTGTACATGCATGGTTTATAAGTGGTCATTGTGCAGCTAAGTCTTTTTCCAGCTGAGTCCTTTTGCAGCAAAGGTTTAGACCAAGACTAAGCTGTTTATGTGTTCCGTCCTGCACTATTTTTCCGTTCTTCATGACCAGTACCCGGTCCGCCAATTTTGCAAGGGCCATCCTGTGTGTCACGATGACCGCTGTTTTTTCACGGGAATACTCGTAGATTTACTCAAACAGCCTTGATTCCTCCACGGGATCTATGGCCGAAGTCGGCTTTTTTGACTGCTAATTGTTCCTTTCATTACGCGATAGAATAATAGGTATATATTTTTCTGCTAATCTCCGTGTTATATCTTCACTTTTTTTGATTAATTCTGCCTGTCTGATCCCCCATTCAGCAGCAGCCTTATTATCTTCTAATTTCTCACTCAAAATAGCTTTTTTTGCCATATTAACACCTCCTAACGATCTTCGTATACAATATTCGCTTCGTAACAATTGGAAAGAAAACAGAATACAGCCTTCTGATAATCATGTAGATTATTTCCTTTGTTATGGACACTAACCGAGTGATTATATATTTCTATCGCTTTTTTGTGGTTATAATTTTGTTTTTTTACAAGATATGAAATATTTCCCAAGTTTGTAACTACTACCATCATTTTAACAGTTCTATTGCTAAGAAAAAATTTTACATCTTCCAATGAGAATTTCGATAATGATGGATGATTATGAAGTACAATAACAACACATTGAATAGAAGTCGCTATCAAATGATATGCTACTGTATTCATGCAAGGATCAACCGAATGTTCATCCCCTAAAGCAACTCCCATAAACTCTTTTCCTTCGGCAATCAGATTTCTATAATCGAGGCTATAGGTAAGTGCCACCTCATTAGAATCATTCTCATTTTTAGAAACCATCAATACTTCCTTTGCCAATTCCTGCAACATTAAATATTCACTTTCAGGGATCTCTCTATACTTAATTAACGGCACTTTTTCGATAGCCATATCTGTAATCAAAATCTTGTGGGTACGCTTTTTGGCCATTTCTAAATCATTTATTTTTTTATCTTCAGATTCCATCTCAAACCATCCTTTCTTTCTTATTTCTCCGATAATATATAGGATATTATCATTATATCCTTTAAGCTGACCCTCTTCAACACTATATCTATGCATATCATTTATCTCGCAATATAAAAGCTCATGCTGATAAACATTATTTCCTATTATTGGTAAAAGGTTAGTATATTAATATACCAATAAACCTATTGACAAAGTAGGTTTAATAAGATATCCTATGAGAGACAGAGACAGAGACAGAGACAGAGACAGAGACAGAGACAGAGACAGAGACAAAAGTAAAAATAGAAAACAAAACAGGAAAGGCAGGGGAACAGATATGATATATGCAGACAATGCGGCAACTACGAAAATGAGCAGAACAGCCATCAATGCGATGCTTCCTTATATGGAAGAGATCTGGGGGAATCCGTCCAGCCTGTATGGGGCGGGGCAGAAGGCGGCGGAGGCTCTGCAGTCCGCCAGGGAACGTATTGCGGCCTGTATCGGTGCGGCGGCGGAAGAGATTTATTTTACTTCCGGCGGCAGTGAGGCGGACAATCAGGCGGTTCTCTCGGCGGCCAGATTCGGGGAAAGAACAGGAAAGAAGCATATTATTTCGTCAGCCTTTGAGCATCATGCGGTATTACATACGCTGGACAGACTGCGCAGAGAGGGCTTTGAGATAGAACTGCTTACGGTTCATGAAAACGGCATGATCTATCCGGAACAGGTTGAGCAGGCGATCAGGGAGGATACCTGTCTGGTGACGGTCATGTATGCCAATAACGAGATCGGGTCCGTTATGCCGGTTTCGAAGATCGGGGCCATATGCAGGGAGCATAAGGTGCCTTTTCATACTGATGCGGTGCAGGCAGCAGGGCATCTTCCGATCCATGTGCGGGAAGAGAACATCGATCTGCTCTCGCTTTCGGCCCACAAGTTCCACGGGCCAAAGGGAGCGGGGGTATTGTATGCAAGGCAGGGCATCCCGCTGACGAATCTGATCGAGGGCGGAGCACAGGAGCGGGGCAGACGCGGCGGTACAGAGAATGTGCCGGCTATTATGGGAATGGCGGCGGCGCTGGAAGAAGCCTGTGCGGATATGGAAGGCAGCAGGGAAAAGCTGCTTCGGCTGCGTGACCGCCTGATCGACGGGCTTTCCCGGATTCCGCACGCTGTCTTGAACGGGGACAGGGTAAGCCGCCTGCCCGGCAATGTAAACTTCTGCTTTGAGGGCATTGAGGGAGAAAGTCTGCTTTTGCTGCTGGATGACAGGGGGATCTGTGCCTCATCCGGTTCCGCCTGCACTTCCGGGTCGCTGGATCCCAGCCATGTGCTGTTGGCGATCGGCAGACCGCATGAGGTGGCGCATGGTTCTCTGCGGCTGTCGCTCAGTGCGGACAATACGGAAGAAGAGGTGGAAGAGATCCTGCGGGCTGTGCCGGAGGTGGTTGACTATCTGCGGAATATGTCGCCCCTGTGGAAGGATAAAGTAAACGGCAGGAAAGAGTTTGTGATATAGAAGGAGGGCAAAGGAGCATGGCATTATACAGTGAAAAGGTGATGGAGCATTTCAGAAATCCGCGTAATGTGGGGGTGATCGAGAATGCGGACGGCGTGGGAGAAGTGGGGAATGCCAGGTGCGGCGATATTATGAAGATCTATCTGAAAATTGAAAATGATATCGTGACGGACGTTAAGTTTGAGACTTTTGGCTGCGGGTCGGCAATCGCCTCCAGTTCCATGGCGACGGAGATGATCAGGGGGCGCTCGATTGAAGAGGCGCTGGGATTGACGAATCAGGCAGTGACGGAGGCTCTGGGCGGACTGCCGCCGCATAAGGTGCATTGTTCTGTTCTGGCCGAGGAAGCGGTCCGGGCGGCGGTCAAAGACTATTATGACCGTCAGGGGCTCTGATTTATAAATTTCTTCTGCTTTTTCACGGTTCTCCGTTTTTAGGATATATAGGAGGATTCCTTTTCTCAAAAATAGTAATTCAGGCTTTTTTGAGATAATTACCATACCCTCAGTGAATAAAGGACGTGTATTCCTTTGTTCACTGAGGGTATTATCATTGAAAATAACAATTAGAAGGTTAGAAATATTTGCATATCCAAATGGCATGGGTTATAATGGGTAACGCTATGAAAAGGACAATCAGTGTAAAGGGAAAGGAATAATCAGGGAATGAAACATAACACAGTTTATAATATGTTGTCGTATATGTGGAGGAACACAGCTTTAAAGTGGTATCGTGGATATAAGGAAAACAGAAGAGAACGGTACTGGACAGAACACAGAAAACGTGTGGGGGGGGCAGAAATCCGGATAAGACTTTTTATGTGATTAGAAGGCGAGACTGGTATTGTGGTTTGTTTTCCCTGTTTTTGACGAATTTACAAAGAATAGACGATGCAATAAAAAATGGATATGTTCCAGTAGTTGATATGCAGAATGATTTTAATATTTATCTTACAGAAGATAAGATCGGTAAGGAGAATGCGTGGGAATACTTTTTTAAGCAGCCGTGTGGTTATTCCCTGGAGGATATTAAACACAGCAGAAATATAATTATTGGTTCGGGAGCGGTTCCTGAGATGTTTCCTTATCTGAACATAGATTTTTTATATGGCAGAACAGGAGAACTTGAACATTGGAAAAAACTGGTCAGGCAGTATATGAAATTAAGCGACGTGGCAAAACAGAATGTGGAGGAGGAGTACGCCAGGCTGTTTTCAAAAGGGGACAAAATATTAGGAGTAAAATGCAGAGGAACGGATTACGTTAATGGAAAACCTAAAAATCACCCCGTTCAACCCACTCCGGAACAGGCAGTTGCCAAGGCTGAGGAGATTTTTGAGAGGCAGCATTGTACGAAGGTTTTTTTGGCGACAGAGGATGCGGAGTTCTATCGGTTGTTTTCAGAGAAATTTGGCAGTAATTTGATTGCAAATAAAATAGTTTATGCAGAGTATCATGGTGGATCAACAGGCAGAGAAGAGTATGAACGCGGTGGAGCTTATGCAAATGGAATGGAATATTTGATTACGACGATGCTGCTTACAAAATGCGACTGTCTGTGCGCGGGATGTGTTTCAGGAACGGTAGCAGCATTACTTTTGAAAGAAGGGGAATATGAATATACCTATCTATTTGATCTGGGTCTTTATGAATAAAAAGATGAACTGGCCTGATCAGGAAATCGATAAAAGATAATGGAAAGATGTCGGACATTGCCGGCGAAGGGCAGGCGGCTGTTTTGATCAGTCATATATTTTCAGCGTATTTCTGAGCGCCGCCTGCAGCTCTTTGCGGATTTCCACCGGTTCAAGCAGCTCCACCTGGTCGCGGAAGGTCAAAAGCCACGTGACCAGGTTTTCTTTATGGGTATAATCTGCGTGAAACAATAGTTTTCCGTCTGCCTGCTCGGTAAAACACGTCGTCCCGAACTCCTCTACCAGCCGCCATTTGCAGGCAGCGTCAAACAGAGCCTTCACCCGGATGCCGCCGGGAAAGATCCGTTCGTTTTTCAGATCCGGCAGGGGGACGGGTCTTTTAACGAAAGGGGTGTCCGCCTCCTGCAGACAATCCATGCGGTTTAGTTTAAAAAGTCGGAAATCTTCCCGTTTCCTGCACCATCCCCACACATACCAGCTTGACCAGCGGAAGATCAGGTAGTATGGCTCGATGCATCGTTTGCTTTCTCCCGACGGACTGTAGTAGAGAAATTCCAGCTCCAGACAGCTGTCGATGGCACGGCGGATCAGTTCGATCCTGGGGGCCAGAGCATCCTTGTACCAGGAAGAGAGATCAATGAGCACGGACTGGCCGCCGGACATAAAGTCCGAGGAACCGGCAGAGAGCTTTTCCATAAGCTGTCCGTACCGGTTGGTGCCGTTGATGCTGTCGAGGCTGCGCAGTCCGGCCAGGATATCCTGCATTTCCCTTGTGGTCAGCAGGGTGCGCTCCATGCGGTAATCCGCCATGATGGAGATGCCGCCGCCGGTTCCCTGTCTTGTGACGATGGGGATACCGGCCTTGCATAAATCCTCGATATCGCGGTTGATGGTCCGTCTGGAAACCTCAAAATGATCTGCCAGATAAGGCGCCGTGACCGTGTCCTTCTGCAGGAGGATGGACAGGATGCCGATGAGTCTGTCTATTTTCATAAAAACGACCGTTCCTTTCTGTGTGTGTTCCTGTATTTGATGAGAAATTAACAAATCGGCGGGAGGTACCCTAATTGAATCGCCCTGGTTACAGCTTCGACAGAGGAGGAAACATCAAGTTTTTCAAATATATGCTGTAAATGATTGGAGAGGGTACGCTCGCTGATATAAAGTGTGATTGCAATCTCTTTCCGTTTTTTGCCGTCAGCTATCAGCTGCAAAATCTGTTTTTCACAGTCAGTTAATTCTTCTAAAAACGGAATGGAACCGGTGAAGACAAATTTTCCCTGCATGATCTGCGAAAGAAAAGCGATCAGCATTTCCGGTTCTGTATTTTTGTTGATAAATCCTTTCGCCCCGATTTTTTTGGCTTCGTTGCGGTATACCGGCAGATCGTATCCGGACAGGATAACAATTTTCTGCTCCGGATGATTGTATAATATCTGTTTTGCTAATTCCAGACCGTCTTCAGACGATATATTTTTTAAATTGATATCCATAAGCAGAATATCCGGTGCGTCTTCTTCAATGGATTTATCCAACAGGGAAATATCATTGATACTTTTAAAGGTTTTTATTTCCGGGTAGTCTGATAATGCAATTTCCAGACTTTTGGAAAATAGAACGTGGTCATCGACTAATAAAATATTGATAAGAAGCATCCCCTTTCATTGGCAGGTTGATACAGACGCAGATTCCATGTGGGAAATTTTGGGTTATACTTACGGTGCCGTCCATGCTGTGAACACGGTCAGTGCTTAATGCAAGACCCTTGTGCTTTGAAGAGTCTGCACAGGCGAGACTGTCGGCATCAGCACTCCCGTTATCTTTGACGCATAAGACTATCATTCCATTATCCTGTGTAAGTGTTATCCATGCTTTTTCTCCCGTAGAGTGTTTATAAACATTCGTGACGAGCTCTTTCAAAAGCCGGTATATGAAAATATCATATGGCGGAACTATAAATAAAGAGTCCGGGCAGTCAAAAACAACGCTGACGTGGCGTTCAGGAAATGACTGTGCAATATATGCAAGCAGATTTTGATAATTCTCTTTTACAGTAAGTTTTGACAGCAATACAGGATGATAATTCTGCATCTGCTCACGGATATAGATATTCATACTGTCAAGAGTTTCTGTGATTATTTTCTGTATATCAGGGCTTGTTGATTTATGCATCATATTTTTTATGGAAAGCAGGTCCTGCAGTATATGGTCATGAAGAAAGTTTGAAAATTCAAGATTTATCTGCTCTTCCTGCCGTAACTGTGCTAATGCAGCATTGTATTTGCTTTCCATGACCATATTGCCTCCTCCCTGCCTTAAATTAAAATCAAGAATGATATTGCAGACATAGATAAACACAAACAAAGCGTCCAGCATAAGAAGGAAAGATAACCAGCCGATCCCCAGAGTCATTGTGATCAGGCCACAAATGGCAACACCGAAAAGCAGGATCAGCATTAACTGGAATCTGCTGAATATGGCTGACAATGGAAAACTGCGATGCTCTTTCAGTATAATACCATGAATACTCATGGAGAACAGCAGGACAGGGATATATACTCCAAAGTTTGAAAGATTTCCTGTTATTCTCATTGTGGTAAGACCGTATGTAATGCATAAAATGATTATTACCACAAGAGAGAACAGAATGGACTTCCATTCTGCTTTGAGGACAAAAGCGGTTCTTTTTCTGTGGTAAGCAACAACAAAAACGAAGCAAAGCCAGCTTACCAGAAACTGGATGTCATGCAGCAGTGCAAACACATTGTCTGATATTAAAATGCCGATGAGGGAGCAGATACAGGTTCCGGTCAGGCAGAGGTTTGCTGCCTTTTTGAATTTATAACCGCTCCCCTGAAATAAAAACATAAGTATGAAATTTATGAAAACGTACCATATGACCGGACTTAAGGCATAAAAAACAATATCTGCCATGGCGTTGTCCGAAACGGATAGGAGTATATACCAGCTGTCCAGTGCCAGCAGACCGCAAAACAAAGAGATGGCTTTATTATCTCTGATGTTGCAGGAACTCACATAAGCAGCGTCGATCAGCATCAAAGATGACAGAAATAATGATACGATTCTGCTGATGCTGCACGGCATCTGGATATTTATTTCCAACCCCATATATATTATAAGCAGGGTGGAGTTTATAAAAAGCAAAAGCTTCATGATAATACGTTTCATATTTTTGTCCCCTTATCCATTTCTGAATTATATCATTTATCTGTGTACATACAACTATAGTAAACGACATAACAAATTTCTGTTTCCGTCTCTTGCAGGAGCCATATACGGTAGCTTCTGCAAGGCCGAAAACGAAATTTCCAATGTCGTTAACCATAAAATTTACCCAAAACCATTTTACAACAGGTATGGACAGTCATATAGTAATAAACCAGATAAATGATCAATGTCAGCGCAATGGCCAATATCACAGGGGCGTATAAAACAATGCTGTTCGCCAAAAGGTTCTGCATAAGCGCTGTTTTATATACTAATGTGGCAAAGATACAGTCTGCCAGTCCGAACAGAAACGGAATGCTGAAAAATGTGATTGCCTGTTTCCTGATGATTTTTGTAATCTTCCTGTTCGTATATCCCATTTTTACGAGGATATCATAATCGGATTTTGAATCGGCTATGGCAGAAATGTTATTAAAATACAGAATGCTGCCTGTTGCAATAAAGAATAATACGACAAGAAAGCCTATCAGCAGGAAGGTGGAACTGCTCAGGGAAACCACTTCATGTATCCTGTGGGAATTGCCCTGCAGGTAAGGGCTGTTATCCAAATATGCAGACAGAGCCTGAAACAGATCTTCGTTTCCTGTTATGGAACTTCCGTTTATACTTAAGATTTTCGTTTCGGGGGCAGCATTTTCAGATATCATTTTGTATAAACTGTCACTTATGATCAAAGTACCAACACTGTTCGCAAAAGAAAAAGGATTATTCAATGTGGTCATAGTCACAGTGACAGGTATTTCAGTATTGTTTATGAGCAGTGGATAAGTGCTGCCTGTTTCGTCCCTGCCGGAAGCCGGCTGGTATCTTACAAAAATACACTCATTGTTGTTTAGTTCTGTAAATTGTTCCAAAGCCTTCTGCCGCCCCTGCGCTTTCAGAATGGCGGTATAGTCGGCATATGAGATACATTCAAAACCTGCACTGCGAAGAATTTTTTCTTTGCCAGCATCTCCGTGGGAAGTACCGACACTGTATTCCATGGGGAGCTGTCCGGCAGTCGAAGTAACTTTATAAATATCGGTCTGCAGGAATGTAACATCATCTCCGGAGGAATAGTTGTTCACTGTTTCCATGATTGCGGACAGATCGCTCTCTTTTTCAATACGGCACTCGATTTCTGACGGCGCAATGCGGGATACTGCTGCAATCGGATAATACAGGGAGAGAGCCATAACGCTTGAAACAGTCAAAGTTGCGGCAGACAATAATGTGAGCATGATCAGCGTTTTTGAATGGGAGCGCATCCGGTATATAAAACCCGGTGAAGTAATGATTTTTGTTTCCGTGTAAAATTTCTTTTTATTTTTCCTGCCGGTCTGTACCGCATAAGGGAGAAAAGATGCAATAAAAAGCACTGTCCCCAAAAGAATGAGTGTAAATGTAAGCATTCCAACAGGATAAAACCCGACTGAAAACCAGACAGATTTTTCGCCCCGCAGGATGTCAAGGGCAATACAGTATCCCAAAATGACAGATACAAACCCGATTATGGAAGGAACGGCATGGAACTTTGTCTGCTTTTCCGAACTTTTTTCAAACCGCACCAGATCCATAAGGGAAGATTTGAAAAGAAATCTGCTGTTGGACAGCGATAACAGGATAATAATGGCAAAGACAAAAGATGCTGTCTTTACCATGGCATTCGGGTTGAAAAACGGTATTTCTGCATTGTTGACTGTCAAGTTCAGTAATTTTGTAATGCCGGACACAATGGCTTTATGAAACAGACCGCCCAAAAAGATTCCGATTGCGAAAGCCCCGAAACAGGAGAGCAGATTTTCTGCTGTAAGCAGGGACAGTACCGTGGATTTCCGATATCCCAATAATGCATAGATCCCTAATTCCTTTGTGCGGCGGCGCAGGAAGAAACGGTTTGAATATGACATGTAAAAAATAACGAATGCCATAAGGAATATAGAAATCGTGCTGCACATGGTTTCCACCCGCCCGTCGCCTGATATTTTCTCAAGCATAACTTTATTCATGGAAAATGAAGTGAATGCAAAAAATATAGTAATCACAAAGGAAATGGATAATAAATAGAGGGCATAAAAGGAAAAATTATTTTTCAGGTTCTTAAGTGCCATAGATAAATGATTCATGGGTGCTTCCCTACCTTTCTGTGTCTGATTTTGCTACTTCCCGTGCAATAGATTCATAGAATGTACGCCTGTCAGCATTCTGCTTAAATAACTCCTGAATGATGCAGCCGTCTTTAAAAATCAGGATGCGGCCGGCGAAACTTGCAGCATAAGCATCATGCGTGACCATGAGTATCGTAGTATGGAGACTTTCGTTTGATTCCCTTAAAGTGTTTAACAAATCCGTTGCGGAACTTGAATCCAATGCCCCGGTCGGTTCATCAGCAAATAAAATGCCCGGATGTTTCACAATAGCCCTGAGAGCAGAAGCACGCTGCCTTTGCCCGCCTGAAAGCTCACCCGGATATTGATCTAACTGTGCATCAATACCAAAGCGTTTCGCCAGGTTCCGTATCATGCTTTCTATTTTTTTCGGCGGGAGTTTCTGTAAAGTGAGTGGAACAGCGATATTCTCAAAAATAGTAAGGCTGTCTAACAGCAGATATTCCTGGAAAATAAACCCAAGATTATCCCTGCGGAAATCCGCTGCTTTGGAATCAGTCAGATTCTTAAGATTGACACCGTTTATGGTAATGCTGCCGCTTGTGGGTGTATCAATCGTAGAAAGAACATTAAGCAACGTAGTCTTTCCTGATCCGGAAGCCCCCATAATGGCAATAAATTCACCGTCCGTTACGCTGAATGATACTTTATTAAGGCTTGGATGCTGTGAGTTTGCATAAATTTTTGTTACGTTTTTTGCTTCTAATAATGCAGCCATGTTTTTATTCTCCTTTGCTTTCGATAACAGTATTGTAATTTGGGGCCAGTAAAAAAGAATGAGTAAATTACGCAGTTTTTGCGCGAGTTACTCATTCTTTTTAAATTCATTATCATTTCACCGGCAGTCTGCCGGATGGGGCGGGGATATCACTTTATTCGGTGTTTACAGGAGTGAAACATGCAGTAGATAGTAGATAGAAGAAAGAAAGGCTTGCCATTTGGCAGAAAACAGTTTATAATTAGAATAATTCTAAAAGAGGACAGAGCTATGACAAAATACGCGGAAAGGATCTTGAATATCATAAACGAATCTTCTGATCATATGACGGCAGAACAGATCTTCCTTATCTTAAAAAAGAAGGAGCCGAAGGTCGTGCTGGCAACGGTCTATAATAATCTGAATATGCTGTGCGATAAGGAATTGATCAGAAAGATCCCGCTGGAAGGTTCACCGGATCGTTATGACAGGAAACGGCGTCATGACCATCTGGTGTGCAGAAAGTGCGGCAGATTGTCGGACATGGCGTTCGAAGATCTGACGGCAACGCTGTCAGCACAGTTTGGCGGGGATATTTTGTATTATGATCTTAAGGTGTTCTATCTTTGTCCGGAATGTCGGCAACAGGAAACGGAAGATAAATAAGAGGAGGGTATGGCAATGGTATTTAAATGCAGTGTGTGCGGGTATGTGTATGATGAGGAGGCGGAAGGAAAACCTTTTTCCGAATTGACGGAATGTCCCATGTGCAAACAGCCGGCAGAGAAGTTTGAGCCGGTGTTGTCTGACGGAGCGGATCAGGCAGCAGGGGTAACGGAAGCGGCGGTGGATGGGAATGCGCCGGCAGGAACGGTTTCCGGGGAAGGCGTGGATCTGCATTACCCGAAGGAGACGCGTAAGACGGACAGTAATTACCGTTACATGAAGGAAATTCATGAGATGGCGGTCACGGGCAGATCCGCCATCGAGGCGATGGGAACACAGATGAAGATGCCCGGCTGGGACGATATTCTGGTGCTGGGCGCACAGTTGAATCCGCCGCCGCTTGAGGAACATGCGGATGTGTCCCTGCAGACGGTGATCGGCAAACATGCGAAGAAACCGATGGTACTTGATATGCCGGTGTACATTTCCCATATGTCTTTCGGGGCGCTTTCGCGGGAGACGAAGATCGCACTTGCGAAGGGCAGCGCGATGGCAGGGACGGCGATGTGCAGCGGCGAGGGCGGCATCCTGCCGGAGGAAAAAGCGGCGGCCCACAAGTATATATTTGAGTATGTTCCCAATTTATACAGTGTGACGACGGAAAATCTGACGACCTCGGATGCGATTGAGATCAAGATCGGACAGGGCACAAAACCGGGTATGGGCGGTCATCTGCCGGGCAGCAAGGTAACGCCGGAGATCGCGGCTATCCGCGATAAGCCGTTGGGTGAGGACGTGATCAGTCCGTCCAAATTCCCGGGTATCGACACGAAGGAAGATTTAAGGACACTGGTGAAGAATCTGCGTGACTGCAGCGGCGGCAGGCCGATCGGGATTAAGATCGCGGCCGGAAAGATCGAGAAGGATCTGGCATACTGTGTCTATGCGGAGCCGGATTTCATCACTATCGACGGCAGAGGCGGAGCGACAGGAGCTTCTCCCGCGATCATCAGGGATTCCACGAGTGTGCCCACCATCTATGCGCTTTACCGGGCGAGGAAATATCTGGACAGCGTACAGGCGGATATTGACCTTGTGATCACCGGAGGACTGCGGGTTTCCTCGGACTTTGCCAAAGCTGTTGCCATGGGAGCGGATGCGGTGGCTATCGCTTCGGCAGCGATGGTGGCGGCAGCCTGCCAGCAGTACCGTATCTGCGGTACGGGTATGTGTCCGGTGGGCGTGGCGACCCAGGATCCGGAGCTGCGGAAACGGCTGCACGAAGAGGCGGCGGCAAAACGCGTAGCGAACTTTTTGAACTGCTCTGCACAGGAGCTGCGGACCTTCGCGAGAATCACCGGACATGAGAATATTCATGACCTGTCGGTGGAAGATCTGTGTACCATCAGCAGGGAGATCTCGGAATATACGAATATTGCCCATGCGTAAGTCGGGCAGGTTCGGACAGGAATGTTGATTCCCGCGCGCGATAAGCCGGCCGGATGTGATGATGCATCTGTGCGGCGAATGGCGCAGGATCAGATACAGGATACAGTAACGAGGATACAGTAACGAAAGAAAAGGAGAACAGTAACATGAACAAGTATGCAGGAACACAGACAGAGAAAAACCTTCAGGCGGCATTTGCCGGAGAGTCACAGGCCAGAAATAAGTACACTTATTTCGCATCCGTGGCGAAGAAAGAGGGCTATGAGCAGATTTCCTCTTTATTCTTAAAAACCGCAGACAACGAGAAAGAACATGCGAAGATGTGGTGTAAGGAGCTGAGCGGCATCGGCGACACGAAGGCGAACCTGGCAGCGGCGGCAGACGGCGAGAATTTCGAGTGGACGGATATGTATGAGAACTTTGCCAAAACTGCCGAGGAGGAAGGCTTTAAAGAGCTGGCGGAGAAGTTCCGGCTGGTGGCTGCGATTGAGAAGCACCATGAGGAGAGATACCGCGCACTTTTGAAGAATATCGAGACGGCTGAGGTATTTGCGAAGAGCGAAGTGAAGGTATGGGAGTGCCGCAACTGTGGTCACATCGTAGTGGGCACGAATGCGCCGGAAGTGTGCCCGACCTGCAATCATCCGCAGAGTTATTTTGAAGTAAGCGCACAGAATTATTGATCGGCCGGCCGTAAAAGAGACCGCCGTTCTGGCCAGGGGATGGTCAGGCGGCGGTCTCTCTGTGTTTTCAGGGGTTATACACTAAAGTTTGCGGGACTGTCGTATTTTAAGCAGAACGGTGGTTATTGGAAAGTTAAAAACAGATATGTTTTGAATTGGATGGAATTTAGATGTATAAAAATATAAATAGCTTATAAAAATGAATATACAAATAAGAAAAATATGAATTTGAATGTTGATAATAATGAAAAATAGAATATAATATACATGAGAATAAAATTCTGGTTGTGGATGCGAGACCTGTAATTAAGGAGACGATTATGCTGATTCAATTTAATTTTAAAAATTTCAAATCTTTTCGTGAAGAGGTATCCCTGGATTTGACTGCAACAAAAATAACAGAGCATGAAGATCATGTAGCAGAAGCGGCAAATGATAAACTTTTAAAAGTGGCAGCTATTTACGGTGCCAACGCAAGCGGGAAGTCCAATGTGTACGATGCCTTTGAATATATGACGTATTATGTGGATGAATCCTTTAAATTCGGTGATGAAGAGGAACGGCGCAGGAAAACGGGAGATGCGTATCTGAAGGTGACACCGTTTCTTTTTGATGAAAAGAGCCGTGGCGAAGAGACCACCTTTGAGGTATTCTATGTTGACAATTCAGAGGATACAGGAAGGACATACCAGTATGGCTTTTCCCTGAAAAATGATGAAGTGATAGAAGAATGGCTTTATTCCAAGGCAAAAACGGCACGGAACAAGTATCGGACAATCTTTTACCGCAAAAAAGGCGAAGAGCTGGAGATGAATGGTTTTTCCAAAAATCATGTGGAGAATATCAAGGCATCTCTGAATAAGGAGTCGCTTATTGTATCTTTGGGGTCAAAGCTGCGGATTGCCAAATTGAAAAAAGTGAGAGACTGGTTTTTGAGCAATGAAATTGTAAATTTTGGTGATCCTGCAGAGAATTTCTTTCTTTCCAGTGTTTTGCCGGAGGGGTTTGTAGACAAAAAAGAGGTGCAGTATAATGTGGTGGAATATTTTGCATCTTTTGACGAGGCAATACAGGATTTTAATATAGAAGAACTTCCAAAGGAAGATGAAAAAGACAATGGTAAAAATTACAAGATTGATGCCCTGCATAAGATGGGCGACAGTGGGAAAATGGCTTCCATTCCGTTGAAACAGGAATCCAGCGGGACGTTGAAGATGTTTGCGTTGTATCCCTCTTTAAAGGAAGTATTGGACCAGGGTTCTATCCTGTTTATTGATGAACTGAATGCCAGACTGCATCCATTGTTGGTAAGAAATATTATCTTGACATTTCTTTCCCCGGAAATCAATACTCAGAACGCACAGCTGGTGTTTACCACCCATGACATCTGGCAGTTTTCCAATGAATTGCTGCGGCGGGATGAAATCTGGATGGTCAATAAGAACAGAGACGGGGTTTCGGAGTTGTATTCCCTTGTTGAGTTTAAGGACAAAGAGGGGAACAAAGTGCGGCGGGACGAGGCACTTGCAAAGAATTATCTCACAGGGAATTATGGAGCAATCCCGGCGTTAAAGCCTATGAAGATGTTGAAGGGGAGGACAGTGGATGGCAAATAAGGGGAAAGTGGCGGGAAAGAAAGCAGCCTCTGATGGAAAACTCAGCGACAGCAGAGCCGGAAAAAGGCGGGACAGAAATAAGCGCGTGGGCGCCAGGGTTCCTGAACTCGGATATTATCTGATTGTGACGGATACGGAAGAAACAGAGAAAAATTACTTCGAAGGATTGCGGGACAGTATTCCGGCAGAGTTGAAAGATCGGCTTGTGATAAAGGTGGAGAAGGCCAGAACCGTGGAACTTGTGAGGAAGGCACTGGAAATGACAGGGCAGGAATCACAGTACCGGATTCCGTGGATTGTCTTTGACAGAGACCAGGTGAAGGATTTTGATGAGATTATCCAGACAGCAGAGAAAAGCGGCGTGGGTGCAGGATGGTCCAATCCTTGTTTTGAGATCTGGATGTATGCGTATTTTGGAGAGATGCCTGTGATTATGGAATCTTATACCTGTTGTGATCGGTTTGCGGAGAAGTTTGAGAAGGTAACAGGGCAGAAGTATTCCAAGAATGACAGGGATATTTATCGGAAACTGGTGCAATGCGGGGATGAAAAAAGGGCGTTTCAGGTGGCAGAGAGATGTTATAAAAGATGTGTGGAAGATGGGAAGCGGAAACCATCGGAGATGTGGCCGGCTTGTAGGGTACATAGGTTGGTGGAAGAGATACAAGATAAGATATATTCCAGGCCATAGAAAAACTTATTCTGCAACATAACGGGTTAAGCTCTGGAAGAGTGTATTGCATTCCTGTCAAAACTTGTATATGCTGTTGTTATCAGGAAGTTACCGTGTCGGTTACAATCGACGATGCTGCCGGCATCGCTTCATGCAGTCTCTCTGCACATGAAAATTAATCCTGTGTGTAAGGCAGCGGTAATTATTGTGAGTTATACTGGAAAAGCAGAAAGATATTCCATGTAAGACGGGATCAGCAGGCGGTGCTGGAATATTACAGGCACAGCCGGCAAATCCACGTAAAGATGAAAACGGAGGTAAACATGACTGAGAGAGAAAAAATGCTGGCGGGCCAGCTTTATGACTGTGGGGATGAAGAGTTGCTGACACAGTGGCACAAGGCGAAGAATCTTATGCGGGACTACAACCGGACGGATTCCGAGAATGCGGAGGAAAAAGACCGCATCCTGACGCAGCTGCTGGGGGGACGGGGTAAGAATCTGTGGATCACGGCTCCCTTTTTTGTAGACTACGGCAACAACATTTATTTCGGGAATAACTGTGAAGTCAATATGAACTGCACGTTTCTGGATGATAATAAGATCATCATCGGCGATAATGCGCTGATTGCGCCGAATGTACAGATGTATACGGCATTTCATCCGACAAATGCGGCGGAACGGTTCGGGCAGCCGAAAGAGGACGGTTCTTTTGAATTCTGCAAGACACAGACGGCGCCGATCGTGATCGGGAATAACGTCTGGATCGGCGGTGGCGTTATCATCATGCCGGGTGTGACCATCGGTGACAATGTGGTGATCGGCGCAGGCAGCGTGGTGACGAAAGACATTCCCGACAATGTAGTTGCTTACGGGAATCCCTGCCGGGTGATGCGCCCGAATCAATCATAAAAAGGAAAGAAGGTAGAATTTATGTTCCAGTTTACTTATCATACACCAACGAAAGTAGTCTTCGGTAAAGATACCAGGCAGCAGACCGGCAGGCTTGTGAAGGAAACGGGCTGTCGCAGGGTTCTGATCCATTACGGCGGCGGCAGCGCCGAGCGTTCGGGCCTGCTTGCGCAGATCAGGGCTTCTCTGGAGAGCGAGGGAATTTCTTATGTGGAGCTGGGCGGCGTGGTGCCCAATCCGAGACTTTCTCTTGTATATGAAGGGATCGAGCTTTGCAGGAGAGAAAAGGTCGATTTTCTTCTGGCGGTAGGCGGCGGCAGCGTTATTGATTCCTGTAAGGCGATCGGATACGGTTTGATGAATGAGGGGGATGTCTGGGATTTCTATGAGCATACCCGTCAGGCTGCGGCCTGTATGCCTGTCGGTGTGGTGCTGACCATTGCAGCTGCGGGCAGCGAGATGAGCAACAGCAGTGTGATCACGAAAGATGAGGGCATGGTCAAACGGGGGTATAACAATGATATCTGCCGGCCCGTTTTTGCGGTGATGGATCCGGTGCTGACGATGACGCTGCCGGCGTACCAGACAGCCTGTGGATGTACGGATATTCTGATGCATACGATGGAGCGTTACTTTACAAACGGCGGCAACATGGAGCTGACGGATGCGATCGCGGAGGCCCTGATGCGCACGGTGCTCACGAATGCGCTGATCCTGAAAAAAGATCCGGACAATTACGACGCCAGGGCGGAGATTCTGTGGGCCGGCAGCCTTTCTCACAACGGCCTGACAGGATGCGGCAACGATGGCGGGGATTTTGCGACACATGGTCTGGAGCACGAGATCGGCGGCATGTTTGACGTGGCTCATGGTGCAGGTCTGGCGGCAGTGTGGGGAAGCTGGGCCAGATATGTATTGAAGGATTGTATGCCGAGATTCTCTAAATTTGCCAGAAATGTGATGGGTGTCGCACAACAGGGCAGCGAGGAAGAGACCGCGCTGAAAGGAATCGAGGCGATGGAGGATTTCTATCGCAGCATCGACATGCCGACCAATATGCGGGAGCTGGGCATCGCGCCTACGGAGGAGCAGATGAAGACGATGGCGCATATGTGCAGCCTGGCAGCAGGCGGCTGTAAAGGCTCGGCCAGGAAGCTGTACGAGGAAGATATGCTGGAGATTTACCGTATGGCATTGTAGGATAAGATTTTTTACACTGAAAGAAGGCAGGATAAAAAGGCCGGTCGGGAGGAGAAAAGAGTGGATAAGCATTTGCTGAGGATACCGTGTAACGCGATGCCCTTCATATGCGAGGCAGCCTACAGCATTAACCGCGGCGTCATGTACCATGCGGACAGAACGGCACCTTTTCACGTGGCGATCTATCTGCTGCGGGGTTCCATGGAGATCATAGAGGACGGGATATCCTACCGGCTCAAGCCCGATCAGCTTTTTTTCCTGAAAAGCGGTGTGCACTGCTGGGGCGAGAAACCTTTTGAACAGGGGGCAGCCTGGTTTTATGCGCATTTCTACTGCGCGGAGCCGGCGGCGCATATGGAGGAGCTGCCCAGAGGCATTTATTACGAGACGAAAGTCTGCCTGGACAGGAACGCGGACGAGAAGTATATCGTGCTGCCGAAACAAACGGACTGCCCGCAAACCGGCCGGATCAGGAAAGAGTTTGAGCGGCTGCTGGACGCCCATGTGCACGGCAACATCCCACAGGCATCCGTTCATCTGTGGCAGATCTTTTTGACCTGTGTCCGGAATGTGCAGGAAGATACGGCGGAAAATGCCTATGTGCGGCAGATTCAGGAATATATCAGGGGGCATTACGCGGAAAGGTTTACTTCGGAGGAGATCGAGAAGCTCTGCGGCCTGTCTTATAAATATGCAGGCACGTTGTTTAAGAACGCGGTGGGCAGGACCATCAAGGAATACCAGTGCCTGCTGCGCCTGCGCAGGGCGGAGCAGCTGTTGACGGAGACGGATCTGCCCATTGCGGAGATTGCGCAGCGGGCAGGCTTTTCGGATGTCTTCTACTTCAGCAAAGTATTTCACAGGGAGAAAGGCTGTACACCCCGGGATTACCGCAGGGAGTATGTGCCGGGGATTTAATGTTAATTTAATGTTACGGGCTGTGTTTTTCTTTTTTAGATGTTTACAAATCGAAAGAAACTAATTATACTATAATTCTAATCAGATATGGTTTTTTAACTTCTTTTATGGGAGATCCCATTCTCTAAACTGCTGTGGTCAGCGACACAGACAGCGGCAGCAATCATTCTGAAAGTCGGAATTATTTCCAAAACCAGTTGATTACACAAGAAAAAAACATTATAATGGAGCTTCCTGTATAATTCAAATATGGTAATCCCA
>CAJTPO010000032.1:41833-51970 GCA_910578115.1 uncultured Lachnospiraceae bacterium | reverse complement strand
ATCATGCTCAGCCTGCCGCCTGGCGGGCCGCATGGCCATCCATGCTGTGAAAGTCATTAACTATAGTTGTTAGTACGCAGCAACAGCGAAGATCAAAAAAACACTTCCCATGACGGCAGGAAGTGTTTTTTGTATAAAAATGTTCTATTGATATAAATTGGGTTATGCCATTTTATTTACGGCAAGAGCAAGACGGGAAATCTTTCTGGCTGAAGTATTCTTGTGATAAACACCCTTCTTGGCAGCCTTATCAAGAGCGGATGTAGCGGCAACCAATGCGGTCTTCGCTGCTTCCCTGTCATTAGCCTCAACGGCAGCATATACCTTCTTGATCGCTGTCTTGACACTGGACTTAACAGATTTGTTTCTCTCAGCTTTGGTCTTGTTCACTAAGATTCTCTTCTTGGCAGATTTAATGTTAGCCATGATCGCACCTCCGATTGAAATAGTAATAGTATTTGAATATATCAGGACGTGTCTCATTAAAGCCGGACACGGACGTTTTAATGGAAACACACGCATATTATTGTAGTTTATGAGAATCCCGATGTCAATACATATTTTGTTTATTTTTGCAAAAAATAGAAAAGGATGTTGTAAAGCAATACAAAAGCAATTTAAGAAGATACGCATATTAATAGTAGTAAGATAAAATGCGGGAAATGAGGAGAAGGGTATGGATAGCTGGTCAACAGTCAGGACTGACTTGGCGTTGGAAGCCAGAGAGAGCATTGAGGAGAAAGCAGAAGGCCTGCATGGGGTCACCGTGGAGGAAGCGTATGACGGGGAAAGCGATGTTCATATTACGAAGGTGGTTATTGAGACGAAGAACGGGGCCAGGATGCTGGGGAAACCGATGGGAATCTATATTACATTGGAAGCGCCGGCCATGACGGAACCGGAAGAGGATTATCATCAGGAAATATCGGAAATCCTGGCCAGAGAACTGAAAAGTGTTCTGCCGGATCCGGACAGGGAACAATCGATCCTCGTGGTGGGACTGGGCAATCGTGAGGTAACCGCGGATTCCCTGGGACCGAATGTGGTGGATAATCTGCTGGTGAACAGGCATATCGTGCGGGAGTATGGCAAGGTGGCATACAATCGTTCCAAAATGCACCAGGTCAGCAGTCTGGTTCCCGGGGTTATGGCAAAGACCGGCATGGAATCCGCTGAGATCATAAGGGGGGTCATCGGAGAGACCAAACCGGATATGGTGATCGTGATCGACGCGCTGGCGGCACGTTCGACAAAGAGATTAAACCGTACGATACAGATCACAAATACCGGGATTCACCCGGGATCGGGAGTGGGGAACCACCGCAATGCCATTACGCAGGAGAGCCTTAATGTGCCGGTGCTGGCGCTGGGGGTGCCGACGGTGGTGGATGCTGCTACGATTGTGGGAGATGCCATGGGAGAGCGGCCGGTCGCCTTGAAGGAATTGAACAATATGTATGTCACCACAAAGGATGTGGATCAGCAGATACAGCAGATCAGCCATATTATCTGTGACGGCATCAACAAGGCGCTCGACACGGTTTAATCTTGTGGCATGAAGTTGTATTTGCATCGCATATAATTTTTAGTATGAATATTAAAAAAATTTTAAGGCGACTTATCATAATAACACTTGTTATAGTGTCTGCATTTTTTGTTCTGTCGGAGGTTATGGAAACCGTGCATGATCGGGAGAACAAGGAGAAAGCTTTTCCGGGGTGGCTGCAGGGATTCATGATGGAGCCATATCTCCCCGGGATACATAGAATGAATCAGGGAACGCAGGAACGGCTTGCCGGTACGATCAAGGATCGCTGGCTGCTGGCAGAATATCCGGTTTTTTTGTATGGGATGGAGGCGGCGGGGGAAGATATATTTTCGGCGGAGAGCGATTATGACAGACTGATGATGCTGGAAGGGAGCGACGAGGACAATAAGGCGATCGCCGGGGGAGACCTTGAGTATGATGAAAGCGCCATGCATCTGGAAAAAGGACTTGCCGATGCGCTGCTGGCAGAAAACGGTATGTATCTGGAGAATCAGGCGACGCAGCCGGAGGAGGCCGCAGAGCAGATCTCGGACAATACGCCGGCAGGATTTGTACCGGTGCGAAGTAAAAGTTACAGTTATCGCTGGGAAGAACTGCAGGATTATGAGGCGTTGATCAAGGCTTTCTATGCCGTGGACAGTACCACGCAGGCGGGGGAGGAGCTTCTTGGAGCGGAGAAACTGCTTTCCAGGGACATGCGTCTGCAGGGAGGGACTGACAAACCACAGATCCTGATCTATCATACTCATTCCCAGGAGGCATTTGCGGATTCGGTACCGGGAGACGAATCCACCAGTATCGTGGGTGTGGGAGAGCATCTGGCATCTATTCTCAGGCAGCGGTATGGTTATAATGTGATGCATTTTACGGAGAGTTTTGATAAAGAGTCCAGAGACTATGCCTACGGAAATTCCCTGCCGGTTATAGAAAAATTACTGGCGGAGTATCCCAGCATTGAGGTGGTGATCGATCTGCACAGGGATGCCATGCCGGAGAGCCGGAGACTGGTCATGGATCTGCAGGGAAAACCTACGGCACAGATCATGTTTTTTAACGGTTTGAGCCGGACGGCCAAGGGAGAGATCGAATATCTGGAGAATCCGTATCTCGACGATAATCTCGCCTTCTCTTTTCAGATGCAGGCGGCCTGTAACGAATATTATCCGGGGCTTGCCAGAAGGATTTATCTGAAAGCTTATCGTTATAACATGCATCTTTGCCCGAAAACCCTGCTGATCGAGCTGGGAGCACAAAACAATACGGTGGAGGAGATGAAGAATGCGTGTGAACCGCTGGCACATGTACTGAGCCTGGTATTAAACGGGGAAGAACCCAAACGGTAGCCGGAGACGTTATTAAAATGCGGGAAAACTGCAGGCTGAGAGTAGACAGCATTTCAACGATTTGATATACTGTTTCCTGTGCTGCAGTTTACAGGAGCCTGCAGCGTGTGTGTTACGGGTCAACCGGGGCTGTGCTTTGCTGCGTGGCCGTATGAAAGATGATGGTTGACAGAGAAACTGATAATTCGATGTACGTGGTAAACGATCACGATAAAATCAAGGTTCGTCAGGAGGGTATTATGGCAGCCATAGACCAGAGCAGGATCAGAAATTTTTGTATTGTAGCCCATATCGATCATGGAAAGTCAACGTTGGCGGACAGGATCATAGAGAAGACAGGGCTGTTGACCAGCCGGGAGATGCAGGCTCAGGTTCTGGACAATATGGAACTGGAGCGGGAACGCGGTATTACGATTAAGGCACAGACGGTGCGTATTATCTACAATGCCAAGGATGGCAATGAATATATTTTTAATCTGATAGATACACCCGGCCATGTGGATTTTAACTATGAAGTCAGCCGTTCGCTGGCGGCATGCGACGGCGCCATTCTGGTGGTGGATGCGGCGCAGGGGATTGAGGCACAGACACTGGCTAATGTCTACCTGGCACTGGACCATGATCTGGATGTATTCCCGGTCATCAATAAGATCGATCTTCCCAGTGCGGATCCGGAGCGTGTCAGGAATGAGATTGAAGATGTGATCGGTATCGAGGCACAGGATGCGCCGCTGATCTCGGCGAAGAACGGGATCGGTATCGAGGAAGTGCTGGAGGCGGTGGTGGAGAAGATCCCCGCGCCCGGCGGCAGTGCGGACAACCCTCTGCAGGCGCTTATTTTCGATTCCGTATATGATTCTTATAAGGGCGTGATCGTCTTCTGCCGCATCATGGAAGGACGGGTGGCAAAAGGAACTTCCATTCAGATGATGGCTACGAAGGCCACGGCAGAGGTGGTGGAAGTGGGGTATTTCGGAGCCGGACAGTTTATTCCCTGTGAGGAACTCTCGGCTGGAATGGTGGGATATCTGACTGCTTCCATTAAAAATGTCAAGGACACGGCGGTAGGCGATACGATCACGGATCTGAAGAATCCCTGTGCTGAGCCGCTTCCAGGGTATAAGAAGGTTAATTCCATGGTGTACTGCGGCATGTATCCTGCGGATGGTGCGAAGTATCCGGATCTTCGGGATGCTCTGGAGAAGCTGCAGCTGAATGATGCCTCACTGCGCTATGAGCCGGAGACATCTATTGCGCTGGGATTCGGCTTCCGTTGTGGTTTCCTGGGGCTTTTGCATCTGGAGATCATACAGGAACGGCTGGAACGGGAATATAATCTGGATCTGGTGACCACCGCGCCGAGCGTTATTTACAGGGTGCATAAGACGGACGGGGAAATGATCGAACTGACCAACCCGTCGAATCTGCCGGATCCTGCGCAGATCGATTTTATGGAGGAGCCGGTGGTCAGCGCGGAGATCATGGTGACTACCGAATTTATAGGACCGATCATGCAGCTGTGTCAGGAGAGACGGGG
Source organism: uncultured Lachnospiraceae bacterium (assembly GCA_910578115.1). Classification (GTDB taxonomy): domain Bacteria; phylum Bacillota; class Clostridia; order Lachnospirales; family Lachnospiraceae; genus UBA3282. The sequence goes on along the minus strand of CAJTPO010000032.1, from coordinate 47,541 downwards.
ACGGTATATCAGTACGGAGTATATAGAAGCTTCGAGAGCATTGATTAAGTATGAACTGCCGTTGAATGAGATCATTTATGATTTCTTCGATGCGCTTAAGTCACGTTCCAGAGGATACGCCTCTTTTGACTATGAGTTAAAGGGGTATGAGACGTCTAAACTGGTGAAGCTTGATATTCTCATCAATCATGATGAGGTAGATGCACTTTCCTTTATCGTTCATGCGGACAGTGCTTACGAGCGGGGCAGAAGGATGTGTGAGAAGCTTAAGGAGGAGATTCCGAGGCATTTGTTTGAGATTCCGATTCAGGCAGCAGTGGGGGGCAAGATCATTGCCAGAGAGACTGTGAAAGCCATGCGCAAGGATGTACTTGCCAAGTGTTATGGCGGTGATATCACGCGGAAGAAGAAGCTTCTCGAGAAGCAGAAGGAAGGCAAGAAGCGCATGCGGCAGGTAGGCAATGTGGAGATTCCGCAGAGCGCCTTTATGAGTGTGTTGAAGCTGGATGACAAGTAGGAAGAAAGAGACGGACCAGAGCAGCAGATGAGAGCATTGAGCATTTATATACACATTCCTTTTTGTGTCAGGAAATGTCTCTACTGCGATTTCCTGTCTATGGCGGATCGGACGGCAGCAGATATGGAGAGTTATGTAAATCTTCTGCGGCATGAGATCACACTGGAGGCCGTCAAATATAAAGAGCATCAGGTCATCTCTGTCTTCTGGGGCGGAGGAACACCGTCACTGCTTACGGCGAAGGCCGTAGACAGCGTAATGGGAACGCTTGCGCGTTGTTATCATGTGGCGGAAGATGCGGAGGTTACAATAGAGGCTAATCCGGGAACCGTGACGTCGGAGAAGATGCGCGGATACATAACGGCTGGTATGAATCGCATCAGCATCGGTCTGCAGTCTGCGGATGACAGGGAATTGAAGCGGATCGGCAGGATACACGACTACAGGACTTTTCTGGAGACTTACAGACTGGCGCGGGAGGCCGGATTTCGGAATATCAATATCGATCTTATGGCGGCGCTGCCGGGACAGAGCGTGGCGTCCTACCGGGAGACACTGCGGCGGGTGACGGCGCTGCTGCCGGAGCATATCTCTGCTTACAGCCTGATCCTGGAGGAGGGAACACCCCTGTACGAGAGGCGGGGCGACTATTGTTTTCCCACGGAGGAGGAAGACCGGGAAATGTATCTGCTGACGGATGCCTGTCTTTCGGACTGCGGGTATCACAGATATGAGATTTCCAATTATGCCAGGGAAGGGTACGAGTGCAGACACAATAAGGTATACTGGCAGCGGGGAGATTATGCGGGATTTGGTTTGGGAGCGGCTTCCATGGTGGATAATGTCCGCTGGAGCAATCCGACGGTACCTGAGGATTATGCGGCATATATTACCGGGCTGGGCAGAAGGTGTGAAGAGCCGGACGGACAGGAAGAGGAGCCGGTGCATACGGAAAAGATGCAGAGATTTCCCGTGCGGTGCAGGCTGACCGGGAATGAGCAGATGGAGGAATTTATGTTCCTGGGACTCCGCATGATGTGCGGTGTGAGCAGGCGGGAGTTTCAGGAGCGGTTTGGCCGGCAGATTGAGGAGGTATACGGCGGGGTATTGTGTAAAATGTACAGGCAGGAGCTGTTGGAGTGCGTGTCGGATCACATCAGGCTGACGGGTCTGGGGATTGATGTGAGCAATTATGTTATGGCGGAATTTCTGTTGGATTCATAGAAATTGCGGCGGTTTTCAGGCGGGAGAGTGAAATCGGCCCGGCAGGGCCTGGGCTATTTTCAGGTGGAAAGGCACTTAAGATGTCACCGGTTCATAGAATAGAGTAAATGGACTTTGGGGGCTTCTTTTGAAAACATTTAAGCAACCATTAACTGCGAAGGAAGAGGCCATATATTTAAAAAGGATGGAGACGGGCAGCGAGGCGGAACGTGCATCGGCCAAGGAAATGTTGATCGAACATAATCTTCGTCTGGTCGCCCACATAGCCAAAAAGTATCAGAATGTAGATGAAGAGACGGAAGATATGATATCGATCGGAACCATTGGGTTGATCAAGGCGATCGATTCTTTTGATTCCGGCAAAGGAAAGCTGAGCACCTATGCATCGCGATGTATCGATAATGAACTGCTGATGTTTCTGCGTGCCAGGAAGAAAACGTCCAGAGAAGTATCACTGTATGAGCCGATTGGGACGGACCGGGAGGGAAATGAAATCAATCTGCTGGACATCATGGAGCAGGAGCAGGTCGATGTGGTTGACAGGCTGGAGGCGGAGAACAAGTTGAGCAGGTTGTCAGGACTGATCCGTGAGAAGCTGAATGAGCGGGAACGGGAGATCATTATCCTGCGGTACGGGCTGACAAGCGAATATGAGGTGACCCAGCGGGAGATCGGGCGTAAGCTTGGCATTTCCAGAAGTTATGTATCGAGGATTGAGAAAAGGGCGCTGGAGAAGCTGCGGGAGGCATATGAGATGTCGTAAAGGACACATGAGATTTAAGGGGAGGGGTAAGCCGGTGGACATGAAATTCGAAAGAACCTGATCGTTTGTGGAAATGAAATGGAGGTTCTTCCGGAATTTGTTCCGCTGGGCTCCGAACGAAGCAGGATAATAGACCGTTGGAAAAATGCACAATACAAGATATTGTGTTTTTTTAATGCACTTTTTTATTATATACTACATATAGCGTTTGAATGCATGGCCACAGACGGCCGGAGTACAGAAAGTTCTATGGCAGACAGGCTGTCCGGGGATTGCTTCTTCTCCCGGTGTGTGCTATAAAAGAACTGACGGCTGCGTTTTATGCGCAGAGCGGTTTCACAGGTGTTCTTTAATTCTTTAGGATCAATGATCATTTCCAGGTTATTCACCACGAAGATCACGGAGAACTTTACTTAAGATGATATGCAGATGTTTAAATAGAAAGGAGGCAGCACATTGTTTAGTACGATAACGTCGGGTACGGTCTGCGGGATCAGCAGCCATCTGGTGCAGGTGGAGGTTGATCTGTCGAAGGGACTGCCCTGTTTTCAGATGGTGGGGCTTTTAAGTTCGGAGGTACGGGAAGCGAGAGAGCGGGTGCGGGTTGCGCTGAAGAACTCGGGCATTATTCTGCCGCCTGTGTGCATTAACGTGAATCTGTCCCCGGCGGACCTGCGCAAGGAGGGGACGATGTTCGATCTGCCGGTAGCGGTGGGGATCCTGACGTGTCTGGGCAGGCTTTCGAAGGAGAGTACGGCAGGAACCGTCCTGCTGGGGGAACTGGGACTGAACGGAGAGGTCAAGCCGGTACGGGGCGTTCTGCCTGTTGTCACACGGGCAAAGGAGAGCGGGATGCGAAGATGTATTCTGCCCCGGGATAATGCCATGGAGGGAGCCGTGGCAGGGGGGATCGAGATCGTCGGCGTGGCAGGGGTGACGGAGACCGTGGAATATCTGCAGGGGTTGGAGAACGGACAAAAGGGGTTGATCGAGCCAGCCAGAATCGATGTGATGTCTCTGTGGAAGGAGAATGACAAAGACAGGGAGCTGGATTTTGCGGATATCAGCGGGCAGGAGACGGTAAAGCGGGCGGCGGAGGTGGCGGCGGCAGGATTCCATCATCTGTTGATGATCGGGCCGCCGGGTTCCGGTAAGACTATGCTGGCGAAGAGAATTCCGTCGATCCTGCCGCCGCTGTCACTGCAGGAAAGTCTGGAGGTATCGACGGTCTACAGTGTATCGGGACTGCTGCATTCGGCAAAGAAGGCACTGATTACGAGACGGCCATTCCTGAGTCCCCATCATACGATAACGGGGCAGGCGCTGGCGGGAAGCGGCAGAGTACCGGTTCCGGGGATTGTCAGTCTGTGCCACCGCGGTGTCCTTTTCCTGGACGAGCTGCCTGAATTTAAAAGGGAGACGCTGGACATCCTGCGCCAGCCGTTGGAAGACAGGCGGATACAGATTGCGAGGAGCAGCGGCGTCTATACTTTTCCGGCGGATTTTATGCTGGTTGGGGCTATGAATCCGTGTCCCTGCGGATATTATCCGGATATGGCAAGATGTCGTTGTGCGCCTTATGAAGTGAAGCGGTATCTGGGCAGAGTGTCCGGTCCGATTCTGGACCGGATTGATATTTGTGTGGAGGTGGAACCCCTGAAATTCCGGGATATCCTGGAGCGGTCGGCGGGAGAGAGCAGTGCGCGTATCAGGGAGAGGGTTCTGCGTGCAAGAAGCCTGCAGGCTGAACGGTTTGACGGTACGAATTTGCGGTTTAATTCGGATATGGAAGCCGGAGACGTGGAGAAATACTGTGGATTGGAGGAGCAGGAAAGAAACTATATGGAACGTATGTTTTCGGTTATGCATCTGTCAGCCAGAGGTTATCACAGAATCCTTAAGGTGGCGCGCACGATAGCGGATCTGGGCGGCAGCGGCAGAATCAGGGAGGAACATCTGGCGGAGGCCATCTGCTACCGGTATATGGGTGGTCAGTCAGAGCGGTAATGAAGGAAGGAGGAAGAGAAAGACGAAGGGAGTGGGAATGACGGGAGACCGGACAGAGAAGGCGTGCAGGCATTGGCTGTATCAGGCGGCGGGGATGAATGGCAGAACCTTTTTGCGGAGGCTTCAGCAGGTGGGGACGGCATATACGGTATATGAACTGGCGAAGAGCGGCGTCCTGGAAGAAAAGATACATGCACGATATGGAAAACGGGCAGTGAGACTGCAGGCGGCGGCAAAGGAGCGTGATCTTGCGGGTATTCTGGAAGAATATGAGAGGATGTGCCTGCGGGGGATTTCCTTTGTCACGATCGGGGAAGCGGCGTATCCGCATAGACTATCGGAGATTCAGGATGCCCCTTATGCGTTGTATTATGCGGGTAAGCTGCCGGTTGATGACAGCAGGGCCATCGCTGTTATCGGAGCCCGGAACTGTACGGAGTACGGAAGATATGTGGCGAAAGAATTCGGGACCGTTCTGGCGCAGGCGGGTGTGCAGGTCATCAGCGGAATGGCGAGAGGGATCGACGGTATCGGGCAGCGGGCGGCGCTTAATGCGGGTGGTTATTCTCTGGGCGTACTCGGGTGCGGTGTGGATATCTGTTATCCGCAGGAGAACAGAGAACTGTATGAGCAGCTGCTGGCCAAAGGAGGGGTGTGTTCCGAATATCCGCCGGGGATTGAACCGAGAGCCGTGCTTTTTCCGCCCAGGAACCGCATTATCAGCGGATTGTGTGATGGCGTTCTGGTCATTGAGGCGAAAGAGCGGAGTGGGACGTTGATCACGGTGGACATGGCGTTGGAGCAGGGACGTGAAGTCTATGCGGTTCCGGGGAGGGTTACCGATGCCCTGAGTGCAGGATGCAGCAGGTTGATCAGACAGGGGGCGCAGCTGGTGACGAGTCCGGAAGAACTTCTGGCGGACCTGCAGGCAGAATTTACCGGATATCCGGGTCGAGGCAGTGGCGGCGGGCAGTCAGCCTCCGGGCGGGCAGAGCCTCGGGGGAAGGTGTTGGAGCTGCTGGATTTTCAGCCGCAGTCCATGGAACGGCTGCAGGAAGCTTACAGGATGGTGCACGGTGATTCCATAGCTGTTTCGGAATTGTGTTATGAACTGCTGCAGTTATGTGCAGAGGGATATGCCGGACAGGCTGGCGGCAGATATTATTTAAAGAAGGAATAAAATGACAGGCCGGAATA
>CAJTPO010000032.1:0-41822 GCA_910578115.1 uncultured Lachnospiraceae bacterium | reverse complement strand
CGGAATATTTTTAAATTTTTTTAATTTTTTACCTCTTGTCAGCGTAAAAAATATAGTGTATAGTGGTTCACGTTGACGAGTCTTATTTAAGAAATAGCATATTATAGTAGGAAAAGTAAAAGTTTGGGCCAGTATATACCTGTACTGGGAATGATCTGCTTTCAGTATGTTTATTAATTAAGGAAGAGACAGGGGAATATTCTATGGCAAAGTATCTGGTAATAGTGGAATCACCGGCGAAGGTGAAAACAATCAAGAAATTTTTGGGGGCAAGTTACGAGGTCGCGGCGAGTAACGGGCATGTTAGAGATCTGCCGCGCAGTGTGCTGGGGATTGATGTTGAGCATGATTTTGAACCGAAATATATCACGATTCGGGGTAAGGGAGATATTCTGGCTAACCTCCGTAAGGAGGTGAAGAAGGCCGAGAAGGTATATCTGGCAACAGACCCTGACCGCGAGGGAGAGGCTATCTCGTGGCATCTGCTCGCGGCATTGAAACTGGAGAATAAGAAAGTTTATCGCATTACATTTAACGAGATCACCAAAACGGCAGTCAAGGAATCCTTGAAGAATGCCAGGGAGATCGACATGGATCTGGTGGATGCCCAACAGGCCAGACGTTGTCTCGACCGTATGGTGGGGTATAAAATATCGCCTGTTTTGTGGGCAAAGGTCAAGAGAGGATTAAGCGCCGGGCGCGTACAGTCTGTGGCGCTGCGTATTATCTGTGACCGGGAAGAGGAGATCAATGCCTTTATACCGGAGGAGTACTGGACGTTAGATGCTTCTCTTGCGGTGGCAGGGGAGAAGAAGCCTGTTCTCGCAAAATATTATGGGACGGTGGAGGAGAAGAAGACTATCTCTTCCAGAGAAGAGATGGAGGAGATCAAGCGGCAGTTAGACCAGGCTGCTTATCAGATATCGTCCGTTAAGAACGGCGAGAGGGTCAAGAAGGCACCTCTGCCCTTTACGACATCAACGTTACAGCAGGAGGCCAGCAAGGTGCTGAATTTCTCCACGCAGAAGACGATGCGCCTGGCACAGCAGTTGTATGAGGGTGTCGATATCAAGGGAAATGGCACGGCCGGTATCATAACCTATCTGCGTACGGACTCTACAAGAGTGTCTGACGAAGCGGCGAAAGCGGCGGCTGAATTTATTACGGACAGATACGGAGCGGCGTATGCGGCGGGGGCGGAACAGGAGCAGAAGAGTGGCGGGAAGATCCAGGACGCCCACGAAGCCATCCGGCCCACGCAGATCGATCGGATTCCGTTGGAGATCAAGGAATCTCTTTCCAGAGACCAGTTCAGACTTTACCAGTTGATCTGGAAACGCTTTGTGGCAAGCCGCATGGCTCCGGCTGTCTATGAGACCACATCTGTGAAGATCGATGCCGCCGGGCACAGATTTACGGTAGCCGCTTCCAAAGTGAAGTTTGACGGGTTTATGAGCGTCTATACGCAGGAAGATGAGAAAGAAGAGAATAATACCCTGATGAAGGGAATTACCCAGGATACGAAGCTGACGCTTAACGAGCTTGTGGAGAAGCAGCATTTCACGCAGCCGGCACCGCATTACACGGAGGCGTCTTTGGTCAGATCCATGGAGGAACTGGGTATAGGCCGTCCCAGTACCTATGCTCCTACGATCACCACGATCCTGGCCAGAAGATACATCGTTAAGGAGAACAGGAATCTTTATGTGACGGAGCTGGGAGAAGTGGTGAATAACATGATGAAGGAGGCTTTCCCTTCTATCGTGGATGTGAACTTTACGGCGACAATGGAAGCGCTGCTGGACGGCGTGGAAGAAGGAAGCGTCAAGTGGAAGACCGTGGTATCCAATTTTTATCCGGATCTGGAAGCGGCTGTGGACAAGGCGGAGAAGGAATTGGATGAGGTGGAGATCGCGGATGAACTTTCCGACGAGTTCTGTGATCTGTGTGGCAGACAGATGGTCATTAAGTATGGTCCCCATGGCAGATTCCTGGCGTGTCCCGGATTTCCCGACTGTCGCAATACGAAGCCCTATTTCGAGAAGATCGGTGTGGCATGTCCGAAATGCGGTAAGGATATTGTGCTGAAGAAGACGAAGAAAGGCAGGAAATATTACGGCTGTATCGATAATCCCGAGTGTGACTTCATGGTATGGCAGAAACCGGTAGCGGACAAATGTGATAGGTGTGGTTCTATCATGCTGCAGAAAGGGAATAAGCTGGTGTGTGCAGATGAAAACTGCGGGTTTGTCAGGGATGCGCAGAAGCAGGAAGCGTGAGAGTGTGACGGTGAGAGGATCCGCGCTGTTACGTGAGAAGTATGGAAAACGAAATTAAACACACGATAAAGTTTGAAAATGTGAATGTCAGAAAATTTCAAGATTATAATGAATATTGCAGACAAAAGATACAAAATATACACGACGGCCATTGATTATACTCGAATGATGTGATAAAATCATTTTATATAAAATTGTGTAACTATTTGGAACATTTGTGTAACAGTTCGGATATTTATGGCGAACAACGAAGAAATTTCGTTGGCGGCGCTATCTGGGTGTACGCGGTTTATGGGGCGAGAGTATAAGGAGTCGGGTTTATGAGCAGTGTTCAGTTATTGGATAAGACAAGGAAGATTGGAAAACTTCTGCACAATAACAATTCAGGCAAGGTTGTGTTCAATGACATCTGTGATGTGCTGAAGGACATTCTCGGATCCAACGTGCTTGTCATAAGCAGGAAGGGGAAAGTACTGGGACTCGGGGATCTGGATATGGTAGAATCTATCATGGAGTTGATCGTGGATCATGTGGGCGGTTTCATTGATCCAATGTTGAACGAGAGGCTGCTTTCGGTGTTGTCCACGAAAGAGAATGTTAATCTGGAAACACTGGGATTTGAGAGCATTGATACAAAGCGGTACAGGGCTGTGATCACGCCGATAGAGATATCAGGAGAACGGCTGGGGACATTGTTCCTTTATAAGTGTGATGCGCAGTATGATATTGATGATATTATTCTGTGTGAATACGGCACTACGGTAGTGGGGCTGGAGATGCTTCGCGCGGTGAGTGAAGAGAATGCGGAAGAGAATCGTAAGCTGGCGGTGGTGAAATCGGCGATCAGTACACTGTCCTTTTCCGAGATGGAAGCGATCACACATATCTTCGACGAGCTGGGAGGCATGGAAGGAATTCTTGTGGCCAGTAAGATTGCGGATAAGGTGGGAATTACCCGCTCCGTTATTGTCAATGCGCTTCGTAAGTTTGAGAGCGCGGGCGTGATTGAATCACGCTCTTCCGGTATGAAGGGAACCTATATTAAGGTGTTGAATGATGTGGTTTTCGAGGAAGTGGAGAAGCTCAAGGAGCAGGGAAGATTTTAAGTATTGTGAAAATTAAACAAAGACAGGAGATTTTCGATGTAAAAGGATTTACAATTGAGCATATAACGCTGCGTGAATCCTTTTTTCTTTTCTACCTGAAAATCGTGCTTCCAGATTTTACTGTGAATTATTTGCGAAAAATGAATCGAAAAACCTTGTTTTTTTTCTTAATACCTTTATAATGGATTATGGATTCTATTATTATAGGAGGGTTATGATTATATGAGTACATTAGCGAATACCAATGCATTTGATTATATTAATGTACTGGACAGGGCGGCGGATGCATCCTGGCTGCGTAATGACGTCATTTCCAACAATATCTCCAATGCCGATACACCGGGATTCAAGAGAAGCGACGTTAATTTTGAAACGCAGCTTGCGAAGGCGCTTGGACAGTCCAGATATACTTCGCTGGATGCCAAGATGAGTGGATTGAACCGGCATCTCAGTCGGCTGAAGCCTGTTACATACAGTGATTATTCGGGATATTCTTATCGTGTGGACGGCAATAATGTGGATCCGGATACGGAAGCGGTGTATCTGGCCAAGAACCAGGTGGTATATCAGGGTCTGACGGCTTCGATCAGACAGGAATTCAAAAATCTGCAGATGGTCATGAAATAATGATCGTCCTGTAAGACCGGTTTTAATCAGTTTTGTGTATTAAGGGGATAAGGAGAACAGACTATGGGAATGTTTACAGCTTTTGACATTAACGCAACAGGCATGACTGCGGAACGGTATCGTATGGATATTATTTCGCAGAACGTAGCAAATGCAAACACGACCCGTACCGAGGATGGTACACCCTACCGCAGGAAGGTGGTAGTGTTCGAGGAGAAGAATTCTCAGGCGCCTTTTCGGCAGGTGCTGAATAAGGCAAGGGGACGTTATGACGGCACTGGTGTTAAGGTGACGGGAGTTTATGAGGACAGATGGACAGAAGGGAATATGGTATATGATCCGTCTCATCCAGATGCGGATGAGAATGGTTATGTGATGTATCCGAATGTCAGTACAATTACGGAGATGACAAATCTGATCGACGCCAGCCGCGCTTATCAGGCGAATGCGACAGCCTTTAGTGCCAGCAAGAGTATTGCGACTACAGGACTGAACCTGCTGAACAATCAATAAGATAGATCAAGGAAACCCTTATAATTTGGAGGAATAGAGATGGCTTTAGATATTACAGCACTTCGCAACGTGTCCTCGGAGGCGGTCAAGGAGGCTGCCAGGACTGCAGTTACGAACAGACCGGACACATATAAGGAAACAGGCTTTGAGAGTTTATTACATACGGCGATCGATAATTTAAATACGACCAATGATTATCTGTCGGATGCGGAGAATGAGGAGGTTAAGTGGATGCTCGGGGAGACTGAGAATGCACATGATCTCAGTATTGCGTTGCAGAAAGCGTCCACAGCCTTACAGTATACGGTTGCGATCAGAGACAGGGTTTTAGATGCTTACAGAGAACTTCTTCAGATGCAGATCTAACATTTGGGTGAGAATAAGGGAAGGCTGAAGGAGATAAATTGCTGTGGATAAGTTATTAGTCAGATTAAGAGAATTAGGCAATCAAATATTAGCATGGTGGAATCGTTTTACCGCGAAGCAGAAGACATTATTGATATGCGGCATGGCCGTGGTCATTGTGGCGATCGTGGCGGTGGTGACGACGCTGACCAAGCCTCAGTATGTGCTGTTGAGAGAATGTGAGACGGCGGCTGAGGCGGCTGAAGTGAAGGAACTTCTGGACGGAGAAGAGATGAAGTATACGGTCACGGATGATGCGTTGACTTTCAGAATTCTGCGTGACCAGCAATCCGATGCGCGGATGCTTTTGGCATCCAACAATATCCGGTCGGCCGACTACGGCATCGACCAGGTAACGGATGGCAGTTTCTCCACGACGGAGTCTGATAAGCAGAAGCGGAATGTGGTCTATCTGGAGAAGTATCTGGCAAACGATATGCTGGAGAGATTTTCGGCGATCAAGACTGCGAGAGTCAAATTATCAATTCCGGAAAATGACGGTACGCTGTTAGCCTCAGACGAAGAGTCTTATGCGTGGGTACTGCTGGAACTTAAGGATGAGTTCAGCATGGAGAGCGCGGCCGGGCTGGCCCGTGCCATTGCGACGGCGATTGGTAACGAATCGACAGATCATATTGTGATTCAGGATATAGAAGGTAACACGCTCTTTACGGCAGAAGACGACTACAGCGTAACGGGTGCAGCCAACGCACAGCTTTCAGTGAAAGCTGAGGCGGAGAAGCTGGTCATCGGTGCGGTGCGTAAAGTTCTGCTGGGAACGAAGCAGTTCGACAATGTAGAGGTAGCGACTAATCTGGCGGTTGATTTCTCTTCTACGAAATCAACGTCACATAAGTACAGTGCACCGGATGGACGGACCGAAGGTATGATGGCGGAAGAAGCTATCTTCAGTTCGGAGAACGAGAGTACTGTGGCGGGGATTCCGGGGACGGATTCCAATGACAGTGACGATGACAGTACCTATGTGCTGCCTGACAATGGAGGTGGAAACTCCTCACAGTCTGAAGAATCCAGAAAGTATCTTCCTGACGAAGAGATTACCGAGAGAACTACACCGGCCGGCGGTATCGATTACAGCAGATCGTCTCTGATGGCTTCCATGATCCAGTATAATATCATTCGGGAGGAGGATGCCAGGACACGTGGAGATCTGGAAGGGGTATCCTGGGAAGAATATAAGCTGGCCAATGCAGGACGAACAAGGCTGGAGGTAGAGGAAGACCTGGTGGGAGCAGTGGCCAATGCTACCGGTATTTCAGCGGAAAGTATTTCACTTGTGGCTTACAGTGAGAATGTTTTCTTTGATGCGGAAGGACCTGCCATTACCGTAACAGATATCATACAGATCGTGTTGATTATCGTTATTCTGGCGCTGCTTGCATTTGTTGTACTGAGGAGCATGCGTGGCGAGAAACATGCGGAGGAAGAGGAAGAAATTTCTGTGGAGACATTGCTGCAGTCCACTCCTGATATGCAGTTGGAGGATATTACTGTAGAGAGCGAATCCGAGGAGAGAAAGCTGATCAATAAATTTGTAGACGAGAATCCGGAGGCGGCAGCGAACCTGCTGCGCAACTGGTTGAATGAGGACTGGGGGTAGGATAAATGGCTAAGGAGACTGAAAATATCAGCGGACTTCAAAAGGCTGCTATTTTATTGATCGCATTAGGGCCGGAGAGATCCGCCAATGTTTTTAAGCATTTGAAGGAAGATGAAATAGAAGAATTAACACTGGAGATTGCGAATACCAGAAATATCACACCAAAGGTAAAGGATGGCGTGATCTCAGAGTTTTATCAGGTATGTCTGGCGCAGCAGTATATCGCGGAAGGCGGTATCAATTATGCCAAGGAAGTTCTGGAGAAATCCTTTGGCGCTGACAGGGCTATGGATGTAATCGGTAAATTGACAGCATCCCTGCAGGTGAAGCCGTTCGAGTTTATTCGGAAGACAGATGCGTCGCAGCTGCTTAACTTTATTCAGGATGAACATCCGCAGACCATCGCGCTGATCTTATCCTACCTGTCGGCATCACAGTCAGCGCTGATCCTTTCAGCACTTCCACCTGACAGGCAGGCCGATGTTGCCAAGCGTATCGCTATTATGGACAGAACGAGTCCGGAGGTGATCAAAGAAGTGGAGAAGGTGCTGGAGTCCAAGTTGTCTTCCCTGGTCAACCAGGATTATACGATCATTGGCGGTGTAGATGCTGTCGTAGAGATTTTGAATACAGTGGACCGTGGTACGGAGAAACATATCATGGAAACTCTGGAGATCGAAGAACCGGAACTTGCGGACGAAATCAGAAAGAAGATGTTTGTGTTCGAGGATATCCTGCTTTTGGACGACAGAGCGATCCAGCGTGTGCTGCGTGATGTGGATAACGGTGATCTGGCGACTGCGTTGAAGGGATCCAATGAAGAAGTGCAGAATGCGATCTTCAATAACCTTTCCAAGCGTCTGGCGGCTATGATCAAGGAAGATATGGAATTCATGGGTCCTGTTCGTATGAAGGATGTAGAGGAAGCACAGCAGAAGATCGTAAATGTTATCAGAAAGCTGGAGGATTCCGCAGAAATTGTTATCTCCAGAGGTGGAGGTGACGAGATCGTTGTCTAGGAATTTATATAAAGCAAGTTGGGTTGTAGTGTCTGGGGAAGAGAAGCATGTGATCGACACCAATGCTCTCGTAGAGAGAAGAATCGAAGAGCAGAAGGCTCTGAGAAGGGCTGCGTTGGGCGTTGAGGCGGGTGACGAAGAGTCCGGCTTTGTAAGTGGTCTCGGCGGAGAAGAGATTGATGCCCTGTGTGGTGACGCTGATGAGACGGGTAACATTATCAAGGCATCCGCGGAGGAAGTACCGGATCTGGAGGAGATCAAGGCACAGGCACAGGCAATTCTTGATGATGCTCAGATACAGGCTGAGGAGATGAAGACGGCGGCTCTTGGTGAGATTGAGGCCAAGAGACGCTGGGCAATGGAAGAGGGGAAGAAAGAAGGGCACGAGGAAGGCTATCGGCAGGGGATCTCGGAAGCAGAAGAGATGAAGCGACAGCTGATGGCTGAGAAACGACGGCTGGAAGAAGAGTATGAACAGCTGATCGAAGACCTGGAGCCGAAGTTTATTGATACAATCACCGAGGTTTACAGTCATATTTTTGGGATTGGGCTGGCGGACAATAGAGATATCCTGGTGCATTTGGTAGACTCCACATTAAGGCAGGTGGAGAGCAGCAGGAGTTTTATTGTACACGTTTCCAAGGAAGATTATCCTTTTGTCAATATGCAGAAGCAGGCGCTGGCAGATGGAGCGGCCGCCGGAAGGGGTACGGTAGAGATTATTGAGGATATTGCGCTGAGGCAGGGAGAATGCATGATCGAAACGGACGGAGGCATTTTTGACTGCGGTGTTGATACGCAGCTTACGGGCCTGACTAATAAATTGCGGATGTTATCTTATGAGAAGCGTGGATGATGACTGTTTATGAATATGGCAATTGACTTACAAAAATACAGCAGAATAATGGATGAGACCTTTTTTAAGAGAAAGGGCCGCGTTGAGAATGTAGTAGGGTTGACGATCGAGTCGGCCGGGCCGGAAGCGAAGCTGGGTGATCTGTGCAGAATCTATCCGGCACAGGAGGAGTATAAACCGATCATGGCGGAAGTGGTAGGGTTTAAGGACCGTAAGACGCTTCTGATGCCCTGCGATAAGACAGATGGTATAGGGCTTGGGTGTATCGTGGAGAACGTAGGGGAGCCTTTGACAGTGCCGGTGAGCAATGACCTGCTTGGCAAGGTGCTTGACGGTTTGGGAAGGATAGACGGCAATTATGCAGCCGGGACCCCGTACAGTGTGGAGGCACAGCCGCCGGATCCTATGGACAGAAAGATCATAGCGGATGTATTGCCTCTGGGCGTTAAAGCGATAGACGGTTTGATGACTGTGGGCAAGGGACAGCGTATCGGCGTCTTTGCCGGCTCCGGTGTGGGAAAATCCACATTGATGGGTATGTTCGCGCGCAATACCAAGGCGGATATTAATGTGATCGCGCTGATCGGCGAGCGGGGCAGAGAGGTACGTGAGTTTGTGGAGCGTGATCTGGGCGAAGAGGGGATGAGGCGTTCGGTGGTGGTGGTGGCGACCTCTGACAAGTCGGCGCTGGAAAGAAATAAGGCGGCTAAGACGGCCACTGCAATCGCGGAATATTTCAGAGACCAGGGGAAGGATGTGCTGCTCATGATGGATTCCCTGACGCGTTTTTCGATGGCGCAGAGGGAGATCGGTCTGGCCAGCGGAGAGCCGCCGGTATCCAGGGGCTATCCGCCGAGCGTATATTCTGAAATGCCGAAGCTGCTTGAGCGGGCAGGGTGTGCACGGACGGGATCGATTACGGGACTCTATACGGTACTGGTAGATGGAGACGATATGAATGAGCCGATCACGGATACGGCCAGAAGCATACTGGACGGCCATATTATGCTGAATCGTAAACTGGCGCATCAGAATCATTATCCGGCAATCGATGTGCTGCAGAGTATATCCCGCTGCATGGCGCAGATTGTGGATAAGGAGCATAAGATGCTTGCCGGTAAGTTGAAGAACGTACTGGCAACATATAATGAGGCGGAGGACCTGATCAATATCGGAGCTTACAAGAGCGGGAGTAATCCCAAGATTGATTATGCCATCGCGAAGATCGATGCGGTGAATGAATATCTGATGCAGGATGTGGATGCAAAATATGATTATGAGCAGGCTGTTGGAAAGCTGAGAGAACTTTTTGCGGAGTAGGTCGAAGATTTTGCAGGTGACGATCCTGACAGATCATATGTGGCAGGGAGTGGCCGGGTATGGCGAAATTTATATATAGAATGCAGAGCCTCCTGAATATTCAATATCAGCTGGAGAGCCAGGCTAAAATGGAACTCGGCAGGGCGCAGATGCGTTTGAATGAAGAGGAGGAGAAGCTGCAGATCCTGATCGGCAGGAAAGAAGCTTATCTGGAGGAAGGACGCCTGCTGCGCAGTGACAGACTGCATATCATGGATCTGAAAGATAACAGAAATGCCATGATGATCATGGATGAGATGATAGAGACACAGCGCGGGCAGGTTGCGCAGGCGCAAAGGCTTGTGGAAGAAGCAAGGAAGAAGCTGCAGGCAGTGATGCAGGAACGCAAGATGCACGAGAAACTGCGGGAGAAAGCTTTTGTGGAATTTGTGCGTGAAGAAAATGCCGCAGAGCATAAGGCAGTAGATGAGCTTACCAGTTATACCTATGGACAGCGTGGCAAAGTAAAAGGGGAGCAATAATGGCAGAAGAGCTTGTGAATATGAATACCGGAGCAGATGCTGAGGTTGATAAGAAAAAGTTAAAAGAAGAGCGCAGGAGATTGAAAGCGGAACAGAAGGAGCAGAAGAAAGAGGCGAAACAGCGTGCCAGAGAGCTTTCCGAGCAGATATCGGGAGATGACGAGCCGGGTGGTATTTCCGTATTTCTGGTAACGGTTGTTATTGTTGCTATCTGGCTGGCTATTTTATGTCTGCTTGTGAAGCTGGATGTGGGTGGATTCGGTTCTAATGTACTGGCACCGGTTTTGAAAGACGTGCCGGTCATTAATATGATCCTGCCGGAGGAGGCAGTGGCTCCCACGGAGGAGGAGTCTTACGGCGGATATACCAGTCTGCGGGAGGCGGTAGATTATATTACGGAGCTGGAGCTGGAGCTGGAGCGTGCACAGTCGGCCAGTAACAGTGACTCAGAAGAGATGGAGCAGCTTCGGGCGGAGATTGAAAGACTGAGAACCTTTGAGGATGCGCAGGTTGATTTCGACAGGATCAGGACGGAATTTTACAATGAAGTGGTCTATGCCGAGAAAGGCCCGGGGGCAGAGGAATATCAGAAGTATTATGAATCGATGGATCCAACGACGGCAGAGTATCTGTACAAACAGGTAGTGGAGCAGATTGAGGAAGATAAAGAAGCGCAGGAATATGCACAGACGTATGTGGATATGAAGCCCAAGCAGGCGGCAGCTATTTTCGAGACGATGACGGATGATCTGGATCTGGTGGCAAGGATATTGAGCCAGATGAGTTCGCAGGACCGCGGTAAGATCCTGGGAGCAATGGATGCCGAGATCGCATCCAGACTCACGCGGATTATGGATCCGGAGTCGTGAGCCGATATATAATTTGAGTGTGATATATACTGCTGCGGCATGGAATGGTTAAGTTTTGTGTGGCATGCATTATATATAGATACCTTAGGGTAGAGTACTTTGAAAATTGAAGAAAGGAGGAAGGAGTATGACTGTAAACAATGTGAATGCTCTGTTCGCTTATGCGAAAGGGCAGACAGATGTTGCAGGAAATAAGGCAGACGAGACCGTTTCGGAAAGTTTCGGGCAGGTTATGACGAAATTTAATGGCGGCACGGGAAACCGACAGCCGGCGCCATCTGGTAATATTATGGCAGGTCAGACCGTTGTGCCGGCAAATACGGTGAAGACAGAAGTATCATCATCTAAAACCGACCGGTTGGAAACAGACAAACCGGGACAGAATGCCGACGGAAGTATCTCGGGCGATGCTGAGACAAATGTCACGACAGACAACCGGGATGCAGTCACGGAAGAACTGGAGAAGTCGGGTGAAGAGCTGATCCAGGATATTGCGGACGAGATGGGTGTGTCGCGGGAAGAAGTGGAAGAAGCCATGGCGGTTTTGGGGCTTACAGCGGTTCAGCTGTTCGACACAGATAATCTCAGACAGCTGCTCTTGACTATATCCGGCAATACGGATGAGTTGGCACTGCTGACGGATGAGTCGCTTTATGGCAGCTTACAGGATCTGTTGGGAATCGTAGAAGAAAGCCTGGAGAATCTGCAGAAAGAACTGGGGCTGAGTGAGCAGGAGCTTACTGCAATTATGAAGCAGTTGATCTCTGAGCAGGGGGAATCAGGTATGCCGGATGAGGCCCTGGCACCGGAAGCGGAGCTGGAAGGCATGAAGGACTATACCGTTTCTGTCCAGAAGGACGGAGAGACCGTGCAGATGAAGGTGACCGTGGATGATGCAAGTGGTAATAAGAGTGTCCAGGAATCTGCAGTAAGCGGGCCGAAGGTCGAAGTACAGGATCATAAGATGCGACAGGATGCTTCTGCAAACAACGGCAGGGAAGGCAATTCTGCCGGTCAGACGATGATGCAGATGCCGGAGATGCCGGAGCAGGTGAATGAGATACCGGAAGCAGCCAACTTGGAATACCGGTCAATGCAGACGGAAGAGATCATGAATCAGATCATGGAGTACATGAAGATCAATCTGAAAGCAGAGACGCAGACGATGGAACTGCAGCTGCACCCTGCCAGCCTGGGTACGGTCAACGTACAGATTATGGCGAAGGAGGGCGGCCTGACGGCACATTTCACAACGCAGAATGAGACGGTACGTGTGGTAATTGAGACACAGTTGATCCAGCTTAAGAATCAGTTTGAAGAGCAGGGGATCAAGGTGGATGCAGTGGAAGTTACGGTTGCCAATCATGCGTACGGACAGCAGTTTTCCCAGGATAATGGAGAGGAACAGCACGATCAGGCAAAGTCCGGTAAGGGCAGACGGCGGATGATCAATCTGGATCAGATCGAAGAGGATGAAGCTCTGGAGGAGATGGAAGAATCCGAGCGTATCGCGGTGGAGATGATGCAGGCAAACGGCAGTACGGTTGATTATACGGCATAAGAAAGGAGCGATGAAATGGGAGTTATACAGGAAGTAAAAGACGGCAAATTTGTAGACAATACATCGGCATCGTCTCTGACGAAGGATAAGGTGAGCAAGACAGGCAATTCCAGTCTGGATAAGGATGCTTTCCTGCAGCTTTTGGTGGCGCAGATGAAATACCAGGATCCTTTGGAACCCACATCGAATACGGAGTATATCTCACAGTTTGCAACCTTCTCCGAGTTGGAGCAGATGCAGAATATGAGTGCAACGCTGGAACTTTCCAGAGCATCATCTCTGGTAGGGCAGACAGTATTGATGAGAGTGACAGACAGTTCAGGCAGAGAGAAGATCGTACAGGGTAATGTGGATTATATCATTTATGAGAATGGTAAGGCATATTTATCTATAGGCGGAGAACCTTATTCTCTGGATGATCTGGACAGAGTGGTAGATAAGAAATATCTGGAGGCTTACACCAAGGGGGCTGAATTCCTGAATATCTACAGAAAGCTGCCGCAGATCGGCATCCTGTCCATATCGGATAAGGAGAATGTCGAGAAGATGAAAGAAATCTTCGACAGCATGGATGATTACCAGAAATCTTTCCTGACAGACGAGGAAATTGAAACTGCAAAGAAGTATTTTGAAAAGATGGAGGAAATCGTCAAACTTGCAGGAGAAGAAGGTGATGGTGACGGGGACGGAGATCCTAAACCGCCACAGGACGACGATGGAGATACAGACAAGACCTGAGCGGTAGACGGATCTGCCGATGAAACATGCCGGAGACGGCGTGGTCTTCTCAAGGAGGAGAGAGAATATGAAGATTCAGGGCAATCAATTTCTTCCCATAGAGCGGCTGCAGGATCAGTATTTAAATACAGGCAGACAGCAGGCGGAGAACTTAAAGCAGAACGGACTGAGCTTCCAGGATATCCTGTCAGGCAAAACAGACGGTATCCGTACCGACAGTGAAGTCAGGTTTTCCAAGCATGCGGCGAACCGGCTGGTCGACAGAAATATCGAGTTGACGAAGGAGCAGGTGGAACGCCTGAATATGGGGACAGCCAAGGCATGTGCTAAGGGGATCAATGAATCACTGGTCATCGTCGATTCACTGGCGTTTATTGTGAATGTGCCGAATCAGACGGTCATCACGGCGATGGATCAGACAGAAACCAACGAGAATGTATTCACTAATATTGATGGAGCCGTTATCATGTAACAGCCGGACCTTTAAGGAGGCTTATGTCCATGACTGACAGAATGGACAGAGGGGATCCTGTTCATGAGAACAGGATTCCCGTAACGGTTTCAGAACAGATATAAGGAGGTCATTTTACTATGATGAGATCATTGTTCTCTGGTGTGGCGGGACTTAAAACACACCAGACCAGAATGGATGTTATCGGTAATAACATTGCAAACGTTAATACGACAGCTTACAAATCACAGAATATGGTATTCAGCGATCTGCTGTACCAGACAACGCAGTCGGCATCCGGAGCCAATGATGCTACCGGGCGAGGTGGTATTAACCCCAGGCAGATCGGTCTGGGATCTAAGACGGGTGCCATCTCCACGGCGATCGCACAGCAGGGATCGGCACAGTCAACGAATAATCCGTGGGATATCATGATCGAGGGAAGTTCTTTCTTCGTAGTAAGCGACGGCTCACAGAACTTCTTTACGAGAGACGGTTCCTTTACCGTAGACGGTGCGGGTAACCTGGTAATGGCCAATACCGGTTATACGGTTATGGGATGGCAGGTGGATCCTGAGACAGGAGATATCAGGCAGGATATCGTATCGGCATTGAAGATCATGCATCCTGACAATATGAACTCCGATCCGGAGTGGACGACGAAGGGATACGTGTCCGGTATTTTGGATAAGAAGGATACCAAGCTCAACAGTCCGGACGGCCTGATCCGTACCATGACTTTCTTTGATTCACAGGGATATCAGTATACGGCGAAATTCAGTTTCCACGGCATCGGTGAAGAGGACAGATTCCGGGTACAGCTGGATGATATTCTTGATCCCGACGGCGTTTCCCTGGTGAAGCTGTACGGCCTGAACAATATTGAGCAGATCGCAACATTCGGTTCCACGGAGAATAAGCTTACGACCAGCAAATATACGATGGATCCGAATGCGAAGTATGATGCGGCGGCCAATAAATTCACGATTAATATGGCTATGGAGGAGATCCTGGCAGATTTCAATAAGAATGCCATGGTAGTTGCCGCAGGTGAGAATATTAAGGTGAAGACGCCTGCAGCTGCCGGTGATGTGGCTGAGGGTGCAGATGTCACTGTGACCGGAGAGGTGACGCTGACGAAGGCACAGCTCGAGGCGGAACCCTATAATCTGATCTATAATTCGGCTGATTCCAGTTATTATAAGAAGAAAGACGATGGGACATCCGAGAAGGTAACTGACTGGGCGGCAGCTCTGAAGGACATGAAAGGGCTGGATACCGTGAGCAATATCGTTGCGACGCCAGGCAATCCGCCGGAGAATATTACCATAAGTTTTGATGCGACCTTTAAGACGACTAAGGCAGCTACGTTTGACGGTGCAAGCAATTTCGGCGTCACTTTGGAGAACAACGCAGATAATCAGGCGGCGATCCTTGAACAGGTATATCATATCAAGAGTGGTGAGGGCAAGGACTATACCATCGAGTTTGTCGGACCGGACGGTTCCGCGCAGATTACACTGACGGAGAACAACAAGGGCAATATGATCGTGTTCGACCATGAGACCGGTAAGTTCTCCTACATTGGCGGACAGGGACAGGATTCGGCGATGCTTACCTTCAACAGTTCGGCGTCCTCCATGGATGGCAAGACCATCGATCTGTCTCAGTTCACGAACATCGACATCGATTTCTCGTCGATCAATAACTTCGGTAACGGCGGCATGTGTACGCTGGAAATGCTGAACGGTTCCAAAGAGCAGAGCACGCTGGGAGCCGGCAGGAAGCAGGGTGAGCTGAACGGAATCGAGGTAGGACAGGACGGCAGGATCACCGCATATTATGATAACGGTCTTTCCAAGCTGTTGGGTCAGATTGCGGTAGCAGAATTTGCCAATCCTTCCGGTCTGGCCAAGGCAGGTAACAACCTGTACTCCGCAACACAGAACTCGGGTGAATTCAATGGTGTCGGCGTGGATATCACGGCAAATCAGGGGTCTATGACATCCGGTGTTCTGGAGATGAGTAATGTGGATCTGTCAAGCGAATTTACGACGATGATCACGACACAGCGTGGTTTCCAGGCGAACAGCCGTATCATTACGACTTCTGATACTTTGCTGGAAGAGCTTGTCAATCTGAAGAGATAATTGTAAAACAGGATTTGGATATAAGATATTAAAAGTATTGGAGAGAGGGATTTTTGGTTATGGAAAATCCCTCTTTTCAGTGATGATTGCGGCCTGCGACCTTTTAATCCGGTCTCCAGCCGGAGATGGAGTGGCCGAATCTGGAGAACGGGAAGCCGATAGCCGGAAAGATGTATATTTTTTGAATGAATTTGCTATTTGCTTTGCAGTTTTCATAGATATGTGTTAAAATTGTAGAGTTGAATATAGTAGTCTTATTGTCTGGTGGCAGGCAGTGAGAATATATGGCAGAACAGGGAGGGGCGTGAGAAGAGAAAGATGATAGAAGTCACTAAGATCAATGGGGTAAAAGTCCTGATCAATCCGGATCTTCTGGAGCTGGCTGAGGAGACACCGGACACAGTGTTATCCTTTACGACGGGGCGGAAATTAATTGTAAAAGAAAGTAGACAAGAGATAAAAAATTTAGTAAAATCGTATAGAAAGGATATTTTTGCAGATTAGTGTAAAGACGGGTGAATACAGATGGATATAGCTTCAGTTATTGGATTGGTTCTATGTTTTGCGTTGATGATTTTCGGTATGTTGGTTGGTCAGGACATATCGGTAATAATGGGATTCCTGCATGCTCCTTCGGCACTTATTACATACGGTGGTGCATTGGCATGTATGATGGCGAGCTGTACCATGCCGGATTTTATAGCAAATCTGAAGAGCATTGGCCTTATTTTCAAAATGTCGTCAATGAATGTTCCCGAGATTATTCAGAAGATTATAGATCTCTCCAATGTTGCCCGTAAGGAAGGTCTTCTTTCTCTGGAAGAAGCAGCGGGTGAGATTGAGGATGAGTTTTTAAAGAAGGGTATTATGCTGGTCGTGGACGGCACAGACCCTGAGTTAGTGCGTGCAATTATGGAGACTGAGCTTGCCAGTGTGGAGGAGCGTCATAAAGACAAGATTGGATTCTGGGATGGTCTTGGTGCCATGGGTCCTGCGTGGGGTATGATCGGTACCCTGATCGGTTTGATTAACATGTTGCGTGACCTGTCGGACTTCGCATCTATCGGTCCGAACATGTCAACGGCTTTGATCACAACTTTCTACGGTTCCGTGCTTGCCAACTGGATCTGTGCACCGGTTGCTTCCAAGTTGAAGAGCAAGAATGCCGAGGAAATGATGGTGAAGGAGATAGAGATCGAAGGACTTCTTTCGATACAGGCAGGTGAGAACCCGCGTGTTATCGAGGAGAAACTGAAATCCTTCCTGGCGCCGAAGGACAGAGTATCCATGGGCGATGATGGAGGTGAGGCATAAATGGCTAAGAAAAAGCAGGAAGAAGCGCCAAAAGGTTCACCCGCGTGGATGGCCACGTTTTCAGACTTGATGAACCTGCTGTTGTGTTTCTTCGTATTGCTGTTTTCCATGTCTTCCATCGATGCGGCGAAGTTTGAGCAGGTGGTGGCATCCTTTAATGAGACTTTTTCGGTATTCAGCGGTGGGGCGACGGCGATTGGTGACGGTATTCTGATCAGCAACGGGGTGAGCCAGTTGAACGAGCTGGATGAATATATCAACAGTACCGGCAAGATGGACGATGGCCAGGTCGTTGATGATGATGTGGCTGCAGTGAAGGAAAAGATGGAAGAAGCACAGCTGGAAGAGTCGGAGACGCTTGCAGAGCAGATTCAGGAAGCCGTTGACGATAAAGAGATGGGCAGCGAAATCGATATTGAGTTTACCAGCCAGTATGTACAGCTTACCTTGAAGGGAGCACTGCTTTTTGATTCGGGAAGCACGCTGTTGAAGGAAGAAGCCAAACCGGTTCTGGATCAGGTTGGGCTGGTACTGGAACGATATGCGGCCGGTACGATAGAGATCGAGGGGCATACGGATAATGTACCGATGTCTGGAGCGAAGTATTCCAACAACGACGAATTGAGTTCGGGACGTGCGCTGTCGGTGTTTGATTATCTGCTGTCCGTTACGGATCTGGATCCGGCGAACATGAAACATGCCGGAAGAGGAGAATATGTCCCGATTGCGGATAATTCTACGCCGGAGGGCAGAACAAGGAACAGACGTGTGGAAATTAAAATTTACAATTCGCTCAGTTCCTATTAATAATATAGAAGTAAAAATAGAAATCTTATATAAATAACAATGTAAAAGGAGAATATACAGTCATGAAGAAGAATCTGATTTCCATTATTATACTGGCTTTGCTGATCGTAAATATTGTGTTGACGGCGATCATGATGTTCAGTGTAACGGGCACTGCGCGGAAAACCTCGGCGTTGGTGGATAACATTACGAGGTCGTTGAATCTGGAGCTGACGGCAAAAGGAGAAGCAGGGGCGACGGCAGTACCGATGTCAGATATTGCTACTTATGACATTGAGAAGATGACAATCGAATTAAAGCGTGGTGAAGGCGATGCTGAAGGAGAACCGCATTTCTTTGTTGGAGCGATCACCTTGTCCATGAATACGAAACATGAGGATTATAAGACCTACGGCGAAGAGATGGAATCCAGACAGAGTCTGATCAAGAGTGAAATTACAGATGTTATTTCCAGCTATACGGCAGAAGATGCAAGAAATAATCAGGATGGTATGAAAGCTGAGATTCTGGAAAGAATCCAGACAATGTTTAGTTCAGAGTTTATCTTTAATGTGGCGTTTAGTGACATTATTATTCAATAGCTTTGTAAATCGTGCCACAGGAGGTGAACTTTCGTGGGAGAGATACTGTCTCAAAATGAGATTGATAGTCTGCTGGCCGCACTGAACAGCGGTGAAATCGATGCAGAAGAAATGAGTGACAACAGCGATAAGCAGGTCAAGAATTATGATTTCAAACGACCGACCAAGTTCTCGAAAGAGCATCTGCGGACATTGGAGATCATATATGAGCATTACGGACGGTTATTATCTACCAGCCTTCCGGTATATCTCAGGAAGAATGTGCAGGTTTCTGTAGTGAGTTCCGAGGCGATTGTTTTTTCGGAGTATACCAATGCACTTTTTAATCCGGTCATTCTGGGGATCGTCAATTTTCAGCCTTTGGGCGGAAATATTGTAGTGGAAATGGCCACGAGCCTGGGCTATGCGATGATTGACAGAATGCTGGGCGGTGAAGGTGCACCGCTTGATAAGACCCGGGACTTTACGGAGATAGAATTGACGATCATCGAGAAGATGATGGTGACGTTTATGCAGCTTATGCGTGAACCATGGCGGAATGTAGTGGAGATCAATCCGGTATTGGAGCGGATTGAGACGAATTCGCAGTTTGCGCAGATCATTTCTCCGAATGATATGATAGCGATCGTGACCTTGAATGTGAAGATCGGTGACGTGGAAGGGTTTATGAATATCTGTCTTCCGTTCTTTACATTGGAGACGGTTATGGAGAGACTGAATACCAAGTATTGGTATTCGAATATGCAGGAACAGAAGGAAGAGGAGCTTGAAGAATATATTGAATCTCTGATCAAGAGGGTGGATGTTCCGGTCAAGGCATTGCTTGGCAGGACACATATAGCCGTCACAGATTTCATTAATATACAGGTTGGAGATATTATACGACTGAGTACCGATGTAGAACAGGATCTGAAAGTGTACGTTGGAAATATAGAGAAGTTTACCGCTTTACCGGGTTCAAGCAAGGATAAATATGCTGTGCGAGTAACGTCGGTAATAAGAGAGGAGGATTAAAGCATGGACGGAATGTTATCACAAGATGAAATAAATGCACTCTTGAGCGGTATGGATGCACCGGGCAGTGAAGAGAGCGCACCGGCAGAATCTTCAACGCCTGCGGCGGCAGACGACGACCTGGATGATTCTATTCTGTCAGCGATGGAGAAAGATGCCATAGGTGAGGTTGCCAATATCAGTATGGGTTCTTCGGCAACTACTTTGTCATCATTGGTCAACCGCAGGGTCAATATTACGACACCGGTGGTGACACTGGCCAAGTGGGAGAATGTACTGAAAGATTATGAGAAGCCCTGTGTATTTATTCAGATCAAATATACGGTCGGTTTAGACGGTACTAATATTCTGGTCTTGAAAGAACATGATGTTAAAGTTATCACAGACTTGATGATGGGCGGCGATGGCAGTAATGTAGATGGTGAACTCGGCGAGCTGCATCTGAGCGCTATTTCGGAAGCGATGAATCAGATGATGGGTTCTTCGGCCACATCGCTGTCAACGATGCTTGATAAGATGATCGATATCAGTCCGCCGGAGGCAAGTTTTGTTGATCTTTCCAGTTTTAAGTCGGGTGGAGATATAGCGCCGTTTCTTGCAAATGTTTTTGTTAAGATTGCGTTCCGCATGCAGATTGATGATCTGGTCGACTCCACTATCATGCAATTATATCCAATTGATTTTGCCAAGGAATTGTGCGATACTTTCTTAAAGAATCAGTTGGGTGATACAGCATCAGAGGCCGCACCTCAGGCAGCAGCGCCTCAGGCGGGACCGGCGCCACAGATGGATATGAATCAGATGGGAATGAATATGAACCAGATGGGAATGCCGCAGATGCAGATGGGAATGGGAATGCCGCAAATGGGAATGGACATGAATCAGATGGGAATGCAACAAATGCAGATGGGAATGCCACAGATGATGCCGCAGATGCAGATGGGAATGCCGCAGATGATGCCGCAGATGCAGATGATGCCTAATATGAATATTCAGCCTGCTCAATTCCAGAGCTTTGCCAAGGATGGCAGTGCAATGCAGGGACAGGAGAACATTGGATTGATCCGGGATGTTCCGTTGGAGGTTACGGTAGAGCTGGGAAGAACATCCAAATCCATAGCTGAGATTCTGGACTTCACGCCGGGGACAATTATTGAGCTTGACAGGATTGCCGGCGAACCAATAGATATACTGGTCAATGGTAAGCTTGTTGCCAAGGGTGAGGTTGTTGTAATTGAAGAAAGTTTCGGGGTACGAGTAACTGAAATTATCAAATAAGGTATGATAGGAGAAGAAAAATGGCAAAGAATATTTTAATTTGTGATGATGCGGCGTTTATGCGCATGATGATCAAGGATATCCTGACAAAGAACGGATATAATGTGGCCGGTGAGGCTGAGAATGGTGCAAAGGCTGTGGAGCAGTACAATATGTTGAAACCGGATCTTGTATTAATGGATATTACAATGCCGGAGATGGATGGTATTGAGGCATTAAAGAAGATTAAGGAATCGGATCCGGGAGCAATGGTTATTATGTGTTCCGCAATGGGACAGCAGGCAATGGTAATTGAATCCATTCAGTCGGGTGCAAAAGACTTCATTGTTAAACCATTTCAGGCGGACCGCGTAATAGAGGCAGTGAAAAAGGTAGTGGGATAATGATACTCACAATATCCGGAGGGGCAGATTCATATATACAGTTTATGACTGTGCTGATTCTCTTTCTGTTAGTCCTAGCGATCACCTGGTTTGTTACCAGATGGATGGCGGGATATCATCGTGGAAGAATATCGAATACGAATATCGAAGTGTTGGATATGATCAGTCTGTCTAATAACAAGTATATCCAGATCGTTCGGGTAGGACAGAAATATTTGGCAGTGGCAATCTGCAAAGATACTGTTACAATGTTAACAGAGATTCCTGAGCAGGATTTGATCCTTTCTGATGGGAGTGAGCTGAAGACAATGAGTTTTAGAGATGTTTTAAATAAAGTACAAAAAAAGAATATTCTGGAAAAAGAAGATGGGCGAGACGAATGAAAAGACATTTTTCCGGATATCATTTGGCAAAGTTGGTATGCCTGCTGTTTCTGGCAGGCATACTGTATCTTGGATATGGGATGACGGCGGAGGCATCATTGGATACGCCTTATCGGGACTCAAATCTTACGGGTACTGAGCAGGACAGGACGAATGAAAGAGATCCGGGTTCATCACAGAATGCCGATGAATTAGCAGAATTGAATATAGCCAATACAGTGACGGTTACGGTTGACAACGGGAACGGCAGTGTGAATGGTGCTCTGCGCATTCTGATCATACTGACTCTGATTGCGGTGGCACCGTCATTGATTATAATGCTGACCTCGTTTACCAGAATCATTATCGTTCTGCATTTTACGAGGCAGGCTCTCAATACACAGACAGCGCCGCCTAATACAGTTTTGATAGGTATTGCGCTCTTTTTGACGTTCTTTATTATGCAGCCTACTCTGACCACTGTCTATAATGAGGCGGTGGTTCCCTATGAGGCGGGTGAGCTTACGAATGAAGAAATGCTTACGAAAGCGGCGGGCCCTCTGCGTACTTTTATGTATGGTCAGACGCAGAAGAAGGACGTGAGTCTATTTATGGGAATCAGTCGTCTGGAATGGAATGGTGAGCTGGATGATATTCCGATGAGCGTACTGGTGCCAAGCTTTATTATCAGTGAGCTGCGAACGGCGTTTATTATCGGATTTTTGATCTATATCCCCTTTATTGTGATTGATATGGTTGTGGCGTCAACGCTGATGAGTATGGGTATGATGATGCTGCCGCCGACAACGATCTCCATGCCGTTTAAAATTCTGCTGTTTGTGTTGGCAGATGGGTGGTATTTGATCATCAAGAATCTGGTGGAGAGTTTTATGTATTAGCAGTGAGCTGAATAACTGCGAGAGGGAGGATGGATATGGTAATAGATGACGTCACAGCTATTGCATCGACGGCGATTTATACGATCATTAAATGTGCGGCGCCGCTTTTGCTGGTGTCCTTATGTGTTGGTCTGCTGATCAGTATTTTTCAGACAGTCACTTCCATTCAGGAACAGACGCTCACCTTCGTTCCGAAGATTCTGGCCATCTTCCTGGCTCTGATCGTTATGGGGCACTGGATCATGAATAATATGGTAGAATTTATGACAAGTCTGTGGTCTGACTTTAATGTCTATATCAGATAGAGCAGATAAAAGGTTGAAAATCACACTGATGTGCTGATTTTTCAACTGCGGGTTTGTGCTGGAGCCACAGACTCGGGATTGCAGAGCCAAATTTGAGATTTGGCTCAAAGCCTTCGCAAAAACTGCTTCGGCATGGAGAAAACTATGAAAAGAACACCTACCGGAGCCCTGTTTTTGATGGGTAGTTTTGTCAAGGCTGACATGGGGGCGCAAGCATGATCGATATTACCTTTACCTACGCAGATTTAGAATATTTTTTGTTGGTCCTTGTGCGAATTACCTGTTTTGTCTATGTAGCGCCGTTTTTTTCCATGAGCAATACACCGAGAATGATTCGGATTGGATTCAGTATATTTTTGAGTTATCTGGTTTTTACGGGGATTGAGCGCAATGAGGTGGTTTATAATACACTGCCTGGGTATGCCGTTATCGTTATGAAGGAAGCGTTGACCGGCTTTTTGATCGGATGGGGAGCACAGATCTGTTCGACCGTTACTTCCCTGGCCGGTAGTGTCGCGGATATGGAGATTGGTGTTTCCATGGTTTCCCTGATGGATCCGACAACCAGACAGCAGGCTACTTTTACGGGTGTATTTTATCAATATATTTTTACATTGTTTTTAATGATCACGGGAATGTATCAATATCTGCTGCTTGCGCTGATAGACAGTTTTACATTGATACCTGTTAATGGTGCGGTGTTTAAGACGGAGGCGCTTTTAGAGTCCGTGGTCGGATTTTTGGGAGACTATCTGGTAATGGGATTTCGGATCATTCTTCCGATCTTCTGTACGATGATACTTTTGAACAGTATTCTTGGTATTCTTGCCAAAGTATCTCCGCAGCTTAATATGTTTGCTGTCGGCATGCAGCTTAAGGTACTGGTTGGTCTGGGAATTTTGTTCCTTACAGTGAGGATGCTGCCGAGTGCAGCCGATTATGTGTTTGATGGGATGAAGAGGATGATCGTATCCTTTGTGGAGGGAATGACGTGATTCTGCAATATGATCTCCAGTTTTTCGCCAAGGATGGACCGGGCGGAGAGAAGACGGAAGAACCTACTGCCAAGAAGCTGGAAGATGCCCGTAAGGAAGGGCAGGTTGCCAAGAGCAAGGAAGTGACCAGCGCTTTTGAGCTGCTTGCATTCTTCATTTTACTTTCCTTCTGGATTGAGTATATGGGTACCTTCTTTGTAGGAAATATGTACGATGTCTATTCTCGGATACCGGAATATATTAAGTTATATGATGGTTTTATACAGGAGAAGACGTTCGGTACACTTTTTATGAGTGCGGTGCTTCGTATCCTGTTGACAATGGCACCCTTTTTGCTGGTGGGATTCCTGGTGGCATTTGTGACGAATCTGATTCAGGTGAAATGGAAGCCGACGACAAAGCCGTTGCAGCCGAAGTTTAACAAATTAAGTCCGATCAGCGGCTTTAAACGTATGTTTTCAGTCAATTCACTGGTGGAGCTGGTGAAATCACTTCTTAAGATCGGGTTGATCGGTTATGTTGTGTATTCCTATTTAAGGGATAATATGCCACCATTGTTTTTGTTCTATGATATGTCTTTGAATCAGGGACTCCTGCAGGTTGGTCAGTTGGTGATAGCGCTTGGGATCCGTATATCGCTTTTCTATATGATCATTGCCCTGGCGGATTATATTTACCAGAGGGTGAAGTTCAAGAAGGATATGAAGATGACCAAGCAGGAAGTCAAAGATGAATATAAGAATCAGGAAGGTGATCCGCAGATCAAAAGTAAACAGCGTCAGAGAATGCAGGAGGCGTCAAGGCGCCGTATGATGCAGCAGCTGCCGCAGGCGGATGTAGTCATCACGAATCCGACACATTATGCGGTGGCAATCAAATATGATCCTGAGTTGTACGACGCTCCTTATGTTGTGGCCAAGGGGGCGGATTATCTGGCACAGAAGATTAAGGAAACAGCCAAAGCGAATCGTATAGAAATTGTAGAAAACAAACCGCTTGCGCGTATGCTGTATGCCAATGTGGATATTGGCAGCGTAGTGCCGCCGGAGTTGTATCAGGCGGTGGCAGAGGTTCTGGCTTTTGTATATCATTTGCAGGGTAAAGTCTGATTGGAAATGCCCTTTACAGGCAATATTCGTGTGAAAGGCTGCACGGGTATCAGTCCGGAAGGTTAATATCATAAAGAGAAATTACTGAATGGAAAGGAGAAAAGAGCAGTCATGGGAAAATTGAGGAAGGCTGATCTGGGTGTAGCCGCATATGTACTTGCCGCGTTTATCATGTTGATCGTGTCTGTTCCTGCGGGACTTCTGGATGTATTGCTGGCATGTAATATTGCGGTGGCATTTACGGTTCTATTTGGCTGTATGTTTGCCAATGAAGTGTTAAGTATGTCATATTTCCCGACAATTCTGCTTTTTACGACAATATTCAGGATTGCCCTGAATGTTTCTTCGACCAAGCTGATCCTTACAACGGGCGATCCCGGTAATGTGGTGCGTACTTTTGGACAGTATGTGGGTGGTAATGATATTGTTGTCGGCTGTATTGTTTTCATCATTTTGATCATTGTACAGTTTATGATCATCAATAAAGGTTCCGAGCGTGTGGCTGAGGTTACGGCAAGATTTACACTGGATGCGATGCCCGGTAAACAGATGGCGATCGACGCGGACTTAAATACCGGCGCGATCAACGATGCGGAGGCAAAAAGGCGCCGGGAAAAGATTCAGGAGGAGGCCAGCTTCTTCGGTTCCATGGACGGTGCCGTTAAGTATGTTAAGGGTGATGCGGCGGCAGGACTGCTTATTACGGTGATCAATATCGTCGGCGGTATTACGATGGGAGTACTGCGGCAGGGGATGGAATTGAACGATGCCCTGTCTACGTTTACGATTCTGACGATCGGTGACGGTCTGGTGAGCCAGATTCCTTCTCTGTTGATCTCGCTGTCAACAGGTATCCTGGTGACGAAGGGTTCCAAGGACGCCGATTTTGGCACGGTGTTGATCGGCCAGTTGTTCGGAGTGCCGAAGGTGCTGTATCTGGTGGGTGCGGTCATGGCAGGTCTCGGTATCGTTACACCGCTCAATTCCGTAGTGTTTGTGGGTATGGGAATGGTATTTATTGTGGCCGGGAGGATTATGGCCGGTACGATCGAGACGGCGGAAATCGAGCATGAGGCTGACGAGGAGGAGGCTGCGGCCGAAGAAATCAGGCAGCCGGAAAATGTCACGTCGCTGCTGCAGGTGGATCCCATCGAATTGGAGTTTGGTTATGGTATCATCCCGTTGGCGGATGTCAACCAGGGTGGTGACCTGCTTGACAGGGTTGTTATGATCAGGCGTCAGATTGCGCTGGAGCTTGGTACGGTGGTTCCGATCATCCGTCTGCGCGATAATATACAGCTGAATCCCAACCAGTATATCATTAAGATCAAGGGTGTTCAGGTCAGTGAGGGTGAGATCCTCTTTGATCATTATATGGCGATGAACCCTGGGTATGTTGAGGAGGAGATCACCGGTATTCCTACATTTGAACCATCCTTCCATCTGCCGGCGATCTGGATTACGGAAGGACAGAGGGAACGGGCGGAGAGTATGGGATATACGGTGGTAGATCCGCCGTCTATCATAGCGACGCATTTGACGGAGATCATCAGGCAGTACATAGCGGAACTGCTGACAAGACAGGATGTTCAGAACCTGGTCAACAACCTGCGGGAGTCCAATCCTTCCCTGGTGGAGGAACTGGTGCCGAAGCTGCTTGGGCTTGGTGAGATTCAGAAGGTATTGCAGAATCTGTTGAGAGAGGGCATATCCATCAGAGATTTGCTGAGCATTTTCGAGACGCTTGCCGATTATGCGGCGACTACAAGGGATACGGATATCCTGACGGAGTATGTCAGACAGAGTCTCAAGCGGGCGATATCCAACAAATTCTTCCCTGCCAATGAGACGACAAGTGTTGTGACGCTGGATCCGAAGCTGGAACAGGAGATCATGGGCAGTGTGAAACAGACGGAGCAGGGTGCTTATCTGACATTGGATCCGAGTAAGACGAAGGCGATCATGGATTCTGTGGGTGCGGAGACGAAGAAGCTGGAAGATCTGGGTAAGATGCCTGTGGTCATTACCTCACCTATTGTGAGAGTATATTTCAAGAAGTTGACGGAAGATTATTATAAGGATCTGGTCGTTGTGTCATACAATGAAGTGGAATCTAACATTGAATTACAGTCTGTTGGGATGGTGACAGCATAATGATAATTAAGAAATTTACGGCAAAAACAGAAAACGAAGCGATAGCCAATGCCAAAAAGGAACTTGGTGAGGGCGTCGTGGTTATGAATGTCAAGGACATAAAGCCCAAGGGCCTGTTTGCGTTTCTGAAACCGCATACGGTGGAAGTGACGGTGGCTCTTGAAGAGGAGAGCGAGAAGTATACGGCGGCTGTATCGGCGATCAATAATGTCATAGCATCCAATCAGCCGAAAGAGACGCCTGTCATACCGACGCCGGCGGAACCGGAAGCTGCGGAAGAGAAGACAAAGAAAGAGAGCAGTGCGATCGAAGAGAAGCTGGACAGCTTACAGTCTTTGCTGGAGCAGCAGCTGCAGAAGCCGGAAGAAGAGAAAGAGAAGGATGACAAGAAGGAAGAAAAGCGGGAGGAGCCGAAGGCGGAGACAGAAATCGACAAATTCATGAAGCTGCTCCATGATACAATGCTGGATAATGAAGTGGATGAAAAGTATGCCGGAGAGATTATCGATGAGATAGAGCAGATCAATAAACCGAATATGCCGTTTGATTACGCACTGGCTAACATCTATCAGAAGATGATCCTTAAATTTGGCAAACCGGATTGCATCACGCCGGCGGAAAACGGCATTAAGATTGTGTTTTTCATCGGACCGACAGGGGTTGGCAAGACAACTACAATTGCCAAGCTTGCTTCTATATTCAGAGTGGATCAGAAGAAGAAAGTGGCGTTGCTCACCGCCGATACTTATCGGATCGCAGCAGCGGAACAGCTGCGCATTTATGCAAATATTCTGGAGGTGCCTTTCCGTATCATCTATACGGTGGAGGAAGTGGCCAAGGCCATGGAAGACTTTAAGGATTATGACTATATTCTGGTCGATACGGCGGGACATTCCCATCAGAACACGACGCAGAAGGAG
This sequence comes from uncultured Lachnospiraceae bacterium, assembly GCA_910578115.1. Taxonomy (GTDB): domain Bacteria; phylum Bacillota; class Clostridia; order Lachnospirales; family Lachnospiraceae; genus UBA3282. The sequence goes on along the minus strand of CAJTPO010000032.1, from coordinate 13,665 downwards.
AGTATGGGCAGCTTTATCCATTCGGTGGATGATAAGGTGAATAAAGAGGTCTATCTGGTATTGAGCGCTACGACGAAATACCGTGATCTTGTCAGTATCGCGGATTCTTATAAGGAGATTGCAGATTATAAACTGATCTTTACGAAGCTGGATGAAACGACTACGCTTGGGAATCTGTTGAATCTGAAATTATATACGGGAGCATCTCTGTCTTATGTGACTTATGGGCAGAATGTTCCGGATGATATTGAGGAGTTTAATCCACAAAGTACGGTCAAGAAGCTGCTTGGAGGAAAGAACTAAGGAGGAAGGCTGATGGATCAGGCCGAACAGTTAAGAAATATAATCAAGGCAAACAATCAGCCGCATAAACCTCTGGCGAGAGTGATCACTGTTACGAGCGGTAAGGGCGGTGTAGGGAAGTCCAATACCGCGATTAATCTGGCGATACAGTTTCGGAAGATGGGACAAAAAGTCATTATACTGGATGCAGACTTTGGCCTGGCTAATATTGAGATCATGTTTGGAGCCGTACCGAAGCATAATTTATGTGATCTGATCTACCAGGGGAAGAATATCAAGGATATTATTACCTGGGGACCGATGGAGGTCGGCTTTATCTCGGGAGGTTCCGGCATAGCAGGCATGTCGAATTTGAGCAGAGATTATCTGAATTATATTGTACAGAACCTGGTACAGCTGGACGAAATGGCGGATACTATTATCATAGATACAGGGGCGGGAATATCGGATGCCGTGTTGGAATTCCTGGTGGCAAGTGGTGAGATCCTTCTTGTCACGACACCGGAGCCGACTTCTATCACGGATTCCTATTCGCTGCTTAAAGCCTTGAACAGACATCCAAGATATTCCAGCGAAACGACAACGGTTAAGGTGATCGCGAATAAAGTGACCGACGAGACGGAGGCGGAAGCACTGTTCTCTAAACTGGAGGCGGTAGTGGTACGTTATTTGCGGGTGCCCATTACGTACCTGGGGATGATTCCCCAGGATCAGCAGCTGGCCAGGGCGGTAATGCAGCAGATGCCGGTATCGTTAGAGAACCCACGGGCCAGGGCGTCCCTTGCTTATGAGGCGCTGGCGGCGAAGTTGATGAATAAGGAATCGAACAGGAATTTGACGAAACGTGGAATGGCAGCATTTTTTTCTCATATCATCGGTAAAAGATAGAGAGAAGGCAATCGGACTGTTATGAGAAAATATCATGATAGAGAAATAGGATCTGTGGCAGATTAAAATGCCCGGAGAGGAGGATGAGATGGCAAATCTTTTGGGAAAATATGTGGTTCCAGGCTGTCGGGTGGATTTACAGGAAATGGAGCATCTGGAGCTGGAAGACGGAGAAGAGATCAGGACGGGAGGCGGAAACAGAGGTTATCAAAGTAAGGTGCTGGATATTCTTTCGGAAGACCGAATCGAAATTCTGATGCCGATGGAGAAGGCAAGAGTCATTACGCTGCCTGTGGATGGCGAATATGATCTTTACTTTTTTACCGAAATGGGATTGTATCAGTGTTACGCCAGGATCGCGGACCGGTATAAGGAAGGGAATGTGTTTGTACTGGTGATGGATCTGACCAGCAATCTGCGTAAGTATCAGAGAAGAGAATACTATCGTTTAAGCTGTGCGTTGGAGATGGCGTCCAGACCCCTGCAGGCGGACGAAGCGAGGCTTGCGGAGGCAGGTCATATAGGGCGAAGAATTTCGGAATTGCCACTTAAAGACAGTGTGATCGTAGACATCAGCGGAGGCGGGCTTCGCTTTGTGGCAGATTATGCATATGAGGTGGACAGCTTGATCATGTGCAGATACCGGCTGCTGGTGGATAAGGAAGAGAAAGAATACAGTCTTGTCGGGAAAGTGTTGTCCGTCAAGGAAGTGGAAAACCGTTCCGGGTCCTATGAACACAGAATACAGTATATCAATGTGGATACGGAGGAGAGAGAAGAAATCATTAAGTATATCTTTGACGCGGAGCGTAAAACGCTCAGAAAGCAGAAGAAAAACTGGTAGATAGACGGGAGGTATTACCATGAAAAAAATACTGGTTGTTGATGACTCTGCACTCATGAGAAGGGTTCTTTGTGATATAATAAACAGCGACAGCAGATTTCATGTAGAGGACCGGGCCAATAATGGCGTGGAAGCTCTGGATCTGCTTGGCAGGAAGACATACGATGCGGTGGTGCTGGATGTCAATATGCCGCAGATGAATGGCCTGGAGCTGTTAAAGGAATTACATGACCGCAAGATTGCAACGAGAGTTATGATGGCCAGTACCGATACCAGGGAAGGTGCGAAGACCACGTTGGATGCGCTGGAACTGGGGGCACTGGATTTTATTCATAAGCCGAATAATGCGATGGACTGCAGGGGCGACGACTTTAAGAGGAAGATGCTGGAGATTCTGGCAGCGGTTGCAGAATCCAGGATTCCGTCTTTTAAAAGTAAGATATTTACGGCAGAGGATGTAAAGGCGTCCAAGAAAATGCTGGGGCTGGTTGGAAAACATTCTTCTGCGGCCATGGGGAATAAAGTTGTGGCACTGGCAAGTTCCACGGGAGGACCCAAGGCACTGCAGTCGGTAATTCCAAGACTGCCGAGAAATCTGAATGCACCGGTGGTGATCGTGCAGCATATGCCGGCAGGCTTTACCGCATCTCTGGCGGAAAGACTGGATACACTCAGTGAGGTCACTGTCAAAGAAGCGGCGGAGGGTGATGCACTTGAGGCAGGCACGGTGTACATAGCCAGAGGCGGTAAGCACCTGAATGTAATATATTCAGGCGGAAGACACGTCATTCGCTACTCGGATGAGCCTTCCAGAGAAGGGGTAAAACCCTGTGCCAATTATATGTACGAATCCTTAAGAGACAGCAGATATGACCAGATCGTCTGTGTTGTCATGACCGGCATGGGTGCCGATGGCACACAGGGAATCAAGAATCTGAAGGTGAGGAAGAAGATTCATGTGATCGCGCAGGAAGAGGGCACATGTGCAGTGTATGGAATGCCGAAAAGTGTTGTAAAGGCCGGTGTGACAGACCAGGTCGTATCGCTTGAACAGATCGCACAGGAAATTATTATGAACGTGGGGGTAAAATAATATGGACGTTAGTCAATATCTTGAAATTTTCCTTGATGAAACAGATGAGCATTTGCAGAACCTGAACACGCAGATTTTGATGTTGGAGCAGGAACCGGATAATATGGATACGATCAATGAGATCTTCCGTGCTGCACATTCCCTGAAAGGAATGGCCGGGACAATGGGTTATAAGAGAATGCAGACATTGACCCATGACATGGAAAATGTTTTTTCTGAGGTTCGGAACGGTAACATCAAGGTAAAGGCTGAAATGATTGATGTGCTCTTCCAGTGTCTTGATGCTCTGGAAGAATATAATGCAAGCATCCGTGAGAGCGCCGATGAGGGGACGAACGACAATGAGCCTTTGATCAAGCAGTTGAACGAGATTATGAATGAAGGAAAAGCCGGAGTAGAATCGGCATCCTCTGAGGAAGCACAGACTTCCGCTCAGACTGCGTCTGCAGGCGGCGGTAAGAAATGGCTGGAGATCAAGCTGGGTGACAGTGAACGAGCTGTTTTGAAGGAAGCGATCAAGCAGGGACAGAATGTCTATGGCCTTACGGTCAGCATACAGGAGTCGTGTATTTTGAAAGCGGCCAGAGCTTTTCTGGTGTTTAAGGCAATCGAGGAAGACGGTGATATCATTATTTCGGATCCGCCGGCACAGGAGATCGAGGATGAGAAGTTTGGTCTGGAGTTCAGCCTGGTCGTAGTAACCGGCAGTCCGTTGGATAAAGTGATAGCTGCGGCGAAGAATGTGTCCGAGATTCAGGATGTGCTTGGGGATGTTTTTGATCCTGATCAGGAAGTGCCGGCAGAAGGAGCGCAGGAAACGAAGGAGAAGCAGGAAGAGACAGTGGAACATGCGGCTGCGCCTGCAGAAGCGGTACCGGCTCCGGCAGCACCGGCTAAGAGCGGTAAGAAGGCTGAGGAGAAGAAACCGGCGGCAAATAAACCGGTTGTAAACAGGACAGTCAGAGTAGATATCGAGAAGCTGGATACGCTGATGAATCTGGTGAGTGAGTTGATCATCGCGAAGAATTCTCTTGTCTCAGCGTCTACTGTATCCGGAACTTCCAGCACGGCAGTAAATGAGCAGATTGAGTATCTGGAGAGTGTGACCACATCCCTTCATGAATCTGTCATGAAAGTGAGAATGGTTCCCATTGAGAGTACGGTAAGTAAATTCCCCCGTATGGTACGTGACCTGCAGAAGAAGCTGGGCAAGAAGATGGAATTATACATGTCGGGTGAGGAAACAGAACTCGATCGTACCGTGGTAGACGAGATTGGTGATCCTCTGATGCACCTTCTGCGTAACTCTGCGGATCATGGTTTAGAGTCGGCAGAAGTGCGCAGGGAAAGAGGAAAGCCGGAAGTTGGTTCCATCTTCCTGGATGCTTATCAGGACGGTAACAACGTAGTTATCGAAGTAAGAGATGATGGTAACGGTATTGACACGCAGGCTGTCAGAAATAAAGCGATTGAGCGTGGGGTTATCACACCGGAGCAGGCTGAGAATATGAGCGAGAAAGACAGTATCGAACTGTTGTTTAATGCTGGATTCTCCACAGCCAAGGTGGTGTCTGATGTGTCCGGCCGAGGCGTGGGCCTTGATGTTGTTAAATCCAAGATAGAGGCTCTGAGCGGTGAAGTGGAAGTAAAGTCAAAGCTGGGAGAAGGAAGCTCCTGGATCATAAGACTGCCGCTGACACTGGCGATCATTCAGGCTCTTATGGTGGATATCGGCAACGAAAAATATGCGATTTCTCTCGGCGCTATACAGACGATAGAGGATATTCCGCCGCAGGATGTCAAGCTTGTGCAGGCTAAGGAAGTGATTCAGCTGCGCGACCTTGTCATTCCGTTGATCCGTCTGAATGAGATCCTGGATATTGAGAGCAAGAAGGATCCGGAAGAGAATATGGTTGTAGTCATTGTGAAGAAAGGCGATAAGCTGGCTGGTCTGGTGGTAGATGAGCTGATCGGACAGCAGGAGATCGTAATCAAACCGCTGGGCAAATATGTCAGCAAATGTAAGATCATCAGCGGCGCAACCGTATTGGGTGATGGTGAGGTAGCTCTGATCCTGGATGCCAATACATTGATTTAAGCGGAGGGAGGAATGGTGATATGGAAGAATTAAAAGTATCTGGCGGAAGCAAACAGTTCATCGTGATCAAGTTAGGAGATGAACAGTACGGAATAGATATTAAGTATATTGAGAATATTGTCAGGATGCAGCATATTACGAGAGTGCCGAAAGTGGATTCCTACTTAAAAGGCGTGATCAATCTTCGAGGCGAAGTTATCCCGGTGATGAGTATTCGTGTTAAGATGGGGCTGCAGCCGGACGTGGAGACGAAATCCAGCAGGATCATTATTTTAAAACTGGAAATGAACGGTCTGATCGGCATCATTGTGGATGAGGTGAAGGAGGTCGTTACGCTGGAGAGCGATCAGATTGAGAAGATCGCATATGATTCTAAAGAGGAGAAGGACAGCTTTTTATACGGAGTTGGCAAATGTGCGGGTGGATTGATCTCTCTCCTGGATCTGAATTCGGTCGTGCTTGAAAATGTTTAGGAGGATGTATCGTGGGCGGGATTACTTTAGAAGAAATGTCTGATGAGTATTTCGATGTTTTGAAAGAACTGGGGAATATCGGAGCCGGCAATGCTACGACAGCATTGTCGCAGATGATGCAGTGCAAAGTAGACATGTCGGTTCCGCAGGTTAAATTAATGGAGTTCAAAGAACTGGGTCAGCTTATGGGTGGCGAGGAGATCATTATGGCCGGTATTTATCTGGCTATCGAAGGAGATGTTGCGGGCAGCATTATGTTCCTTCTGGAGAAACAGGCCGCCAGACATCTGGTGAATAAGCTGATGGGTACATCTATAGAAGGGGAAGAGTTTTCAGAGATGGAATATTCAGCCTTGAAAGAGGTTGGAAATATTATTACGGCAGCCTATCTGAATTCTCTGGCCAGTCTGACGAATCTGAAGCTTCAGCCGTCGGTTCCCGATCTGACGGTGGATATGGCGGGAGCGATTCTGAGTGTTCCCGCGATCGAGTTTGGGACATTGGGGGATAAAATGCTGCTGATCCAGACGCAGTTTTTTGATGATATGGTTTTGGATGGATATTTTATCCTGGTTCCGAATCTGGATTCTTATGGTAAAATTTTATCGGCATTAGGACTTGCATAAAGCATGATGGCGACAACAGTGAAGATATCTGAGCTGTTACTGGTACTGATAAATATAATTTGATAATAGAAACAGGAGATGTCATATTATGGGCAAGGTGATAAAGGTCGGTATGGCTGATTTAAATGTGTGTGTCAGTCCTGACAGTATTACCACGTTGGGACTGGGATCCTGTGTCGGAATTGCACTCCGTGATCCTGTCACTAAGATCGGCGGATTGGCGCATGTCATGCTTCCGGATAGCACTATTATCCGAAATAATACGAATATCCCGAAATTTGCGGATACTGGAATAGAGGAGTTAGTGAAACAGGTTGTAGCCAGAGGGGCGAACAGAGGGCGTCTGGTTGCCAAAATTGCAGGCGGTGCGCAGATGTTTGCTTTTCAGAGCAAAAATGACATGGTACGTGTAGGAGAGCGGAACGTGGAGGCAACAAGAAAGAAGCTGGCGCAGCTGCGAATACCTGTTATAGCGCAGGATACAGGTAAAAATTATGGACGGACCGTGATTTTCTATCCGGAGACAGGTGATTTTGTGATCCGAGCGGTAGGAAAACCGGAAAGTGTGATTTAATGGCCAGAATGTAGATGGTGAAAGGGAATTTAAGTTGGAAAACGAAGCTGTAAATACCGTTGAAGAAATTGAAGAAGAGCAGGAAAATCAGCCCGAAGTGGAAAGCACTGCGGAACGGGAAGCACGGGAGAAGAGAGAAGCGCAGGCGAGGGCTTTTCGGGCAAAGAAGCGCAGATTGATCCCGCCTTTTATCATGCTGCTGGCGGGTGCAGCAGTCAGTATTACCCTGCGTATTGAGCATTACGATACGAAGTCTATGCTGATCATTTTGCTGTGTGCGCTCATCGGATTTTATATAGTGGGATGCATTTATAAAGGTATGCTGGACAGATTTGAACATCAATTAGAAGAAGCCGACATGGAAGAGGGCGAAGTCATCGAGAAGGAACTCGCAGAAGAAGGTAAAGGATGATTAGAGCATAAATGGATGAGGCAGGCAAAAAGAAACTTTGGGAGGAGTATGCGCGGACAAAGTCTCCTGAAGTCAGAGAAAAGATCATATTAGAGTATGCTCCGCTTGTAAAAGTCGTGGCAGGCCGTTTGAGCATGTATCTGGGATACAATGTGGAGTATGAGGATCTGGTCAGCTATGGTATATTCGGTCTTATTGATGCCATAGATAAATTTGATTTTTTAAAGGATGTTAAATTTGAGACGTATGCGAGTTTAAGGATCAGGGGATCAATCCTGGATCAGATCCGTAAGATGGACTGGATTCCGCGGACGATCAGGCAGAAACAGAAGAAGATTGATGCAGTGATCAGAGAGATTGAAACGAGATATGGAAGAAGCGCCACGGACGAGGAGATTTCCGCCGGTCTTGGTATTTCGGGAGAAGAGTACCTGGACTGGCAGTCACAGATGAAGATAACCAATGTGGTTTCGCTGAATGAATTTCTGGAGCAGGGCAGTGAAGTACCCAATGAGTCAGCGCAGAGCAGAAGTTCACAGTTTGACAGTCCGGAAGCGGTCCTGGAGAGAGAGGAAATAAAAAAAATGCTGATGGAATCTCTGGAGCTTTTGACAGAGAAGGAGCGTAAGGTTATTGTATTTTATTATTATGAGGACCTTACTTTAAAGGAAATCAGCAATATTCTGGGGGTATCGGAATCCAGAATTTCACAGCTTCATACGAGGGCCCTGCAGAAAATGCGGGGAAAAATGGGGAATTATATTGGTATCCTGACAGAGACAGGGATTAAGAAGAAATAAAGGTGCATGGGGAAAGCAGAACAGAGGGTGGGTGTATATGGCAATAGGATTTGTGGAGATGCAGGGGCAGATTACGCGAGCCCAGGATTACACGATGATCAAGCATAATGATGACACAAAAGGGATGGTGGAGCAGGCGAATTTTGGCCAGCAGATGACCAAGCAGGTTGAGAAACAGACTAAAAGGGTCAATGAGGGAAAGAATCCTGAGTATCACGAACGTAAATTTGATGCCAAGGACAAGGGCAGTAATGAATACCGCGGAGATGGCGGGCAATCGAGAAAAAAGAAACAGGAAAAAGATTCCGACGGCAAGGTGATCATGAAGCGGGTAGATATACGTCTATAGGAACTGGCGCGAAATACGCTGTATAGACAGTGCCGTAGAATGCGGAAGGGAATGGATATAGATATGAGTATAACGGAAGTCATTCTGATTGTGATCGGTGTGGCGATATTTTTGCTGGGATATTTTATGCCGGCCAGGAAGAAAGATTTAGATGGGGCTATAAGAACGATCGGAGAAGATGAGATTCGAAAGTTGATAGCGGGTGAGGAAGAGCACGTTAAGGATAAAGTGGCAGATGTTGTTGAGGAGACGGTAAGCTATTCGATTGAGAAGACGGAACGGGCCATGGAACGATTGACTAACGAAAAGATCATGGCCATTAATGAGTATTCTGATACCGTGTTGGAGGAGATCCATAAGAGTCATAAAGAAGTAGTTTTTTTATATGATATGTTGAATGACAAACATGAAAATCTGACATCTGCAGTCAGCGAGGCGGCACAGACTGCGGAAGGAGTCAGGCAGACGTTGAGTGATGCCGAGATCACAGTTCATGACGCAATGGATAAGGCGGATGATGTGCTGCGGGCGGTGAATGAGGCTTCGGCAAGGATCAATGATGTGCTGCGGGCTGCTGATGATGCGGTCAAAGGCGTGTGGGATGCGCAGAATGCGGCGCGGGTTGCCAGAGAGGCAGCGCAGGAGGCTATCCGCATTGCATCGGATCTGACAGGCAGGGAAGCAGAAACGAAGACGGAGCCGGTTGCAGAAGTAAAAGCAGAAGTAAAACCGGAAATAGACGTAGAAGTGAAAACTAAGAAATCAGCGATAGATGTACTCTTGGATATGAAGGCATCCCGCGGGAAACCTTCTGAGGAAAAACAGCAGAAGGAAGAGCAGGAACAGGCAAAACAGAAAGTAATGGTGCCCCAGGAAGTAGTGGTGCCTCAGGAAGTAGTGGTGCCTCAGGAAGAGCCCCCGGTGGTGGAGGAGGTAGAATTTAAACCAATTGCGCCCAAAAGGGTGGAAGTCATCCATGAGCCGGTGGAAGAGAGTGTAGAGATTGAGAATTTTGAGTCGAAAGAAGAGATACTGGGAATCCCGGCAGTGATCGATATACCATTTGTGCAGGATAATGGACGCAACAGCAATGAAAGAATATTAGATCTGCATAAAGCCGGTAAGTCTAATATGGCCATTGCCAAAGAGCTGGGCCTGGGCCTCGGTGAGGTAAAACTCGTGCTCGATCTGTTTGAGGGTATGTAACAGATATCTGAATAAGGAGTTTCTCCAGTATTATAGTTATAGTAAACGACATAATAAATTGTTGTTTCCGTTTCCTGCCAAAGTCATATATTGAAACTTTTGCAGGACCGAAAGCACAATTTCTAATATCGTTAACTATAAGAAAGGATAGTATGGAACGAAAATATTATTTCCGTGGCCTGGGTCTCGGTATTGTGGTGACTGCGATCATAATGGGTGCTGCGACATCCCGCAGCAGAGCAATGACGGATCGGGAAATCATAGCCAGAGCGAAAGAACTCGGTATGGTGGAAAATACGGTTTTGGCTGATATGGATGTGAAGCAGGCCGAGGAGTTTGACCGGAGCGGGGCCGGGGATGAGAGTGGAGTGCAGGACGACAACGGCAGCGCTGCAGGTAAGGATCAGGCAGCAGAAGATGAGACGAAAGTGGGGGATCAGGCTTTCGCCGACGGTAGTAAAGCTGAAGAGATAAATCAGGGTCAGGCCGACGGTAATGAAGCCGGAAAAACAGACCAGAGTCAGGATGGCAGCATTGAAGCCGGGAAGACAGACCAGAGTCAGGATGGCAGCATTGAAGCCGGAAAAACAGACCAGGGTCAGGACGGTAACAGTAAAGCTGGAAAGACAGATCGGAATCAGATTGACAGCAGCGAAGTCAAGGAGAATAACGAAGGTTCAGGTGTCGACAGCGATACGGAAGAAAACAGAGTTGATGGGAGCAACGGTAAAGCCGATAAGGAGGAAACTGCGCAGGGGAATGGTAAGAGTCCCACAGAAGACAGTAAAGCTGAGGCAGGCCTGATAAATGAGCAGGACGGAGGGGACGGGAAGCAGGACAGACCGTTGACAGGAAATGAGAGTAAGAAGCCGGCAGGAAGCGCGAGTATTACGGTAAGCAGAGGAGACGGGTCTCATACCGTAGCAAAGAAGCTGGCTGATGCCGGGGTGGTATCTTCGGCTGACAATTTTGATCAGTTTTTGTGTGAAAACGGATATGATAAGAAACTCAGAACAGGAACTTTCCGTATTCCGGCTGGTGCGGATGATGAGCAGATTGCGAAGATTATAACGGGTGTTGAGTGAAAAAGCTCTTGCAAAAGAGCTTTTTTTATGTTATTTTAATTAAGTGTGTGTAAATACACAGGAACAAGTAATCACATATATCCGGAGACTGCCGGTGCTTCCTGACGCAGGAGTGGCAGTAGGGGTAGGATATATGGAAGCAAAACCAGATGGAGGTAGAACAATGAGCGTTATTTCAATGAAACAGTTATTAGAAGCCGGTGTACATTTCGGACATCAGACGAGAAGATGGAATCCCAAAATGGCTCCCTATATTTTTACAGAGAGAAATGGTATCCATATTATCGATCTGCAGAAATCCGTAGGTAAAGTGGACGAAGCTTACAGAGCGGTGTTTGATGTGGCTTCTCAGGGCGGTACGATTTTGTTTGTTGGTACGAAAAAGCAGGCACAGGACGCAGTGAAGACTGAGGCAGAGCGCTGCGGAATGTATTATGTCAATGAGAGATGGCTGGGCGGCATGCTTACAAACTTTAAGACAATCCAGTCCAGAATCGATAGATTAAAGGCCATCGAAGTTATGTCTGAGGATGGTACATTTGATGTGCTTCCGAAGAAAGAAGTTATCAAAATCAAGAAGGAATGGGAGAAACTGGAGAAGAATCTGGGTGGTATCAAGGATATGACCAGAATTCCCGATTGTATTTTTGTGGTAGATCCTAAGAAGGAGAGAATTTGTGTACAGGAGGCTCATACGCTGGGCATCACGTTGATCGGTATCGGTGACACAAACTGTGATCCGGAAGAGCTGGATTATATCATTCCCGGTAATGATGATGCGATCAGAGCAGTCAAACTGATTGTTTCCAAGATGGCAGATGCTGTCGTTGAGGCTAATCAGGGCGCTGAGGAGTACGTTGACGAGGCGGAAGCACAGAAGGTAGAGGAATCCGACGAAGAGAATCAGTAATGAAGTGAGCAGTATTTGTTCAGCGGTAGATGTAAAGCAGATGATTGCGTTTTATCTGGCAGCATTTGATCGAATAGGTAAAGCAGACAGGATGTCGGAATCCTGTATATGGTCAAATTGTTGTGGAACGGTGTAAGACTGAGAGGATCGGTAACAATAACAGAAATAATTTGGAGGACAGATAGATGGCTATTACAGCAGCGATGGTGAAAGAATTAAGAGAAATGACCGGTGCAGGTATGATGGATTGTAAGAAAGCATTGGGTGAGACCGATGGAGATATGGATGCAGCGGTTGAGTATTTAAGAAAGAACGGACAGGCGAAAGCAGAGAAGAAAGCCGGCAGAATTGCAGCAGAAGGTCTTTGCCGCGTATCGATCAAGGATGACAGGACAGTAGCGGTAGTGGAAGTGAATTCCGAGACAGACTTCGTGGCGAAGAATGCAGATTTCCAGGCTTATGTGGAAGCGGTTGCGAAGCAGGCAGTTGAGTCCGATGCGGCAGATATGGATGCTTTTTTGGCGGAGGCATGGCACCTGGATTCTGCTAAGACAGTGAAGGATGCTCTGGTTGATAAGATTGCCGTGATCGGTGAGAATCTGACGATCAGAAGATTCGAGAAGGTTGTTGCAAATGATGGCTGTGCTGTGTCTTATGTGCACGGCGGCGGCAGAATCGGCGTTATTGTGGAAGCAGCGACAGACGTTGTTAATGATGCGGTGAAGGAAGCGCTGACAAACATCGCAATGCAGGTTGCAGCATTGTATCCGAAGTATGTTTCAACGGCAGAAGTATCCGAGGAGTACAAGGCTCATGAGAAAGAAATCCTCACAGAGCAGATCAAGAACGATCCCAAGATGGCAGGCAAGCCGGAGAAGGTGATTGAGGGCGCAGTGATGGGCCGTCTCAACAAGGAGCTGAAAGAAGTATGTCTGTTAGAGCAGGTATATGTTAAGGCTGAGGATGGCAAACAGACGGTAGCGAAGTATATCGAAGAGGTTGCCAAAGAGAATGGTGCGAATCTTTCCGTTAAGAGATTTGTTCGTTTTGAGACAGGCGAGGGCCTTGAGAAGAAGGAAGAGAACTTTGCGGAAGAGGTTGCAAAGCAGATGGGAACTATGTAAGATAGTTCTTTTTAACAAATAGTTAGTATGGAAGGGCTTCAGAGAAATCTGAGGCTCTTTTTCTTTTATGAAACTGGAATTTGGATTATTGCATAAGAATTTATTTGTGAAAAATAGTTCAAAAATAAACTGTTTTGATAAAATTTTAAACTTGACAGAAAGAAAAAAATATTATAGTATAAATTAAGAATGAAGCTAAACAGTTTGAAATCAAACTATTTTGAAAAAAAAATAAACGGTGAAACAGCATGAAATTATATTTTCAATTACTAAAATATCCCGTATTCACAATGGAACATGTAAATCAATACTATGATAACATTGAAAGTGCGCGTTCGGCAGTAAAACGTTTGATAAAGGATGGTCTTGTAGTAAAAATACGAAATAATCTTTATACATGCATTAGTGGAGAAACAGATGCTCCATTGGCGAACCGTTATCAAATTGCGGGTGCGATCACACCTACCTCTTATCTTTCTCATCATTCGGCAATGGAATATTATGGAATTAGTGACCAAATTTTTTATGAGGTTTATGTGTCTTCCAGTACTATGTTTCGAGATTTTGAATTTGATGGATACACATTTTGTTATGTATGTTCCAAATGTAATGAGGGAGTTGAAACAGTAAAATACAGCGGGGGTGTGCGGATAACAGATAAAGAACGGGCTGTGATTGACAGTATTAAGGATTTGGATAAAATAGCCGGACTGGAAGAAGTGATTGATAATATTCAAGCGGTATCTGTTCTTAGAGAAAAACGTATGCTTGCATATTTAGAATGTTATGATAATCAATTTTTATATCAAAAATTATTGGTGAATTTAGATTATCTCTTTAGAAGTTCTTATATGTCGGTATAGCCCGTATTTTCGGGCTT
>CAJTPO010000031.1:7442-55179 GCA_910578115.1 uncultured Lachnospiraceae bacterium | reverse complement strand
GCTTTCTGGCGTTTATTTTAGTATGTCTTAACCACCACTTTAAGGCTTCACACTAACCTCCGTTCACCTGTTCCACAGATGCACAAACCTGCTTATCTGCTCCTACTCTTCCCGCATCGGAAAACGAATCGTGATCCGAGTTCCTTTGCCTGGCTCACTTTCAAAAAATAAACCATACTCCTCGCCGAACATCATCCGTATCCTTGCATTTACATTTCTTACACCATAGCTGCTGCCCTTAGAGCGGATACTTCCATCCAGAATATGGCGCATTGTCTCTGTGTCAATGCCAATGCCATCATCTTCCACCGTCAAACATACTGTCTGTCCCTCTTCCAATATCCCGCCAATCCTGATCGTCCCCTTCTCATTCTTCTTTTCCAAAATACCATGCAAAATCGCATTCTCCACAAGCGGCTGTAAGATAATCTTCGGTACAATACTGTCCAGAACTTCCTCGGATACTTCCTGTCTGTAATCAAATTTACCGGGATAGCGCATATTCTGAATTCTGATATAATATCCCACATGACTCAGTTCTTTTCGCAAAGACAGCATATCCTCTCCTCTGTTCAGGATCAGACGATAATATTTGGAAATGGCCACTACCGCGCTGCTGATCTCATCCGTTCTTCCTGCATTTGCCAACCAGTTGATCGTATCCAGCGTGTTATAAAGAAAATGCGGATTGATCTGAGACTGCAGTGCCTTCAATTCTGCGCTTTTCAACCTCTGTCCCATTTGGTACTGCTCTTCCATCAGATCCGAAGTTCGTTCGATCATTCTGTTATAATTATCATATAGAATACCGATCTCATCTTCACAGTCATTCTCCAGATGAATCTGCAGGTTACCTGACTGTACAAGCTTCATGCTGTCAACCAGATACGCAATGCGTCGTACTACCCAGGAAATAATAAACGTACCACCCACAAGCGTCAAAAGGAAAAAGACAAGCATCACCAGGATCACGATACCCTGCACACGGAATACATCCCCCAGCATATCCAGTTCCGGAATAACTGTAATCATCTCCCAATCTGTATTTCTGATCTTATCCCGCATATAATAGACTGTCTGATTCCCCAGTCTGTCTTTATACAATTCACTGCTGTTCCAATATTTATCATAGGCAAATCTGTCATCCAGCTGACCGGAAAGTCCCAGTTTTTCCATCTGTTCCAAGTCGGAAGATGCTACAATCCTGTTCTCTGAATTAACCAGATAGGTCACTGCATGAGGCGTAATGGCTGCGTTTTGGAGCGTAGTTCTGATCTCCTTCAACTCAATATCGATCCGTACAACGCCAATCCTCTTCCTGTAGTTGTCATCACTGACAATATCCCGCACAAGCGCTATCTTCTTGCCGGCAGATACTTCTTCCAGATAAAGATCCGGTGAGAAATAGACCTTATCCTCTCTCTTATGCCGATACCACTCCGCTTCATCAGCCTCCGCAAGAAGCCATATATTATCTCCATCTACCGCCCACGGCAGCCGATCGGAGATATAGATCCGAATAGCCAGATCCTGAACATTTCCCTCAATCTCCCGAATCGCCCGTCCTATTTCCTCCCGAAGTTCAATCTGACTGTAAATGTCCTTTCCCAAACTGTTCAGATAGTTCTTGATCTCCTGATTCATTACCACTACATCCGAGAGACGGATAATCTGCTGTACCCTGTATTCCAGATAATCATTTGCCTGTTCATAGCTTCGCATAGATGAATATCTGACATTCTTAAGCATACTCCTGGAGATTTCCACATAGATCACCACGCACAGGACCAGAAGAGGAAAAACAAAAGACAGAAGATAGATACACAACATTTTCTTTTTTAAGCTCAAATTCTTAAACTTTGCCTTTATCACTGCTTTGCCGCTCCATGCATATATTCCGCCGGTGTCATATTCTCAGTCTTTTTAAAGATCTTGATAAAATAATTGCTGTCAGAAAACCCTGCTCTCTCCGCCACATCCTTAATCCTGACTCCCGGATTCCGCCGCATAAACTCTTTCGCCCAGGAGATCCGCCGTTGTATAATACATTGATTTATAGTCATCTTTTTCTCTCTTTTGAACAGCCAGCACATATACTGCTTCGACAGATCAAAATGATCCTCTAACATGGTCAGTGACAGGTCACTGTTCCCCAGATTATCCTGGATAAACCGCTCAATCTTATCCGCCTGATGCATAGACGGCTGCCAATCCGCAGGCACAAGATCATCCTCCGGCACATCTTCCAGCAGCCCATGAAACTGCTTCCGATATTCCGCTTCGATCTCCTCCTGCCTACGCTGCTCTACCAACAGCTTTATGGCCCGCTTTAGAGCTGTAATGACCTCCTCCACCTCAATCGGTTTCTCAATATAGTTTACTGCTGACAGCTGGATAGCTGATTTCAAATACTCCTTGTCGCAGAAACCGCTCACGAAAATAAAACGGCATTTTTTATTCTTCTTCCTGATTTCAAAAGCCATTGTAATACCATCCATCCGTGGCATCCGCACATCTGTCATCACAATATCCGGTTCTTTAGACAAGGCCAGTTCCAGTCCATCCTCCCCGTTTTCCGCTGTGAACACCTCTCCAATTCCCAGCGCTTCCCAAGGAATGCTCATCAACAAACCTTCTCTTGTAAGCACCTCATCCTCCACTAACAATACCTTCATTCTTGTTGCCTCCCCCGTATTTTCACCTTCCCAAATATTCGATCACAAACCGGTTATCCACATTATAACAAAGACTTCTCTGATATGCCAAAGCACCCGATTCCTAATCTTCCTTCTCTTTACCTGTTACCCTTTACATCCGCATCACTAATTTCTTCCTCCCACACCACAGCATCCAGTGCCTCGATCAACCGCTTCTTATAAATTATCTTTTCTCTGGCCGTATTCAGAGCAATCGTATAACGTACCCCTTCTTTGTATCTGTAATGAACCTCCAAACCGGTTGGAAGACGTTCCCATTCCAGACCTCCCGCTTCGCATACCCTTCTCAATACAGAAGACATTCCAGCCTCATCCATACGCGCTGCCAGATACCAAGCCTGACCTTCTCCCCATACCTTTCGCGTCAACACCGGTTCTCCTGCATAAAAATCCTGCGTATAGACTGCCATTATTTCTGCATCTTGTACTTTCACGATCTCGCAGAAATCCCTGATCTCGCAGGCATTATCCCCACCGTCCTTAAATACTGCCCCATTCGTCTCATCCGCATACAGACTGTCTATTTCCTCACTGTAAAGCCCGAAGACCTCCCGCAGGCCATCCCCTGGAAAACCTCCCAGATAGCACAACGTATTTTCGTTGACATACCCGCTCATATATGTGGCAAGCAGCACGCCTCCCGCCTCCGTAAACTTTTTCATGAAAGAGGCAGTCTGTGGCTTAAGCAGGTAGAGCATAGGTGCGATCACTACCTTATAACGACCAAATTCCGTCTCCTCAGACACCAGATCAGAATCAATCCCATGTCTTAAGAGAACTCTGTATATCTCCTGTACTGTTTCATCATAGCGCTTCCGATCCGAAAGTCCCGCCATATCTTCGATTGCCCACCGGTTTTCCCAATCATAGAGCACAGCCACATCATTGTGGGCCGTACTGCCGCAGAGCTGATCCAATTTCATAAGTTCTTCTCCCAGCTGGCTGACCTCTCTGTACACTCTCGTATCGTTTGTTCCCAAATGATCGATCACAGCGCCATGATGCTGCTCAAAGGATCCCCTCGCCTTTCTCCACTGAAAATAAAGAACGCTGTCCGCTCCACACGCTATAGCCTGAAGTGAACTAAGCCTGTGAATACCCGGTCTTTTCAATTTGTTGGTCTGATGCCAGTTCACAATACTTGGCGTACTCTCCATCAACAAATACGGACGATCAGGCTTCATGGAACGCATCACACTGTGTTCAAAGGCCGTCTGGGCGAAAGTATCCCACAGGGTTTCCCCCTGTTTTCCCCATGCGGGATAACTATCCCAGGATACGATATCCAGTTCCGGAGCCATTCGATGATAATCAAGACCCTTATACAGCCGCATGAAATTCGTTGTCACGGGAATATCCGGTGTAATACGACGCAGCACCTCAATCTCTGATTTCATATAGTCTGTCATGTTCCATGTAGTAAAACGCTTCCAGTCCAGATTCAGCCCATGGATACTGCTCTCTCCTCGCGGAGACGGCGGATCGATCTGCGTAAAATTTCCGAATCTATGGCTCCAGAAGGTCGTCCACCATTCTTGATTCAGCCGCTCCACCGTATGATAACGCTCCTCCAAAAACTGCCGAAACCGTTCCCTGCACAGTTCGCAATAACAGCTGCCACCCAGTTCATTGGAAACATGCCATAAGATCAATGCCGGATGCCTGCCATAACGCAATGCCAGCTTCTCGTTCATTTCGGTCACTTTACGACGATAAATCGGAGAACTCATACAATGGTTATGACGTATGCCATGCGTATTTCTCAGTCCGTATTCATTGACACGCATCACCTCTGGATACTTTTCGTCCAACCAAGCAGGCCTGGCTCCCGAAGGTGTCGCCAGAATCACATAGATACCGTTCTCATACAACCGATCCATAATGGCATCCAGCCACTCGAAATAATATTCTCCCTCTTCCGGTTCATAGACCGACCATGAGAATACCCCCAAAGTGACCACATTGATATGCGCAGCCTTCATGTAGTCGATATCCTGCTTCAATATATCCGGCCTGTCAAGCCACTGCTCCGGATTGTAGTCACCTCCGTGCAGCAGCTTTGCCGGCAATCTCTCCAATCTCTCGAAACTGTTCTTTCCATTCATCTTTTTCTCCACTCCGAAGCGGATTTATTCATTCTTTTCCAACCCGCCGTTCTGTATAACAAAACGCTAATGTTGCACACTGCCGGTCATAACCCGGAATACGCCAACGTCCTGTGCTGCTATAGAACAGTTACCCGATACCGTACCTCCTCTGAGCAGGTCTTCGGCCATGTCCGTACCGAAATCCACCCAACCGGCTTTCCTTTCATGATTGATCACGAAGATTACAGAAATATCCCCCTTCTGGCGACAGGTCAATTCAATCCCGGTACTGGCAGGATATGGAGACGTTATCTTTTTATCTCTGCAGATCTTCTCTATTAGTTTTCCAATAAATGTATCTTCCGGAATTGTTCCCACATAATAAGCAATCCCATCTCCATACCGATTTACCGTCACACAGGGGTCTCCCCGATAGAAATCCTCTCCATACACTGCCAGCGCACTTGCCGTATTCAAACGAATACGATCGCAGAGGAAACTGCATTCCCAGGAATCCTCTTCCGTTTCCGACAGCCCCATCTCCGCTCTTCCTTCTTCTGTCAAACAGATCCTGTTCCTCTCCTCCGGAAAAAGCGCATCCGTCTCTTCCACCCATACTCCCATGATCTCTTTTAACGGCCCTGGATAAGCTCCCAGTATGCATCTGTCATTCTCATCTGCAATGCCTGTCATGACCGTGGCGACTAATATACCCCCCTGTCTGACAAACTGCTCAAATCTTTCTTCCATACCTGTCTTGATCATGTACACCATCGGCAAAACAATTAGATCATACCCTGTCAGTTCGGCATCAAAAGGCAGAATATCCACGGGAATGTTCCTGTCATGGAAAGGCTTATAGAATCTATGTACCGTCTCCAGATAGTCCATGTCCACACTCGGCCCGCTGGAATTCTCCAACGCCCACCAATTATTCCAGTCAAACAGGATCGCTGTCCTGGCCGGTGTCCTGGCTCCGACGAACACATCGCCGAGTTTTGCAAGCTCCGCTCCCAGATTACAACATTCTGCAAAGACTCTGGTGTCCTCCCTGCCCGCATGAGAAATCACGGCGCCATGAAATTTCTCCTGTCCGGCTACCGACTGTCTTAACTGAAAGAAGAGACAGGTATCCGCACCATGCGCCAACGCCTGATAGCTTAGCCTACGCACTTCGCCAGGCCTTTTCAACTTATTATACGTCTGCCAGTTCTGTTGGTTCGGAGACTGCTCCGTCAACATAAAAGACTGTCCCCCTTTTAGCCCCCGCATAAGATCCAGCTTCAACGCCACGAAACTGGTCTCGTGCACCGGCGCCGGATAATTATCCCAGCCCAAAATATCCATATGCTTCGTCAGTTTGAACTGATCCAGCTTCTTAATATAGCCGGACATATTTGTCTGCACCGGAATATCCGGACAGTATTTCTTCAAGACCCGGTATTCATTCAGGAAACATTCCACCGTAGAATCTGTCACAAACCGCTGATAGTCTAACTGTACGCCGGGGTTGAATCGATGATCGTCATTCAGCTCCGTGGGCAGCATAATCTCCTCGAAGCTGTACACCGTCCTGCCCCAGAAAGAAGTATGCCATCTGTCATTCAAATTTTTAATAGATCCGTAACGTTCTCTCAACCACCTGCGAAACTTGGCCTGGCAGTTCTCACAATAACAATACGTACCGTACTCATTGGAGACATGCCATACGACCAGAGCCGGATGATCATGATATCGCTCCGCCATGGCTTCCGCGATCGCCGCCGCCCGTTCCCTGTATTTCAGACTGTTATAGCAGAAGAACACACGCATACCATGTGTCCTCTTTCTCCCGGCAATATCCACCGGCAGCACCTCCGGATACCGGGCCGACAGCCACGCCGGTTGTGCTGTCGTAGGCGTTGCAAGGCATACGGATATTCCATGAGCCGCAAATTTATTCATCAGATCATCCAACCATTCAAAAGCATAGACGCCTTCGTCCGGTTCCAGTTTTGCCCAGGAAAAAACCGGCAGCGTCACCAGATTGATTCCAGCCTTCCGAAAAAGACGCAAATCCTCCTCCACAACGGATTCCTCCCATTGATCCGGATTATAGTCTCCCCCATAATAGATCTTCGTCGCCCATTGTCTCATCTTTTCCTCCATTCCGAAGCATCACTGCTTATTCAATCTTTACCTTCTCCTCACACACCATACAAGACTGGTGCCTTTACCATTCCTGTCGGATACATCTGCATATGCGTCGATTGTCCGTCATGCACCCGCCACGTCAATGTATTTACCGTCTCAATCTCCAAAAGATTCTGTCCCTTTCTCAAATATGCCCCCACAAACATCCTATAAGGCGCACCAAGCAGCACCCCTGCCTCCCGTCCATTGATCCGTACACGGGCGCCGTCATGAAGACCGGGAAGTGCAAGAATCCAATTCCTGTCTGTAATCGTATCTTCCTTCATCTCAAACTCTGTCCTATATCGGATCGTCCCTGAAAAACGGGGATATGCGTTTGGTCCATTTATAGACCGCAGGCTGCTTCCAGGCACACCGCTGCACACTGTAGTAAACACCTCGGCAATTCCTTCTTCCCGCAATGCAATCTCCCATGGTCCCTCCAACACCCGGCCAGTTTTTGCTGTATCTGCCACCCTGTCCTCTTCCGGATCAGCTTTTGGAAATAATTCTGTGAAGTCTCCAAGTTTACTTCGGTCCACCCTTTCCGTACGGATATATACTGCCATCTCTCCCGCGTCAAGTTCCAGAATCAGCCGGTCATCCGCGCTCCCTGCCACTGCCGCCCGATTCGAGACAGCATCATACCGCAGTAAGGTTCCCTTTTCCCGGAAGACTGCCTCTATCTTCACTGCTCTTGTCGGATGCTCATTAAAAAACAAATAGATACTCCCATCCTGCTGCCTGTAGGTACATGCTCTTAAATCCTTCCTGTCCCCTCTCAGACAATTTACTGTAAAATTTCTCCTGTCACTCAGCTGTTCTACCCGCTCCGCCAGCTGTTCTTCCGCCACTAATTCCGTTGTGGCTCTGATCTCCTCCACATCGATTTCCTCCGCCAGACACCTTTCCGGAAATCCGTTCATGAACAGCACTGGGAATCCTGCGTTCTTTGCCTGAACAATAAACTGCGCCGTATCCGCCGTCACGTACTGACATGACGGAATGATCAGACAGCTGTAAATCTGCTGTTGCACACACAGTTTCCCCTCCCGGAACATATAACCATTCTCCCGCAGAAGATCGCTCCAGATCACGTCACAGTCAACCTGTCTTTCCATCAGCTTTCTGAGCGGCCGTTGGAACAATTCCGTATCTCCGCACCATTCCGCGTCTGCGTGATACAGAACTGCCACATCCACATCCATGTTTCCCCCATTCACAAGATGACACATGCGGTTCATATATTTCATCAGTTCTCTAAAATATGGATACTGCGGATTATTCCCCCTGGCATAGAAATGAGGCGGACAGTCTCTATCAGGAAACCGTGGCGAAAATGCGTGAGGCACAAAATGATTGATGCCCCGTACCAGCATATGATCCGTCAACCATTTCATCAGCCAGACGCCCTCCGCCCAGCCAAACGAGCCAAAAATCTCACACAATGCTCTTCCCTTCTTACGCTCATCCAGACGGGCAAGTGAGCTGCCAAGCTTTGCCAGACCATAATGAAAGAATTCTCCATCCCTGTCGGAAGCGATCCATTGATGGTCACATTCCTTAAATCCCGGTATGATCTGCAGATGTACCACATCGATGCCCGCCCTGTCCATTCCTTTTTCCGCACGGAAATAATGCGCCACGCTGCATCCAAGCCGCGCGTGGGCATTATCATCCTCAATCACGTGTCCTATATATTCTACACCATGTTCCCGGCACCATTCGCCGATCTGCAACGAAAAATTCTCCGCCAACAATATGGAAACGCAATCCATATAATCCCTTCGCAGCGCCGCTGTCTTCTCTCCTGCCTGATACCAGAGCGCAATCAATCCTGCCGGAAAGCCTTCTCCCCATCGTTCCTGCAGCATCTCTTCCAACTGTCTGCTCCACGGCAGTCTCACATTTTTTCTTCCAAGTTTTTCTTCAAATCCGTATCCTGGTACATTGCCAAGCTCCGGTTCATCAGAAAAAAAACCGGCAAGGGTTGTGCCAAAATCCTCTTTGTACCTCTCATAATGAGGCTCATACACCTGATCCAGAAGAACCCTCACGGATTCTTTGTCGATCAGATTCATATAATTATCCCTGCCACCACCTTTTCTCGTTGTAAACAACACGAACAGACGGTAATATCCATCCGGAATATCCAGATATACGATTCCCCCATGCAGTTTATCTGTCAGATCTATCGCCTCTGCAATAGCAATATCCGGGTGCTTTCCATTCGACTTCGGACACGCATAAATGCCCAATAATTCTCCGTCAGTTCCAAGAAAATTCTCTACCAATACCGCCCCTTCCACCAACGGTCCACATAAATCCATATGCCTTTCTGCTACATAAAGCTTCGCCTTTTCCGGCTCTTTCCCGTATCCGCCGCCTGCATGTCCTGTCGGAAATTTATCATCATCCAGAAGCCACACACGCATTCCCCTCATTCTGGCCTCCTGCATAATCATATCCAAATCGCTCCACCACTGCTCACCCAGGAAATCAGGATGTGGACGCGATTCAACACAGAATTCCCGTATACCGCATGCCTCGATCCTATCAATCTCCTCTCGAAGTATCTCGTGTGCCTCCCCGTGAAGCCAGAAAAAAGGAAGAATATAACTGCCGCCCCTGTTCTCCAATACATCATCAAATCGTTCCATACCTGTTCCCTCCTACTGCACCCCTTTCCATGGCCTGGATGCAGCGACCGTGATCGTTCTCCATTCTCCGTACAGGCTCGTACTGTCCCCTTCTCGATTCGGTCTGGTTGCACAATAGAAATGATACAACACACCATCCTTCCGAAGCACAGACGCCTTGTGGGCATGATTTTCATCAATTTCTCCCGTACTACCGCAGGATAAAAGCGGCTCCTCCGCCTTATGCCAGTGCAGAAGATCCTCCGAAACTGCCAACCCTTCCTGCGCATGTCCATTCTCATATCCAAAATAAAAATTCAACCATATCCCATCCTGTTCTACAATACAAGGATCCGACACAAAACGTCCGTCCCAATTCCCCTTTGTAACCCGCAAAAGCGGTTCCGTTCCTATCCGTTCCCAATGCAGTAAATCCGTCGAAACCGCCGCTCCCGTCTGCTCCAGCCAACGCTGTTCATTATTCTTTGCATTATAAAATAGATACCACAAATTATCCTTTCGTATAATGCAGGCTTTGTAGAGCCCTCCCTGTTCCCACGCACCACCGCCCTCACAGGTAAGGATCGGATGCTCCAGACGATGCCACTCTCCCAGATCCTCCTCGCTGCACCAGGCTAACCCAATCGCCGCAGGTCCTTCCTCATACCCCATCCCCGGATACGCATGATAAACCATCCAATATTTCCCATCGATCTTTTTCAGGACCGGAATATCTTCCAGCCTGTCACTCTCCTTGATCATCCAGGTGCCCGCTGCACTGTAAGCATCCCACTCATTCCCGCTCTCTCCCCGTGCGAGTACCATCCTGTCAAAGCTCCAGTGTACCAGATCATCACTGACCGCCAGAGCCGATTGATAACCGATTCCATCATACCCTGTATAAAGCATGTAATAACGTTCGTTATGCCAGAATACAAATGGAATATCCACTCCCTTCTCGTCAAACGCTCCCGGTTGTCCGGAACCGGCCATCACTGCCCCGCCGTATTTATACGGTGTCCTATATCGTTCTATATACCTTGCAATGTCCATTTTCCACCCCTGCTTTCATCCTGTTTGTTATTGCTGCGATTACGTCTCCAATCCAGCCCAATACACATTCCTTCTAAATTGACATTGGACCCGATTTTTCTATATATAATTATTTTAACAGTGAATCACCCTGATAAAAACAGGACTCTATTCAGATTGCGTAGTAATATCGTAAAGTCAGAACGCCCGGAAGTCTATGAACTGATACGTCAATCTGCCTTTAAGAACAGCAGCCAATCCCTATGAGGGAAATCACCGGCCGGCGGCTTAAATCTGATCTCTACGCTGTCGCATTCCACATCAAACCTGCCGATCCGGCTCTCTGCACCACTGTCTGGATCAAACCACCATGCTTCACAATTCTCGTCCAAACACAGATACACCGAACATCCCGTATACAAATAGAATAAACGATACCTTCCTATCCTCCAGGCCATCACACGCTCTTCCCGTTGTTCCTCTCGCCAAACGGATATTCCTCGCAACATTTCCCGACACGGTCCACAGACATTCTCCAGATATTCTTCCGGGCATACCTTTTGCTGCACCGCCTCCACGGCTGTTTCTTTCAGAATCCGTCCGACAAATTCTGCCATCTTTACCACCGATGCAGCTGCCGGTCCGTGCAGGGCATCTTTCCATGGATATCTGGCCCCAAAAGCGCCTGCGCCCGTTCCCTCATAAAACCGCATGACCGAATTATGCCCGTAGGTAAATCCCGCTGCACCTGAAAGCACAGACCACCAGCCATGCCTGCGCTTCTACACGGTAGCCGTGCTTCTCTAATTCCCGTATGTAGCAGGATAGCTGTTTTTGTTCACAGTTTTTACGTCTGGCTTCAAGACAGGACTCATCAAAAAATGTACCCTGTTTCAACATGATGTAAATGATTACGAGAAGTACCAGGAAATAAGCTTTGTGGAAAAATCCAGGCTTTTAGATTTTCCACAAATGACGACAACTACGAAATCCTGCCCACATATTTATCCAATATCATTTTATCTGGTACAAAGAATCTTATTTCATTTTGTAAAATGAAGTGCTATAATAAAGACATTGGTAAACCATGAGTTTATTCGGAGGTTGCTTATGAAGAAACAAATAACAGTCATTGTAATAACCTGCATATTGATATTGAGTGTTATTGGAGTGGTCTTGTTTATTGTTAGAGGGAAAAAACCGTATAAGAATCTGGATACGGCTCAAATCGCATCGGCAACAGTGCGGTTATCACCGCCGGACAAAACGATTCAAATTACTGATATAAACGAACTGGTGAAACATTTGAAAGATGTAGTTATCTATAATAAGGATAACTCTTACACCGAGTATAGTGGGCAAGGCGTCATTTTCACGCTTACGATGTCTGATGGCATGCAGACAGAAATTATGGCATATAACCCGTTCCTTGTGATTGACGGTGTCGGTTATAAGACCAAATATGAACCGTGCGAAGCACTCAACAGCTATGCAAATAGATTATTGGACGAGAAAGATGCCAATATTATTTTAGAGGAGCCGCCCGGATTGGCTGTCATAAGCGATAACACTTCTATCAACACTTTGACTGGTTCCTATTTGTGGCAGAAGATGAATGCCGACGGCACAGCCACATCACTCATCGCTGACGGTGCGCATCCATTGGACTGTAAAGATATGTTTGTAAAATTGGAAACCACGGAACAGACTGCCTCTTTAAACTTTTTTGAGAAAAGCCCGGATAGGATATTAAACGCAGAGTGCTGGAGCGACAGATACTGGAACAATCCAAGCGCAGTTAGTGAGGATGTGGAGATTGACGGAAACGAAATCACACTGAAACCGGACGGATACATCTATGAGATTCGGGCGGAATGGGATACTGATAATGGGTATGGCGGTACAGCATACTATTCGTTTTATATTGATTATAAGCAATGACTTCCGATTTGTAGAATTGCAACCAGCTACAAATTGAATAACCGCCGCTGCATAACACGGCACCTCAAGACAGGAAATCAAGAAAGGGTTTATAAGCAAAAAGAACTCCGATGATTAGATGCAGATATCCCATGCACCGCGATCAGCACATGGGATATCAAAAATCCGTCTTAAGTCAGTAGGTACGCCAGAATGTACCGGCTTCCGGATAGACGAAATGCAGTATAAGCGAAATTATCATGACCAGACATACAAAGATACAGCTGCCCACTATAAACCACTTGATTCCTTTTATAATATCTTTCATCCTTTTATTTTGAAAAATCGAATCTACTTCCTGGGAAACCCTGTATATGGAATCTATTTTCTCATTTGTAAGAGAATTTTCTCTCACCTCCTGCACATCAATGTCCTTCACAAGTTCATCCAGCGTCATATTAAAGAAATCACTGAGCATAACCAGTCTGGTGAAGTCCGGGTATGACTGTCCTGCCTCCCATTTTGAAACGGTCTGTCGCGATACCTGCATTTCCATTCCCAGTTCTTCCTGGGAAAGCCCTTTTTCTTTTCTTAATTTCAGTAGTTTTTCGTTGAATTTCATTTTGCATTGCCTCCTTTTTTTCAGCCTACAATAAAACTGATTCCGGTTCAAGCAATTCAAATTGTCAATTTGTCAATTTTCGCAGACATTTCACAAGTCTATGAAAATTAACATTCACTTTTCTTCTTAATACAATGGGCTGGATAATAACGCTCTATCTTTCCATAATCACACAAAAAGGAATCCTCATCTTGTATTTTTAGAAATATTATGCTACCATTTCTATATCATCATTTTGAAGGGAGAGCACGAATGATAATTTAATCCGCTTATTTTGAAACACGAACATCAGTCCGGACAGGCGCAGTACCCTACAGGTGCCCTGTTATTTCGTGTTGCCAAAGGTGGATGAATTGCCATTTGCTCTTTTTTATTATTCCTGTATAGCCAGCGCATGCCCGGACTGCATCGGGTTTTTAACTGCTGTGCTCATATCCGTTTGAAAAAGAGAATGTTACAGGCAGAGATTCTTTGGCGACAGAGGTTCTCTGTTTTTTCATGTAACTTCGCCGTCCGGCTTTTTCAGATCCGAAAGGAGGATACGGTATGGCGCAGATCAATGTGACAAATTTAACTTTTTATTATGAGGGAAGTTTAGATCCGGTGTTTGAAAATGTTTCGTTTTCGGTGGATACGGACTGGAAACTTGGATTCCTTGGCAGAAACGGCAAGGGAAAAACGACGTTTCTGCGGCTTTTAACAGGAAAATACGAATATACCGGAATCATTTCCTCTCCGGCAGTTTTGGACTATTTCCCATACGAAATAAGTCCCGCACAACAAAATCAGTGCGCGGCAGAATTTTTAGACAAATTAAAACCGGGCTGCGAGCTGTGGCGCGTCCTGATCGAAATGGAGCGGCTGGACGCTCCGGCAGAGCTTTTGTACCGCCCCTTTGATACGCTCAGCCATGGGGAGCGCACCAAAATATTTCTGGCGCTGCTTTTTTCCGGCGAAAATGATTTTGTGCTCATCGACGAACCTACAAACCATCTGGATCAGGAGGCGCGCGAGGTCGTAAAACGTTACCTGCAGGCCAAAAAGGGCTTCATCCTCGTCTCCCACGACCGGGATGTACTGGACGCCTGCGTGAATCATGTGCTCGTTTTAAACCGGCAGACGATCGAAGTGCAGGCGGGCAATTTTTCCAGCTGGCAGCAAAATAAGGAGCGCATGGATCAGTTCGCACAGGCGGAAAATGAAAGGCATTTAAGGGAAATCGCTTCCTTAAAAAAATCCGTCGACCGCTGTGCCCGCTGGGCGGAACGGAACGAAAGTACAAAGATCGGGTTCGATCCCACAAAGGAGCATGACCGTTTTTTAAATGCGCGCTCTCATATCGGCGAAAAAACGCGCAAAATGCAGGCGCGGGTCAAGAGCTTTGAATATCGGATGGATCGGGAAATTCAGGAAAAAGAAGGCCTGCTTCAGGATCTGGAAACACCGGCCCAGCTAAAGCTGATGCCGATGCAGTTTCACAAGGACAGGCTGATTTTTGCCCGGGATCTGTATGCCGGTTATCCGGGACAGGAACGCCCCGTTCTGGAAGACCTGCAGTTTGAACTGATGCAGGGCGAGCGGATTTTTTTACACGGGAAGAACGGCTGCGGCAAATCCACGCTCATCAAGGCGATCTTACAGCAGGCGGCACAGAAAAATGCCCTCGCCGTCTCCCGAAGCTCCGCTGCCACCTCCCAGACGATACTGCCTTTTGACGATTCCTGCGTTGAAATCCGAAGCGGCACGATGGAAGTCGCCTCCGGGCTTGTGATTTCCTATATCAATCAGGATACGGGCTTTCTCAAGGGCAGCCTGACGCAGTTCTGCAAAGGTCAAAAACTTGACAAAAGCCTGTTTTTCGCACTCCTTCGCCAGCTCGATCTGGAACGGGAACAGTTTTCAAAAAATATGGAAGAATTTTCAGAAGGACAGAAGAAAAAGGTGCTGATCGCGGCAAGTCTCCAGACGCCGGCGCATCTTTATATCTGGGATGAACCGCTCAACTTCATCGACGTTTTTTCCAGAATGCAGATAGAAGCTCTCATTCTGAAATATCGCCCTACCATGCTGCTCGTCGATCATGATGTGCGCTTCCGGGAAAATATTGCCACGCGAATCATAAAAATCTACTAGAAAATGCCTGATTATTTTTAAACTTTTATATTTCGCTAAACAATGACTGCTTAGCGAAATATAAAAGCTGTTCTAATTCCCTTTTACGATATGTTGACCATTACCGATAAATTAGTGCCCAATTTTTCCAAAATCTCCGTAGATTTTTCTTGATCCTCTGCGGAAGTCCTCACTTGCAGCAATGCTGTATTAGCCGGCATCCTCTCTCCTTCTGTCTTATTATGCTGCATAGTAATCCACTGTAATGCAAATTAAAGGCCTGTTCAATATATACTGCTTTCTAACACATTCCTTTTTTACTGCTGCCCTATACTGCTTTTGACAGACCGCAGCCCATAAGTTTACTGCTTTATAAATGCCTGATCAGCTGCAGGCATTCCATCCTCGTCAGATCTATAACGCTCTACTTTCATATGCAGGTCATATTTCTCTCGCAGTTCCATAATTTTTGCCATCATGGGGGAAGCGTGGTGGACATCTATCGAGTGCTGGTCCTTCCAGCTGTCAACTAAAAGAACCGTTTCTTTATCTGCCATTGGAAAAAAGTACTCATATCTGATATTCCCATCTTCTGCACGAATCTCATCCACTACCCCGCTGGAAATCATTTCCTCTGCAAATTTTTTTGCATTACCGTTTCTGCCGCTATAATAAATATTTATTGTAATTGCCATTCCTGTTTTCCTCCAGCCTATTCATGTTATCTGGGTGTACAGACCACTTCTCTCACATATGTTTCTCTCATACTCTCCCATACATGCTCCTCCCGCACAAATTCTGCAAATCTCCTGCGAACATGAAATTATCTTACCTTTGCCATATAGTATTCATCCAAATACTCTCCATCTACACAAACCGCTTTTCGTTTAATACCCTCTATCTCGAAACCGCTTTTTGTGTACAGGTGTTTTGCGGCTTCATTTTTACAGATGACAGTTAACTCCAGACGGACAACTTTATTTTCTTCCGCCCAGACATTCAATCTTTTAAAAAACTCTGTTCCAATTCCCTTGCCACGATAATCCTTTAAGATGCCAACAACGACATATGCAGAATGAGCGATACGATTTAAATTACCTTTTTGCGCCGATATGTATCCTATAAGCTTATGATCCGTTTCGGCAACGAGCAGGAAGTCTTTTCCTTCAACGGATTCTCGAATTACAGACTCAATTATGGAAAGATTCTTTGCCCTCTCACCCGGTTCATACAGCATATACTTTGTTTCATAATCCAGTTGATTCATCAAACTCCAAAATTGTTCCGCTTCATCCACGGATAGTTTTCTATACTCCATTTTCATCCCCCACACACAAATTTCAGTTTTCCTCTCTGTTTTCGCTCATAATCTCATTTATCGTATATTTCGCATTCTTTTCCCTGTGAACAGGACGGGAAACTGGCTAAGACAGCTTCCTGGCTAAGCATAGGTATAGAATCATATTATCATATATTGTAGAGAAAAACTATTCAGAAATATGCCTGTGATTAAATTATGGGATTCGACTCCTGCCGCCATCCTCCGCGGGCAGGTTCCTTCTTCCATGGCACAAAAGCGGATCTGCACCTGTATCAGACGGCATTTCCCCCTGTATGAAGCATCGGATCCCTTTGTCTTCTAATAATCCGACCACCTCCCGAAAGTATTCTTTCGTTGGTGTCCAAAATGCTGCACCCCGGTATACTTTGCCCAGTTTCTCATATTTGCCGACTCCATATCGGTGATAGGGTAAAAATTCCACCGCTTTTATGTTCGCGCGCGCCGGTATCTTCCCGACCAGTTCCATCAGTTCATTCTCATTAGCTCCGCCGATGACAGGAATCCTGATCAGCAGCTCTGTTCCCTCCTCCAAAAGTCTATGGAAGTTCTCCCAGATCAGTACGTTACTCTTTCCGGTCAATTCTCTGTGCCGCTGTTCTCCTGCGGCTTTTAGATCATACAGGACAAGCTCCGTCACCGGCAGTACCTGCTCAAAGTTCTGCCATGGCACAAAGCCGCATGTATCCACGGCAAGAGAGATACCTTCTCTTTTCAGGATCGTACCGATCCGGCTGACCGCCTCCGGATACAGAAGCGGTTCCCCGCCGGATATGGTAACCCCTCCTCCGGTCGCCTCGTAAAGCGGCCTGTCCCGCTGCAGCCTTTTACAGAGTTCTTCCGCCTCATCCTGATAAAGAAATACCTTCTTAAAATATCCGTAAAACTGGACCGTTCCTTCCCTGTCCACACATTCCGGGTTATGGCACCAGAGACAATGCAGCGGACACCCTTTCACAAACACCGTTGTCCTGATCCCCGGTCCGTCATCCAACGACATCCTCTGTATATTCGTTATGATCATATTCTGTCCTTTTTATGATTTCGTCCTGCAGTTCCTCAAAAAGATTCACGAAATACGCACTGAATCCGGAAACCCTGACAAGAAGATTCTGAAAATTCTCCGGATGGCGCTTTGCCTCCAGAAGTGTCTTCCTGTCCACCACATTCAGCTGAATCTCCATTCCACCCTGTCTGAAATATACCTCCAGAAAACGGCGCAAAAGTATCCTGTGACTTTCTTTCTTAAGCATGCCGGGATTCAATTTAATGTCCAGTACCATACCATTGGCAAATCTGGTCTGGTCCATCTTCTGCACAGACGCGATCACAGCCGCCGGACTGTCCTGATCCGCCCCTTGAACCGGAGACAGTCCGTTGGACAACGACTCACCCTTTTTCCTGCCGCTGGGCAGCGCCCCTGTCAACCGGCCCATTGCCGCATGGTGGTAAACGCTGTAGAAACCGGCCATAAAATTTCCGCCTCTTTCGTTTCTCATGCTCTGCGTATACTGCGCCATTTCATTGACAAGATCCGCCGCCGGCTCATCTGCTTCCGGAAGATCATTGCCAAACGCCGGTACATTTTCCTTTATATAGGAAAGCAGCTCCCCATCCCCTTCAAAATTCCGGTTCAGCACATCCCGCAGCTGCGTAAGCGTAAGCATCTTCTTCTCATAAACCAGTTCCCGAATTGCGGCAAGGGAGTCCACCGCCGATGCGATCCCGGTGTGGTTGATCGCGGAATTACAGTAGCGGCACCCTTTTGCACCACAGTCTTCCAGACGATCAATACAATCCTGAAGCGTGACCGACAGGAGCGTAGACGGATACTCTTCGGCAAAACTGCGATCCATCAGATTACACAGTTCCGCTCCCACCTTTGTCGCATGACGAAGTTCCTCCCGATACCACTCCAGAAATTCATCAAAAGACGTGATCTCGTCCAGATTTCTCTTTTCCCTGAGAAAGAGTTCTTTGCCCGTCACCGGGCATCTGCCGCCGTTCAGCATCAGTTCCAGCGTTTTACACCAGTTGATCCGCATTGCCTCCGTATTGGAAAATTCTTTACCACAAATACTCGGTTCCACACAGCCCACTATCCCATAATCTGCCGCATCCTGTTCACAGACTCCCATGTCTGTCCTTGACCTTATGATCGTATCATCCCAGAAAAGCGCCGGAAAACCTCCTCCTCCTGCCAGCAGATCCAGAATTTCATTCCAGTGCCCGTCAGGAACTTTATCATTCAACCGAAAACTCAGCAGCGGCTGATCAAACCCAAGCCTTCCGGCACTGTCAAGGATCATCCTGCTGATCTCATTGCCCGCATAGTCGCCGTTTTCATCGATACCGCCCAGTGTAATATTCTGATAAGCGCTCCTGCAGCCGGCCAGTTTTATCATAAAAGCATCGATCAACTGTCCCGCGCTTTCCTCATTTTCTTTCTTCTCCGCCCTGTCCTTTTCCAAAAAGGGATATAACAGCCGGTCTATCCGCCCAAGAGACATAGAACCTTTCGTCTGTGTCAGGATCAGTTCCTGCAAAAGGATCACAAGCTGCACCGCCTCGTAAAACGTCCCGGCCGGCTCTGTCCGCAGGCGTCCCATGGCGTCCGCAATGCGCTGCATCCTGGCCCTGGCTCTCTGATCTGCACAAGTCTGGATCAATTCTTTCGCCTTCGCCTGATATCTGGCAAAATATTTCTGACAGGATTCTATCGTCTTTTGCATTGCCCATCCTGTTTCCCTCTGTGCCTGTGTTAGATTATTCTGCCTTAAACTCTGCTCTATTCTTTGCCGGATGCCTTCCAACCCGGTATGAACCACAAAAGGGAAACCCGTAATGGCATGTCCCACAGGATAATGAGTGAAATAGCCTGCCTCCACACCATCCGGCAGATACGCTGTCAGCCTGGCCTCCCTGGCTGTCACGCCGTGCTCCATAATCATCTTTGCCGTCTCCCGTGCATTTTCCGGCGGATTTACCGGCCCCGTCTTCACTTCATACGGATCAAACACAGCCGGATCCCCATCTTTTGGCAGCGGCTGGGAAAAACGCATCAGATAATTTTGCAGCTGTCCTGCAAAAATATCATGTTCCGACAATTTTATTTCTTTTTCACAAAGAAACCTGTCAAAAGCTTCTGCCTGCTTTTCCAGAGCTTTTTCATCCTTTTTCCACACTTCCCGATAGATCTTGTCATACAGGACGACATTTTTTCGCGAAAAACTGTTTTGAAATTCGCCGAAAAGCTTTTCGATCTCATCGTCAAATCTTCTACGCTTCTCCATTTGCATCCTCCTTTCTGCCGGCATAGTCAGAATAACTGATACCGGTAAACCTTTTAAAACATTTCCCGAAATAGACAGGATCCGGTATCCCTGTCTTTTGAGCTGCCAGATACATTACCATCCCGCTTTCCGCATACTCCTGCGCCTTCTGCATTCTTTTTTCCGTCAGCAGCGCCGTAAAAGTCTTACCCATTTCCTGTTTGATCCGTCTGCTTAAATAGCTCATATTATAACCAAATTCCATTGCCGTCTTAGTCAGATTCAGATCATTCTCCGTATAATGCTCGTCAATATATCTAAGGATCCTGTTTCCTATCGGCATATCCCCGCCGTCAGATTCCTCCGGCTCTTCCGGCTGCCCGTCCGGCTCCTGTCCCTGTTCTTCTTCAAGAACCTGTCTGACCTTCTCCAGGACTGCTTTGACTTCTTCCCTGTTAACAGGCTTCAAAATATACTGCGACACGCCAATGCTGATGCATTCCCTGGCATACTCAAATTCATCAAATGCCGTTAAGACAATAATCTTTAATCTGGGATACCTCTCTCTGGCAAGCCTTGAGAATTCAATCCCATCCATAAAGGGCATCCGAATATCTACAAATACCAGATGCGGCCTGATCTCATCAATGGTATTGATCGCCTCTATCCCGCTCTCCGCCTCTCCCACGATCTCCATATCATAGTCCTGCCATTTGATCGCATTTTTAAGCAGGCTGCGGATCGCCCTTTCATCATCTATGATCATGACCCGATATTTCAATCCCTACTCCATTCCTGCGCCGCTTTTATCCCAACCTGTTGAGACAGCGCATTGCATTCATTCTCCGGAAACCTGCTCCTGCTTCCTCCGTTCCCTGGCAGTTTGATCACCACTTCCGTATACCTGTAGATCTCTGAACGAATCGTAACCTCACAGTTTTGTCTGTAATAATAATTGATCCGCTCAATGGTTCCCTTCACGCCAAAGCTACGGAATTCTCTGGAATCCAATATGTCTTTTATCGTTTCCGGCCGCATCCCCACGCCATCGTCATACACGGAGATACACACCATACCGTCCGCCTTCTCCACGCTGATCCTGATCAGACCCTTCTCTCCCTTCATTCGTATTCCATGATACAGACTGTTTTCCACCAGAGGCTGCAGAATCAACTTCGGAACCGTCACGCCCACAAGCGTTTTATCTATCTCGTATACATCATCAAAAATATCTCCATATCGGAGCTTTTGCAGTCGCAGATAATCCCGTACAATGTCAATTTCCTCCAGGATCGTAACTTCTTTACTTCCCTTACTTAAAAACCGCCGATAGAAATCTCCCAGTGTTTCCAATGCCTCAAATACAGGTTCCGCTCCCGCTTCCAACGCCAGGTTTGCAATCATATCAATCGTATTATAAAGAAAATGGGGCTTGATCTGTTCCTGCAAAATATCCAACTCCGCCTTCTGGATCACTTTCTCCTTATCGATCAGTTCCTCCACCAGACGGTTCAGCTCCACCATCATCTGATTGTAAGAATCCTTAAGCTGGCCGATCTCATCATCCGGAAGCCGTATGCTTACCCTGTGGAAACGCCCCTGTTTCACTTCCCCCATAGATGTCACCAGCTTCTCCAACGGCCGTGTCACATACCGCCTCATGGTATAACTCAACAGCAGAAATACGGCAAGCACAAAGCAGACAATAACCAGAATCGATACGGACAGTTCTTTCGTGACCATCGACAACAGACCGATCGTTTCATAAGACAGCAGGATCAGCCCCGTCTTCGGTATTCTGTAATAGGAAAAAACCTCTTCACTGAAAATCCGGTTTTTCCCTTCCTGTCCATAAGACACGTCCCCCAGCTCCAGTTGATACTCTTTATTCCCCCAGTTTTTCTCCAGAAGCACTTCTCCCTCCTCATCCATAAAACAAAATCCCTTAATGTCATTGGAGAAGTCCTTAATACAGTCGTAAAGAATATCCTTATTCATATTGATTGCCAGAATGCCGATCGGCTTCTGTGTGTCAACATCGTTGATCAACCGATAGAATGTAAGCACATTCGTTTCTTTTTTCCCCCTGAACGCCCCTTTTCCATTATAGAAAATCATGTACCCGCCACGTCTCGCCCAGATTGCTTCCTGCAGTTCCTGTCTCCAGAAATTGTCCGCCTCAAAGTAAATGGTCTCATTCCCAATCTTAATATAATTTCCGTCCAGTCGGAAAACATAGATCGACTCAATCTCTTCCGTTATCGAGAAAAACTCATCGATCGCCCGGTTCGCCTGCGCCACCAGCAAAATATCCTGCCCGTTCTGCGCATTCAGATAAGCCTTGATGACACTGTCGATCATAATCTGCTTACTCAGTGTATTGGTGGAATTAATCTTGGCCTGCACACTGCTGCCTATGGACATCATAGTATCCTTGTTATTCTGCAGAGCGTACTGTTTCAGGTTCATGCGTATGACAAACTGATACAGCGACAGAATCAATCCTGCAAAGACAATGATAATCGCCACAAAAATAATCTGCATTTTCTGCTGCAGCTTTCGCTCCGAAAACCAGTTGTTCCATGTCGCCTTCTTCCTGCCTGCCCGTATCCGCCTGCCCATACCGTTATCCTTTCACAGCACCCATAATCATGCTCTCCTGAATTTTTCCACTCATGAAACAGTATAAAAGCAGCGTCGGAAAAGTTGCTATGACAAGAGCGGCTCCCACCGGTCCCCAATCCGACATATACTGTCCGAAAAGCTCCTGAATGCCCACCGGCAATGTCTTATATCTGGAATCCGAAACAAAGACAATCGCAAACATAAATTCATTCCACGCATTCAAAAAAGTGAAAATCGCCACCGTGGAAAAAGCTGGTTTCATCAACGGAAGTGTCACCCTGAAAAAAATCCCATAAGTGCCACAGCCATCAATACATGCCGACTCTTCCAGCTCCTCCGGTATCGACTGAAGAAAACTGCCCGACACAAGAATGGCCATCGCCAGTGAAAATGCCGCATAAGGCAGAATCAGCGACTGGTACGTATTCAAAAGTCTCATATTCTTCATGATCAGAAATATGGGCAGCATAGCCGCGTGGATCGGGATTGTCAGACCCAGCATGAACAGGGCATTCGCAAGATTTCTTCCCTTCCATATGAGCCTGCCCAGCGCATATGCGGCCATTAAGGCCGCCACAGTCGTTACAAGAATACTGCCACCGGCTATGATCAGGGAATTCATGAAATATTTTAACATATGCCCCACTGTCAGAGCCTTCTCATAGTTTTCCCACAACCATTCCCTGGGCAGCCCTATTACGTTCTCCCCGAATATTTCCCGGTTGCTCTTCAACGAAAATGTGAACAGCCAGTAGACAGGGAACAGCTGTATGACCGCCCAGAGAAGAAGCAGCATACTTCTGACAAAGCGTGGTATCTTATTTTTTATGATATCTGACATGTTTCTCCTCCTTGTCTTTTGTTCTGTACAGCTGTCTGATCAATACGGCAAAGAAAAAGCAGATAAATATGATAAACATTGCCATAGCGCTTCCAAGCCCGTATCTGTTTCTGAAAAATATCATTCTTACCATCAGCGTGGAAGGTACCTCGGACGCGTGGACAGGGCCACCGTCTGTCAGCACATAGATCAAGTCAAAGATTTTCAGGGAACCCACCACTGCAAAGATCGTACAAACTTCCAGCACCGGTTTCAGCTGTGGGATGATAATTGAAAATGCCATCCTGACAGACCCGGCCCCATCAATTCTGGCGGCCTCTTTCACATCCTGTGACTGTGATTTGATACCGGCATATAACAACAGCATATTATAACCGATATACTGCCACAGCTGTGCCACAAAAACAGCTCCCAGAGCCGTATTGATATCACCAAGCCAGATCCTTGTCAGACTGTCAAGTCCCAGAGCGCGCAGCAGCAGATTTAAAAGACCATACTCATAATTATAGATCTTCATCCAAAGCTGTCCGGTCACAACCGTGGAAATCAGATTCGGAATAAAGAAAACCGACAGAAAAAATCTTTCCCCTTTGACGCCATTGGCCAGAACGATGGCCAAAAGCAGCGAAACAGGGAGCTGTACTACCAGAGACAGGAATGCCAAAAGCAGCACGTTGACTACTGATTTCGGAAACCCAATGGACGGACTGGTGAAAATCTCCCTGTAGTTTTTCAACCCTGTAAACATCCCCTCCGAAATACCATCCCAGTCCAGCATACTGTAATAGCCGGAAAGAAAGATCGGTATCACAATAATCCCCAAAAACAGAAATGCTGCAGGAAGGATAAAAACAACAACAGCCAGTTTATTCTTTCTCACCTTATTCATAGTTTTCCCCCTTCACCGTTTTTTATGGGGAATGGATCTCTTCCATTCCCCGCACGCTTTCCATTATTTCAGATAATCTGCAAGAGACTCCACATACTGTTCCGGTGTAATATTGCCGACAAAAAGCTGGTCTGTCAGATCGAAATATTCTTCCGTATCATCCGCTGTCATCAGGACATTGAACCACACGGTGTAAGAAGTCGCTTCTGCGGAATAAGCTGCCAGTTTCCGGATCATCGGCGGCACCTGACTGTCATCATAATTCACCTTCCAGGCAGGAAGCGCAGAACCATCCAGATAACAGTTTTCCGAAATGGATCTGGAAATTTCAAATACGGCATTAGCCACGACCGCCGGATCCTCCACATCTGCCGCCACCATAAATCCTTCCGCCGCGCCGCCCATGAAATCATGTTCACTTGCCCTTTCCGGATTCAGGACGGGCACCGGGACAAGGTCGAAATCATCCGGATTCTCCGCACCATTCTGAATACTTCCCGCCAGCCAGGAACCCTGCACATACATAGCCGTTTTCCCGTCAATAAATGCCTGATTGGCCTCATCACCGCTGAATCCGGTCACGCCTTCGATAAACGCTCCCATATCGATCAGATCCCGTAACATCTGTGCCGCCTGCAGGAATCCAGGATCATTATAGTCACCGCCATTTCTTGTCACCGCCTTTGCCGCATCCTCAGGGCCTGTTGCGTGCAGCTGCAGCGCATCGAACAACATCGCCAACACCCAGTTTTCCTTAACGCTGGTAGACAATGCCGGAACACCATTAT
Source organism: uncultured Lachnospiraceae bacterium (assembly GCA_910578115.1). Taxonomy (GTDB): domain Bacteria; phylum Bacillota; class Clostridia; order Lachnospirales; family Lachnospiraceae; genus UBA3282. The sequence continues at coordinate 30,124 of CAJTPO010000031.1, read as the reverse complement.
CCGTAAATGTCTGGCATGCCTGTAGAAATTCATCCGCCGTAGCCGGCACTTTTACACCATACTCCTCAAACAGTGCCTTGTTATAGTACAGCACGGAGATCGGTGTGGAAGACGGAACTCCGTAAAGACTGCCGTCAAACGTTGCATAAGACAGCGTCTCCTGTGTGATCTCCTCGGAAAAGTCTGCATAGTAATCATCCAAATTCAGAACCTTTTCGGCGTCAACAAAAGGTTCTGACCAGGCTCCGAACCAGGCAAAGAAGATATCAGGTACTTCATTTGCTGCGATGGCCGTCCTGATCTTCGTCTTATAAGCCTCGTTTTCAAAAGTCTCATGCTTGATCCTGACCCCCGGATGATTACTTTCATACGTTTCGATCGCTTTTGCCACACCGTTAGCGGTGGCACTTCCCTCCGTGGCAACGCTCCACATGGTTATTACTTTTTCCCCATCGGAAGCTGACTGTACTGCATCCTCCTGCGACTCTGCTTCTTCTGTTCCATCCTGTTCTGCCCCGGATTGTTCTGCCTCTTTTCTTTGATTCGGCTCACTGCCACATCCTGTACAGCCAAACACCAGACTCACTGCCAGAAGCATTGCCGATAATTTCCTTCTCATAACCGTTACCTCCTGTCACTTTATTAAGTTTACTTAAGATGTTTTTATTATAGCGACAGACAATTTTCATCGGAAGGCAAAATTTTGACCTCCGATGCGTAAATTCTTTACCTCACAGAATATACTTTCTAACTTTTCTGCGATATAAAAATATCCCCCACACAGTATCACTGCATACGGGATATCTTAATCCGGTATTTGATTCTTTTAAAACGCTCCTCTGATACACTCCTGTTCCAGCTTCACATCATGCGCCAGCATATAGTCGATCACCTCACACAGCTCTTCCCGTCCGCGCATCTTCTGCAGCCGTTTCCTGTCGTTCTCCGTCAGCGGCCTGCCGTACTGTTCATAGGCCTGCAGTGTCTCCAGATCCATCCGGTACATCCGGAAGGGAATGCCCGTCTTCTCCCGCAGGTCACGGTAGATCTCGAACCCGCCGGCGTCAATATCTCCGAAATGATGATACGCCGCCTGCGGGCAGGCCGCATGGAGTTCCATAAGCAGGGCGCGGCGGACGCTGTTGTGATAACCGCCCAGATATACAAGCAGGCTGTCTTCCTCCTGCCAGCGGAAAAAGGTGGTCAGATTCTCGATGGTGATCACCTGCTTCACCGCTGCCGTACCCGCAAACCGTATCCTGCCGATATCCTCCCCGGAGATGCCAAGTCCCTGCTTTAACACCGACAGATCCATCTTCTCCGCTCCCACTAAAAGCGTCGCATTCCCTTTCAGATAAACATAATCCGGCGTATGGTAGATGCCGTATTCCGCCAGGATCTCCTCCACGGCTGCCTCCTCGCATCCTTCCTGAAACCGCCTGAAAATATGGGCGATCCTGCCTTCCATCTTCTCGAAGGCCTTGGAATCCTGGAAATGCCGAATCGAAAATTCCCGCAGGTACAGCGGCTCTTCATTCTTCTCGATGGCCTCTATCACGGCAAGCAGCCGCCTGGTAGACGCGATATCCTCCAGCTGCACGAATTCCTTCACAGATTTATGTTCCGCCAGACGTTCCAGCACATGGGCCGCAAAAGCACGGCAGACCGGCGTCGGCTCCTTCGCAAGGCACTCTTTCAGCAGCTGTCTGTGTCCTGCCGCCAGATCCTGCTTCGGCACCCGGCGCACAAAAGCATAGGCCGTCTCCAGATTTTCCGTCTGCAGCTGTACCCTGGCGATGATATGCCCTTTGCGCCCTCCCTGCCAGCAGATCCGTATCAGCTGCTTTTCCTCCAGACTTTCCATGAAAAAGTGGATCCGCTCATATTCCGAAGAGCTTTCGTCGAAGTAAGCCGGCAGCGCCTTTTTCGTAAAACGGAACTCGATATGGATATTCCTTCTGTTCTCTCCTGTGGAAAGCAGGCTGGACTCATAAGTGTCCAACAGCCTGTTCAGGATCATCTTGTCATACTGCACCATTGTAATACCTCTCCGCGAAGCTCACCTTTTCATCCGTCATCACCAAAAGCGTTTCCTCCACAAAGGGGCTGATATACTGGATCTTGTCCGGCGGCGCCGCAATCAGGATCTGCAGCGGCAGCCTGCGCAAAAATTCCAGCCCCCCGCCGATCCGCTCGTCATCCATGTTGTTAAAAGCCTCGTCGAACATCACCAGCCCCACGGCCTCGCCGCCGATACCGTTGCGGTACAACTGCACGAAGGAGGCGGCCACGGTCACATAGAAAGGCGTCTGGGTCTCCCCGCCGCTCTTCTCCTCACACACCTTGGAATACAGCGAATAACTGTCGTCACTGTGCAGGATACGGATATCATAATCCATATAGGTCCTGTAGTCCGTAAACTCGTCCAGTGCCTTCGCGCTGTTCTCATGATCAAGCGCCAGCCGCTCAAACAGCTCGTCGATCACCTCTTTATGATTCTCGTGGAAAAGACCGCTGAAAATGGACTCTCCCTGCACGGCGTTAAAGTCATCCATGATCATCTCATAATAATGGCGGTAACGTTTGCTGGGCATAAACAGGAATTCATACTTCTCGTTGCTGAAACGGATATCCCGAAGCGCCTTGTTCAGTTCCTTGAATTCCGTCTGGGCGTTCTTCATATTCTCCTGCAGCTTGGCCAGAAACTGCTCCCGGAACTCCTCCTCTGCGGACTGTCTTGCGCTCTCCACCTTCTCCTCATAACTGAGCAGTTCGGAACTTTTCAGCTTGCTGTATTCCGCCTCGAAATCCGGATATCCTTCCAGCGTGGCCGCCGCGCCGAAGTCGTGAGCGGTCTTGTATTCCACCATGGCATTTGTCATGGATTCCGTGCATTTGGCTATGGTGGTCTGGTTGGCCTTCCTTCTGCGGGCGAAGTTCTCCTTGAACTGTTCGTGGCTTTTGTCCTTTAGCTGCTTCTCATAATCATGATCCCAGAGCACGATATCTTCTTCCTGTCTGGCGGCAAACTCCGCACAGCGCGCCTTCTGCCCCACCAGGGAGGTCTGCCGGTCGGCTAGCCTTCCTCTGGTATTCTCGATATTCTGCTCGGTCTGTCCCACCCGCCGGTTGTCTCTGGCGATCTGCTCCTCCTTCTCCCGGATGATCTTCTCCAGCTCCGACAGCTGGATCTGCTTGAGGATCATATTGGAATTTTTCTCCAGCGTGGCGATGTTGGCCCGGCAGTTCTTGATCTCCTGCGCCGTGTTCCTGAGTTCCACAAGCACATCCACGCGGTATTTAATATCGGTATCCGTCTCCGTGGAAAGGGGTTTTTGCAGTTCTTCCAGCTTCTGCAGCACATTCTGTTTCTCTTTGATCTGATTTTCCAGCTCTTTACTCTTATGCTTTGCCTGCTCCAACTGTACCCGGATGGCGTTTTTGCCGATATAGGGCGTCTCGAAGATGGCAGGCTTGATGGCACTTGCTACGTGGTTCTGATAGCGCATACACTCTCTGGTGATGGCCGTCTTGTATTTCTTCAGATGGCTGTAATGCTCGCACATGGTCACCTTGCCCAGCACCATATTGATGTAGCGTCTGGCATACTTGTTGCCGGACGTGACCACCGTGGCCAGAGATCCTTCCGGCGCGGTATCGTACCCCTCCAGATTCTGCGTGTTGATCAGCCCCACGCCGTAAGTCTTCTTCTCCCTGCGCAGTCTGTCATAAGTGCCGAGGGCGATATCGAAATTATCCGGCTCCACCAGGATATAGAAACGCTGCGTATTCAGATACCCCTCCACCGCATTGCGCCAGGAATCGTCCGTGATCTCCAGCATCTCGCACAGGATCCGCGGTTCCGGCGTCCTGCCGATGCGGACGAATTCCTCTCTAATGGCATTCATCACCCGGGTGACTTCCTCCGGGTAGGAAAGCTTCTTCTTCATCAGGTTCTCGATCTTCAAGTCCCATTCCTTCTTCTGCCCGGACAGCTCCCGCAGGTTCATATCCAGTTCCGCACGCCTCTTATAGACCCGGTCGCTCATATAATTCTTGTAGGCGATAACCTTCTGCAGGGTATCCTTGAAGTCATCGATCCGCACCGTCTTCTCCAGCTGCCCCAGCTGTTCGCCGTATGACCGGATGCAGTCGTCTGCGTCCGGCACCTGCAACAGCCGGTTGACTTCTGCTTTCGCCATATTCACACTTGTAAGCAGCTGCTGCCGCTCCCCGGACAGCTGCCTTTCACGTTCCTCCAAAAGCAGCAGTTTCTTCTGCTGTTCGTCTCTGGCGATAAAATCCTTGTCACTGGCCAGCTCCGCATAGAGGTTGTCCCGGATGGCCTGTCTCTCTTCCTTCTCCTTCTGGGCTTCCGCAATCTCCTGATTCCACCGCTCCAGCCTGTAGGTATCGTGCACGATGACGCTCTCCAGCTGCCTGATCTCCTCCTCCAGAATGTCCACTTCTATCCGGTCCAGAAAATACTCGTACATCCGGTCTTTCCGCGTGCCGTCTTCCACCTGCCTGTAGAATCCCTCAATCTTTTCCAGCCTCCCCATCCGCAGCTTGATCTTATCCAGTGTGCGCTGCAGATCCTGATACGTGCGCACATTCTCCCGCAGAATGTCGATATTCACTTCCTTCTCGTCCAGCACATACGAATAGACGAAATCCTTGATATCATCAATGGGCCGGAAAGCCATGGCCTTGGGGATCAGCTTAAAGAATTTATCTTCCAGACGGCCGAAGCGGTTCTTGATCATCTGCTTCGCATCCTTCTCCGTGGTACACCAGGTCTTGATCTTCTTCCCGTTACCGGCCCGGAACTGGGCGATGGATCTGGGCACTTTTCCCTGAAAAAAGAGTCCGTCCTCCAGCCGCTCCCCGTCCATCAGATAGCGCACCGTCTTCTCCTGTCCTTCCGACGCGGAGTCCACCACCGCACCGACGATAAAATATTTCTGCCGCTTCTCCTCATAGAATTCCAGGGCCACATGGGCGCTGATCTCTCCGGTCCGCTCATAGGGCCTGTTCTCGCGCCCGGTCTTGCAGCGGATATAGCCGGTCAGCTTCCGCTTGCCGTTCTCGTGGGCCGCCTTATTGAAATAGTTGGTGGAGCAGGTCACCACAAACTGGATGGCATCGAGCAGTGTGGATTTGCCTGCACCGTTCTCACCGGAGATCAGGACGGAATTCTCAAGATCGATCAGCACGTTGGTAAACCTATGCCAGTTGATCAGTTTCACTCTCGTCAGTTTCTTCATTCGACTTTCCGCCCTTTCGATAGTTTTCCAGCTTTTCATAAGCCAGCTTGATGTCCTCCACCCGCACTGCCATCAGGATGGAATCGTAGATGATCAGACGGGAATCCTCATTGGAAAGCTCCCGGTCCAGAACCTCCACCAGCTGAAAACGCCGCATGGTACTGATCGCATTGCGCAGCGTGGTCTTGTCCATCATCTTGTCCCGGATCTTGAGACTCAGAAACTTCTCATGGATGTCGCCCATATTGACAATCACCTCATCGCTGGCGGACAGCTCCCGCTTCTTCTCGTCATATAAGATCCGCAGGATCAACAGAATCACGGATTCAAAAAGCTTCATATTGTAACGGTTATAATTCAGCGGATTGGTCAGCTGCACCACGCCGTATTCCTCATTGATCTCCAGCCGGTAACCGGTCACCGCCAGATACTGCGTAAACTTCTCCTTATATCTGGTGATAAAATAGTAATCGCCTCTCGCCGTCTCATTGCGCCTGCAGATAAAGCAGTTGCTGAGCAGACGATTACAGATCCGCGTAAATTCGTCCTTATCCTTCTGCAGCATTCCCTCTAAAAAATCCATCCTCGTAAAACTCCTTCTACTTCTCTTTCCTGCGGATCACATAATCCCGAAACCGATAGCCATTGACCGTAATATCCTCCGCCGCTTCTATCGCATACCGCATCGTCCTGCGCTGCCCGTACAGCCGGATATAGATCAAATATACGAAATCCTCCGTGGTTGCAAGCGGCAGCTCGGAGGCCAGCATCCGTTCCCTGCCCTGCAGGCAGTCAAGCACATAGCGGTCGATCTTCTGTGGATTCAACACCCGCTCCATCTTCTCCATCATCTTCTGCAGTTTGGCCTGTCTGAGCGCCTCGTCCGGCAGCTCATTAAAAAGCGCCACCGGCTTAAATTCCTTTTTCCCTTCCAGAGGAACGAACAGTGACCTCTCGTCCAGCACGCCGGCGCTGTAGATCTTTACCAGCTCGTCCAGGAAAGTGATCCTGTAGATGCCGCCAAGTTCCAGGCCCTCCGCATTGATCTTCTCATTGACCGCAGACAATATCTCCTTAAGCTGGCCTCTCACGTCCTCGCCGCCGATCAGATAGAATTTCGCCCGGTTGATGGCCGCTTTCTGGTACTGCGTATTCTTCCGGTTGATCTCCGCCAGAATCTCATCCATGTTCTGAAAAGCGTCTATGATCTCGTGAATATACTGATAGACCAGCTCCTCCGCCTGCTGCGGCGTGATCTCGCGGATGCCGGCAAGCTCCGCGCTGGCCTTCTCGATATAGGCGCGGCTTCGGCTTTTCGCTTCCAGCCGTTCCACGATCTCCGGACGGAATTTGGACACATTGTCGGAAGTCAGGAGTCGATGGTATGCCTTGTCCACGATATTTTCAATATAATCATTGAACAGCACGTTCATGATCTCTGCCGGCGTCTTGTATTTCGTCAGTTCGTCTATATAGTGTTTTATTCCGGAATTCAGGTTTTTCAACCCTGTGATCAGCATGTCGGTGTTTTCCAGAATGGACAGCAGCACGATCCCCGGATTATCCGTGCTGCTGCGCACCAGACTGTAGATGGTATAGATATAACCCTGATATTCGATCTGCTTCCCTTCCTCGATCTCCAGAAGGGTTCTGATGATCTTGACCGCATATTCCTTAAAACTGGCCCGCTGGACATAGCTCTTGTCCGTCTCGATCTCGATCCAGTCATAGTATTCCAACCGCCGCAGCATCCAGTTGGCCTTATCCCGGCTGCCTTTGCCGTCGAAGCCCTCTTCCGCCATGGAAGCCGCCTGCTCCTGCTCAAAATAATACTGCAGCTCCTGCACCAGAATATCTCTTTCCACACCAAAAGAAAGCTGATGGCTCATGACCGTAAACAGCTTTACCAGACATTCCCAATAGACTGCTTTGTTCGGCGATGCCAGCGGTACAAAAAAATTTTCTGAAATGATCTGAAACATGTGCGCCTCCGTTCCAGACTATTATCCGCTATTTCTCCGGTTTCGGCAACCTGAATATTTCAAATATTTTACAGTTTACAAACTATTATCCCGGTTTTAAGGGGCTTTCCTTCTGTAAACTCTTTGTTTTCGCTCATAATCTCATTGATCGTGTATTTCGCATTCTCCGCCACGGACGCCTGAGATGAACGGTACGTAATCAACGCTTTCCATAAAGCCCATCCGCGCGCTCTGTCAACAGTTCCTGCATCAAGTCCCTGCAGAAAATACTTTCTGCTTTGGCCGTCAAAAAAAGTCCAGGCCATCGCATAATCACAGGCCGGATCACCAATCCCCATAATTCCAAAATCAATGACGCCGCAAAGCCTGCCGTCTTCCACCAGAAGATTTCCCGGCGCAATATCGCCGTGCAGCCACACAGGCGGTTTTTCCCATTTCGTCGAAACTGCATTTTCCCAAATCTTCCGGATTTTATACGTCGGTAAAATATCGGACAATTTCTGCAGCGCAGTCATTACCTGTTCGTTATAAACAGATGGGTGAGCACCCCTGAAAAAATTATGCTCGCCTGCCGGCGGCGCGCCTTTCGTATCAATACTTTGCAGCTCTTTTAGAAAATCCGCCAGTGCAGCGGCAAATTGGTTGCTGTCGAGGATATTATTTTTATGTAACGTTTCCCCCGGAATATACTGATTGACCGACCACGGAAACGGATAAAATCCGGCCGCCTTTCCCTGCGCAACAGGACAGGAAATCGGCAGAGACAGCTTCCCGGCTAACACCGGAAGCCATTTCATCTCTTTTTCGACCTGCGGGACATATTCTTCTCCGCCTGGCAGGCGCACAGTCATTTCCTCTCCCAGGTGAAATGTTCTGTTATCGTGTCCGCTGTGTTCCATCGGTTCAATTTCCAGATTCGCCCATTGTGGAAACTGTTCTTTTATAAGGCGGCCGACCAACGCTTTGGATATTTCAATCATATATGCGCCCCTTTTAGCTGCAAAAAAAGCGCATGGTTTACAATCTACTATTCCCTGCGCCCTTACGCTGTTATTTTGATATCAAATCGTTTTACCAATTACGCCAAATGCATAACCTCGCCTTCAAGTTCTTTTATGTCACTTTCAATTAGTTCCGGGAAAAATTTACTAATCTCATCAACTGTAATTTTTCCATTTTTCAACATAAGTAAAGCCTTTTCTTTTGCAACATCATACCGTTCACTTCTGATAAACGACTTTATAATCTGTTCATTATCAAACAAACTCATCATAATCGTCACAACCTCCTTTTCTCTATCAAGCAAATATTCCTTTAAGACATTCCTGTCCTTGCATATGTGGATAGTTTCCGTAACTGCCTTCCTCGTCATTCCATGCTGCTTTGTCTGCTCATTAAAAACTTTGCAGAAAATGATGTACTGATTGATAATGTCATCTGTATCGCTTTCACAAATAACCCTGGCTTTCACCTCAATATCTATATCCGCACCCTCGAAAAATTCTTTTGACAGAGCTATTTTATCGGGTTTCCGCCCTTTATTTCCAGCAAAAATCACATAAAGTTCAGGTTTTGGCATTTTTACTTTCCTGCTTTTGTAATAGTCTTGGCAGGTACGTTGAAAATATTCGTGATAACTTTGTGCCAGATACAGCAAAACTCTTACTAAAATATTCACTGTCCATGTAGATTGTGCCTCCACAAGTATCATCAGCTTGTTATTAGCAATAAAACCTAAATCATTATACAGGTTATCCGTCAATACATTTGTAATCGTTACATCTGTAAGGGAATCCTCTGTCGCTGTGGTGTCCTCTGGGTGAAGCGTTTTATACAGTTTCAGCAGATAACTCTTGTTTTGAAAAAGGTCAAGGAATACGCTGTTTTTTGCGGTACGCTTTGCTATGACTTCCTCTATCTGTATTGTATCATTCTGCAATTTAACACCTCGATTTCTAAAAATATGTGACATAAGATACGATATATCCTGCTCCTGCTACACTTCAATTATACAAAAAACCGCTTGTCTTTACAATAAAATTCACATTAAATTTCTTCCTCTAAAGTATAAAAAAGACCACATAAATCAAGGGTTATTTCGCCCTTACAGCGTCACATTCTTCCACATTTTCTTCATGCGTCCGGCAGTTTGCGAAATAATGTTGTAAACATCATTGAATTTTGAATTATAATACCTTATAATCAGAACTGATAATAAAAAGGAGCGGTTTTTATGGAGCAAAAATTATATCGTTTACTGGGTGTAAATCAATATCGTAAATTTATTATCCAGATCAAGAAGAAATATGACCAGTGGAGAGGAAAGCCAGACACAGATAATTATTTTCTGAAAGACTATTCCGAAGAAGGCATTACTTTCCTGAAAAGCCAGTTGATAAAAAACGCAAAAACGCATTTGTTTGGTGTTTTGGTTTGTTTACCGGCCGTATTCCTTGCAGGCCGTCCGTGGATTCAAATCTTTGCATTACTCATTGTATTGCATAATTTATATTGCGTTATGATTCAGCGATATAACTTAATTCGCATAGACGTATTGTTGACAAAAAGACGTAGAAAAAAAGAGTTCCCTGTCATTGCTGACAGTAAATAAAACATTATAAAGGAGCAAAACTCATGAGTGAAAAAACAGTATTCAGCCCGGGTTCCTTCTTCCACGGCACAAAAGCGGATTTACAAACAGCCGCTGAAAATCGTGGCGGAGGTAACCCGATGGGAAGGGCATTCTCCGGAAGTATTAGACAATATGCTGGAAAATCTTAAGAAACTTTCCGCATCAGGGATAAAAGCAATCGACTGATACCACGTTGTGAACCGATTTCACATATGTTATACTTGCAGTAAATTTCCAGGACCATCGAAAAGAGTCGATCAGGAGGATTTTTTATGAGTGTCATTAAAGTGGACAGCCTGACCCGCGATTATGGCGGCCAAAAAGGCGTGTTTGATGTATCTTTTCACGTAGACCAGGGAGAGGCCTTCGGGTTTCTGGGCCCGAACGGCGCCGGCAAGACGACGACGATACGTCATCTAATGGGATTTTTGAAGCCGAAGGCAGGAAGCTGTACCATCGACGGTCTGGATTGCTGGCACGAAAGGGAGCAGGTGCAGGCAAGACTGGGCTACATTCCCGGTGAGATCAGCTTCTTTGAAGATATGTCCGGCACGGAATTCCTGAAATTTATCGCGGAATACCGCAGGATCGGCAGCCTGAACCGCAGGGACGAACTGTTGGAACGTTTTGCCCTGGACCCCAAAGGCAGGATCAAAAAGATGAGCAAAGGGATGAAACAGAAACTGGGGATCGTGGCCGCCTTTATGCATGACCCGGATATTCTCATCCTCGATGAACCGACCAGCGGCCTTGACCCGCTGATGCAGAGCAGATTCATTGATCTGATCGCGGAAGAAAAAAAGCATGGCAAGACGATCCTAATGTCCAGCCACATGTTTGAGGAAGTGGAGCGCACCTGTGACCGTATCGGGATCATCCGCAACGGCAGGATGGTTGCCGTGGATGCTGCCGCTGCACTGCGGGAACGGCATACACGCAGGTACACGGTAACCCTTGGAAACGAGGCCGAAGCCCGGGCATTTGCCCTGGATTTTAACGGTGTATGCAATGGACTGGAAGTTACCGTTACAACGAAGCAGAGTCTGGAAGAAATCTTTATGAATTATTACGGAGGGGAAACCCATGCTGAACATGGCACTGTATAAACGCGAAATGAAAGGAAGTATAAAACTGCTGGTCATTTTCGGCGCGGTCATCACCATGTATGTATCCATTATCATCGGCATGTACGACCCTGAGCTGATGAAGACTTTAGACGGTTTTGTGGAAGCCATGCCGGAATTTATGGCTTCTGTGGGCATGAAAGCACATGCGGCCACGCTTCTGGGATTTATGGTATCTTATCTTTACGGATTTATCCTGTTGATCTTTCCGATGCTATTCTGCATACTGCGCGGCAATGCCCTGATCGCAAAATATGTAGACAAGGGTTCCATGGCCCTGTTGACCGCCGCTCCCGTAAAGCGGCGCACCATTGCCTTTACGCAGATGAAAGTGCTCATCAGCGGTATTGTGCTGCTTATTCTTTACAGCACGGGGCTGGAACTGGTCTGTGCTGGAAGCGGTTTCCCGGGAGAACTTGATGTAACGGCTCTTTTGATGCTGAACGGCGGCCTGCTGTGCCTGCATTTGTTTATCGGCAGCATCTGCTTTCTCTCTTCCTGCCTGTTCTCAGATACAAAATACAGCGTTGCGGCCGGCGCCGGGATTCCGATCTTTATGTACGTACTGCAGATGCTGGCAAACGTAGGCGGCGATGCGGAAAAAGCAAAGTATTTTACCTTCTTCACCCTGTTTAACCCTGACGGCATTCTTGCCGGCGAGGGCCAGGCTGCTGCGGGTATCTTCATACTGCTGGCCGGCGCCGCTGTGCTTTATGCGCTGGGGATCATGATCTTTGACCGAAAGGATCTGCACCTGTAGCAGACGGCTGATCAACAACGTTTTTCAACCTCTATGACAGGATGGTATGTGGCAGTAAATTTGCGACGGACGTTAAAACCATCAGACGGTAATATCCTTCCTGCAATACTGCAGGTAAGCCGCCGCAATGCCAACTGCCCCCAATACCAGTCCCACAACCACCAGTCTGCCGTCCAGACATCCGTCCGCCACAATATCCGCTCCCTCACAATAGCCAAAAGGCGTGATATATTTCAGGAATTCTGCCGCCTCCGTAATGTTGGCCACCAGATTGAGGAAATACATCATCGCTGCGATCCCCAGTCCTGCGCCCGCGCTGCCTTTTTTCATAAAGGCGGAGATGCCGATGCAGATTCCCGCCAGCTCCAGCTGCAACAGGAAATAGGCCAGATGAAACAGATTCAGTTCTTTCCAGGGAATCTCCTCCCCCACCGCCGCAATGGAACCAACGGAAATCACATAAACGATCACATTCATGACGATGATCTGTACGAAGACTGCCAGCAGCTTTCCGGTCACGATCCGTCTGCGGCTGACAGGATGGGTCAGCAGAAATTCCGCCGTCCGGTCCTTCTCCTCCTTGCTGAGCATCCCCGCCGCACACAGCGATGCAAAGAATGCCCCGCCCAGTCCCAGCACATTGCCGCACTCAACCGCATAGAATCCGATCAGCGTTCCGAAGTTCAACCTGTCCATGCCGAATGCTTCCGTAAACGATCCCATCGAAGCAAACATATCATTGACTCCCTCCATCTGCCCTTTCATCTCCGGAAAAAGAAAAATGCAGATTACCAGAAGGGTGCCGACAGCCGCCGTCCAGATCGTCAAAGAGAGCCTGCCCTGCCGCAGTTCATGTTTTATCAGTGTCATACTATTTTACCATCCCTTTCCTTTGATCCGTAATTCGATCTGTAAATTGACCCGTTTTCAATATTCTCACATTTTCAGATGCTTTATTTTTGCAAAAACCCTTTACCATATTTAATCGCAATTTCCCATATTTTGCGGTAAACTTCCATCCAGGCAGGCATGTATATCAATATTATGTAAACTTCACTTCTCATAATAATGAAGAAAAATCTCTTCCAGATCCGGCTCCGAAACAGACAGATCCGAGATGTCTCCTGCCGCCAGCATCCGCAGCAGCGCTTTCATCTCACCGCTGTAGAGAAAACTGATTCCCCCTTCTGACTCCTTCCTGTCACGTACCCCCGGTAAGCCCGCGAGCTCCACACTGCCGTGAACCGTCACCCGTCTGGCATTGCTCTGAGAAAGCGCCTCCACACTGTCGCATACAAGGATTCTCCCCTCCCGGATAATGGCTGCACGGCTGCAGTTATGCTGTATCTCGGATAAGATATGACTGGACAGGAACACCGTCGTCCCTTTCTCATGCCGCTCCTGCAAAATCTCGAAAAATGCTTTCTGCATCAGCGGATCAAGGCCGCTGGTCGGCTCGTCCAGGATCAGCAGCTTCGGATCATGCTGCAGGGCACAGACGATCGCCACCTTCTTCCGATTGCCAAAGGAAAGCTCGTCCACCTTCCGTGACGTATCCAGCTGCAGCCGTTCACAGAGACTGGCCGCCGCCTTCCGGCAGTCCTTTTTGCGCAGATCGGCAGAGAACTTCAAAACATCCCTCACCCGCATACCGGGATGGAACATGGCCTCGGAAGGCAGATAACCGGTCCCGGCCAGAATCTTTTCCTTCTCCTTCACAATATCGAATCCCAGCACGGCCGCCTGTCCGCCCGTAGGGCTGATCAGTCCCAGCAATGTTCGGATCGTCGTGGACTTTCCGGCTCCGTTTGGCCCGATAAAGCCGAAGAATTCTCCTTCTTTGACCGTCAGACTGATCTGCTCGATGCCCCGGGCCTTTCCATAATGTTTCGTCAAATTCTCTGTCTTGATCGCTTCCATAATTTTCTCCGTTTCCATGCCGTTTTGCTCATTTTTGATCCGCAGGCGAACCTGCAGAACGATCCTGCCCGCTGTCAAATATTCTTTTCCGTCTCATGATTTACTGCTTCCGCAGATAGATGCTCTTCCAGAATTCCAGCAGCTTTGCAAAATCCCTGTGCATCTGTTCGATATCCGCATCCCCGCGCTGCATCATCTCCCAGAGATACCCTTCCGATGCCCAATACATCTCCCGGTACATCATGGAGATGTCCAGCCCCGGAATAAACTGTTCCGGATCGAAATTGATCCGCGCCTCGTCAGCCTTCAAGTTGAAATATCTGTGATAACTCTCCTGCACGGCAGCATTGATCTCCGGATCCTTCTCATAGAAAGCCCTGAGCGCAAAATTTGCCACATCCGGATACATGCGGACGATCTCCAGCTTCGCCGCTATGCCCCGCTCCATACTCTCAAACAGGTCCTTATGACTGTAACAGTCGTATCTGGTCAGATATTCGATGGTCAGTCTGGCACAGTTGTCCCACAGAAACAGATACAACTCCTTTTTGTTATGAAAATAATGAAACAATAAGGATTTACTGATGCCGGCATCCTGCGCGATCTCACTCATGGGACTGTTCTTATAAGAATTCTGGGAAAACACACGATAGCCGGCATTAAGAATTGCTTTCTGCTTCTCTTCCGGCAGAGAAAAGAACTTCTCATTCATGGCATCACCTCCGTTAACCGCTTCGGTCTACTATAGGATAAATCCGTTGACCGATTTTGAGAAGACCCTGTCGATAAATCTGACAGCGGCCGCCCATTGAAAACCGCCTGAAGGCGAAGGACAGCCGCTGCTATAGAATATATGGATTGCTCCGAGCCTGTCAATACCATACTCAGCGCATGGAGGAACAATAACCCTCTTACTTCAGGGATGTCAGTTTCTCAAATAAATCTTCAAAGAGAGCATCCCTGTTAATATGATAGACATACCGTATAAAATGCCTGTCAGGATCAAAACTGTAATGGTGGTCATATTGCGGGATCGGACTGGGTACCAGCCTGTCCTCCATAAAATCACCATCCAGCAGCCAGGCCACAGCAGTCACATCCCAGATCACCCGTGTCCAGGTCCTGTAGGGACTCTCGGCAGCTCCATCCCTTTCCACAATATCGGTCAGATAATCACATAATCTGTTCTTTCCCCGCAAAAACATCTCCAGTTCACCGGCACAGGTTGTAAAAGAAGATACCACACCTATACAGGGAAGCTGCACCAGCGCGGCCCCACTGTTAAAAATTACCCGGGCTGCCGCCACATCCTGCTGACAGTTAAACTCCCTGTTATGCGGCCAGTCATGGGCATTTCCTCCCAGCCAGACAATCACGATTCTATCTATGATCTCCGGCCTTAAAAGAATGGCGGAGGCTACATTGGTGATCGCGCCAATCGCCACAATATATAACGGCTTCTCAGAAGAATACTCCACCGCCAGATCCGCCAGTTTCTGTGCCGCATCGGAAAGCACGGGAGTATGTTCATCCTTCAGCCAACAGACAGACCCCCTGTATACCTGCCCGGCATATTCCTGTTTATCCATCAATTCCAGAATATGATGGATCTCCTGAAAGCTTTTCTCCATACCGTCCGCCGGTCCTGTTGACTTCGCATTGTGAAAAGGCGCCGCACATACAGCCTTTAAGTTCAGCTTATCCTCCTGACAAAGCAGATAGGCCAGCGCAAACTGGTCGTCGATCTCATTGTAAGTATCCGTATCCAGCACAACGTCAACCTTTCCTTCCGGCTTTGTAAGTCTTTGAAGCAATGATAAATCTACCTGGCACATACTTAAATCCTCCTTTTTACGCATAGATTCTATGCATTCACTTAATTTTTTGATCAGGCCGGCGCCGCTTCTTTCGGCTTTCTCTTCTACAGCCCGCCATACACATGTTTCTCCCGAAATTTCTTCGGTGTTTCCCCGGTATACTGCCGAAACATCTTCGTAAAATAACTCTGAGACGAAAAGGCAAATGCAGCGCTGATCTCCGCACAGGAACAATCTGAATCCAACAGCATATTCTCCGCGGCCAAAAGTTTACTTTCCATAACATAAGCCGAGATTGTTCTCCCCGTCTCTTTCTTGAACAGCGCCGATAAATAATCCGGATTCCTGTGCACCTGTCTGGCAATCTCCGCCACACAGATGGGGCTGCTCAGATGACGGGATATATAATTCATACACTGCATCACCGTCTTCGAGTAGATCTTCTCCTTCTTTAAATCCGCCATGTAATTGGTGAAATACTCCACCGCTTCCAGGTGCAGATCTCTCACTTCATCAACGGTTACGCATTTATCCATCTGCTGGATATAGTAATCGCTGGAAGTATACGCTGTCTCACTGTTCATGCCTCCGGTGATGGCAAAGCGGATGATCAGCGTCACGGAAGCCACGAACAGATACTTCATATTGGTCAGCGGATCATCTGACAGATGGCCCTGTCTGCCTGCTGTGAACCTGCGGCGTGCCTCCTCCGGAGCCCGCGGATCCCCGTCCCGCACATAACGGTATACACGCATTTCTTCTTCGTAATCCGTATGCCGGAAATCATTTTCCCGGTTCAGGAATTCCATATGGGAAACCTGTTCTTTGACTTTTCTCCGCATACCTTTCTCCATTTCCGTACTGCCTGCAGCCCACTTATACTGCCGCTGTACATAAGTGAGTTATCAGCAGGAGCTACACGCCAAAATCCTATATAAGTATAGTAACATTTTTCCCGGAAAATTAATAGAATCTTTTCCTGTTTTATCATACCATTTTTATAAATAATTCTATACGGAAAGGAATGGTACAAGACATGAACAAAAAACTGAAAGCAACCAGTCTGCCCGGCAGACCCACACAGGACGTTGCACCCTACGAAGCGGCCCACCGCGAGACAGCAAAAAAAGCTGCCGAGGAAGGTTTCGTCCTTTTGAAAAACGAACACGGCGTTCTGCCGCTTGCCAAAGGCTCCAGACTGGCGCTCTACGGTGCAGGCGCTTCCAACCCCATCAAGGGCGGCACCGGCTCCGGCGACGTCAACGAGCGTGATGTGGTCAGCATCTACGACGGCCTGAAAGCTGCCGGCTATGAGATCACCACCGAAGACTGGGTGGAGAGCTTCCGCAAACAGTACGAGCAGTCACGTATCGAGTGGCGCAACAAGATCTGGGAACAGTTCGACAAGTCCGGCTGTGATTCCGTAGCACAGTTCCATATCTATGCCGCTACACAGTACGCCATGCCGGCAGGCGATCTTCCGGAGAAGACCGATGCGGACACGGCCGTATACGTGATCAGCCGTATCGCAGGCGAAGGCGCCGACCGCTTCGCCAAAGAAAGCGACTATTACTTAAATGAAAAGGAATCCGAGATCTTAAAGACCATCTGCGGCATGTACAAGGACGTGATCCTGCTGATCAACTCCGGTGGTATCATTGATCTGTCTTTCCTTGACACCTATGAAAATATTTCCGGCGTGGTACTGATCTCTCAGGCCGGCATGGAGACCGGAAACGCCGTTGCCTCTCTCTTTACAGGCGACGTGACTCCCAGCGGTAAACTGACCGATACCTGGGCCTGCAAATACGAGGATTACCCGAACGCCGGAACTTTCTCGCACAACAACGGCAACGTGGATACCGAGAAATACGAAGAAGGCATCTATGTGGGTTATCGCTACTTCGACACCTTCCAGGTGCCTGTGCGTTATCCTTTCGGCTTCGGCCTGTCCTACACGGACTTCGCCCTCGCTGTAAAGGAAATCACCCTGTCCGCAGCCGACACCGTATCTGTTACCGTAAATGTTACCAACACCGGCAGCAGCTACAGCGGCAAAGAAGTCGTACAGGTTTACGTTTCCTGCCCGCAGGATAAGATGGAAAAGGAATACCGCCGGCTGGCCGGTTTCACCAAGACGAAACTCCTTGCCCCCGGTGAGGCACAGGATCTGACCGTGGAGATTCCGCTCTACACCCTGGCTTCCTACTGCACAAAGACGCCCGGCTGGGTACTGGAGAAAGGCGCTTACGGCCTGTTCGTGGGCAACAGCATCGCCGACGCAGCCCTGTCCGGTATCGTGAATCTGGAGGACGATGCCCTGCTCATAAAGACGGAAAATATCTGCCCGCTCACCGACGAGCTGAAAGAACTGTCCGCACCCGCAGAAGCTGTGGCCGCGCTGCGAAGCGAATGGCTGGCAAAAGCCGGTCAGGTGCCCGCCCTCACCGTAGATGCATCCGCCCTGCAGACAGCCACCGTTGTCTACGGCAGAGAACAGGATAATATCGCTCCCGAAGTAAAGGAATTTGTAGATTCCCTGAGCACGGACCAGCTGGTATTGTTAGCTACCGGTGATCCCGGCAGGAGTCAGAATGCCAGCGACGAGCAGAAGGAAAGCGCTCTCGGCTCCGCAGGTATCTCTGTTCCCGGCTCTGCTGCCCAGACAAGCAGCTGCGCTCTGGCAGATAAAAACCTGACGCCCATCGTTCTGGCGGACGGACCGGCCGGCCTGCGTCTGCTCCAGCGTTATCCGGTGGTAGACGGCGAGATTCAACCCGTTCCTTTCGAGATGAGTATCGAGCACGGTTTCCTTGCAAGAAATGCCGATATCGAAGGCGCAGAATACTATTATCAGTTCTGTACCGCTTTCCCCATCGGCACACTGCTTGCCCAGACCTGGGACAAAGAAGTGATGCACGAAGTCGGCAAAGCCGTAGCGGAAGAAATGAATGAATTCTACGTAACCCTGTGGCTTGCACCGGGTATGAACATCCACCGCAATCCGCTCTGCGGACGTAACTTTGAATACTACTCCGAGGATCCGCTGCTCTCCGGTAAGATGGCGGCTGCCATGACCGACGGCGTACAGTCCGTATACGGCTGCGGCACTACCATCAAGCATTATGCCTGCAATAACCAGGAAGACAACCGTATGGGTTCCAACTCCGTCATCTCCGAGCGTACCCTGCGCGAAATCTACCTGAAAGGCTTCGAAATCGCTGTCAGGGAAAGTCAGCCTATGTCCATCATGACAAGCTACAATCTGGTAAACGGCATCCATGTCGCCAACAACTATGACCTGTGCACCAGGGCTGCCCGCGACGAGTGGGGCTTCAAGGGCGTATTCATGACCGACTGGACCACCACCCACAACGGCCCGGACTGCACCGCTTCCGGCTGTATGCGTGCCGGAAACGATCTGGTAATGCCCGGTATCCCCGGCGACCACGACAATATCCGTGCCGCGCTTGCGGACGGCAGCCTGCCTTTGGAGCAGCTGAAACTGTGTATCGCCCATCTGGTGGATATCGTGTGGAAGTCCAACCGGTATGAGAATTGACCGTAAAGAAGCTGTTACATAATCAGCCCCATCATACTTAGTAAATGACATAACAAATTTCCACAGAAACAGGAACTGCAGCCGCCTGATTCAGGTCGCTGCAGTTCCTGTTTGTAGTATTTATAGAAATTTAAAAGGGAATCTAAATCCGGATCACCGCTTTCACAATATCCGCCTTGTTATTCACACTGTAATCCATCGCCTTCTGCGCCTCGTCCAAATCAAAGATATCCGTCACGATACCTTTCAGGTTCACCTTACCCGCAGCTACCGCCTCGATCGCCATCGGATAGATATGACGGTAACGGAAGATCGTCTTGAACGTCAGCTCCTTGTCAAGAGCCAGACTCATCGGCAGTGTCATCTCACCGCTCTTGCTGTAGCCAACCAGCACGATGGTCGCACCCTTCTTGGTCATATGCATGGTCTGCACGGTGGTGATCTGCGTTCCCGCCGTCTCGATCGCCAGGTCACAGCCTCTGCCCTCCGTCAGCTTCATAACCTCCGCCACCGCATCCGTGCTGCTGCCGTTGATCACGCCGTCCGCTCCCAGCTCCAGCGCTTTCTCCAGACGCTTCTCCAGAACATCTACCACATACACTCTGGATACGCCCATCGCCTTAAGTGCCATCATCGTCACCAGACCGATACAGCCTGCTCCCATAACAACCGCCGTCTGTCCTGCTCTGGCTCCGCCCTGCATGGCTGCGTGGAATCCCACTGCCAGCGGCTCGATCAGCGCGCCTTCCATGGTACTCACATTATCCGGCAGCTTGAAGCACAGATCCGCCTCGTGCGCCACATACTCCTGAAATACCCCGTCCACCGGCGGTGTCGCGAAGAAGACCACATCCGGGCACAGGTTATAACGTCCCGTCTTACAGAACTCGCAGTGGCCGCAGGTCTTGCCCGGCTCTAATGCAACTCTGTCACCGACCTTTAAATGTTTCACGTCCTTACCGACTTCCACCACCGTGCCGCCCGGCTCATGTCCCAGCACAAAAGGCGGTTTCACGATAAAATCACCGATCGCTCCCGATTCATAGTAGTGCAGGTCACTGCCGCAGATCCCCACATACTCCAGCTTCACCAGCACCTCGTCGTCCTTCACCTGCGGAATCTCCCGCTCCTCAAAACCGATCTTGCCGATATCCAGCATCACCGCAGTCTTCATTGTTCCCTTCATTGTAAACCCTCCTTTAAATCTTTTCCTGTATTTCTGTCTTTTACACGCACTTTATTAAATAGTTTTATTATGTTGATTATTATTATCTTATACTGATATACAGCTTCTGTCAATCTAATTTTCACAAATCCACCATTTCCGTGATATTAGTCAACAGACTGCCCCTGTTTTTGTGGAAACTGTAAAAAAGAGGCCTTACCTCATTGATACAGATATTTCTCCACCACTGCCGCATACTCTTCTTTCCAGTCTTCGATCTCAAGGCGCAGCGGTCTCGACAGATCCAGACTGAAGATTCCCATCATGTAATGTTTGAAGTGCGCCCCGCTGCATTTCCTTTTTCATTTCTATATCCACACTTACCACCCTTTTCTGGCTATTGCCTTTTTACGCTTTTTTGCTTTTTTAACTGGTACATTTCCTTTTGCAGTAAATACAAAAACAGCAGAAATCATCAATGCCGCAGTCATACTAAGCAAACAGGTTGATACATTCCAATGTACAGCAGAATCATAACTTCGGTAACTGATTAAGCCCAGACTTGCAGTAACGGGATAAATATTGGCTAACGCAGCATTTCCAGAGGCAAACATACCGCCATAACCATAAACAAAAGCAATAATTGTTCCGATCATATGTCCGTTTGGTATACGGGCGGCGAATGCAATCACAGGCATGACACCAATATACAAAAACAGGCAGCTAAACATAATCTGCATAAATGTCTGCAATACTGATGTCACAGAAATTCCCGGAAATCCCATTATCAGATCAGCGGTTACCGTGAATACCGCACTTACCAGTCCAAAAAACAAAGAAAGCAACGCACATACAAACAGCTTCCCCCACAATAAACTGCTATATGAAACAGGTATCGTCAAAATGCTTTTGAGCGTATCGTCTTCTGCCTCCCTTGCTATGATATATCCGGCAAGCAAAGCAATACACATGGGAAAAATCATGGTAACATTGTTTTTGATCACCTGTTCCGTAAAGAAAGAAAACGTCCAGACTGTTCCGTCCAATGCGGTTGTGGAAAAAAGCGTCAGCAGGACGGAAAGCAGCATCAGAAAAACACCCGCCCATATCATATGATACCGCTTTAATTTCCATATTTCGGTCTTAACCATGCGAAACATATCATTCATCTCCTCTCTTTTTATACATATAATCAACCAATATAACAGAAAGCAAAGCAACAACAGCTAAAATAACGATTGTCTGAAACGTCGTCGGAATTAAATCTTCCAGCATCCCCACGCCGTCCATGGCTCCATGTGCGATTAAATCCCCTGCACTCCAGAGGGTTGTAAACGGAATTGGCATTAACCAGCACATCAGTTTAGGCAGTGCGCCAAAAGATGATTCGGCTGTCAAACTCAGGACGCTGTAAAAAACACATAATAAAACAGAAAATACATAGTTCTTGCTAAAGAACACCACGATAACAACTAACGGCAGCGTCCCGGCAGTAATAAAAATCCCCATTTCCAGCGCAAAAAATAATCTGTAAGCAATGCTGTTTACTTCTGCGATCATCCCGCCGCACAGAATTGATATAAAAGCCGATGTCAGACTAAAAATACTCCCAAAAAAGAACAGGACAATTATTTTTGCCAAAATCATCTGTGTGCTTGTGACAGGGATTGTACGCAGGTTTTTAAATGTATCATTATCCCGTTCCATAAAAAAGAGCATGGCCGCCATCACCCCGATCACACATGGCAAAAGAAGTTCTATCCCATATCCCATAACAAACTGAAAATAATCATTAAAAATATCTATTTTGCTGTCATATTGTCCTGCTGCCTGGGGCATAGTCATCATTGCTGTCAGCGGCACGGGAAATAAAAATGCCGAAAGAATAACCATCCATATAAATTTTTTTCGCTTCAATTTCGAAAACTCACAAATAACAAGTTTAAGCAATCCCTTCACCCCCTGTTACACGTTTGAAGTAATCTTCAAGGCTTTCTTCACAAGTATGGGCTTCCGATACTTCCAAGCCATTTTCTACAAAAGCAGTAACAATTTTTCCTATTGGTAAATCAAGATTATGCACCTGTATATTATGGTCATCCTGTATGGTAAACTGGCTTTCATAGAAGATACGCTCTAAAATTCTTGCCGCCTGTGCCGTATCAGAAACAACAAATCGGATATGTTTGCTGCTCTTTGCTTCCAGCTGCGCAAGACTTTCTTCTTCCAGCAATGCGCCGTGGTCAATAATGCCTATATCATCAGCCAATAATGCAATTTCAGAAAGGATATGGCTGGAAATCAAAATTGTTTTTCCACGCTCATTGCAGAGGCCACGGATAAAGGAACGGACTTCTGCGATTCCAATCGGGT
This sequence comes from uncultured Lachnospiraceae bacterium, assembly GCA_910578115.1. GTDB lineage: Bacteria > Bacillota > Clostridia > Lachnospirales > Lachnospiraceae > UBA3282. The sequence goes on along the minus strand of CAJTPO010000031.1, from coordinate 7,522 downwards.
CAAGACCGTTAATAGGTTCGTCCAGAATCAAAAGTTCCGGATCATGCATAATGGCAAGGGCAATCGCCAGCCGCTGTTTC
>CAJTPO010000031.1:0-7347 GCA_910578115.1 uncultured Lachnospiraceae bacterium | reverse complement strand
TCCAGAATCAAAAGTTCCGGATCATGCATAATGGCAAGGGCAATCGCCAGCCGCTGTTTCATGCCAAGTGAATATTGGGAAAACAGCTTCTTATCTTTGTAAGGCAGACCAACCAGATCAAGCGCGTTTTTAATCGCGCCTCGGTTCGGCACGCCCCGCAGGGCAGCAAAAATGCGCAGGTTTTCCGTAGCGGTAAGATTAGGATAAAATCCGGGGGATTCAATCAGGCTGCCGATACGGGGCAGCAGCTTCTTTTCATTTTCTGCCAAAGGCTTTCCCCAAATCGACACTTCCCCGGAAGTCGGTTGTGTAAGTCCAAGCAGCATTTTCATTGTCGTCGTTTTTCCGGCTCCATTTCTGCCCAGCAGACCATAGATACGCCCTTTCCGAACATGGATATTCAGATTGGCGACACTTTTCTGTGTTCCGTATTGCTTTGTTAGATTTTTCGTTTCAATTACATACTTGCTCATTGCGAAACCTCCCTTTTATGAAATAAAAGTTTTTCATGTCTGCTATTCTATCACGCCGACCTTGCACTAACCTTGCACGAACCTTGCATTAACCTTGCATTTATAACAATAAAATCCCCGCAGGACGGAGATTCTATTGCCACCATAAAAAACAGTACCGATTCATTCTGCCAGTGGGAAAAGCAGGATAAAAACGGTTCCTTCTCCCGGTGTGCTTTCCACTGTTATTGTTCCATTCAATTTGGCTACAAGCTGATGTACGATAGACAGACCAAGTCCGCTGCCTTTTTCAGACCGCCCTTTATCGCATTTATAAAGCCGCTCAAAAATATGTTTCAAATCCTCCTTCTCAATCCCCACGCCGTTATCAGACAAAAGAATTTTTATATTCCCTCCCTGCCCTGATAAAGATATTTCTATTTTATCCGCATGGCTATGGGAAATCACATTTTGTATCAGATTGTTTAATATCCTCATATATCCGTCCGGATCGATCTGCACCCGGAACGGCTGCTCCGGAATGTTCACTGTGAAATCTATCTGCGTATCTTCAAATATGAGTATCCAGTCAATCAGTATGTTCCGTGTCAGTTCCGTTAAATCAACAACAGATATATTCATCGAAAATTCATTTGAGCCCAGCTTGAACCAGTCAAAAAGCACATCTATATATTCTTTTAAATCGTGGGCTTTCCGGCGGGCTGTTTCTATATAATCGTCACGTTCTTTCCCATCAACAATCCCCTTATGTGCAGCGTCCAAATATCCTATCAGTGTGGTGAGCGGTGTCCTTACATCATGGGAAAGGCTCGTCATAAGCTGCCTGTTGGTTTCTTCTGTTTGACGACAGGCAGAAAGCCTGTTCTCGTAGGACAGGATAATATCGTTGATTGCATAAGCAAGTGGAGCCACAAGTTCATGTGTTTCCGATAAGATACGCCTGTTTCCATTTCCATTTTTTACATCTTCCAAAATGTCAGACATTTCCAGCAGCTGCTTTTTCACACGCCGGACTATAAAAACAGCCCCGCAAACCGAAGCAAATGCAACACCCAGTGCAATCATTGTAACTGCTTCTGTATACAATATTCACACCTCCCTGTTGAAACGATAGCCAATCCCCTTCACTGTCTGTATATACCGTGGACTGCCCGGATTCTCTTCTATCTTTTTGCGCAGACGGCTGATAATTGCCATAATATTGCTGTCATCATAGACATAATCTTCTCCCCATACATTTTCATAAATTTGCTGCTTTGTCAGTATCTTTCCCTGATTTTTTGCAAGCAGCAACAGTAAATCAAATTCTTTCGGCGGCAGTTCAAAATCACCATTTACCGCATGGATAGAACGGTTATTAAAGTCAATAACCAGCCCGTCAAAATCAAATGTCTGTAACTGTCCGTCTGTTGGGTTAAAGCGGGTATAGCGTCTAATCAATGACAGAATACGGGCAATCAGCTCGTCCATGTCAAAAGGTTTTGTCAGATAGTCATCAGCCCCTGCCCGTAAACCACGCACTTTTGAAGCACTGTCGTTTTTTGATGTAAACATCAGAATTGGCAGGCTGCTTTCTTTTCTGATCTGCTCCAGAGTTTCAAAGCCGTCAAAACCAGGCAGCATGACATCCAATATGACAAGCTGGTATTCCTTTTCCTTCAGCTGCAGCAGACCGGATTTTCCGGAATAACAGCAGTCGGCTTCTATGCTTTCCTGTAAAACACTCTGCCTGATCAGTGCACAAAGCTCCTTATCATCATCTATAATCAAAATCCTGTTCATTATTGACGTTCCTCCGTTCACTAAATTACACATCCATATGCCGGGATTACAGCCACATTACAATTATATGTGGAGATATGGGCAATGACAAGTATCTAAAATTGCATTGTGGAAACATGCGCCGGGCAAAGCGCCCTGAAAAATGCAAAAAAAAACAGACACTCGCTGTTATGGCAAGTGCCTGTATAAAACATCGCATTATATTCTTCGCATCACCCTGCGTTTCAGATCTGGCTGACAAATGTCTCGATCACATTCAACGCCGCCCCCAATGCGGCCGCTGCCACCTTATAATTACAGACTTTCACGTAAGGCTCTTTCTCCCCGAAAGTATTCCTTCCGACCACCTTGTCCCATACTTCCTTGAGATGTGCGCCCATACAGCTTCCCACATAACCGCCCAGAACGATATCACAATCCAGAACCATATGGACATTGTTCACTGCAATCGCCAGATAATTCGTATAAGCATCCCAAATCTTTGCCGCCTCTGCATCTCCCTGATCCAACAGGCTGAAAAACTGCTCCAGTTTTCCGTCCGCCATCTCCGATAACCGCCAGGCGGCACAATAAGCGTCAAGGCATCCTCTTTTTCCGCAATAACAGTATTCTCCATCCATAACCACTGTCATATGCCCCACTTCACCGCACCGGAAGTTCTTGCCCTGCATCAACTCATCATCGCAAAAAAAGGCTCCGCCCACGGTGTTGCTCAACGACAGATAAAAGAAACGCTCCGCCTCTTCATTATAGATACCCTCCGCATAGGCTCCTGCATTCGCATCATTCAGGAAAAAACACGGATAGGAAAAAAAGCGGCCCACCGAGGCAAACGGGATCTCCTCCACCCCCAGGATATGAGAATAGGTTATCAACTGTTTCTCCAGATCTATGATCCCGGGAAATGAGATTCCCACCCCCAGAATCTTACTTCGGTCAGCCCCGCTCTCCGTCAGAAACCCTTCCAGCTTTTCGTTTATCTCCTGATAATAAAGTTCTCCCGCAGCATAAGGATAACAGATACGCTCATATTTCAGCATTTCTCCTGCGATATTGGTGAGGATCAGCGTAATATGATTCTTGGTAATATCCAGGCCGACAGCCAGTCTTGCATTCATGACTGCCGACAGCGCTTTCGCCCTTCTCCCGCCCGTTGACTGCAGCTCGCCTTTCTCCTCCACCAGACCTTCCTCTATCAGTTCCTTTGTGATCTGCGTTGCTGTAGGCAGGCTGATCTTCATATTATAAGAAATATCCGGATTTGATACCGTCCCGTTCCTGCAGATGTAGCGAAAAACCCTGTTTCGGTTTCTCTTCTTTACTTCCATGTTGGTTACTTTCTTTCCGTCCATTCCAATGCTCCACATCTTTATTAAAGTATTTTCTTAAGTGTAACACTACTCCCCGGAAAAAGCAACCTGCCTGGATGCCTGAAACCTTAAATAATACTTACCACTCCGCGATCAACGGTCTCGGATACATCCACCACTGTTCAAAATCCGCCGCATACTGAGAACAGAAAATACTCGGATCGGTGGGATACGCCCAGGAAGTCCATTTATGGTAGCGCTCCATGATCTCCTTTAATACCTGCTCATTCAGCGTGTCACAAAATTCCCGACACAGCTCCACGATTCCTTCCGGCTTGTTCTCTACACCCTCCACCGTCTCCTCCAGCCTGCGGTTGCAGGGAAACAGCACCCTGTTTTCCTGCAGAATCAACCGGTAGATACAGTATACGATCTCGCTCGCTACCCGGATCTTCATATAACCTTCCGGCCTGCATCCCAGCCAGAAATAGCCGTAATTCAACTGCATGTCGCAGTAAAAAGAGCGCATCTTCTCCTCCCGCTCTTTCTCCTGAAACACAGGAATCGCCGCTACCAGCTCCTCGATCTCAGGATCCTGCGTAAAAGCACCCGGGATTTCACAAAGGAATTCCTCGTGGGTTCGCTGCCTTTCTCCGCCGCCTGCCTCAGATACTCTTTCGTCATATATTTCACGTCAAAGTAACCGCCTTCATAAGTACAATGCCCCGGAATCACCTCCGCCAGCCGGTTTTCCTTCGCCAGCTCTTCATAGCAGGCATCCGTCACGATAACCATACCGTCCAGATCCGAGTCCGGCCGCTCCATTCCCTTAGCCACAGAACCGCCGAACACAAGGGCGATCACCCCCTCCCGTTCCCGAAACATCTTCTCCATGATCTTCAAAGATTCTTCATGATGCTGATACATTTTCTCTGCTCCTTTCCTTTTCTAAAACGCTTACAGCTTTACACTTCCCTGCGTTCGCGTTATAATGAGCAACCGTCTGCATGACTTCCCCTACCCCGCAGCCAATGCCAGAAGCTCACTGATCGATCCGTAAAAAAAAGAAAAAATAATGCTGGCCAGCACAAACTCCGAACCGATCAACATTAAAAACGTGCCCGCCTTATAGCGGATGATATTTCTATAGATCACCAGCGTACAATAAAAGGTAGAAATCTCATTCCGTTCCCGCGTGGCCCGGTGTCCTGCTGCCGACTTTAAAAATGTCTGATAAAAGCAGAGCATCTTCACCGCATTGACCACGATAGGCAGATCGTAAAAATCCGCAGTACAGGTCGGAAGCGGAATCGTCAGGCTGCGCTTCTGTCCCTGAAAAGTGATCTGCGGATTTCTCAGCACATGATAAGTATGTCGAAACAGCCCGCTCCGCTCCCTGCTGTAGCGCTTCATAAAGGGCCATCTTTTCCAGGAAGACAGCCCCGGCACCTGCTCGTGCAGCGCCATCAGATTCTCCTGAAAAAGACTGCTCTGTTTATTGCAGTAGAGGGAGATCACCGAGATCACCGCCGAACCGAAAGTGGCAAAAATAGAACCCAGCGGAATACATTCCGTCAGCGCAGCGTCCGTGATACATTCCCTGAAAATAAGATACGTCACATGCACCGTAACGCCAAATGAAAACAACAGCAGAAGCATTTTCAGAAACCGGAACAAAACCGCAAACCGGATGACCATCTTCGCTTTTCTGCTGTTGATCTGGAGAAGTTCCCCTTCCCTCACACTGTAGTTGTACTCCATGCCGCCGCTCCGTATTCTGCCTGTAAATTTACGGTCCTTACCCTTTTCGTCCTCAGATCGCCTTCTCCTTCCACTTCCCTCTCCGGTAGAAGACATACGTGATCAGCGCCCCGATCAGCCAGGAAGCCAGCAGCGAGATAAAGATGCATTCCTGCCTTCCGTTCGGCAGCTGCGCCGTTCTTGTAAAGAAAGAAATGCCGTAGGCAATGGGCACGCGGATCAGGATCGTCGTCGCAATGGAAATCCACATGGGCGTCATCGTATCGCCCGCGCCCCGCATAACGCCGGAAAGACTCTGGGTCACTGCCATGGCCACATAGCCCACCGCAAGGATCCCCATCATGTCCCGGCTCAAATCCACCAGTTCCGGCGTCCTGGTAAAGATCCCCATCAACGCCTTGCCAAAAAGCAGGATCAAAGCCGTGATCACCGCCGAAGTCACCACCGCGATCAGTGTTCCCTGCTTCGCTCCTGTATCTACCCTGTCCTGCCGTCTTGCCCCTACGTTCTGTCCCGCATAGGTGGTCATCGCCGTTCCGAAGGAAAAGTTCGGCATCATCGCAAAGCCGTCCACACGCATGACGATCACGTTGGCGGCGATAAACATCTCCCCAAAGCTGTTGGTCAACGACTGCACCACGATCATCGCCATGGAAAAGATCGCCTGCGTAATACCGGAGGGAAGCCCCAGCTTAATGATCTTCCTGGTGTACTTCCGCTGCAGTTTCAGATAACAGGGCTTTAAATCGAACAGATCCTGCATCCGCATCAGCCGGATCAGACAGAGAAACGCCGAGATCGCCTGCGCGATCACCGTCGCCAGCGCCACACCATTGACGCCCATACCCATTTTTGCCACAAACAACAGATCCAGCACGATATTGACCATGGTGGAGACAAGCAGATACAGCAGCGCGGACATGGAATCCCCCAGTCCCCGCAAAACACCGCTTAATATATTGTAGAAAGCCAGTCCCGCAGAACCGATAAACAGAATCAGCAGATACGACTGACACCATTCAATGATCGAGTCCGGCGTATCCAGAAGCTCCAGCAGCGGCTTTGCCACCATAGAGGCCACTATCATGACAAACAAAGTGGCGATCCCCGTCAGCGTGATGCAGTTGCCGATGGTAGTAGACAGCTTCTCCCGTTCCCTGGCGCCGAAATACTGCGACACCATGATACCCGCTCCCACACTGATTCCCACAAAAAGCACGATCAGCAGATTGAGGATCGGCCCGGCGCTTCCCACCGCCGCCAGCGCATTGTCCCCCACATAGTTTCCTACGACCACGCTGTCCACCGTATTGTACAGCTGCTGGGCAATATTTCCCACCAGCATCGGAACCGCAAACAACACGATCTTCTGCCAGGGCGAACCTTCCGTCATGTCCACCGGCTCAATAAATTTCTTTAGTATTCCCATAACACCTCTCCTGCTCTATACCGTCAGCCATCATCATGCCGACTCATAATGCACCGGCTCAAACCCTGCCGCCGGCTCATGCCATGTAAACACTAATTATACACGTACCGGTTTATAATGTCACGTGGTTTTTAAATGTTTCCAATTTCCTGCTATGCTTTTGCATCAAAACGATTCTGAGGGCTATCCTCATTTGCCGATTCTTCACCTGCCATCGCAATCCCTCTCCTGGCACTTCCCCACGCCTCATTATAGATCATGCACATTTCCGTCTGTCTGGATGCCTCCGCATTGGTGGTATACATCGTCCACCCATTGTTGGAATAAGTCGCCACCATCTCACCGTTCTTATCATAAAACTCTATGTAATCGCTGTTGCCTGACGGCAGTTTCTGATATTTCACTTTTCCTTCCAGAAGCGTTGCCACAAAATCTATGGGCTTAAGCACAGTCTGCCTGTTCTTTGAAACAGCTTTCAGGCCAGAAGTAATGATCCCTTTTCTGTCCGGGGACACTTCCGATGTGTAGCTTTTCATCAGCCTGTTAAATCCTTCTGATTTGTTCTGGAACTGCCCCTTTGCAAAATCCTCAT
>CAJTPO010000030.1:11048-55290 GCA_910578115.1 uncultured Lachnospiraceae bacterium | reverse complement strand
AGTCCGCGCGGCAGCCCCTTATCCTGTTCAATTCTCTTTTAACGCCCGCTCTTCCTTGGGCGTCCGCCCCATCACCTTTTTATAAGTAAAAGAAAAGTGACTGGAATTGCAGTATCCCAGCTTGGCCCCGATAAAATTGACGGGAAAGCTGGTAGTCTTAAGCATCCCCTGGGCCGCTTTCATCTTCTGTTCCGTAATATACTCCTTCAGGGATATTCCCATCTCCCTGCTGAACATCCTGCTCAGATAATCTCTGTTCAAATGTACATGCGCCGCAATATCATCCCGTCTGAGCTCTTCCTCCAGATGGTTCTGCACATAATCTATAATCTGGCTCATGACGGCCCTGGAGTCGATCTCCTCCGGCTCTCTGTCCTCCTCCAGCCTCCCCATGGTATAATGGATCAAATCCTGCATCTGCCGCACCGATCTGGTTGCGCTCTGATAAAGCTCCATGGCCTCAGACGTGGCATAAATACTTCCCAGCGCCCGACCCTCCTCATTCATCTGCGCATAAAGCATCTGCATAAAATCCTGATAAAAGTTCTGCAAAGTCTCCCTGTTCATGACTTTCTGCCGGGAAAGCTGCTCCAAAAGCTCCACTGCCTCTTCCTCCACAGTCTGATAATACCCGTCAGCCAAAAGTTTCTTCCAATATTTCACCTTGGAAAACCGATATCCGGAACCTCCTCCGAAGGCATCCTCCTCGGCAAAGATACCTTTTTGCCGCAGCACATTTTCTTCCGCTCTTGCCCGCAGCTGTTTCCAATAAACCTGGGCCTTTTTGACACTCTCCGCCTCCTGAAGATAGCAGGCAATCTCAAATTTAAAATATCTCTCGCAAAAACTTTCCAAAAACTGCAGCTGCCGTACAAGCTCCTGCCGGGACATATGCACTCCCTGACGGTTCTGAAGAATCAGAGCGCAGATATCCGGATCCACCATGGCGACTCCGGATATCTGACCGCAGGCTTCAAATATCTCATCTGCCACATTTCCCACAGCAGCCTCCAGAAGGGCCGGTTCCCACTCCTTCTCATTCCCGTTCCACTTCACGATCTCCACCATCACCACACTGGCCGGCCCGTCCAGCACGGGAAGCATCCCCTGTTCCTCCAGAGTCCTCCATACCTCTTCCATAATCCTTCCGGCCAAAAGGCTGCGGATCGCCCCGCTGCTGATTTTTTTCTGCTGCTTTACCAGCGCCCGGCCCTGACTGTTGGTAATCTCATCGGCTTTCTCTTTTCTCACCGCACAGACCGCCTTTGTCACCACCCTGGCGATCTCCGAATAGGGAGCCGGCTGAACGATATACTCCGCCGCCCCCAGACGCAGGGCCTCCTGAGCATACGAAAATTCCGCATGACTGGTGAGAAACACAAAGTAGGGAGAATATCCCTTCTTCCTGACCCAGTGAAACAGGTCAATCCCCGATTCCACCGGCATCTCAATGTCACAGAGGACAATGTCAACGGACTCCCTCTCAAAGATGTTTTTTGCCTCCAGAGCGTTTGATGCCGTCAATACCTGGTCGACTGACAGACCGCTCCAGTCAATCCCGTCCAGCAAACCGTTAATTACAGATTCCTGGTCGTCTACGATCAAAAGTTTCATCCGTCTCCCTCCTCTCCGCTTTCCTGCATGGCCAGCATGATCTCGACCCTGGCTCCATTGTCATTAAAAAACCGGAACATGCACCGTTCCCCATACAAAAGCTCCATACGCCGGATCACATTGCGCAGCCCGATGCTGCTCTGTTTCAGTTGGTCCCCTTCGAACCCCTCCAGAATCTTTGCCGGAAATCCGGGACCGTTATCGCATAACATAATATCCGCCCAATCCTGACCGTCCGCTTCCAGCATTCTGACCCGTATCTGAACCTTAAGCTCTCCTGTCTGGGGAGTGGCATGCTTCACACAGTTCTCCACCAGTGTCAGCAGGCTCACCGGCGGCACCATGACCATGGCTGCTCCGGGTTCCATGGCAATATGGATCTGAGGACTGCCGCACTCACATTCCTCCTGCAGCCGGATATAATTCTCACACATCTCAAGCTCCTGCTCCAGAGGGATCACATCCGTATCAATATTCATCACATAACGCAGATGCCGGGACAGATATAAAACCGCATCCTGAATTCTGGCGTTCTTACCTGACTGGGCCAAGCCGAAGATTCCTTTCAGACAATTAAGATAAAAATGAGGCCGTATCTGCATCTTCAGACTGTTCAGCCGGATCCGCTCATTCTCCAGCTTCTGCTCGTAATGCCGGATTCTGGAGGACACCAGTTCCGTGACCATGGCATTGAAGGTCTGCTGTACCTGAATCAGCTCCTCGCTTTTCTGATCCTCTATTCTGACATCAAGATTCCCCGTCTGTATCTGTTCCATAACATGAACCATATGCGACAGCGGCAAAAACAGCATGTTCCGCAGATAGAACAATACAAATGTCAGAGCCAGCAGCGCCACCACGATATACAGGAAAGGACTCAGATAAAGAAGGCGGATGCTGCTGTTCATGGAGGAATAGGGTTCGATCAGGGCAATCTTAAAGTTAACAAGCGGCTCCTGTACCACAATATATTCACAGCCTCTGCCCGTGAAATAATAGTCCCCTTCAAAGTTATAATCCAGCGCCAGCTCTCTGTCTTCCAGAAACTGGCTGTTGGCCAGAATCTCTTTTCCGTCAAACAGAACCAGATCCCCTTTCTGCTCATAAAAAATGGAGGCGTTCGTGATCACCTGGGACAGATTATAAAAACATATAACGTAACAACCGTTCTGTTCTACCATACGGCAAAGATAATGATGCTCCTGCCCTTTGGCCAGATACCAGCCCAGGTTCATCTCCCCTGCGTCCATCTTCCGGCTCACCATTTTCCTTATCTCCGGTTCAATATCTGCGTACAGCAGGATGGAGTTAAATTTGATATACACATCTTCTGTTCCGGGAGAACAGACCACCAGAACCGTCAGATCGGCATTGTTTTTGATCCCTTCTTCCAACAGGTCTGCTATGGTTTCTCTGTACACGCTGAAAGACATGAAAGAATCTCCGGACGTAAACTCATAGAAATCCTTATCCTCATACACCAGGTAATTCAGAAATTTCTCGGTGCCGATAATCTCCTCCTCCAGAGTACTTGCATACAACTGAAGACTGGAACGGTTGGCCCTCCCGATCTGATCCTGTATCTGCCGGGCCGCCATGTGGGTAACTCAGGCAAAGAAAATCGATGTGGGGATCAGCAGCAAGATCACTGCCCGAACTACTCTCCTGCGCAGTATAAACGTTTTCTTATTCTCCATCAGGCCCCTCTTTTTTTGTCAACTGACACTTTTGCCTCTGTATTTTACGTAAAACCTGTCATATTTTAAACATAACTGGTCTTATTTCTTATTTATTTCGTTACAGCTTTACTATAAAATAGCTTTATCCAAAAATCAAGTGATACAAATTTACAACGAAGGAGGAATCTATCATGTTGATTGATTGTCATGCCCACCATGTGGCCGCCCCTTTCAATACCGATTATCTTTCCTGGATGAAACGGACCGGCAGACAGGACTTCGGCCCTGTCTATCTCTGGAACGACCCGGCCTTTGAAAACCCTTCTCTGCGCTGTGAAAAGATGGCTGCCTGCGGCATCAGCCACTCTCTGATCACCTACTCTGCCAATATCACGCAGATTCTGGATGCCGCCTGTGAAACCAACGGTCTTGCCCGGTCACAGGCGGTCCGCCTGCTCAATGACCGGACCATCGCCCTGTGCCGGGAAAGTCAGGGGCGCCTTCTGGCCACGGCATTCATTGACCTTCGCCTTGGAGATGAGGCTCTCCCGGAGATCGGCCGGTGCGGGGATGAAGTAAAAGGGTATTCCGTCATCGCCGCATACCATATGGACGGACAGCTTCGCTTTCTGGACTCCCCCGTCTTCGAACCTTTCTGGGCCGAAGCGGAACAGGCCGGGAAACCGGTGTTTATCCATTTCAGCAACCTGTATAAGATCAATGATCCTGCCGCTCCCCTTCCCGGCTTCATGAATGATAACCTTCTGTATGCCGGCATGGGGCAGCTGATGGAAGATGCTCTCTGTGTTGCCAGACTGGTACTTTCGGGAGTCTTTGACCGCCATCCGGGGCTTAAGGTGGTCATGGGACAGGCAGGGGGCATGTATCCCTTTATGCTGGAACGGATGGAAATGCTCTACACCATGTATTCTGCCGGGGCCGCCAAAGCAGGACGCCACGTTACGGACCCGGCTGTTCCGGAGCATTTTCTCCGCAATATGAAACATTACACCGACAACATCTACGTAGACACGCATTCCATGAGCGCCGAAGCCATTGCGTGCGCGGCCAAGATCGTGGGAAGCGACAGGATACTGTTTGGATCCGACTACCCCATCACCCCCGATAGCTGGGGAATGGAGCACGCCCTGAACCAGCTTAAGGAGCTTCCCGGAGAGTTGTATGAGCAGATTGCGTTCAAAAATGCCAGGGCTTTGCTGAGGATTTAAACAGGCCGGGAGCATGGATAAGGCCAGGGATCGCGCTTGCGAACTCTGGCCTGTGTTTGGCAGTATCTGTATCTGGCCTTTCTGGCTTACACCGATCTCTCCGCCCTGCTCCCGGGAAAAATCACACGCTGCAAGAGAAATCAATTCTTCTTTCCGGCCGGATTCTCCTGCGCTGCCGTTTTATCCGGATCTATGGCCGTATCCAGAGGGATCTCAAAGCAGAATTCCTCCGCCTCATCCATATGCCCGGACATATTTAACTGCATTCCGTTCTCTTCTACGACGCTCCCGTCCTCATACCGTACCCCTGTCAGATACACCGTCTTTCCCCATACGGCATGTTGTGCGGCTTCTTTTTCCGTATACATCCGAATCCGGAAAGGGCTGATCTCCATCTTACTGAAAAGCAGTTCATATTCTCCCAGTACACAAGTCTCCTGCTATTTCCAATGTCGCTGACTCTATATATAAAACCTGCACATTCACTTTGACTCTGCACCCATAACATGCTATGATAAATGCAATCGCTTCTATATAAATGTTTTGCAATAAATATTTTGCACCAAAATATACAGAGGAAATCATGCACAAACTTACTGACACAGCAAACACAGATACTCATACAGTGCATACAGCCATCAATGCTCTAACCCCGAATACACCTTCTGAGGAATCCCCGGTTAAAACATATGACGATTATTATGTACAGGACGGTTTCGGAACTCTGGATTATCCCGTCGGCGTCTACTATCTCGACCTGAGCAAATCCTACATGAACAGGATTCGCTGGCACTGGCATGAAGAGATGGAGATCCTGATCGTCAACAACGGTCACGCCGAAGTCTCCAGTGACGACGTCTCCTACCCCCTGAATCCGGGACAGGGCATCATCATCAATCAGAATGTCATGCATTCTATCCGCTCCATGGATCACAAGAACTGTACTTTCTATTCTCTTGTTTTCCATCCCGATTTCCTGTTCGGATACAAGAATAATTATCTGCAGACACAGTTTCTGCTGCCGGTTCAGAATTTTCATCTGTTTAAGATGATGGTCCTCAACGAGAACGATCCCTGGCACGAACGCATGTTGGACGCGGTCAATGACACGATTGCTGCCAACCTGACCAAACAATTCGGTTATGAAATTGCCACGAAAGGATACCTGTGCCGTTTCTGGGCGGAACTCATCTCCCGTTTCCCGGAATTGACCACTGCACCGCCGCCCCACGTTTCCACAGATGAGCAGCGTGTAAAGCAGGCCATGCTTTTTATCAGAAAGCATCATGCAGATCCTATCTCCCTGGACGAAATTGCCAACAGCATCCATATCAGTAAAAGTGAATGCTGCCGCTGCTTTGCCCGCACGTTACAGATGACCCCTTTTGAATATTTGATGAGATATCGTATTCTGGAAGCCACCAAGAAAATGATCGAAACCATCAAAAACCCTATGTCCATCGCTGATATCGCGTTGTCTGTAGGATTTAATAACGTAAGCTATTTTAATAAATTATTTAAAAAATTCCTGGGATGTACTCCCACCTACTATCGAACCCATAAAATTCCATCCGGCGAGATTCCCCAGAACAACAGTCCTTTCGAAGTTCCAATGATCTGATCCTTCTTCGCCGATACGACAGACCGGACTGTGCTGTTTTGCAACAGCGATACAGTCCGGTCTATATGCTTAAACAGTTCAGACTCCGTCTTCCCTGTTACATCTGCTTTCGTATTTATTCCCTATATATTCTTTGCACAGATATCCTGCAGGCAGCATTTGTCACAATATGGTCTGGTTCTTGCTGTGCAGACTTCTCGGCCGTGCCAAACCAGTCTGTGGCAAAAGTCGCTTCCTTCTTCCGGAGGAATAATCTTCCACAACGCCATCTCCACCTTTTTCGGTTCCTTGATGCCATCTACCAGACCAATCCTGTTGCACAGACGAATACAATGTGTATCCGTAACGATAGCCGGTTTTCCGAACACATCTCCCATGATCAGATTCGCACTCTTTCTTCCAACCCCCGGAAGCTTTAAAAGCGCGTCGAAATCATCCGGCACTTTCCCGTCATATTCCTCCTTCAGCATTTTCATACAGGCACTGATATCCCGCGCCTTGCTGTTGCCCAACCCGCAGGGATGGACAATCTTCTCAATCTCCTCCACCGGTGCTGCCGCCAATGCCGCCACATCCGGATATTGTTCATACAGCTTTTCCACCACCACATTGACTCTCGCATCCGTACACTGCGCCGCCAGCCGCACACTGACTAACAGTTTCCACGCTTCATCATAGTCAAGAGAACACGCCGCATCCGGATATTCCTTTTTCAGCCGCTCTATCGCCTCCAGCGCAAGTTCTTTCTTCTTCATCCGTACACTCATGCCTCCTTCTTCTGTCCGTAAACAAGTATCTGTCAAGACTCCAACTGACTTATGTCCCTACTCTTCCTTCCGATATAGATAACAACCGTTCTCATGAGAATAGATGATACCAACTGCCTGCAGATAAGCATAGATGATCGTCGTTCCCACAAAGGTCATTCCCCGTCGTTTAAGATCTTTGGAGATTGCATCTGAAAGCGGCGAGCTGACCTTATCATTCTCATACACTACCTGCTCTTGTGTATATCCCCACAGATACTTTGCAAAACTACCGTACTCCTCCGCGATCTTTTTAAAAACACGGGCGTTATTAACCGCCGCTTTAATCTTCAGCCGGTTACGGATTATACCGCCATCCTGTCTGAGCGCTTCCAGCTTCTCCTCCCCATATGCACAGACCTTCTCAAGGTCAAATTCATCGAAGGCTTTCCGAAATGCTTCTCTCTTATTCAGAACACATTCCCACGACAGCCCTGCTTGAAAAGATTCCAGAATCAACATCTCAAACAGCCGATGGTCATCATGTACCGGCTGCCCCCATTCCTCATCATGGTACTTTACATACAGTTCATTCTTTGGATTCGCCCATATACACCGTGTCTTGTGATCCGCATGATCCATATCCTCACATCCCCTTCCCGGCACATCACAGTCAATCCTTTTCAGACATGGAACGAGCTCACTTTATCATGCAGTTCTACTGCCAGCCGATCCAGTCTGCCTGCAAAATCTTTCAGTCTGGAAATAGTCTGCACCTGCTGCATTGATATCTGCATAGCCTGTTCGGAATAAGTCAGACAACAGCCGGAGCCGGAATCAATACGCTCAAAGGAATCCGTAATATTTTCCTTCGCCGCCACAAATTCCTGCAATCCACCATACAGAGCATGATTGTGTCTGTCCATTTCCTCCACGGAACCGGCCATCTTCTCAAAAGTTCCGCGTACATTTCCTGTAATTTCCGCACTCTGCTCCAGCATCCGTGCCACATCCCCAATCTCAGACACCGTCGCATTGATCTGATCCTGAATCTCCACAATCAGCTTCCTGATGCTCTCGGTCGCTTCCTTCGTCTGTTCTGCCAGGCTGCGGATTTCTTCCGCTACAACTACAAATCCTTTCCCCGCCTCCCCGGCTCTGGCAGCCTCGATAGAAGCGTTCAGTGCCAGCAGATTCGTTTTGGA
This sequence comes from uncultured Lachnospiraceae bacterium, assembly GCA_910578115.1. Taxonomy (GTDB): domain Bacteria; phylum Bacillota; class Clostridia; order Lachnospirales; family Lachnospiraceae; genus UBA3282. Next base: position 47,196 of record CAJTPO010000030.1, on the reverse strand, counting down.
AGAGATCCGCGTGATCGTAGAGATAATATCCGTGATATGCTGTGATTTATCTTCCAGGTCCTCAATATCCGTCTGCAGTCTCTTCATATTGCCCATAGATTTATTGGAAGTATTCTGCAGTTCCATGGTAATGCCCGTGCTGTCGGCAATCTTCGTATTCACATCTTCCACCAGAATCCTAAGATCCTGAAACTGCTCATGGAACCTGCCGATCAGGCCATTTAACTTTCTCCCATCTTGAGCAGCTTTGCGGCCTGATCGGCGGCGATGCATGCGTCGAGGATCTCCTGAATGTCCCCGTTCATCACCTTATCCAGCTTGTAGATCGTCAGATTGATCCTGTGATCCGTCACTCGTCCCTGTGGGAAGTTGTACGTCCTGATCTTCTCCGAACGGTCTCCCGTTCCGATCTGGCTCCTGCGCATCTCCGCCTCCGCATCATGCCTCTGCTGCTGTTCTATATCATAAAGTTTCGCCTTTAACAGCGCAAACGCCTTGGCCTTGTTCTGAATCTGCGACTTCTCCGTCTGGCTGTACACTACGATACCTGTAGGATAATGTGTCAAGCGGACTGCCGAATCCGTCGTATTGACACACTGTCCACCGTTACCGGACGCCCGCATGACGTCGATCCGCACGTCCTTATCCTCAATAACAATATCAATGTCATCGTCGACCTCCGGCATCACCGCCACACTGATCGTAGACGTATGGATCCTGCCCCCGGACTCTGTCTCCGGCACACGCTGCACACGGTGCACGCCGCTCTCATACTTCAAGACAGAGTAGGCCCCCTGTCCGGTCACCATAAAAGTCACACTCTTCATACCACCGATCCCGATCTCCTCCACTTCCATGGTCTCCACCTTCCATCGCCTGCCCTCTGCGTAATGGACATACATACGGTAGATCTCCGCTGCAAAAAGCGCGGCCTCATCCCCGCCGGCACCGGCTCTGATCTCCACAATAACATTCTTCCCATCGTTGGGATCCTGCGGCAAAAGCAGAATCTTCAACTCCTTCTCCAACTCTTCCACACGTTTCTTCGATGCTGAAAGCTCTTCCTTGAGCATCTCCCGCATGTCCTCATCAGATTCACTCTCCAGCATGGAAACGGAATCCTCTATATCCTGACTGCACTTCTTGTACTCTTTATAGGCATTAACGATCGGCGTCAGATCACTCTGCTCCTTCATCAGCGCCCGGAACCGCTCCTGATTATTCGCCACATCCGGTTCACTCAACTCATTCATAATCTCTTCAAACTTTCTCAACAAGTCATCTAATCTGTCAAACATAGTCTCCTCCACAATAACTGCTTACTTCCGGAACCATATACTGCCACACCTTGCTACTTGGCCGCAATCGACCTGTAGGTTCCCTGTACCACCCTGTCATTTCCCGCATAATCCTTGAAAATTTCCACCTGCCTGTATCCTGCCTCGCGCAACAGGCGGCTCACATCCTCGCCCTGATCATATCCGATCTCCAGGAAAAGCATCCCACCTCCCTGCAGATGCGCGCCCGCCTGCCCGATGATCCGTCTGTAAAAAAACAGACCATCTTCTCTGCCATCCAGTGCCTGAAGCGGCTCATAGTCCCTCACCTCCGGCATCAGTGTTTTAATAACATTCGTTCTTATATAGGGTGGATTTGAAACGATTATATCAAATTTCTCTTCTCCATCTAATGCCTCAAACAGGTCTCCCTGCGCAAATACGGCACGCTCCTTCTCTTCCGGTGTGCATTCACCCAGAATGCGTGCCGCATTCTGCCTCGCTACCTGCAGCGCCGGTTCGGAACAGTCCGTTCCAATGCCGGTGCTGGCGTTAGAATAATGCAGCAGGCTGAGCAGAATACAGCCGGAACCGGTACACAGATCCAGAATATGCATGCCGTCGTGAAGATTTCTGAGTACCTCCTCCACCAATATTTCAGTATCCTGCCTGGGTATAAGTACGTTTTCATTGACTAAAAAAGTCAATCCCATAAACTCCTGTTCTCCGGTAATATACTGCAATGGGATCCGTCTGCTCCTTTGCGCAATCGCCTGTCGATATCTGTCACACTCCTCCACCGATACTGCGCGGCTGCCATGTACCAACAGGGCATTTCGGTCCGTACCACAGCACCACTCCAGAAGCAGCCTTGCGTTCAGCTCTGCCTCCGGAATCTCCGCCGAGCATAAGCTCTGTCGCCCCCATTCATATAATTCTTTATAATTGCGTTTCACGTCCTCCCGGGCATAAGCACTTTGTGACCTCATTCCGCATCCTCTTCCTGTTCTTCGTCATCCGTCAGCCAGGAGTCATCTATCTCGTAACCAAAAGTTTCATATAAATAATTTTTCCAGTCAAAAACCGCCTCTACCGCTGCAATGGCAACCTCCACCATGCTCTCGTCAGGCTCTCTGGTCGTCAGCCTCTGCAGCCAAAGACCGGGAGCGGAAATGATCCTCACCAGAATATTGCTGCTGCTTCCTGCCAGACGGATAATCTCGTATGAAATTCCAGCGATTACCGGGATCAAGGCAATCCTGATCAACACGCGATACCCCGGATTCTCCACACGGATGAAAAAGAATAAAACCACACTGACCAGCATGACAAACAGCATAAAGCTTGTTCCGCATCTCTTATGCTGCCTGGAACTGCGCATAACATTCCGCACCGTCAAAGGCCGCCCCTTCTCAATGCAGTTGATACACTTATGCTCCGCTCCATGATACCGGTAAAGCCGTCTGATGTCCTTCATCAAAGATATGCTCAGCACATACAATACGAAGATTACAATGCGCAGCACACCTTCGATAATTGCCATGAAAGAAGTGCTTCTGATATATTCTGAAAAAAGAGACGTGACAAAATATGGCAACACCATAAAAATGCCAATGGCGAGCGCCAGGGAAAATATCATGACTACAGCACTCAGCACCTGATCAGCCCTGTCTTTAAAAAGCTTATGAAAAGCCCTGTCCGTCACGGTTTCCTCCGTGGTCTCCTCCTCATAAAAGGATGCGGAAAAATTCAGACTTCTCATACCGAGAATCATGGAATCAATAAACTGAAATATGCCTCTGATAAAGGGAATACTTTTCAGTTTGCTCTCATGAAGTACGCCTATATAGTGTTCCACTTCAACTTCGATCTCTCCGTTCGGTTTCCTGACCGCCACCGCATATTGATCTTTATTTTTCATCATAACGCCTTCCAGGACAGCCTGTCCGCCAATCCCGGAATAATGTGTTTTCTTCTTTCTGCTCATTCTGTATTGTCCTCATACATTGATTAGAAAATATCATGCCGCTCCTGCGCCAAATCAATTTTCCCTTAAAAATAAAACAATGATAAATTATAGAAAAGGGTGAGATAAGCACCTCACCCTTCCTGTACAAAACTTATTTGTTTTCCACACCGTATTTCTTATTGAACTTATCGATACGTCCACGAGCCTGTGCAGCTTTCTGCTGACCTGTGTAGAATGAATGACATTTGGAACATACTTCCACGTGAATCTCAGGTTTCGTTGAACCTGTCACAAATGTGTTACCGCAGTTACACGTCACTGTTGCCTGATAATACTCAGGATGGATTCCTTCTTTCATCTCTGTAACTAAACTCCTTTCTCTTCTTACGGTATGCCGCTTTCATGCCACCGCTTACTAATAACTCATACATGCAGGCGTTGTCGCCGTTATTTCTCATCCCATGTTGTCTAAAACCGACAACTCCTACATTGTAGCATAGGACCTTAGAGGATGCAAGTCTTTTCCTGCAAAATTAATCCCATATTACAGCGGCACGCTGCTGTCCACAGCGTCCTATATAAACTTCATTTTCTTGACCATATTTACAAACTCATTATTATTCTTCGTTCTTGCAAACATGTCCAGAATCTTCTCCACCGCTTCATCCGCTTTCATACCGTTAAGCGCCTTACGTATGATATTGATCGCTTCCAGTTCGTCCGGAGACAAAAGCAGGTCTTCCCTTCTGGTACTGGACTTCGGAATGTCGATCGCCGGGAACACCCTCTTCTCTGACAGCTTACGGTCCAGGATCATTTCCATATTGCCGGTTCCCTTAAATTCTTCATATATAACATCGTCCATTCTGCTGCCGGTCTCCACCAGGGCTGTCGCAAGAATTGTCAGACTGCCGCCCTCTCTCATATTACGGGCCGCACCGAAAATCCGCTTCGGCATATGTAACGCTGCCGGATCCAGACCACCTGACAATGTACGTCCACTGGGCGGAACCACCAGATTGTAGGCCCTGGTAAGACGGGTAATGCTGTCCAGGAGGATCACCACATCTCTGCCGTGCTCTACAAGGCGCTTTGCGCGCTCGATCACCATCTCGGACACTCTCTTATGATGCTCGGGAAGCTCATCGAAGGTGGAATAGATCACCTCCACATTCGGTCCCTCAATAGCCTCTTTGATATCGGTCACTTCCTCAGGCCGCTCATCGATCAGCAGAATGATCAGATGTGCATCCGGCGTCGTCCTGGTAATGGATTTCGCCACGGCTTTTAATAAGGTAGTCTTACCTGCCTTGGGAGGAGATACGATCATACCTCTCTGCCCCTTACCGACCGGACTGATCAGGTCCATGATCCGCATGGCCACGGAAGCGCCCGGTGTTTCCAGTTTCAGTCTCTCATTCGGAAAGATCGGCGTCAAGTCCTCGAAACTCGGCCTGCGCATGGCGATCTCCGGTAAAAATCCATTGATGGACTTCACATACAAAAGCGCGCTGAACTTCTCGTTCTGTGTCTTGACCCTTGTATTTCCCTCTAAAATATCACCCGTTTTTAATCCAAACCGTCTAATCTGGCTGGGTGCCACATAGACATCATTCTCTCCTGGCAGATAATTCTCACAGCGAATGAATCCGAATCCGTCACTCATAACTTCCAGAATGCCGCTGGCTGTGATCCCACTGTCCAACTCTGCCGGGAATTTCTCTTCCTCGCCGTTCTCTTTCCTCGCCGGCACTACAGATTTCACCGTAACTTCCTTACCGGCTGCCTTGTCTTTCTCGTCCTCCGCCAGCATTAATGTCACGATCTCTGCCTTCTTCATAGTCGAAGTGCCCTTGATTCCTCTTGCCTTTGCAACTGCCTTCAAGTCAGCAAGCGCAAGTGATTCATACTTTTCTCTCATACATTCCTCCTGTATTTTTGATAGAACCTCTATATACATTCTTCTATATACGTTCTTTCGTCCTGGGATTTCTTACCTGATGTGCCATTCGAAATGATCAATAGGCTGTCTATTCTATTGGACATTATACACTACCTTTTTCGAAATAGGAAGTACTTTTTTGCATATTGCATGGAAAAAGAACGAAGGGTATGGTAAAATGTGCAGGGCACCCAAAGCATTGTAAGAAATGCACAGAAAATATAACAGGCAAATTTAGTAAGTGAGGTATGAGCATGACGACGAACGAAAAGGCATTGATGTTACATAAACAGTGGAATGGTAAACTGGAAACAACGGCCAAAGCCAGAGTCCAAACACGTGAGGATCTGGCGCTGGCATATACGCCGGGCGTGGCAGAACCCTGCAAGGTGATTGCACAGGACAGAGAAGCTGCCTACACTTATACGTGGAAGTCCAATACCGTAGCTGTCGTATCCGACGGCAGCGCCGTACTGGGGCTTGGCAATATCGGTCCTCACGCTGCCATGCCTGTCATGGAGGGCAAAGCCGTGCTGTTCAAAGAATTCGGCGGCGTTAACGCCGTACCGATCTGTCTGGACACGCAGGATACCGAAGAGATTATCAAGGCTGTAACTTATCTTGCCCCCGGTTTCGGCGGCATTAATCTCGAGGACATCAGTGCTCCCCGCTGCTTTGAAATCGAAGAACGACTCAAGGAAATCCTGGATATTCCCGTATTTCACGACGACCAGCACGGAACGGCTATCGTCGTTCTTGCCGGCATCATTAACGCTCTCAAGGTAGTCGGTAAGCAGAAAGAAATCTGCAGAGTCATCGTCAACGGAGCCGGAAGTGCCGGCATTGCCATCACCCGGCTGCTGTTAAACTATGGCTTTACCAACATCATCATGTGTGACAGGACCGGTATCATCAATCCAGATACAGAAGGGCTGAATCCCGTACAGCAGAAAATGGCCGAAATGACCAATCCAGGCGCAGAAGCCGGCTCTCTTGCCGATGCCATGAAAGGCGCCGATATCTTTGTCGGTGTATCCGCGCCCAATATTGTAACACCCGATATGGTATCCTCCATGAATCAGGACGCCATTCTCTTTGCCATGGCGAATCCCGTCCCTGAGATCATGCCGGACGCCGCCCGGGCTGCCGGTGCAAGAATCGTCGGCACAGGACGCTCCGACTTCCCGAACCAGATCAATAATGTAGTAGCCTTCCCCGGCATCTTCAAAGGAGCTCTGGAAGGCCGCGCCGTACAGATTACAGAAGAAATGAAGCTGGCCGCAGCGCATGCCATTGCCGGTCTGGTGCCGGAAGAAGAACTGTGCGAAGATAATATCATGCCGGAAGCATTTGACCCGAGGGTGGCTGCAGTGGTGGCCGAAGCGGTGAAGTCGCATATCCGCCGATAAACCTGGTTTTTCATTAAAATTTTTCATTAAAATGGAGCGAAACATGGAGCGAAAACCTCCACAACATTGGCACGGCAGACCATACTATTCTCTGGATGCCTACCTGAAAAATACATATGGTGAAAAGCTGTATAAGATCGCTGTCGATGCCGGTTTCACCTGCCCTAATCGTGACGGCAAACTTGGCACTGACGGCTGCATCTTCTGCTCGGCCGGCGGCAGTGGAGATCATGCGGTCAAAACTGTCCTGCATCCCTCCGTTTCGGAACAGATTGACGCCGGTATCGCCCTGTTCCACCATAAACGTATCGGACAGCGCTATATCGTTTACTTCCAGGCATACACAAATACTTATGGTCCCCTGCCCCATCTGCACTCTCTTTACACAGATGCGCTGCGGGAACCTTCAGTAGCCGGCATCTCTATTGCAACCAGGCCCGACTGTATCACCGGAGATATTGTGACTATGTTGGTCAATTTAAAAGAGGAATTTCCTGACAAATTTGTCTGGATCGAATTGGGACTGCAAACTATCCATGAGAAAACTGCCGTATTAATAAGGAGAGGCTACCCTTTATCCGTATATGACGATTGCGTCATCTTATTACAGCAAGCCCATATACCGGTGATCACGCATATTATTCTCGGCCTTCCTGACGAAACACCTGACGATATGCATGCCACCATTGACCACCTTAATCAACTGGGAACATGGGGTGTCAAACTCCAACTGCTCCATGTACTCCGCGGCACCGATCTTGCCAGGCTGTATGCCCAGGGCCGCTGCTGTCCCTTATCCCAGGAGCGCTACACGGATCTTATTATCTCCTGTCTCGAGCAGCTTTCGCCCGATATTGTAATACACAGACTGACCGGAGATGGCCCGGCGGCACTGCTGCTCGCCCCACTTTGGAGTCTGAACAAGCGAAACGTACTCAACACGCTTCACCACACAATGAAACTGCGCTCTTCCTGGCAGGGGCGGCTTTATGAAAGGTCTTTTCCATGAATCACGATCAACTGGCTCTCTATAACAAACTGCTTGTACTGTATATGCTCAACCGGGTTTCCTTTCCATTGACCCAGGCTCAGATTTACGATTTTCTGCTGGAGCGGAATTATGTCAATTTCATGAATCTGCAGCGTGCGATCACCGAATTGGTTGATACCGGTTTCGTACTGGCCAACTCCAAACATAACCGCACTTATCTCACAATCACGGCGGAGGGCCAGGAGACACTCTCTTTCTTCAAAAACCGAATCGACACTTCCTTCAAGAAAGAGATCGATGAATTTTTTAACAGGAACCAATTTAAACTGCGCAATGAGACTTCTGTTCTGGCAGATTATAACAAAACTTTTTCCGGTGATTATGAAGTACGTCTGGCCGTAAAAGAAAAGGACGCTACAGTAGTGGAAGTCACTCTGTCCGTCCCCAATGAAGAAGCCGCTGAAACAGTCTGCACCAACTGGCACAGGAAAAATCAGAATATCTATCAATATCTGGTGGAGCAGTTATTCTAACCGTCCATAACCCGTATCGTCATACCACCGTAACCGGAAGTAAATGTTCAAAAACATATACAAGTTTCAGGATCAATGTTTTGAGATCACTTCTCCCCAGTTACTGATACCGATAACCCGCAGGGCAAAATCCGTATATTTGGCGGATTCTGCCGTATCCACATACTTAAACGCATTGTAGATGGATTTGCGGCCGCCGCCCAGAGTATTGATCCCCAGCGCCAGTCCCTGTGCCAATTCCACCGGTGCATCTGTCTGTCTGGAAAACAACATACTGTCAATGTACCGATTGGACTCTATGATCTTATAGGCATACACAAAGGAAGCCGCCTGCAGATCCTGCCCGGCAGAAGATGTATAGCCCATCTCACTCAGAATCACATGTCTCACCTCTCCGGACTCCGTCAGAAAGTCTTCTTTCTGCAGATAATCTGTCAAAACATGAATATTCTTGATCGTAATCACCGGCGTAGTCTCTGAATTCAATACATAAGAACCGGACTTGCCACTGGTACTCCACGCCTTGGCACTGGTCAGCGGGTAATTATACGGATGCTGTGCCACACCCCAGTCTATGTTCCCGTCTTCCTTAATATTTCTGTTAAATTCATCCAGAATCTGTTTCGAACCAAAGCCGCCGTTGGAATACAGGCTCTTGACCCACTGCTGGTCCAGCGAAATATAGACCCTGGCGTTACCGTTGATACTGAGAATGGCGTTATAGAAAATGCGGAAAGCCTTCGCATACTCCTCCACGTAAGCCTCTGTCTCCATATATTCTATGTAGTTCCATTCCTTTCTGGCATTGATCTCGTTGCCGATCACCCAGTTCATAACCTTACCATGTCCGGTACCCGCATACCGATTCGCCAGGAAGGAAGCTATGGCCGCTATATATTCCGTTCCCTCTTTATCCGTAGCATTAAACGCATAGTAAGGCGCATTGCCGCCTCCGGAACGTGCCTTTGGATGGATCAGCTCCATATAACCCGGATGAATATCATTTAAGATAATAGCCGTCGTGATAATACCTTTATTCGTCAGGGTTGAAAAGACATAATCGTATTCCGCTATGACCTGACCGTTAAAGGCATAGCTTCTTCCATTATAGGTATAGTAAACCGTTGGATAATAAGCATTGCTCGTATTGCCGAGGATTCTGCTGAGCGGAATGTTATAAGCAGCGTGCTTCACTCCCAGATCATCCAGTTCCGATCCCCGTAACTTCTCCGGATCCACCAGAAGCCCTTTCTTGGAGGACGTATTTCCAAATGAAGGACTGTACCTGGCTATGGCTTCCGGATTCGTAATATGCCGTGGCTTACTGATGGCCATAAATTCGCCGTCTTTCTTCACCGCCACAACAAATTTGGAAAACAGCCTGGAGTTAACACTGTTGTAATTTAGATTGACTGAAAAAGTCAAATCAACATCTTTCTGATCCTCTATAATATATTCATCATCCGTTATTCCATTCTCATATGCCTTTTCCTCAAACAAATAGTAGTAGCCGTCATCACTGACCGCCAGCCCCTGCGCAGACATCGTCACATCTATTTTACCAGTCTCCGTATTGATCACACAACTTTCGATTGTGGCAAAATCAGCCGCGTTTGCTTCCGTCAGCTCAACCTCCGGCGGCCTGTTCCTCACACCGTCAATCACAAAACGAGCAGCGTCCGTAAGCGCCTTGGAAATTCCTTCTCCGGCATGCTTCTTTACGCGATCCTTCTTATGCCGCCAAACGCTGTACTCTGTCATGGCCACCGCCTCAGTATGGACCATCGCCTCTACCGCCGCATCCGCTGCCGCCAACTGCTCCAGATAATGACGTATTCCCAGAAAAGAACCCGCCCCGCCTAAAAGAACCACCGCCGTCACAATCCCCGCGATCATAAAGAGACGCTTTCTTCCCCTGGACTCTTTCTTTGTCCCGTCAGTCTCTTCAATGACATAGGTTTCTTCCACCGTAATAGTCCGCTCTACTGCCCCTCTGTCATTTACCGTTACCGACTCTTCCAGCTTCACCGATTCCTCCAGCACCCTGCCCTTTTGCTTCTCGGCCTTGATCCTGGCTTTTTCTTTTTTCAACTGTTCTTTCTGGCGTCGTTTCTTTGCCTTGGCTTTCTTCTTGTTCTCGGCAACTTTCGCTTTATCGATGATCCGCTTTCTCTTTTTCTTCTTTTTTACAGGCGCACCTGTGCCACTCCCTGCAATTGCCTTCTTACTGCCGGATGCACGTCCACCTCCGCTGCCATCCGGATCCTGCTTATTTTCACTTTCCTCAATCTCATTATGATCCTGGATTCTCTTGTCATCGTTACCATTATTCAGTATCATGTGCCGCTTCTTCCTTTATACGTTTCATATGCTCTCTGATCTTCGCCTCATAGCCGTTTCCTGTAGGCCGATAAAATTCTTTGCCGTTCAGCTCATAGGGCAGATACTGCTGTTTCACATAGTGGTTCGGATAATCGTGGGCATATTTATAACCTGTCCCATGCCCCAGCCTGGCTGCCCCTTTATAATGTGCATCCTGCAGATGAGTCGGTATGGGAAGATTCCCCGTCTGTCTGACCGCCTCCGACGCCTGAAAGACCGCATTGCAGGCGGCATTGCTCTTAGGCGCACAGGCCACATAGGAAACTGCCTGGGACAGAATTATCTGCGCTTCCGGCATGCCCACTCTCTCAACTGCCAGCGAAGCATTGACCGCCACGCACAATGCCATGGGATCTACATTTCCCACATCCTCCGACGCACAGATCATAATACGTCTGGCAATAAAGGTTACACTCTCACCCGCATTCAACATGCGACTCAGATAGTAAACTGCCGCATCCGGATCAGAACCGCGCATACTCTTGATAAATGCCGAGATGGTATCATAATGACTGTCCCCCGACTTATCATACCGTAACACTCGTTTCTGAATACATTCCTGGGCCACCGCCAACGTGATATGTATCTTGCCGTCTTCACTCCGCTTAGTCGTCATAATGCCCAGCTCCACCGCATTCAACGCATGTCTGGCATCACCGCCGGACAGCTCCGCCAGGAAATTGACGGCATCTTCCTCGATCACCGCATCATAAGCACCCATTCCCTTCTCCTTGTCGTACACCGCCCGGTGGAGAAGCATCTTGATATCTTCAATAGATAACGGATGCAATTCAAAGATGATGGAACGGGAGATCAATGCCCCGTTCACCTCGAAATACGGGTTCTCCGTGGTCGCTCCGATCAGGATCAAAGTGCCGTCCTCCACGAAGGGAAGCAGATAGTCCTGCTGGCCTTTATTAAAGCGATGGATCTCATCGATAAAAAGTATGGTCTTCTTCCCATACATACCGCGCAGTTCCTTCGCCTTCTCCACCACCGCTTCCATGTCCTTCTTGCCGGCAACGGTGGCATTGATCTGCGTAAACTCGGCGCTGGTAGTATTGGCGATCACTCTGGCCAGAGTTGTCTTCCCCGTACCGGGCGGTCCGTAAAAGATGATCGAACTTAATTTGTCTGCCTTGATCGCACGATAGAGCAGCTTATCTTTTCCTATGATATGCTGCTGTCCCACCACCTCATCTAACGCAGCTGGCCGCAGCCTGGCCGCCAATGGAGATTCTTTCTCCTGGTTTGTGCTCCGCATATATTCAAATAAATCCATAATATAGGTCCCATATCCTGTCTGTATCTATATGTTGTGGTTAGTGCTTAAATGCCTGATTTTAGGGCACATATTGCTTTCTATCATACCATTTTATGTCGGAAACCGCAACTTCCACTTTAGCCCTTTTTAATCTTTATCGCAAGGAACAGCTATTATTTTGGATGCGTTACAGTCTGCGGCCGGTCAGGTCGTGAACTGTATCAATGGACAAAAAAAGGAAGAAGGAAGCCTCTACCCCTTCTTCATCATATTTTCGATATAAGTATCACTTTTTGCCGTCGCTTCCACCCAGCCAGGACGGAAACCGCTCCGGATCGCATTTCTGACGGATTTCACATTAGACCAGGCGGCACAGTAAAACGGAACAAAACCGCGTTCAAAAGTCTCTCTGGCAAGTCTGTTCGTGAGTGCCGACGCAATCCCCTGTCTTCTGTATTCCGGCAGAACATCCACACCGATCTGCCACATGGTATCGCAATCCGCTGAACAGCCGGCCAGACCCACCAGCTTTCCATTATGAAAAGCTCCTGCCCCCAGCCTGTCCAGATGTTTTCGATCCGCGCACAAGGCATTTTTCCACTCCGGAAGGTACAATGCTGAAAATTCATCCGCCTCCATCATTCTAATTTCCAGGTCTCCGTTACAACCCTGATCATAACGAAATACCGCATCGATATCCGGAAGGAAATAATCCGCCATAAAGCAGATCTGCGCCCCCACTCTCTCCAGTATCCTGTTCAAAGGATATATTCCCGGTGTCTCGAAACAGTTCTCGATCGCAGACACACGATCAATCAGACGCGCAATCTCCGGAAGCAGATCCTCCCGGCCCGTGACCACAATATTCGTACCATAAGACACCAGGTTGCAGATATGTGGCAGTTCAAGATATCTTCTGGCCCGGTCGGACGCCGCCGACACATGCACATTACTGCGCGTTGACAAAAAATCCTCCGGTGCACAACAGCAGTCATAGGCCGACTGCTGAAGAGCAATTTTCATGATCGTATTATTATCCATAACTTATTATTCACTCCATTTCTGTGCTGCATTGCTCTCAACTCTGTCCGAACCACACAGCACGGTTTTCCTTTGCGTGAGACACTCAGATCAGTCAAACAACAGCTCATCCACTGTCACAAACTCATACCCTTCTTCCGTCAATTCATCAATGACCTGCAGCGCCGCCGTCACTGTGGATTTGTACTCATCATGCATCAGAATAATGGCGTTTTCTTTCACCTTCGATGTTACCTTATGCACAATACCGGCCACATTATCGCTGCACCAGTCCAGCGGATCAACAGTCCACAATACAGGGAACATATTAAGTTCCTTCTCGAACTTCTTATCCCATGTGCCGTAAGGCGGCCGCACATACTGTACCTCCTGCCCCGTCAGCTCTTCGATCACTTCATTGGTCTGGATCAATTCTTCCTTAAAGCTGTCACTGTTGCTGCTGCTCAGCTGCATATGGCTGTATGTGTGATTACCGATCAGGTGGCCTTCCTCCGACATACGGCAAATCAGCTCCGGATACTGCTCCGCATGCATCCCCGTCACAAAAAAAGTCGCCTTTACACCCCGCTCCTGCAAACCATCCAAAAGCTGTTCGGTATAGTAAGGATGTGGCCCGTCATCAAACGTAATGGCAATCTTCCTGCTGTCCTCCATCTCACCGGCCGCCTTCGCTGAAAGTCTGTCGCTCATAACCGCTGCCCCACACAGCAATAATGCTGCCATCAAAATAATACATGTTCTTATTACTTTTCCAGGCCAAATGCTTTTCTTACCACACATCCCACACACCATCCTCATTTCTTCCGCAAATCTGTAGCACGCCGCCTCTTTACACCTCATGACACTGTTGCTTATTTCACGATTACAGACGCTTTTATGCTACCTGATTTATATCATTTATAAGGAATATATATGTTAATGGGACAGTATGCAGACTACCAACTGGTTATCCCCATACTCCATACTTAAAATTACCTTGACGGCATCCAGATCTGAAATGCCTTCGTGTATCCCTGCCCATAATCCAGTTTAACACAAAGTTCCCCATCATGCATCTGTACAATCTTATGGGCAATGCTGAGTCCCAGCCCACTGCCGCCTGCCGTACACCGTGCCTTGTCCGCCCTGCTGAACGGTTCAAAAATATGTTCCGCAAACTCTCTGTCAATGGCCATACCATCATCCGCCACCGTAAAACAATAGTCCTCCAGCCGTACCAGCGCCTTGCCGCCTTCCTTTCCATAACGGACGGCATTATTAAGTAAATTTGTAACGGCACGCGCCATCTGAACCTTGTCCACCAGACAGGGCATAGACTCTTCCGAGATATCTATAACAAGTGATATATTTTTCTCCTCGAAGTCAGTATATACCGCTGCCGTACATTCTCTGACAAGCTCTCCCAGATCGCCTGCCTCCCTGTGCAGTTCAAAACCGCTGCTGTCCATTTTCACATACTCAAATAACAGTGTGATCAGCTCATTCATCCTCATGGATTTATTGTAAATGGCCGCCAGATATTCCTGCCGCTTCTCTTCCTCTTTCACTACGCCGTCAGACAGTGCCTTGCTGTAGCCGCACAATGTTGTGAGCGGTGTCTTTATATCATGTGCTATATCAGATAACAGCAGATTTCTTTGCCGGTCATAGGCCAGCTGCTGTGCCTTTTCCTCTTCTATCAGTTCGTTGACTTTCTTAGTCACTACATAATAGTAATAGAATGCACCGATCATCCAGGGCAGCAGGCTGATCAACAATATCACCAGCACCACCACGATCACTATGATCCGCAAAGCCACTCCCCATCTGCCGGTAAACAGTGGTGAAGTTACCGCAATCCGCAGCGAATCTCCCATCAGTTTGCTGATACTTCCCTGTATATAGCCGGATATCGTCCCCGGAAGAAGTGTCGCCAGAGAATATAATAACGTCTGCAATGCAAAAGAAATCGGATTCCCGCCGCCACTGATTGAAATCTGAAGCACGGATAAAATATCTTCCGTTTCCGTGGCCAGTTTCTGATAGAGAAATCCGATTGCTTCTTCGCTGGCGTAGATAAAGAACATGACAAACAGGAATCTTTTGATCAGGAACCATCTGAGAGACCTCTTTGTACCTGCTCTGCCGTTATTTCCCATATGTCCTTATAACCTCTCGTCCTTCTCCAGGCGGTATCCCAGCCCTCTAATTGTCTTGATGTACTCCTTACCATTATGCTCCAGCTTCGTCCGCAGCTTCGAGATGCCAACCATCACGCTGTTGTCGGATGCCATATACTCATCACCCCAGGCATTCTCATAGATCTGCTGCTTGGTAAACACCTTACCCGGTTCCTCCATAAAAAGCCGCAGGATCTTAAATTCAATAGATGTCAGCTCTATCACTTCCTCCCCGCGGTATACAAGACATGCCTCCGGATCGAGGCACAGATCTCCCGCCCGCAGCTCCTTCACCTTTTTACCCTTGTCGGCTCCCGCTCCCAGCGAATAAAAACGGCGAATGTTAGAGTTCACTCTGGCTACCGCCTCCAATGGTTCAAAAGGTTTCGTAATATAATCATCCGCACCCAGATCAAGCCCCAATATCTTATCCGTGTTCGTCCCTTTAGCCGACAGCATGATGACCGGAATATTACTGTTCTCCCTCACATTACGTAACACACGGTACCCATCCAGTCCCGGCATCATAATATCCAGAACCAGCAGATCCGGTTTCTCCTTCTTTACCCGTTCCATCGTCTCCAGACCGTCAGCTGCCTCCAGCACTTCATACCCGTCCTTTTCCAGATACAGACGAAGGAGATCCCTGATCTCCGCCTCATCGTCTGCGATCAAAATCCTGTATCCCATGTTCGCCGCTCCTCTTTGTATTCTTTATTCCCGCGAAGCAATGAGCCAAGTAGCCATGCTTGCATGGATATTTGGCGACTGCCGCGAGGGTCAAAGACCCCGCGCCTGCTGCGCTGGAATTTTGATGCCCCGTCAGCTTGCTGCGGGGTCTTTGACTTTGCAGCCTGCCATGCACATACCTGTACTGTCATTCATGCTCTTATATAATTAATACTGCTGCATAGTTTGTGCTTTTACATAACTAATACTCCTGCATAATTTATGCTTTCACATAATTATTACTTTTACATAATTTATGCTTTTATATAGTTATTACTCTTGCATAATTATTGCTTTTATATAAATAACAACTTTACATATCACATGTTCTATATCTGCTGGACTTCGGCCGCGATCTGTCCGTCCCGTATTGCACAGAGTCTGCGGTACAGTGCCGCATTGGTCAGACATTGATACGGTGCCACATAGAAAATATGCACCAGTCCGCAGGTCAATACGCCAAGCATCTCCCACAGAATAAAGGACAGATCCAACACAAACGCATTCCACTTATGGCCATTCATCATATCCCTGCTCATCTGCATCACCTCTTTATAAGGCATATCCGGATGCTCTGCCAGAATATATTCCACCATCCGGTATTGATACTGCTTATAAATACCGGGAATTAAAAATAACAGTGCCCATAAAAATATGGATAACTGCGTATGGAACATGGTCTTCACAACATTTCTGTAAGAATGATCAAAACCGTAAGCCATATCTTTTACCTCTGCCCGGCCATCCAGGCTCTTTAACATAAACCGACCCGCTCCCACGATCAAAGGAAAAACAAGCAGGATTTCATATATCAGTATAATTGCAGTCATTATCAGGAATACAATCAAAAAAATAACAAGCATAATGATAAATCCGATAATGAATCCCATAATCTCCTCTGTCTCATCTATATCATCTGTATTTTTATTATAGGTAATCTCCGGCGTATCATCTTCCATTAAAATAATCGTTGCCAGATTTTCGCTTCCGCCAATGTTTCCACTCATATCCTCATCTGCCATGGATGCTTCCTCCACCACAGCTGAGCTCACTTTAGCCGGCACCCCGGATGCAGAGGAAAATACACTGCCAATCCAGTTCCCCCCCAGTACCATTAAAACCAGTGCCACCAGCACACTCTTCCAGTAATTCCTCTGCAGGGCTTCTTTCGCCTGCAGTTTCAGTTCTCTTCTTGTCCACATACCTGTTTACCCCCCCCCCTAAATTTTACAGGTATTCACTTTTTAGTCTCCATTGTTCTTTAATTTACCGAAGTCAATCTATTACAACTGTTTTCCGCCCTACTTTTGTAATAAGGATACCATCTGTTTCTTAAACAAAAACCGCGTAAACCTTAATCTATCCTTAAATCGCTTTTCTTCTGTATTTTTCTTCAGTCGCAACAGTTTACACGGCCTATCCTGCATATAACCTTTTTAACTATAGTCTTTCTATCTATAATCTTTCTATAATCTTTCCATGTCCATAACAACTGTAACCTTTCTATCATATCATTTGTTTACCGGAAATCCATATATTTCACATACAGAGCTTCAAATTCTTCCTGTTCTGCCAGATTAATACTTTCAATAAATGACAGCCGGTTTTCCAGCGTTTCTTTATCCATGCTTCCGCTCAATAAATCACGTCCGATATGATATGCACCGGCCAAAGAGGTATTCCCCACTGCAGTTATCCTGTCCCGCATAGTTACGGGCAGCAATCCGATCCTGAAAGCAGCTTCCACATCCAGATAACAGCCGAATCCTCCGGCGAGATACACCTGCCCTATCCTGGGCTGTCCCATTCTCTTCCACAGAACCTCAACGCCGGCACGCACTGCCGCCTTTGCCATCTGTAAGTCTCTAATATCTTTATTATACAGCCTTACCGCCGGTTCTCCTGTACAAATACCTTCCGAAAACCAGGGTTCCTCCAGCAGCCCCGTCTCATCCAGAATCCCTCTTTCTAACAGCTCCGCAGCATTAGCGATCATATCGCTGCCCACGATGCCTGCTCCGGCTCCCCCTTCAAAAGCCGGACCCGCCGCCGTCGCTGTAACAATCATGCGTCTGCCGTCTGTGATCGCCATCTCTCCATTTGTTCCCAGGTCGATTAAAAGCCGGGCACTTAAATCTGTGACTTCTTCCCCTAACGCTAAACTTTCGTGTTGACCATGACAGTCTATCCGTCTGGCATCCGGAAGCATCTTAAGTACATACAGTCCCGCCACAATGTCGCCACCCACAAATGCACTGATACCAGGTGCTATCCATACCGCAAAATCCCACTCTGAGTCCTCGTATAGCTGCAAACCGATATCCACTGGTATAAATGGGCTGCTTCCCAAAGATAACACATCATATCCCATAAGCAGATGTGTCATGGTCGTATTGCCTGCAATACACATCCCCCGGATGGCTGTACCACTTCTTTCAAATTGCATAACACCTTCTTCTAATACTGACATAACCAACTGCCGCAGTTCTTCACGATGCCCGTCACAGGATGCCCTGATCCGGGAAAGGACATCTGAACCATAACGCCTTTGAGGATTCATGGCACAATACGTGTCAAGAATACGGCCGTTATTAACCTCCATAAGCTGCATGGCTATCGTGGTGGTTCCAAGATCAACTGCGATCAGGCCTTCCGTTACGGCAGTTATCCTTCCTTGTGCAGAAGCTTTTTCCTCACAATTCGGCTTCTTTTCTATAACATCTGTGCCAGTAACTGCGCTTTCTTTCATAACGTCTGTACTCAAAACACTCGTTGTTTGATTTATTGACTGCATATTTCGCTGACTTAACTGGTCATTATTTTCCGGCATATCTATCATATTAGAAATAATGGCAATTTTCTTCTCTTCCGCGAACGCCAGCCTGATGACACAATCGTCCTTTGGCCTGGCCAAACATGCCAGGCGATATCCCTGCCGAAGCTCATCTGCCGTCATCACGCTTCTTTCCAGCATTGTCGGTATCATAACACCTTCAATGAATTGTACGCGGCATCTGCCACAATCTCCTCTTCCGCCGCAGAAGCTCCCCTCCAGTAATCCGTTTTTCAACAGAGTTGACATGAGCGTCACCGAAGAATCATGTGTCACAGTAATACTGCACTCCTTCTTTCTCTCAGGCAGCCCAGTTGTTTTTCCGTTATCCAGAACGATTGTAATTTTTACTTCTTTTGAACTTCTTTCCATTCTATATGGATCTCCTATGACTAAACAAATTGATTTTTCTCACTATTATAGCAATAATCAATAACGGCCAGTTTATTTTCTATCTCCTGCCGGTCAACATCCAGATCATCACAGAGTGCACCGAGATCATCATAGAAATCCCGCAATTTTAAATTGATAAAACTTAATAACATAACAGGGTCTTTTGGTATCATAACCTTCCATCCTTTCCTCAATCTATATATTTTATCCCATATTTATCCTATATCTGTCCTGACACGAGCCCTCAAGAAAAAAAGAGTAAGAGACACGGTTACAGAGTTTCACAGTGCTTTACAGAATTTCATCCGTTATTATCGCAGTTCCATTTCTACCCTGTAGGTCGTACCGTCGCTGACGACTCTGGCCATACTGCCGCAGATCAGCGGTATCATCGGCGGAAGATGTCCAATATCAAGATCCATCATCACTGGTACACGATACTGCCGCAGCATCTCATACACTGCCTGATAACGGTCGATACCGAATTCTTCTACCCCCATACCGCAACGTGGCCTGCCGATCAGGAAGCCTTTACAATGACGAAACCATCCTGCATGTTCCATCTGCCACATGGCACGTCTTATACTCATTAAATTCATGTCACAGGCTTCCAGGAACCATACGATTCCATCTTCCCTGTATCGCTCTGTGAACTCGACAACCTTATCGTATTTCGTGCCGGTCAGATTGACAAGACAGTCCATACAGCCGCCCAGCAATCTGCCGCTAAATTCAATAACATTTGCTTCATACAAATTATTTTCTGTTGCAAGACTTTCTATATTCGTCCTTCCATTCGGCAGAATATATTTTATAACAGATGTTTCCGTCAAATTGTAAGGCTCATAAGGATGTTCCTCATCCTTTAACGATTCCCGCTCCCACTTGTCATATCCCTGCATGGTCAGTTTCTGCCCTCTAAGAAGCCTCATGGCATCTTCCAGAGACGCATGTTGTGGCTCCATACCAAAAGCAGCGGCACATGGACCATAAATAGCAGCTGTATCGCACAGCGTAGCCAGAAGCAATGTCATATTTGTGTTATCCGAATACCCCATATACCATTTCGGAACTGCATTTTTTATCTCATCGAAGTTTACATAATCCAAAATCTCACACATCAACTCGCCGCCGCCGCAGGAAATTATGCAATCGCTTGTTTTGTTACAGTAATATTCCGTCAATTCTCTGCCGCAGCTCTCCGGCGAACTGCTGATCCCCACACCGTCAGATGCCTGGCAATTTGGCCCAAACTCCAGTGAATATCCCTGTTCCCGCCATTTCTTCTGGGCATTTTCAAATCCGCTTTTGTAGGGTTCTATGGCGCAGCCGAATGATGGCGCAACAAATGCTATGGTTCCTTTTTCCTGCAAAAATTTTGGGAATTTCATTCCGTTCTCCTCCTTTTTATGGATGATATCACCCGTTAATGAAATCTGAATTTAATATTTTCCGCGATTTTGCATGATAACCTTCAAAAAATCATCCGTTCTCCAATTTCATAAAATACAGGTGTTCTATATTGATGCATTTGACTATTATTCTAACACACAATTTCTGCTTACTCCACAACATAATTGCATAACAGCCCAAACTTCGTAGCAATTTGCCCCGAAATTTTACGCACGCTGCAAAATACGTGAAACATATAAATTGGGCCGGAAGAATCTGATCCGCCTTCGGTCCATTTCATAACACAAAATATGTAACACCCTATAACAAAGTCAAAGACCCCGCAGCAAGCTGACGGGGCATCAAAATTCCAGCGCAGCAGGCTGCGGGGTATTTAACCCTCGCGGCAGTCGCCAAATATCCATGCAGGCATGGCTGCATGGCTCGTTGCATCGCAGGAATAAAAGTACATGGAAAAGCCTTCCCGAAATATAATATCTCGGGAAGGCCCCTAACATTACATATGATATTGCAGCACACGTATTTTTATAGCCATGCTATTTTTCCGGAGCGGCTGTTTTACAGACACAAAATACAAATCACAACCGGAATCTTATCGATTTTTATACCCCTTTGCTGTTATCGTTTTATAAGCACCTCTATCAAGTTCTTTCAGTTACAACTGCTATACATCACAGTTTCCATCTATCCCCTGCGTTTTGCAGCCAGTGCTCCATTTTCCATAACAATCAATATCGTATCCTTACTGCTTACCTGATCTGCCAGAATCAGCTTCGCCGACAATGTCTCCACATACTTTTGAATATAACGCTTCAACGGCCTCGCTCCATAAACCGGGTCATATGCATTTTCCACAATGAACCGTTCCGCCTCCGGTGTCAACTCGATCTGCAGCTCTCTGTCTGCAAGACGCCTGTTCAAATCCTCCACGATCAGATGAATAATATTACCAATGTTATTTTTAGTCAAGGGTTTGAAAAGGATCGTCTCGTCCAGCCTGTTAAGAAACTCCGGCCGGAAATGGCTGCGCAGTTCACCCATGACCATCTGTTCTGCTTCTTCCGTGATCGCTCCCTGCGCATCAATACCATCCAGAAGATAATTCGCACCAATGTTCGAAGTCATGATCAGGATTGTATTCTTAAAATCCACCGTTCTTCCCTGCGAGTCTGTGATCCGTCCGTCATCCAAAACCTGCAGCAGCACATTGAATACATCCGGGTGAGCTTTCTCAATCTCATCAAAAAGTACTACCGAATAGGGCTTTCTTCTGACCGCTTCCGTCAACTGTCCTCCTTCCTCATATCCGACATATCCGGGAGGCGCTCCGATCAGTCTGGACACGGAGTATTTCTCCATGTACTCGCTCATATCAATACGTACCATATTTGTCTCGTCATCAAACAGCGACGCTGCCAGCGCCTTGGCAAGTTCCGTCTTACCCACACCGGTAGGCCCAAGAAAGAGAAATGATCCGATCGGCTTTGTGGGATCTTTGATGCCTGCTTTGGAACGGATGATAGCGTCCGTTACTTTTGTCACACCCTCGTCCTGCCCAATCACCCGTTTGTGTAATTCATCGTCCAGATGCAGCGTCTTATTCCGTTCACTCTCAGTAAGTTTTGAAACCGGAATTCCTGTCCAGCGAGAGATGATCCGTGCGATCTCTTCATCCGATACACTCTCATGTACCAGCGACAGATCTTTACATTTCACCTGTTCTTCTTCAATCTCCAACTGCTGTTTTAGAGCAGGCAGTCTGCCGTAACTGAGCTCAGCTGCCTTCTCGTAGTCACCTTCACGCTGGGCGATCTGAATCTGATTGTTGATCTCGTCGATCTCCTCCCGCATTCTGGACAGTTTCTCCACGGAAGCCTTTTCATTTTCCCACTGTGCCATGCGGTTTTTCAATTCCTCTTTCAATTCCGCCAGTTCCCGCTGCAGATTGGCCAGACGGTCCCTGCTCAGATTGTCATCTTCTTTTTTCAGTGCCGTCTCTTCAATCTCCAGCTGCATCACTCTGCGCTGCAGCTCATCAAGCTCCGTTGGCATGGAATCCAGCTCCGTCTTGATCAGCGCACATGCCTCATCTACCAGGTCAATGGCTTTATCCGGCAAAAAGCGATCTGAAATATAGCGGTTCGACAGCACCGCGGCACTGACCAGCGCATTATCCATGATCTTTACACCATGAAAGACCTCGTAACGCTCTTTCAGACCGCGCAGAATAGAGATCGTGTCTTCCACCGTCGGTTCTTCCACCATAACCGGCTGAAAACGCCTCTCCAGCGCGGCATCCTTCTCAATATACTGCCGGTATTCGTCCAAAGTCGTCGCACCGATACAGTGTAGCTCACCTCTCGCCAGCATGGGCTTCAACATATTTCCGGCATCCATGGCACCATCTGTCTTACCTGCACCCACGATGGTATGCAGCTCGTCGATGAAAAGAATGATCTGCCCGTCGCTGTTTTTCACATCATCCAACACCGCTTTCAACCGTTCCTCGAACTCACCCCGGTATTTCGCACCGGCCACCAGTGCCCCCATATCCAGTGCAAAAATCTTCTTGTCTTTCAGCCCTTCTGGCACATCGCCTCTGACGATACGCTGTGCCAGACCTTCTGCAACCGCCGTCTTACCCACACCCGGCTCTCCGATCAGCACCGGATTGTTCTTCGTCTTCCTTGAAAGGATGCGGATCACATTGCGAATTTCATTATCTCTGCCAATGACAGGATCGAGCTTCTGATTTCTGGCCCGTTCTACCAGATCCTGTCCGTATTTCTCCAGCGTATCATAGGTTGCTTCCGGATTGTCGGAGGTAACTCTCTGATTGCCGCGCACCGTAGACAGCGCCTGCAGAAAGCGTTCTCTGGTGATGCCGAACTCCCGGAAGATTTCCTTAATCTCTTTGTTGGGATGCTTCAACATAGCCAAAAACAGGTGTTCTACGGAAACATACTCATCCCCCAGTGCCCTGGCTTCATCCTCCGCACCGATCAAAACCTTGTTTAAATCCTGCCCGATGTAAATCTGTCCTCCCTGCACCTTTGTCCGCCTGCGAATGCCCTGCTCTAAACGGTTTGTAAAATATTCCTTCTGTATCTCCATCTTCTCGATCAGTTTCAGGATCAGGCTGTCATCAATGGTAAGCAGGCTATATAACAGGTGTTCCTGTTCAATCTCCTGATTCCCGTATTCGTAGGCCAGCTTCTCACACTGCTGTACCGCCTGCATCGATTTCTGTGTAAATTTTGTCAGATTCATAAGTCTCCCTCCTTTAGAATGATGCTTTCCGACATCCTGTATTATCCATTATGTCATCGTTCTATCACTTTACTCCATGCTGCTTCAAATACATGAAAATATCTAACGTTATTATCATAATCTGTATTATTTATAACTTCTGATATTTCGTGATCGTACCTGAATGCGTGCTTTGTTTGTTCTACTGATACTATCACAATACAACGGATTGTTAGCACTGTCAAGAGGTGAGTGCTAAAATTGTATAAACTATTTCTAAAGAGCTGATAAAAATAGGGATTCTTTCGGTAGCAATCCTTTTGCAAAGCTGTATTTTGTACCTTTTCTGTACCTTTTGCGAAAAACCCTGCTTTCATATCGTATTCTGTGCCGAATGAAAACGGATGTAATTTTATCCATTTCTCATATTCTTATGAACCGCTTCCATCTTCTCCTGAATTTTCGTAAAATCCAAATGGGTATATATATCCAATGTCACAGACACATTGGCATGCCCCATGATATACTGCAATACTTTAGATTCAAGCCCAGACTCAGCCAGTCTTGTACAAGCAGTATGCCTTAATATATGCGCCGACACAGGCGGCAACAGTTCCGGTTCCCGGCTCTTGATTGATTTCATTCCTCTTTAATCGGTTTTGTCCAGCTCACTATCCTCCTGGTTATTTATAGCGCCCCATGATAAGGCTATTTTAAAATCTCCCTTGCGTAATACCGGAAATTTGAAATTATGTAATAGCCGGCCTATTCTGGGGAAATGAATTGTATGTTTACCTCATATCTGTGTTCAAAAGTCTTTAAATATGCCATATAGGTAAGGCGTGAACTCCGTGCGGTATTTATGCCCGATAATGTCAAAATGACCAACGTGAGCTTCAATCATCAGATATACCTTGCATTCGTCATTCCCAGCTTTCAGGAACTCCTCCTCGTAAATAAAAGAATCCCTGTACCGCAAAGGGTACAGAGAAAGTTGTATAGAATCATGATTATAATATATCTATGGGCATCTTACATTCGACATCTTCATAACAAAAATAGAGAGCACTCCACCATGAAATACTCCTTATTTCATTCTGTCAACTTATTCTGATAATTCTTCTCATTTCCGTATTTCAAAGTATATATGTCCCATGAAAGTTTAAAATGGAGAAAAATCTACTATTTTTATTACCAGAATATTACCAAAGATAAATTTGAATGCTGGAAACTCACACAAAACACAGGCTTCCAACGTTTCTATCGTCTACTCGAACTCAGTTTAACCTTTCTCATCAGCCAAATAACATACAATAATCAATCTGTTTCACTATTTTCAAAACAATTCCTCCCTTTTGGGAAAACATGAAATAATGTTTTCATATATTATTTTTCTTTCATCAGGAAATAATTCACACCAAATATGTAAAAATGCACTTCTAACCGTTTCCTCCTGCATATAACCCAGTTCTAAAGCTATCGAATTATAAATATTATGTTTATCATAAGTGGTTCTCCATACCTTTTCAAGAACTTCTTTCACGAAATCTTTGTCCTTTATGTCCTGATGCAAAGCTATAACCAATTTATTAGAAATAGAATCGAACTTCTCTAAAATTGACAAAAATATATATGATTCTGGCATTTCTCCTGGCAGTCTAAAAACCCTGCTATAATCGGATTCATCTTGTTTAGAATCCCCATCTATATAGCATACTGATTTATATTTGGCTGCTGGATCTTCATTTCGACTTTTATTTGTTCTTACTGCTCTTCCGTCCCCCTCCATAGGATATACTTCAATTGCCTCTGAGCTGACAGTTTTATCAAACGATAAAACCGTTTCTATCCATCTTTCTGCAAAAACATCTTCAACATACACAACCAATTCGGACGGTATTTCTCCAACCAACGCCCTTAAAGATTCAATTCTCAATTTCCCTTGAAATATTTCATTATTTTCATTTGCACACACCCATATCGCTTTATCAGGTAATGGTTTTAAGGCTTCTTCTGAATGCGTGGTAAAAATCACTTGCACCTTTCTTCTAATAGCAACATCAATCAAGTATTCTACCAATCTTCTTACCGCCAAAGGATGTAAACCATTTTCAATTTCTTCAATTAAAATTAATGCATTTTCATCACATTTCTCTATCTGCGAAACCATTCTGATAATACTTGATTCACCAGCTCCAAAATGAAATTCAGTAAAACGTCCTCCATGTATCGTTAAACCAGAAAGAACATTTATTTTTGAATTATCACTCGATTCTATTCTCTGAAATTTTGATATATCTTTATCCAAAATTCTCCCTACATATCCACAAACATTTTCTTCTAAACTATCAATCTTTTCATGCGGCATAACAAATCTGCCATTTGCAAATGACTTTAATTCACGCCGTTCAGTTGCTGGTAGAGTTCTTGAAATTCCAAAACTTAAAGTCTGTCTCGATAATAAATTGTCTCTTGTCCATTTATAGTTATTAAAAATAGCCATTCGAGATATCTCTGTTTTGGGATTTATTTTTTTATCTATCAACTTATACTCAATCTTCCAATTTTGCATACTATCATCATATTTACCACATTTAGGAAAATATTTTCCTGGCTTTGTTTCTTTATATGCACAAGCTGCAGCACCTAGCACTGTAGTCTTCCCTCCACCATTTGGGCCAATTAATGCTGTCACTGGAAAATCAAGCCTAACTATTTGATTAGAGAAGCCCTTTATCTTTACCAAATTCATCTCATAAAGATATTTTCCATAATTTTTCCCTTCAACTTTCTCAAGCAAGGCATTCATCTGACTATCTCTTATTTGACTTTTGTAAATCATTATTTATCCTCTTTTGCGCACATTATTCTTTTTTATCCAATTATATTTCCTATGTTATCTCGTCTTTCATTAATATAACTATTTCACTTGTATACCATTCTTAAAAAATCACATTATACTAAGTAAACAGTAAAGATCTGATTAATATCTGCCACTTTTAAGGATACTTTCTCCCACTTTTGTGCTATACATAATCTCCTCTATCTGTTCTCCTGTAAAGCAAATTACTGTCTCATATTGCCACTCATAACCTTTTTAAAATCATATCCTTATCCGCTTCTGATACCTTCATAGCCACCATAGCCTGCTCAGCAGACCACTTCATGGAGTCCATCAAGTTCTTTATGGACTCCAAAAGACTGTTCAGTCTTGCACTTTCTGCTTTTTGTTCCGCATATTTTTCAACCGCTTCACACATTCTTTCTCGACCTCCTTCTTCCTTAAAATGCTTTACCCCTTTAGCCAGTTCCGGATAATACATATCCTTCGCTTCCTTACAGCCAAAGTCATGCATTAGTCTTCCGACTGTATCATCTCCCATATAATTTCCATTCACATAAACAATATGAGAGCCATCATCAAAGATATCGTCAATTTCCTCAAAATACCGATTAATCGTATAAATCGGTATCCCATGCCCAAAGATATCCGTCCGGGTGATAAACACCATATACGAATCCTGAAGCTCAGAAAACTCCTGTCCTGCTTTCAACATCCGTGAATCCATCATACTGCTGTTAAATCTGGCGCGGCGTATATGCGCCCCCTCCGGTTTCTTCTGCACTTCAACATTATAGTGCTTGCCCATACTGTCCTTTGCCAGAATATCCAGACGGATATCCCGCCCGCCGACTACAGGACTCTGCAATTCTCTCTGCCCTACAACGTTTATAACCTGAATATCGTCCTTTTTCAGTATAACCTTTAACAAAAGCTCAGTTGCTTCTACATTACCATCAAACACCATAGACATCAAATCATCATCAAATAAACTCATTCCGTCAATAATCTGATCTACAGTTCTGTTATCCTGCCGTATTTCTTCTCCAGCCACCTGATCACCGCCTCTTTTGACTGTCTTTTCTTTTGCCATCTCATCATTAAGTTACTATTATTATATCCCCTTGTGCAAGGACTCACAATCTAATTTTTCCGAAAGCATAAATGAAATACGCAAATCAGATGTCTCCCAAACACATCCCAACATTCATCCGGTACACCATTTACTACACCATTTCTTCACAAAATGACGACTTTAGATGAACCGGGATAAATTGCAGAACATGCCGCAAATCCTGTAAAATGGGCACTTACGACATATTATGAAACAAGTCGGAACTCACCCTCCACTGGCATGAATATAATATATAGTTGCATGAGTATCTAATACACTTTAGAGCAGACAGCATATTCTGCTATCTTCTCAAAACAAATCTCTCTCCTTCATATGTCCGCACAGGATTTCCCCTGACAATGCGGGTATGTTCCCGCCATGCGTCATTCACTTGTTTCGCCTCCTGCTCTTTCTGCAGATCCGTAAGTTTCTCCTGCAATTTCTCCATTGCACGGCGCTTATTTAAGAACTGGCTCCGCTCTTCGGTAGACTGCGCCACAAGTCCTGTCGATATGTGAATGATACGCACACCTGTTTCCACCTTGTTTACATTCTGACCGCCTTTCCCGCCGCAGCGGAATTTTTCAATACGGTATTCTTTCTCGGACGCGATCTCTCCCTGCTCCGGAATGATGCTCACATCCACATACCAGTTCTTCCTTTTGTGGTTCGGGCGGAAAGGACTTTTACATATCCACAATACTGTCCCCTCAAGACCACTCAAATCCTGCGCCGTCCAAAAACGAATGGAGTCCAAGCATCCTTTTTCATACCCCTTTGTCTCGGATATCACTTCTAAATCCTCATATTCTCTTTTTAATGCCGCAAACAGCTTCGCCACCGCAAGCTGACACTCAGACGGCCCCTGTCCTGCACTAATCTGTACTATCATAAATTTCTTTCTCCTCTACTTTCTGCTTCCTGCCTTGAAATTATAGACAGGTTTCAATATCTCAGTTACCTCTACGGTATCTTTGATCTGCTCTGTGATCTCCGTTATGGAACGGTAGGCAAAAGGCGCTTCGTCCAAGGTATCTGCACTGACACAACTGCTGTAAATGCCTTTCATTTCCTTTTTAAATTCCGATACCGTATACTGGTTTTTTACATCTTCACGCTTTAATTTTCTGCCGGAGCCATGCGGCGCAGAATAATTCCACATTACATTGCCCTTTCCGATGCCTAAGATAATCCCATCCCGCATATTTGCCGGAATGACTACTGGTTCTCCCTTTTTTGCAGCAACAGCACCCTTGCGGAGTATGCCGGAATCATCCAGATAATTATGCGGCACGGAAAACTGCTCTGCTGCTTTCCATTTCATGCCTTTCAGAATCTCCCTGACAATAATCTGTCTGTTCCATTCGGCATAGCGCTGGATGATCTGCACGTCTTCCAGATAGGCCGCTTTATTATCTCCTTCCAGATAGCTCATGTAATAGGGAACTTCTCTTCCCTGCTCTTTTAAACAGGCATTGGCAAATTTCGTGTAATACCCTGCCACTTCCTCCCCTAAATGCCTGCTCCCGGTATGCACCACAAGGTAAAGGCTGCCATCGTCACTTTGATCCAGTTCTATGAAATGATTGCCGCCGCCGAGTGTGCCGAGGCTTCTGTCTGCTTTCTGCCTGTTGATATGGCGAATACAATGGAGTCTTTCGTAGGAAAACACCTCCGCCATATGATGGGGCGCTTTCCGAATGTTGAAGCCAGAGGGTATGTTCTCCCGGATCACCCTGTCTAACTTCTGAAACTCTGCCCTACTCTTATTCAGTTTTACACAGGTCATGCCACAGCCGATATCCACACCTAAAAGCTGAGGAATCACCTTATCCGTGACCGTCATGGAAAGGCCAATCGGTGCAATTTTCCCCGGATGGATGTCCGGCATCATGCAGATCGTACTGCACTCTGCGATTTCGCTGTCACATATCATTTTTACCTGTGCCAGAGCGTAGTCTTCTACATCATCTGTAAAAATCTTTGCTTCGGCGTAAATGCCTTTTACTGTTTTCATAACTTATACTTTTCCTTTTCTCTGTAAAAATGGGCGCAAAAAAAGCACCCCAAAGGTGCTGACTACTCTTTCACTATCTATACAGCCTGTAAATAATAGAAAAGATCTAATCTTATTATTATCGAAACTTTCTATTGGCGCAACAAAACAGGACTATCTGAAAGACGCACGCAGTGACATACCTTTGATTATCAGTTGCATTATTCTGTTATGGATTGTTGTATTTTTCTGCATAGTGCGCCCTCCTTATCTTTCTGAAATAATGATTTCTTTGTTCAACGGTTACATGCTAACACAAACAACTAAAAGAAGCAAGTGTTTCATTGACTGTCCTGCTTCTTTTTGAATTCCAATTATCAAAAAGGAGAAATTGATATCTGTCCTTTATTGTTTACTGACAGCTCCAATAATCCAGGAAACATTTTATCTGTCTGTTCCCTGTTTTCACTAAAAAACTCTCCTGTACTGTTCCTATCCCTGCTCCAAAACCCCTGCGATCTTCTCGATCATTTCATCTTCTTTCAGCCGGAATTTGATCTCCACTCTTCTCGACGCCGGCATATCCACCTCCTGCGTGGAATTGCCGGAAGCATCCTTCTCATAGACCGGGTTGCTCCAGGATTTGCCGTTGACGGTAAGAATTTCCTGCAGCTGCTCGATTTCCTCCTCACTCAGCCCGTTTCTTTTGTTCAGACAGAAATCTGCCACGGCATTGGCACGCGCATAAGACAGCGCCATATTACTTTGATAGCTGCCGTCCGTATCCGTATGTCCCTCAATAATAATCTCGGCAATATAAGCGCGAAACTGATCCTGCAGCAGCACATCCAGATACATCGGAATGATATTCTTCAACGTCTCCTTACTGTCCGTGGTCAGCGAAGAACTGTTATAACGAAAAAGCACATCGGAAGAAAACGTAATGGAACCTGTCTGAGCATCCACTTTCATCGTGGAATTACTGAATGCTGACTGCAGCGCTCCAATGATATCCGTGCGAATGCCAACGATATCCTGCAGCTCCTGTTTTGTTGTCGTCAGCTCCTGCCTGGCATTTTCTATCTCCAGATAAGCGTTATCCAGTTCTTCCTGCGTCAAGGCCGCCTGCTCATAAGCCTGCTGCAGCTGTGCCAAAGACGATGCAAGCTCCTCATTCGACTTCTCAAGTTCCGTCTTGGAAAGTTCCAGATCTTCTATCGTCTCATCCAACTGACTCTGCGCTGTGTCAAGCTCCAGCCTTGTCTGATCCAGATCGTTCGTTTTCTGTCTGTATATGGCAAGCGTAATCGCAATCATCAGGATAAAGATCAACAGAAGCGCCGCCATCATATCCGAATAAGACTGCCAATAACTGTGCTCCGCAAAAGCTTCCCTGTTCCTTCGTTTATTTTTCATACAAATTCCTCATCTGTTCAAATGTGTAGATCTGGCTGCTGATCTCGTCACTCATGTCGCTGCACGCATCCGCCAGCATTTTCTTCTGCTCCGCAAGCTGTCCTGCAAAAACCTCCTGCCTTTCCATGACCTTTGCAAGCGCCTCCTGCACATTGCGGTTCACCTCCACCAGGACCGTGACCGCTTCCACCATTTCCGCCGCATTTACCGCACTGGCAGCCTGTGACTCTCCCGCCTTCTTTAATGCATTCCCGAGCTTCTTAAAATCTGCATCCAGGGCTGTCTGCATCTGCTCTGTAAATTTATCCACGATGCGTTCCACGCCTTCTGTCTGTTCCATCGCGTTTCCTTTCATCATATCAAGCATCTGTTTTAAAGAATTTGCCATCCCCGCCTGATAAATGAGCATTGTGGCCAGACTGTCATCCTCTTTTACAGCATTCGGCTGCGCGGTCTGACGGAACACCGTCAGAAATTCATTCAATACCTCGTAGGCATCCGACATGATGCTCCTGTAGACCACGTTAAATACCAGTGAAAAGAAAATACCATATACCGACGTGTGAAACGCTACTTTCATACCAGAAAGCAGGGAACCTACATTATCGGAGATCGTAAAAATATCATCCCCGCTGAACGCTCCCAGCCCCATGGAGAGACCAAGAAACGTCCCCAGAATCCCCAGGCCCGTAAGCGTCCCGGAAACACCGGAATTAAAGAAATTCATGCCCACTCTGTCCAGAAGATCCTCATTGATATATTCTTCCAGATCACAGGAAACACCCGCTCCCCGCTTCGACCTGGCCCCTTTTACACGCAGCCTGTACTTATCAAACGCCGCCTGTAACTCTTCCTCCTCAAAAACCTTGGCATTATCCTTATAATTTCCCCAGAGGTTCTTTCCCTCCGCCTCCTTATACTGCTTCTGCAGACGGAAGGCCGCCTCTTCCAGATCATAAGTGACTCTGTTAAGCCTGCCGAAGCTGATGGAAGATATGGCAAAAAGAATCCCAATTATAACCAAAAATCCGATATTGATCACCAGATTCACAAGCGAAATCTCTTCCCCGGTAAACACACCGTTCAAATAAAGAACAAACGCCACAACAATGGCATATAAAAAATACAGTACATAATACAGCTTACTCTTCATCCGTACACCCATCCCTTTTTCTTCTGATGTAGTTATTGTTACAGTTACTCTGGAAAATATTCTTACAGTTTCTATATTAAAATTATCACTTTTTTATCCAAAGCTCAATCATCTTAAGGATATCTTAAACAATAAATCCATGCTGCCTGCGGTAAGACAGCGCAAATGCACAAATCAGACCGCCAAACGCCGCGACGCAGATCAGCTCGCATATTCTCCAGTACCAGGGAGCCTCATACTTCACGACAAAGCTGCCCTCGTAACCAGCCGGCAGGATCACACAGACACGTTGATTGTCGGCCGGCCGAACCGTCAGCTGCTCTTCCGTCCTGGAATCCCTGGCCACATACCCCATATAGTAAAGGACCGGAACATCTACATGAGTCTCTTCTGCGCCCGTGTTCTTACAGGTCAAAGCCACCGTTCCTTCTCCGCGCTCATACTGCAGGACTTGTCAACCGGAAAAAGCTTCCCCGATCCCTCTGATTCAAACCTTTATCCTGTTGTTTCCATTTCTACCTGCAATTGACAAAGTCATACACGCCTTGTCTGTTGAAGCCATGCTTCCGCCCTGTCATAACATCCGTTTCTTACTAAGTATCCGCTTTCAATTTCCGGTAAAGTGCAAAATACATCGTCACAAAGCAGGCCAGCCCTCCTATGGCATTGGAGATCGGCTCCGCCAGAAACACCCCGTTCACGCCGAGTCCCAGCTTAGGCAGAAGCAGCGTAAGCGGCGCAACGATCACTGCCTTGCGCAACAGGGAGAAAAAGATCGCATGGCGGGAATAGCCGAGCGCAGTAAACGCCGCCTGCCCCGAAAACTGGAAAGACATAAAGAAAAACCCGAAAAAATATAACCGCAGCGCACTCACGCCGGCCTCAATCATCGCCCCATCCTCCGTAAATATGGACAACAGCAGATGCGGGCTTAAGATCACCAAAAGCCATGCCAGCATGGTATACAGAACACCCAGAATCGTCGTAAAGCGAATGCCCTGCCGTACCTTGTCATACTTCTTCGCCCCGTAATTATACCCCAGCACGGGCTGCGCGCCGCTGGTAATGCCGCTGACCGGCAAAGACAGAATCTCTCTGGCGGAGTTGATCACCGTCATGATCCCCACATAAAGGTCACCGCCGTAAGTCTTTAACGTCGCATTGCATACCACCTGCACCAGACAATTGGTCCCCTGCATGATAAAGCCGGACATCCCCAACGCCATAATCTCCCTTGCCAACCTGCCGTCTATCCGCAGGTTCTTCTTCTTAACAGGGAGAAGCGCCCTCTTTCCCGTCAGAAACAGCAGCACCCAGATACAGGAAACGGCCTGACTCAGCACCGTTGCCAGTGCCGCGCCGCCCACTCCCATATGTAAGCCGAAGATGAACAGAGGATCCAGCGCCAGATTCAGCACCGCTCCGATCAGCGTCGTCAGCATTCCCATCCGCGGGAATCCCTGTGCATTGATGAAACCGTTCAGCCCTGTGGCCAGCATGGTAAAAGGGGTTCCTAACAGGTAGATCCGCAGATAAGCATCCGCATACAGATAAGAAGCGTCGCTGGCGCCGAACAGATAGAGCACCGGCCTGCGCAGCACATAACAGAACAGAAACAATATAACCGATGTCCAAAGCAACAGCGAAAATGTATTGCCCAGTATCTTTCCCGCCCGCTCCTCCTGCTTCGCTCCTCTGGCGATGGAAAAAAGCGGCGTACCGCCCGTGCCGAAAAGAAAGGTAAAGGCCGCGATCAGCGTAGTCAGCGGAAACACCAGGCCGATCCCTGTCAGAGCCATACTGTCCGCTCCCGGCAAATGACCGATATAGATACGGTCCACCACATTATACAGAAGCTGCACCATCTGCGCCAGGATCAGCGGTATGGCCTGCGCCACAATATTCTGCCATACCTTACCTTTAGAAAAATCAGTAGATTGCATAAAACATCACCTCTTTGTACTTTTGTAGAATTCCCTCATACCAGATATGCTGTATATCGTTAAACTGATTTCCAGCTTTTTCATTTTATCATGTTCTTCCGAAAAGACGCAAGTCGACAAAACCAATCCAGCCTCTCATCCTGAAAGCAATTACTGCAGTTCGCCGCCAATGTCAGTCATGTAAAGCAGGCGCAGCTTACCGCTTGACAATAGTACGAAATCATACTATAATGCTTCCTATGGTACGATTTCGTACCAAGTGGTGTAATTCACGATAACTGCTGCTGCCTTATATGCAGAATAAACTTTTCATGTACAAGGAGAATGACCATGTCCGACAACCTTTCCCAAAAACTGAAACGCTATAACTATCTGGTCGGAGAAATCGACGCTGCCTACCACGAAATATCCACCAATTTAGGTCTGTCAGACAGTGTGATGCGCATCCTCTATACCATCTGCGACAATGGAGCCGACTGTCCGTTACAGAAGATCTGCCGTCTTACCGGCCTCAGTAAGCAAACGATCAATTCCGCCCTGCGTAAGCTGGAAAAGGAAGGTTTTATCTATCTGGAACCGCTTGGCCCCAAAAATAAAAATGTCTGCCTGACAGACACCGGAAAGCACATGGCAAAGCAGACCGCATGCCAGGTTCTGGCGATGGAAAACGAGATCTTCGCCTCCTGGCCGCCGGAAGATGTGGAGAGATACATCGAACTGACGGAAGCCTATCTGCGTGACCTGCGCAATCATGCCGGCAAACCGGCGGACAGATAACCTGCTGTCCGCAGAAATACAAAGCAACGCCAAAAACCCTGAAAGGAGCGCCTGAACCTATGATACAATTATCAGACCATTTTGACTGTAAACGCCTGTTACGTTTTACGGCCCCATCCATTATCATGTTGATCTTTACTTCCATCTACGGTGTCGTTGATGGATTTTTCGTCTCCAATTTTGTAGGAAAAACAGCCTTCACAGCCGTCAATTTTATTATGCCCGTGCTGATCATCCTGGGCTGCGTGGGTTTCATGTTCGGCACCGGCGGCGGCGCTTTGATCGCCATCACAATGGGTGCGGGCCATAAGGAAAAGGCAGACCAGCTTTTTTCCATGCTGATCTATGTCTCCATAGCATGCGGTATTGTTTTGACGGGAGCAGGGCTGTTATTTTTGCGCCCTCTTCTGTCCTTACTTGGCGCCAGAGGACAGATGCTGGAGGACTGTATCACTTATGGAAAGATCATTCTTCCGGCGGTTTCCGCCTATATTCTGCAATACGAATTCCAGTGTCTGTTCGCCACGGCAGAAAAACCGAAGCTGGGACTCTACGTTACGATAGCTGCGGGACTGACCAATGCTCTTTTGGATGCTCTTTTTATCATCATATTCCACTGGGGTCTGCAGGGTGCAGCAGCTGCCACAGCCATCGGTCAATGTGTCGGCGGCCTGCTTCCCCTTCTCTATTTCGCCCGGCCCAACACCAGCCTGCTGCGATTGACAAAGGCAAAATTTGACGGTACAGCGCTTATGAAAGTGTGTGTCAACGGCTCCTCGGAGCTGATGAGCAATATCTCTGCCTCCATTGTCAGCATGCTGTACAATATTCAGTTGTTACAATATGCCGGGGAGGACGGCGTTGCCGCATACGGTGTGCTTATGTATGTCAATCTGATCTTTCTGGCCGCCTTCATCGGCTTCTCCGTGGGAGTATCCCCGGTGGTCGGCTACCACAGCGGTGCGGGCAATTATAATGAACTGAGCGGATTGTTAAAGAAAAGCTTTATGATAACAGGTGTATTCTCCCTCCTTATGTTCCTGGCGTCACAAGCATTGGCAAAGCCACTCTCCCTGTTATTTGTAGGATATGATCAGACGCTTCTGGCAATGACACTGCGGGGCTTCTTCCTCTTCTCCTTTTCGTTCCTGTTTGCAGGATTCGCCATCTTCGGCTCCGCCTTTTTTACCGCCCTGGGAGACGGCCTTACTTCCGCCCTGATCTCTTTCCTGCGGACGCTGGTTTTCCAGATCCTGGCCGTGCTGCTCCTGCCCCTGTTCCTGGGCCTGGACGGCATCTGGATCTCTATTACGGCAGCAGAAA
>CAJTPO010000030.1:0-11031 GCA_910578115.1 uncultured Lachnospiraceae bacterium | reverse complement strand
CAGCCGTTATAGTTGCTGTCCTGTTTCTGTTATTCAAGCGGAAGAAATATCATTACTAACAGAGCCGACCTCGTATATGCGGGCAGTTTCACTCTCCACTGCCCAAAAAAAGTCACAGCTGCTGTTCATGCATCTGTGACTTTTAATCTATAACTTTTTTCTATACCTGTTAATCTGTAACTTCTACTTCCTTCTTAATATCAGAGTATGAAAGACCTCTATTCTTTGATGATATACACATCATACTTCTTCAAGACGGTTTCCGCTGTCACGATCCTGTCTGACAACAGATCCTTCTTCCCCAGAAAGGCCGTCGGCATCTGCTTCTCCTGATCGGTAAAGTTCATGACAAAATAGATTCTGTCTTCTCCCGTAGTCCGGCAGACAATCTCCAGACCGTCTCCGTTTGCAGCTATGCTCTTCACTTCCGCATCCACCACCGCCTGTTCCAGAATACCGCAAAGCCCCTGTTCTTCCATATGCGTGCCTACATAGTAAACATGCCCTTTTCCGAATCTGTTTCTGGTCACTGCCGGCATACCCTGATAGAAGTCCCTGCCATATACACCCAGGCTTTCGGCCCCTTCCAGATGCATCAGATCGCACACAAGACCGCATCGGCAGACCGCTCCATTATTCATAACCACCTCATTGTACTGTTCCGGCGCCAGAGCATCGATCTCTTCCGCCCACACACCCGCCAGCTTCCGCAGTGGTCCCGGATAACCGCCCAGATGTACATTATCCGACTGTCCTACAATACCGCTCATATAGGTGGTCACAAAAGTGCCCCCATTTTCCACAAACGCTTCCAATGCCTCTGCCACCCCGTCCTTCACCATATAGAGAACCGGCGCGACAATCAGCTGATACCTGCTGAAATCTGCGTCACAGGGAATCATATTTACGGCAATATTCCTGTCATAGAAATACTTATAATACTCATGAATATGTTTTACATAAGTCAGATCGATGGTCGGTCCGCTGGTATATTCCAGCGCCCAGTAGTTGTCCCAGTCAAACAGAATTCCCACCTGCGCCTCGTTGCGGCTGCCCAGCACCGCATCGCCCAGTCTTTCCAATTCCGATCCCAGCTGGGAAACCTCACGAAATACCCGTGTCTCTTCCGTCCCCGCATGGGCAATCACTGCGCCGTGAAATTTCTCACAGGCGCCGACGCTCCTGCGAAGCTGGAAGAACTGAATCGTATTGGCTCCATGCGCGATCGTCTGGTAGCTCTGCGCACGCATCTGTCCCGGCCGTTTCAGAGAATTATACGCCTGCCAGTTCTGCTGGCTGGGCGTCTGTTCCATCAACATGAAGGGGGCATCTTTCAGGCCTCTCATCAGGTCATGGCACATGGCCGTCTCACTCCAGGGCGTATCATATCTGGGATAATTATCCCATGAGACAATATCCATCTCCTTCGCCCACTTGAAATAGTCCAGCCCCTTAAATGTACCCATCAGATTGGTCGTGACCGGCGTCTCCCGGTCAAACTCCCGGATAGCATCCCGTTCACCGATAAAATTGGCTAACATACCGTCCGAATTAAACCGCCTGTAATCCAGAGAGATACCGGCAAATGCCGTCCGGTCATTCTCCATGCCGTCACCCAGAACATTGGGCAGTACGATCTCATCCCAATCGTAAACAGTATGTCCCCAGAACTCCATATTCCACGCCCTGTTCAATGCTTCCAGCGTGCCGTATTTCTTCTTCAGCCAAACCCGGAACGCCTTCTCGCAGTTCTCGCAATAGCATTCTCCGCCGTACTCATTATTGATATGCCAGCACTTAATATGCGGATTACTCCCGTACCGTCCGGCCAGTTTGCCGGCCAGCCTGGCCGAATATTTCTGATAAACGGGAGAATTCGGGCAGGCATTATGTCTGTGTCCGAATTTATGGCGCCTTCCCTGATAATCTGTCCGTTCCACCTCGGGATACCGCTTCGCCATCCATGCCGGAAGCGCTCCAGTGGAAGTGGCCAGCACGATATCATAGTTCTCCTTACTAAGCATATCTACGATATCATCCAGCTCCGAGAAATCATATTCTTCCTCAGAAGGCTGTATTTTCGCCCAGGAAAATACATTTATTGTGGCGCTGTTAATGTGTGCATGCCTGAACATCCTCATATCTTCCTGCCAGATCTCTCTTGGCCATTGATTCGGGTTATAATCCCCGCCATACAAAATTCTGTTAAATGATTTCATATTTTTCAATCTTTCCTCCTGTACCCCGAAATCTCTTATTTTGTTCCAGCATAGCACAATTATTCTTAACCGTCCACAATCCTTTCTGTAAAAAATCTGCTGTTATCATAAAAACAACAGGCGCGAGATTCAAAACAAATCTCATGCCTGCCGCTCACCGTCAAACCATCTTTACTGATCTCTTACATACCGAGTCTCCTGTACGCCTCCGGCTTCTGATAATTCCTGCTCATACCGTCATCCTCATACAGCATATATTCCGCCCCTGCAAAGCCCAGCATTGTCATATGTTCTGTGTCAAGCGCCTCCACATACTCAGCCGCATCTGCCAGCGGGATACACTTTCCGCTGCGGATGAATAACGGCACTTCGTTCAGGGCGATCTCCACATAATGGTGTCCCTTCCCCAGAACTTCCTCCGAAATCGTGCCGTCCGGCAGGAACTTGACGAACTTCATCTCTTCCGGCAGATACACGTAACGCCCCTTCGCATTCTGGGTATAGACCGGAGCAATCATAATCTCATCTCCCAGCATCATCTGGTCCTCTACCTGTACTGCCATGGCATCTTCCGGATACACAAAAGCCAGTGGTTTAAAATATAAATCGTTATTTAATGCTGCCTTCATATACTCACTGTACAGATACGGGATCAGGCGGTACCGTACACCGATCACATGCCGGAAGTCCTCAATATTTTCAAACTGATAGCATTCCTGCTCCCTCGTTCCCTGTGCCGCGTGGTTACGCATCAGCGGTGTAAATACGCCCAGCGCCAGCCAGCGCAGCAGCATATCTCTTGTCGTATCGGCGCCGAATCCGCCCAAATCCGCCCCTGTATACAGGAACCCGCACATATTTAAAGACGGCAGCATTTTCAGATTCAACAGAATATGAGACCACCAGGACTTATTATCGCCGGTCCAGATGCCGCCATAACGGTGCATACCGATATAAGAGGACCGGGAGAACATCAGAAATCTTTTGTCCGGGTCAATCCGCTCGAAAGCTTCTCCAGCTGCTCTCGTCATATAATAACCAAATAGATTATGCACCTTGTCATGGCGCACCCTTCCATCCCTGGTGTTATGATAAAAACGCCTGTAATCTTCCTTGCTGTTAGCCAAGCTGCCGATCTTCCACATCAGCGGCCATACAGATGGTCCGGCAAAACGTTTCTTGCCGCTTTCTGCAGCATTTTCTTCACCGGTTTCTCCCTTATTCCTGTTATCCGCAGCCATCTCCCCGGCTGTGATGCCATCGCCGTTCTCATTATCCAGGAAATCCCGCAGCGCTGCCTTCAACTCCGCTATCCCCTCCTGGGAATAGAAGATCGCCGGCTCATTCATGTCATTCCAGAATCCCTCGATACCCTGGTCAGTCAGAATCCGGTACTTATCACCAAACCACTGCCGCGCCTCTTCATTGAGCACATCCGGGAAATGCGTATCCCCGGGCCAAACCGCCGCCACGAAATCACTGCCGTCCTCACGCTGACAGAAGTAGCGGTTATTCACGCCTTCCTCATAAATGTCATACCCCTTTTCCACCTTCACACCTGCATCAATAATCGGGATCAGACGGATATTCTTTTCCTTCATCTCCTGCACGAAAGCAGGGAAATCCTGGAAATTCTCCTCGTTCAGGGTAAAATCCTTGAAGTTCTGCATATAATCAATATCCATATAGACCATATCAAGCGGCACACCGCTCTCCCGATATCCCTCCGCCACCCTGCGGAAGTCATCCTTCGTCTTATATCCCCAGCGGCTCTGCCCGAAACCGAAAGCATACCGGGGCGGGATATAGCTTCTGCCGATAATGCCGCGGAACTGCTTCACAATATCATAGGGGGAATCCCCATCGATCACAAACAGATTCAGGTCCGCATTTTCGCATGACACCTGTAATGTATCTGCCTTCGTATATCCGATATCGAAAGTGATCGCTGACGGATAATCGAAAAACAGGCCGAATGTCTCCCTGCCTGCCACGACGATAAAGTTGTGCGCACCATATAAGGAACGCTTGTCTTCTGTGTGGTTCGGGTCATCCGTACAGTCACTGGTATAGCAGTAGCCCCGCTTGTTCAGCCCTCTGTTGGCCTCCCCGAGGCCATACACGATATCGTTCTCTTCCATCTTGTAGGTAAAGCAAAATCCCTGCTCTGCCTCAATACATCCATAAGCCGGTGCACCTGTACCCACCGTCACCTCTTCCACTACGGCTTCCGTTGTAAATGGTTTTCCGTATACATACTTCTGAATCATGTCTTTTCCTCCTGTCATATTTCCACGATACAGGCCGCCGGTTCAACTTTCAAAACTCTGCCATCCTCCGGACACCTGCCTTATTCCTATAAATACATTATATATCCCTGTTTATGGAAACACTTCCACTATTTTGGCGGAAAACTACACAATTTTGACTTTTTGACTCCAAATCGGAAACGTCCCTGTCCTGCCCGGCATAGCCGAATCCGTCAGACACCCTCTTCCGCCTTCTCTCTGCTCATCCTGAAAACTTCCCTTGCCAGTCTGAGCATAACGCTTCCATTCAATACTGCAACCAATATACAGACTATTCTCAGCCATAAAAGCTCACAATAATAAGTAGAAACTCCGATCAGCAGGCTCAATGTAATCCATGGTAAAACCATCCCTGCTGCAGCGTACATCCTGTTCGCATTCTTCACGGTCATGTCCTCCTTCCGCATAACAACCATCACTCTCCTGCATAGCACTACTCAATTCCTGAGCTAATTGTAACACAGCCGAAATTCCCCTGCAAATTATTCCTTCCCCGACGCTCCTATTCCCCAGCCGGAAACAACAGCATAAATTCCGTTCTCCCAAACATTTCATTCTTTCTGCCACAGATCAACTTTCCTGAGTTGGGTAATGCAACCTCAGTTTGCAGAAAAAGTCTTCCAGTGTCAATCGGGAATCCAGTGTGTGATATACTCTAATCTT
This sequence comes from uncultured Lachnospiraceae bacterium, assembly GCA_910578115.1. Taxonomy (GTDB): domain Bacteria; phylum Bacillota; class Clostridia; order Lachnospirales; family Lachnospiraceae; genus UBA3282. The sequence continues at coordinate 5,840 of CAJTPO010000030.1, read as the reverse complement.
TCGATTACCCTTTTCATATATATAATGACCATCTGTAAGATCAAAGCAGGGAGCCTCTATTTCATCATAGATACTTGTTTTTTCCGCTTCCTCCATCAGGACCGCTATCACGCCCTGATCACCAAGTCCCCAGGTCTCCCCATGAGGCCAGGATAAGTCATCTCCACGTTCCTCGTTAAAATCCACCATCTGTTCAAACAAATATCTGCCGATCTTCCCATAAGGACTTACCTTCACCTGTAATTCCGCAAGCGTCACCGACATCTGCTTGTAGACATCCATCGGCACCTGCCATAACGGCATAGCGGATCGAAACACAACATTGGCCGCGTGAATATCCTGAAATAAGTTAAATTCCCGTCCCCCCTGCGGATAAATGCCGCCGCCGATCCAGATTGCCGTCATGCGGCTGCAGATCTCCGGTTTCATAAGGATAGCCGAAGCGAGATCCGTAATCGCCCCCTGCAGGCCAATGTACAGAGGACGATCATCCTCTTTCATCGCCTCTTCAATAATAAATGCCGCACCTTCCGAAACGATGGGCGTCCTGTCATCCTCAAGCCCTGTCGTCGCTCCCATCAGGACCGGATACCGGCCTTCCAAATGCATAAGCTGCAGTACCTTGAGTACTTCATCATAACTGGCCTTCGTCGTTTTCCCCTGCGGATATCTGTTCTGACCTATATCAAAATGTCCCGCAACGATCCCTCTCACATCAAACTTAGGCGTCAAAAGCTGATGCGCCACTGCATATTGATCATCCGCCTCGTTTTTACAATCTGTATGAATGATCAGCCTCACTCGTTTTTGTTCAGGAACTTTAAAGTTATACATTCAAATTTTCCTCCATTTTTCAAAGTCTCTTGTTATTCATTGCATTTACGCACACTGTCACCTTCGACCAATCTGCTACGGGATACAATCTTCAATTTTATATGACTTGGATCTCTGATCTCCTGGACAAGCTGCCGTATTACAACCTGTGCCCTGTTCGTATGGTCAATATGCAGACAGGTTATCTTCAATCTGTCCGTCATATAGTCCGGCACTTCGTCAATCCCGATCAAGGATACCTGCTCCGGGACCTTAATGTTCAGTTCCCTCAGCGCTCTCATCAATCCGATGGAAACCTGATAATTTTCCATGATATAAGCATCTGGCAACGGGTGTTCTTTCAGCCACTCCTTCATGTAGCTTTCCACATCAGAGATCCCATATCCAGCATAGAGAATCGGGCAGGCCTCTCTCTCTAATCCCATTAGATGAATGCTGCCAATAAACCCGATTCGGCGCTGTTCAAAATTATAGATATAATGTTTATGCGCCAGATACTCAATCCTTCTGCAGCCCATCCGTATCAGATATCGGGTCAACTCCATTGTACCGTCCTCATTATCCGCCACCACACAGTGATGCCGTGGACTACAGACATGATCGTAGACCACAAGCGGTTTGCGAACCGCACGAAAAGGAGCAAAATCCTCCTCCCTCATTTCTGTGGCATAGAGTAAGACTCCTGCAACCTCCGGAGCATTACAGGCTGCCACTGCTTCTTTGACATCCTCCGGTGCAACATATGTGATACCGATCGAATATCCCAGCTCTCTGGCTTCAGCGTCAAAAATCCTCAGTACACTCGGCCACAGATTCAGATCTGAATCGCATATACAAGATCATGCTGGGCTGGACAATTATACCATTAGGACTGTATTTGCTGTTCTTCTGCTGGCCCATCCTAATGGGCTTCAACTACAGCCTGACGGACTGGAACGGCCTTGCCCAAACCTATAAATACGTAGGATTCAAAAATTTTATAGAACTTTTCACCAACAAACGCCTGTTAAATTCACTCTTTTTTACAGGCAAATATACCATTGCGCTGGTTGTGATCGTCATGCTGTTATCCATGACCCTGACTCTGATGCTGACCTATATGGTATCTAACCGGTTAAAGACCGTATTCCGTTCCGTTATCTTCTTCCCGGCCGTACTTTCCTTAGTCACTATCGGTCTGACCTTCAACCAGATCATGTACCGTGTGCTGCCCATGGTCGGCCAGGCGCTGAATATCGGTTTTCTCTCCCAGAATCTGTTGGGCGATCCTAAAACCGCCATGTGGGGCGTCATCATGGTAAACGTATGGCAGGGAACAGCAACCCCCTTTGTCATCCTGCTCGCCGGCATTCAGAATGTGCCAAATGACCTGTATGAAGCAGCCGGCATTGACGGCGCCAACGCCTGGGTAAAATTTAAAAACATTACCATCCCATTTATGCTTCCCACCATCAACGTAGCCTTTGTCATGGTACTAAAAAGCGGATTGACGATATTCGACTTCATCAAATCCATGACCGATGGCGGCCCCATGCGTTCCACCGAATCCGCCGGCGTCCTGATCTATCAGCTGGCATTCTCCGATTCCAAAGCCGGGCTTGCCTCCGCCTATGCCGTACTGTTGTTGATTATTATTGCCGTCATCTCAGCCATTAACCAGAAAATCAGTTCCAAAGTGGAGGTTGGTCAGCTATGAAAAAAAATTATCCTGCAAAGTTCGGATGCTATATATTCCTTATTCTGATGTCTTTTATCATCATATTTCCGATTTATGTGACCTTTGTCACCGCCTTTAAGACTGCCGAAGAGTCAACAGCCAACTTTTTCTCCCTTCCACGGAGCCTGTACCTTGGAAATTTCCAAAGTGTCATGAGTGACCCTAACTTTAGCCATTATGTGACCAATTCCGTACTGATCACCGCGATCAGCATCACTTTGATTGCATTTACAGTTCCCATGGTATCCTATGCCATTGCACGCACTATGGCGCGGCACAAATATTTCACGGTAATCTATGTTCTGATCCTGTTATCCATTTTTGCTCCGTTTCAGGTTCTGATGGTTCCCTTAACGCAACTCACCTCCCGCCTCGGACTGCAGAATCAGTTTGGCCTGATCCTGGTCTATACGGCGTTTGCCTTAGGACAAGGCGTATTTCTCTTCGTGGCATACTATAAATCCATCCCACTGGAACTGGAGGAAGCCGCCATCATTGACGGCTGCAGCACCAGCGGAACTTTCTTCCGCATCGTATTTCCGTTGGCCAAACCCATGACGATCACGGTAGTCATCCTGGATGTACTATGGATCTGGAACGACTTCATGCTGCCCTTGCTGCTCCTGAACAAGTCCGCAGAAAACTGGACGCTGCCTCTATATCAGTACAACTTTAAATCATCCTACACCTTTGACTATAACCTGGCTTTTGCCTCATTCCTCTTCTCCATCATACCGATGATGATCGTATATATCTGCCTGCAGAAATATATCATCGCCGGTCTGACTGCCGGAGCTGTCAAAGGATAATGTAACGATCGAAAGGAGAATCTTATGGCTATCACAAACGTAATTGAAATACCTGTTACGAAACAAAACTATCCCTTTTCCAGTGCCGCACGATACGGCGTCCTGGACAATACAGGTTACACTGAAAAGGAATACTTTCTGCACGGCACAGCTAACGTCTACCAGACACAAGCAGATGGAAGTATCAGTATCCGCTTCGCAGATGCTCCTTACATAAACAGAATCATCGTCCGTGCCCCGGAGGATTCTGCAAAATGCAGCGGCAATACGGTAGTAGAAATCATTAATCCCACCGCTTCCTTTGAAATTGAACGGATGTGGATCTTAAGTCATCGGAAGCTGTTGCGGGACGGTGATATCTACGTCGGTATCACCAGCAAACCAAATACCATTGCCAAGCTGCTGGAATTCAACGCTGAACGCTATGGTGCTCTGTCCTGGGCCAATCCTACACCCGAACAACCCCTGCCCTATACGGCGGAAGATATACAGGCTAATCCCGATATTCTCTTAGACCAGGATATCGCCTATGAGACCGGGTTGTTCTGGGATATGCTGCGCGATCTCCCCAGTCTTCTGCGAAGTGACAGAACAGATAATCCGCTGGCAGACTATTTTCGACAAAATATCATCCTTACCGGCTGGTCACAGAGTGCGGCCTATCTGATACGGTATCTGAATGTGTTTGCTTACATGAATGATGAAGAACTGCCCTGTTATGACGGTTATCTGGCCGCCGGACCGCCCAGACACATCACGATCCCGATAAACCAGTACGAACAGCTTTCCTGTATTGGGCAAAGTACTCCCCTTATCAAGGAAGTCAGACAACCCTGCATCATTCTGCAGACAGAAAGTGAAAACGGTCATATGGATGCCTATAAATTACGCCGGCCGGATGGATCAGAGGAGAACTTCCTCTGCAGGCATTATGATATAACCGGCGCCAGCCACGATACCAAATATTCATTGATAGACTACTACCGGAATGATCCTGATATGATCCGCATCGGTATCCTGCCGGAATATAACGGTATACACGAGTTTCCTAACAATTACCCGCTCGAAATTCCCATGGCAGCCGCCTTCCGTAATCTTTTCTACTGGATCAATTCCGGCGTAGCACCATCAGTCTGCGATCCGATCAAAGTAGACTGTCACGGAGACAACTGCAAAGATGTTCTGGGCAATTCCATCGGTGGTGTCAGGACCTGTCTGTTGGATGTTCCAAGCGGAAGCTACCACTCCTACAGCCTTATCAGGGAAAACGAACCCCTCTCCCGGGAAGGCTGCAATGTCTCCGGATACAATATTGTCTTCGGTCACGAAGAGCCTTTCTCTCCTGACATGCTGAGGCAAATGTACGGTTCTCTGGAAAACTACGAGACGTTGGCACGCAGACATACACAGGAACAGGTAGCCAAAGGGTTCGTCATCCGGGAAGACGCGCCGAAACTCGTGCAGATTGCCGTGGAATTGGCAAAGAGCCGCGGACTGGAATAATCAATTCACCGTTTATCAAAAAACACTGCCCCGGTGTCCTCTATCCCCAGGGCAGTATCCTTTCTTTCAACGATCCTGGATGCATATACAAAACATATACTGTCCTATGCCCTGAGCAATTCATTAGAGGTGGTTCCTTTCACCTTTCCTCCAAAAAAATCTTGCCATACGTTATGTCCTGTGTTAGGATAAAAGCAAGCAAAAAACAAAATGAGCAAAGTCTTTTTTACGTATAGCTCTTTTACGAAATTCGCTCTGCGGATTCGTATCTCAGGAGTACTTCCTTATAAAACAGATCTAAGATTCTTACAGTATCTTACCGGACTTGCAGCTTTTTTCATGAAGTCCGTATCAGTGCAGAGTATTCTCTGCAGGAACTCCTTGCTTACAACTGAATCACTGCGGGGAGAAGATCAACTGTAAACAGCGCATCCTCTCTGCCGCGCGAAACACTTTTCTACCAAACGAAAGAGAGGATGAACCATGCAGCAACAATCAGCAACCAAAAAAACGACTCTACAAAACACAGTGACAGGCACAAAGTCACAGCGGCAGCCGGAAACTCAAAATATCTCCGATCCGGCCCCTGTACTTCCTGCGGACTACCAGTTCAACTTAAGCGACTTCGCCCTGTTCCTGTCAGTGATGAAAGTGCAAAGGGCTTATGAAGATGTTCTCAGCATCATACTGGATGAGCCGAATCTACAGCTGAAAAAAGTACAGGTCGAACAGGTGATCCTGAATAAATCAGGAAAACGTGCCATACGGCTGGATGCCTGGGCACAGGATGAGCATAACCGTCAGTTTGACATGGAGATGCAGAATAACGCTTCCGGTGACGATATCCGTAAGCGCTCCCGCTTTTATCAGGGATTACTGGACACCCCGCTCCTGAAATCCGGGAAAAAAACCCGCTATAAGCATCTTCCATCCACAGTGATCATTTTTCCCTCCATTCCGAAGCGTTTTACGCTGAG
>CAJTPO010000029.1 GCA_910578115.1 uncultured Lachnospiraceae bacterium | reverse complement strand
TGGATGGCCATGCGGCCCGCCCGACGGCAGGCTGAGCATGATGTAAGTTTACTGTCTGTTTCGCTGATATTATAAAAAAAGCAGCCATAGAATCAGCTCCTTCCTTTACTTACCATATTATAGTATCCCGAGGCTTTTGCGTCAACACATCGTATTCACATCACACACAGATATTGATCCATTATGATTATGAGCAACTCTTAAGCCGTACCCAACGATCATTGCACATATCCTGTAACAACCAGTCAAATACCTCACGACATTCGCCAAATGGCTGCTTTTTAATGTTCTGTTAGAGCCACCCGGAAATCTTGAAATCGGTGATAATATTTTATCAAAATCTGTACCGGTAGTTTTGATAGCACCGTCTCTAAAAGAATTTTGTCCATATCGCCAAACAAGCCCTTGAATTCTCTTCATTCGCACTGCCAACGACTGACTCCTCAATACTTTTCAAGTTCTTTTGCAATATCGCATTGAGATTTTCATCTAAATCCGTAATTTCCACTTCTTTATCATTTTTCTACTTTTTCTTTGGCCGCTTGATCGTCCTCCTTAATTCTGTTCAGCAACTACCCAAACAATTCGGTAGGCTTGATAAAGAATCCTTTGATCTGTACCATCTCATTCCGGATGCTTTCCCCAGATCATCCTCTATTGCGGCATAATCAAATTCCTTATTCCCGGCATCCCATTCGCCTTTATTTATATATGATGTAAGATTTTCAGAAATATATCTGTAAAACAGCATGGTCATCGTAACAATCTTCGCAGTCTTAATACTGCTCAACAGTCCATATCTTAACTGGAATTATAATAACCCTGAAGCTGCCGTTGCCAGAGTCATTTTTCACGCATTTGAATGGCTGTTTATCATATTCGCTCCCCTAGTATGATCGCTGGAATTTTCCTGACACGAAAGAAAAAATATTTCATAATATATCTAAAATACCGCAGTGAATTCATCCGTCATATCACACAGTTCTCTGTAATTTCCATCATGGTCCAATCCGACGAAAGAAACCGAGATACTGTCTGTACTCCATGTCGATTCCATCCACAATATATCACCAAAGCAAATGTTGCCATCCATATTGAGTCCGTATGAATACATCCTTCCGGAATCATAATCCTTTACATGAATATAACAGTCGCTGTACCCCCCCCCTACCTATATCGGCTCTTACTCTGATTGCTGTTTTGATCGTCTGGTCAGCAGGAAACTCATCTATCTTTTTGACTGCCACATCAACAACAGTATTCCCCTGCTCTTTCATCACCTCAGCTCTGATCGGCCTTGTATATCTCAAAAATCTGGCTTCCTCACAGGAATCTACGACCGTCATAGTCACGCACGGATCATAATAATCCCTGATATAACCATAAATAACCGCATTCCTAAGCGGAGCGTATTTCACCAAAATATCTGCTCTTTCCAACATATCATCGAACAGGTTCTGCACACCCACATTTGCAAGCTGTGTTCTCTCTCCAGTAATAAAATGTGCGTTTAAAAATACAAGATTCTGCAAATATTCCGCTTCATGGGACGCCCAGATATTATACGTCCTGTAAAACTGCAAAGTTTGATCCGCTCCCACGTACACTATATCGGAATTTTCATTGATATGCTCCAAAACCGCCGCCTGCTGTTCATTTATCGTCTTCGCCACCGGAAGTGTAAATCTCCCCTTCTCCGTCTTAATGGCCATGCCCCAGACCAGACAAAGCATTACGGACAATACTGTGGCTAAATATCTTTCGTATACAACATTTCTGGTCGGTATACGGGCAGCCCCCATATGTACAGACATTACAACAAAAGAAACAACGCCGGCCACTATACAGCCATTTGTCACTCTCCAGGCAAAACGTCCAATATGGACAAAATATACGGCACATGCAGTAAACGCAAAAATGCACCCTGTAAGCGGCAGGATAATTCTTCTTATTCCTTTTAAGAACCCAATATAACCGACTAACAGGGCAATACTGATCCACAATAATCCATGGCCCATCAATGAACCTGCAAAGTCTCTTAGCGTTGCTTTACTGTCCTGCTTCAAATCGGCCATTTTTCTTAAATCCTGTGATGAAAAATAATTCAGATCTCCCGTCAAAAAATTATTTACCATATTGATCCATGAAGGCGTAATCCCCAGTTCTTTATACACAGATTCAGCCTCTTCATAGCGCGGATACCGTTCCGGATAGTCGCAGATCTCCTCTCGTAAGGCATTCGCTTCCACATACTCCCCAAGCACCGGATCTATAATTCCATATACTTTATGAATCCCATCCGATGCAGCCACTATGAAAATAATCAACACAGCCAAATTAAGAACCCTTCGCTTATGCGCAAAAGATTCCTTCAAAGAATTGGCCAGATCAGACAGTACAAGCGGCATTGTAAAAAGATAAAGCAGACACATAATACCGAATGGCAGCATAAGCAGCAATGCCTTCCAGCGTACCGCGCCGGCCAGAAAAAGAAAGCCAATCCCTGCCAGAACCTTAGGCGCCGTTACTTTCTGCTGTTCCCTCTCATAACAACTGTCCACGATCAACAGGATCCCCGACAGACCTGCAATAACGGCTGTCTGCGTAAAATTGATCTCCCACTTCAAAATTGCTTCCCAGAAGAACAACACAAACAGTACCATTAGAAAAATTTTTGACTCTTTACTTTCCTGATGATTTCTTTTATTCAAAAACCACAGAAAAACAAATAATCCCGTAAACATTACCGCTATTGAAAAAACAACCCACCAATTTGCCCGTATAACTTTATGCAGCATTCTCAAAAAACCCGCCAACACCGGAGAAATAAAGAAGAATCCCGGACTGATCTTAGACGACGCGAGATGCCCTGCAATGTTCAGGTCACCTGCCCCTGATATTGCAGGCTCTGTCAATAAAAATACCAGCATTGCAGGTAATGTAAAACAGGCGGCATTGACAACGACACTGCTCTTCTTATGTTTGATTCGTTCCTCCGCTACAGGATTCATCTAAAAACCTCCACATGATCATATACTGGCATAACAGTTCCTGCTCGTTTTAAATCTTTGATATTTCAGCAAACATTTTTCTGCTATTTTACATATATCTCCAAGTATTCCTTTCTGATAAATTATAAATCGAACCCACATTTGTATCTGCTCATCAAGGGAATATGGTCTCCTCTCTCCTACCGGAAAATCCTGTTGGAGAGAATGCAGTCCAATTATAATGTAATCCTCAGCCTGTTTTACCTGCAGAGATTTATGATAGTATAAGATATAACCACAATCTAATGCCAGAGAATGAAAATCCTCTTTCTCAATTTCATCGCTGCAAATAATAAACTGTCTGTCATCCATTAACATCTCTCCTCTTCTCACCTTTTCTCAACACTCTGTTTACGGTTCCTGAAATCATATTTTTCAGGTAAGTAAATTCTTCTGTTTTTCTAAAAAATATCCATGTGAAAAAATTAGGAATAAGCAGACACAGAATACTTTTTATTCCCAAATTAATAAAAGTAGCTTCGGTAAATGGAAGACTTATGATCTCTAATATGCCAATATAAACTGCCACAAATGCCACTGCACAAAAATAACGCACAAAATACATTTTACAAGACATCCCAAAAACATTCCGATAGATCAGCTGCGGTTCAAACCACCATGTTGTTAGCAGACGACTGGCGATAGTACCTAAAACAACACCAAGAACACCTAATTTCTGCACCAACAATAATGACACCGCTAAATTAATGATCATAGTTGCTACCGGACGATACTTCCCTTTCCAGAAAAGTCCGCAGGCATCTTTATAGACAATGGTAACTACTTGAAAACTTTTGATAAGAAACTCCAGTATTATGGCAACTACCACTACTTTTTCCAATAAAAAATCGTCTCCCCATACCAGCGTAATAAACGGATCCAACAGTACCCATAAACATATTGTCGCAAATCCGAACATCCAAAACATTGCAAACATCATGACTCGAAACAGAAACTCACTTTGTTTTTTTTCTTCTTTCGCAACAAAATTTCCGATTCCTGCCGTTGCCGAGGTAAACAACGATCGTATGAATGTAAATACACTGTTTGAAATCATATAATAGTTATCATAAACTCCTGCGGCAGCTATGCTGATGAACGCTGATATAACAATATTGTCTGTAGAATTAATCAACATTGTATTCACTTTATACGCAGCCGTACCGATCACATTTTTATAAATTTCTTTTTTTTCTGCCCTGGGCAGTGGTTCTGCTTTTTCTTTTAAAAAAGGATAGCAGACATCCACCCTGTGTGCGATCATAAAATTGCCCAGTATATTGATCAAAATTCCAATTATCGCATACAATACATACGATTTCAAAGTAAAAAGAACTACAATTTGACAGGCAGTTCCTATGATTTTAGCAAAATAGGAATACAGATTAACTACATATCTCTTTTGATCCGCATTAAATATTAATGATTTATAGGAACAAAACCAATAAGACGATACCGTTTCTATTACGTAAAGCATGAATATAAACGGAATATTTACCAGGTCTGTTGTTTTCTTCATTAAATATGGCAAAAAAGGAATCAGTATAATGCCAGCAGCCAAAATAAAAGCACCAATCAGGAAATATGCCCGCCGCAGCATCCGCATGATTGAATTTATTCTCTTCTTATCATCATTAGCCAGCGGAGCGTACAAACTAAAAGTCACCGCCGCTCCCAGTCCAAGTTCCGTTACACTCAATACACCAATAATATTTGAAAAAAGACCGGATATTCCAAGATATTCTTTTCCTAATGTGTATATAAATACAGTACGGCTTATGAACTGCAATATATAGGTAAACATCTGGCCGCCTACACCTACCGCCATGTTTTGTAAAAAACGCTTTACTCTCATACCCCTAACCTCTTATTTTTATAAGCAGCCTTTGATAAAATATCTTTCGTTCCTTTCTTGCATTATGTTTCCTGATCTGTTTTGACGATTCCGGATAATTCATACCCAGTTCAATTGTTTCGCAGGCAGCGACGTAGCTTTTCCTGATATCCTCTGAAATACTCTGCTTCAAAAAAGGATACCATTGCGTACCTAATTCCTCTCGGGCAAGAACAGCATACGCACAATTCTTTTCCCTCCTTTGTATTCCCTGTGCATCCTTTATTTCTTCAATCGACACGGCTTCAATCATAATATCGTCTCTGATCATTTCCATTGCTCTTTCCCCTGCTTCGGTTCGGAATATAACCAGATTTTTCCCATTCACCTGAATACTGCTCTCGCGACTTGCATAATCATCTCCTAATGAGATATCCGCAAACTGATTCAATTTATCACAGCAATATAAGCATCGTTTTAACTGAAATAACTCTTTAACCCGCATTCTCTGTTGCGCCGGAATAAATTCATTTTCTCCATCCGCATATTCTATTTTCATATTTCCGGGCCAACCTGCCTGCTCTTTTGTCCGAAAATAGAAGCCCGTGACCTTTTTCTCCGGCCTTCTGTCTTTAAAATAATCCACGATACTGTCTCTTTCACATCGGTCACAAAACAGACCCAATAAAAGATAATTAGATCGTTTCAACTGTAATCGATCGATCGCTCTTAAAATACCATGTACGGCACATGAAGTCCCCGTAATGATCAACTTTTCCTCCGGATGATTTCTCATATATCTAATGGTCTCTGCATGGCTGACCGGGACATACCTTGACTTCGGCGTTCCGTCAAGCCGCATATCTGCAGTATATCTCTCGCTTTCCACCTGTCTCTCGTATTGGTTCTCACCCACCAAAAACGCCGCATCATACTCCTGCCTGGAAAGAAGTCTCGATACAAGCAACGTAACAATTCCACCACTGACTGCCTTCTCCCTGATTCCAGTATCCTTACAGTACGCTGAAAAGCATCCTCTGTGTGTTCCCCATAAAAATTCTTCTTCTCTCCATTCACAGCCATTGATCTGCGCATATCTCCTGTAATCTTCCCCCTTAACAGAGGATGGACATACATCTGCACAAACGCCACAGTGAACACACCTGTCATGGTCAATACGTGGCAAATACTGGCCCCTGTCTTTATCGAAAGAAATACATGCCACCGGACAGGCTCCGGAGCATATTCCGCATGATACACATAATCCCTTATCAACGGTAATTTTTTCTATCGTCTCTGTCATCATCCAATCTCCACCGCATCAAATACATTTTCCTTCTGAATCTCTTCTAATTTCTGCTTCACCTGTTCTGCATACTTATCACAATTCTTTTCCATTTCCATGATCATTGTACTTAACTTGACCTCGTCTATTTCTCCTCTGACGTCAAATACAAACTTTTCCTGCCCGAAAAGTGAAAGCAGTTCCCTGTATTTGACTGACCATCCCAGTACAATGCAGGGAACCCCTTCCTTATAGGCATGTATGATCGAATGATATCTGGAGGCAATAATAAAATCAAACTGTTTTGCCAATCGTCCATACTCAACACAGGAAAGCTCGTCCTGAATCAATATTACTTTTTCTTCCTCCGCGAAAAATGCTTTCAGTCTTTCACAGATTTTCCGGTCTTCACTGCTGTGAAAAATCAAATATACGAAATATCCTCCATTCAGCATCCCGCTTATCACATTTTGATATAAAGACAACAATTTATCTTCCCGGCCGAACCGCAACGTCTTAGCATTCGGAATTACTGCAATACTACGGGGTTTTATTTCAAATCGAAGCATGTTCGGAATTACTTTATATACATTCGAGAGATCTATCTTCTGATTCTGCAATACAAGGTCGCACGATAAACGCACATTCGTTAATCTATATTTGCTGACAAGAAGATCATATCCCTGCTTCTCCCGTGCAAACAACACATCTGCACATGACAGCCATTTTTTCAACAGGATTTCCGCACATTTTCCTTTTAACCCACTAAAATTACATGGTCCGAACGACTGTGGCATATAATAAACTTTTGCACCAAATAAAGCGGCAATTTTCCCCCTGAGTGCCGCCAAAAGTGAAGTAACAATCCCCCAATCTGTTCCAATAGAGTATCCGCTGATATCGATCAATAAATCTGTTTCCTGCCAGAGTTTCCTGTACGCTTCATGATATACCCTTTTTCCATACCGCATTTCCAAAAGCAATCGCATAAACCGATTCACACAAGCCAGACCTTTCAGATCACAAATTGCAGCATCTATAATTTCAAACTGAAAAGGCTCAGCTTTCACCCTGTCCTCTGCTGTTCCTGTACCAGCGGCCAGATAAATCCTTTCTTCCGGAAACCGCCTTTTGATCTCATCAACCGTAATAAATGTCATTGCCTGAGCACCCTTGTTTTTCAAATCACCTCCGGTAATAATCACGTTTCCCATCCGTCAGACCCTTTCCCATTATTTCACGATATATTTCCTGTCTCTTCTGCGATTCAGTATCTGTTCAAATATCACCCTGATATAATGAAATATCTTTGGAATCAAATCCCAGTCCCAAAACCGAACTCCATATCTTCTATACTGCTTTAAAAGCTGAAACGCCTTTTTCATTCCATATCCATTCTGTAACACCTGAAACACCTTTATACGGCCATTGATCTCCATATATTTCATCTCTTCCTCACTCAGACGCTCCTTCAAAAAAGTAAAACGCCGAAAGAAAACGGCAGTTTTAATATCGTATATTTCTTCGCTCATTTGATTTGTAAGAGATCCTTTATTCATGGTAATACAATAGATCACATGTCTGTCTGCAGTGATCTGCTCTGCCGCATATCCACATTTCATAGAAAACATTACATCATTTGATACCCTGATCTCTTCAAACCTGATTTCATTTTCCTCCACCATCTCTCTTCGTATCAGTTTAGAACACGGACTTTGATATTTATAGCGTAGTTCAAGTGTATTCTTCCAATCAGGACTCTCACAGTAATCCTGTACTTTCTTTGCCGTTCCGACATGTCTGTCAGAAGCCTGCCCTGTCTCAATCTCGATGCTTGTCGGCGGATAAAATACAATATCATATTCCGTATTGAAATAACGGCTGACCGCCTCATAAAATCCCGGCATAAAATAATCATCCGAGTCCGCAAAAAGAAGCCAGTCTCCGGTAGCGTGCCGCAGACCAATATTTCTACATGTACCTGCGCTTTTTATCTCGTCATTATCATAAAATTCTATATTTCTATCTGAAAATTCTTTTTTCAGGCACTCATATTCCTGCTGATATTCCGTACTTTTATCATCAACAACAATCACCTGTATTTCTTCAAGATGCGGAATCGACAACAGCAGTGTACGGAGATAATGCGGACGATTATAATGTGGTATGATAATAGAAAGCTTTTGGTTCATAAAAATCTCCATTCTATTGTCGTATCAGACAAGATATCACTCATTTTGCCGAAACAAAACATTTTCTCTAAAATGTTATCTTGGAAAAACAAAAGTTCAAAAAGGAGGTACAATTAGATGGGGACAACACAACCGATCAGAAGAAGTGAACAGATTGAAAGTTTAAAAGAATTTTTCTTATGTAAGGGGGAAGTACGTAACTACGCATTGATAACTCTGGGGATCAATACCGCGCTTCGAATAAGTGATCTCCTGGGATTAAAATGGAAAAATGTGTGGAATTGTTCAGAAAATTGCTTTCGAAAATATCTGATAATAAAAGAGAGTAAAACGCAAAAGGAAAAAATCATATATTTAAACAGGGCATGTATTGATGCCTTGCAGACACTTCGGGAAAAAACAGGGGACTTTATAGACGGTGAACAGTATCTATTTCAGAGCCGTGTAGGATATAACAGACATATCAGCCGTAATCGTGCCTGGGCTTTGATCAAAGAAGCGTGGAATGACTTGGGATATGAAGGAAATATCAGCTGCCATTCATTGAGAAAAACGTTTGGCTATCATGCATGGAAAAATGGAGTTTCACCTGCAATTATCATGGATATCTACAATCACTCTTCCATGGAAATTACCAAACGTTATCTCGCGATCGAACAGGATGATAGAGATCAGGTATATCGCAGTATGGTATTATAAAATTTAGCCGGGTAGATATACCCCTTAAAGGTATGACTGAGCTGAAATCCGTCCGAACGAAGCAGCCTCTTTAATTTCTCCTTGTCCTGCCTGCACTTTCCTTTCCTCTTTCCTGCCCATATATTCCTTCCCGGCCGCTGCATGACAGATTCCGTCTGATTCTGCCGCTCCCCAGTCCTTCCTGTATTCTTACAAAGGTTGAATAAATTCTCTGATGAGCAATTTATTCAACCAGGAGTTTGTGACGCTTTGGAATGGAGGAAAATATGGCTGATAACGCCGGAATCAGAAATATCTGATCTTTCATCCTGAATGATAATGAGAATTTCACTTGAAAAGGGAGGATTCCCTTTGATGACTGGATTATAGTGGAAGGCGTGTTCTGTATTAATATGATTTCAAATTATTTATGTACATTTTTTCGTTTTTATAGCTGCTGTTACAACCAATCAGATGAGTAACGGAGCCACCAGACATAAATGATCATCAGGATAAGAAGGAATTCAAGGGAAAGAATGTAAGCAGCGAGATAAAAATATTTGCATTAATAAAGCAGGTATATTACAATGGATATGTGCCAAGATAACATTTTAGAGAAAATGTTCTGGTTTCCCAGATGGTAGAAATGAGGCAGGTGGGATATTGCAGGCGTTACTGACAATATCGAAGTAGAGGTCAAAATGAATAAAGTGAATATATGCTTCGTTGTATTGCATTATAACACAATAGAGGATACAGAACGTTTTATCGTATCTGTTTTCGAAAATATTGATGTTGACAGTTTTCAAATTGTTATAGTAGATAATGCGTCGCCAAACAGATCCGGCGAAATATTAAAAGAGAAATATAGAGAGAATGATAAGGTCAGTGTCATATTAAACAGTACAAACAAAGGGTTTGCAAGAGGAAATAATACCGGTATCAAGTATGCAGAAAAAAATTTTGACCCGGATTTTATCGTTATGACAAACAGCGATACGTATCTTATCCAAAAGGATTTCTATTATCAAATTCAAAAGGAATATGATTTTAGTCATTTTTTTGTTTTGGGTCCACAAATTATTACTCCAAATGGCATAGTTCTAAATCAGGCGCAGAGCCGAAACCCATACGACAGAAAACGGACACAGCAAATGATAAGAAGCATGAAATATCATTTGATCGTAAATTATTGTGGTATGGCAAAATTTTCAGGGCGAATTGGAAAATTTATTTCCAAAGCTCGAAAGATGAACCCGGCGATCGTTAATATGAACGAACGACGGGAAAAGGTATACCTGGAAGGATCCTGCCTGATTTTTTCCAAAGACTATATCAGTATATATCATGGAATCAATCCGCGGACTTATATGTATTTTGAAGAAGAAATATTATTTTACGAAATGGTGAGAGACAGGCGGAAAATAGTCTACAACCCTCTGATTAAAATATTTCACAGCTCTCATGGTGCTACGGAAACGGTATACAGTAAAAGACGAAAATATATGATTTTCAAATGTCAAAACCAGTTAAAATCTGCCAGGATCCTGTTGGATATCATTGATGGGACGCTTGTGGAGGATAATGTTGAAGAAATACAATAGGACTCAAAACGCAAAAAGAAATATTTTTTTTGGTGTACTAAACAGGATAATCACTCAGCTGCTGCCATTTTGTATTCGTACAGTAATCATTTACACGCTGGGCGAACACTACCTTGGGGTCAGTGGACTGTTTACATCTGTCCTGCAAGTCCTCAATCTATCTGAGTTGGGATTTGGCAGTGCGATGGTATACAGCATGTATCGGCCAATTGCTGAGGAAGACACAGACAAAATATGCGCATTGCTTAATCTATACAAAAAAGTTTATAGAATTATTGGTATGGCTGTTTTTGTATTCGGTTTCTCATTGCTTCCTTTTATTCCCAGGCTTGTCAAGGCCGGATATCCGGAAGATATTAATTTATATATAATATACGTAATATATTTGTTCAATACGGCGATCAGCTACCTGCTGTATGCATACAAAGGCTCTTTGTTGAGTGCACATCAAAGAAATGATATTGAAAACATCATTTCTTTGATCATGTCCGCGCTTCAATATGGCATCCAGATCGTAATTCTTATACTTTGTAAAAATTACTATTTATATATCATAATTATGCCCATCGTAACAGTGGTCACAAATCTGGTACGATCGAAAATTGTAGATAGAAAATATCCACAATATACTTGTCGAGGTGTATTGGAAAAAAGCGTACTTGTTGATATTGTGAAGAGAGTAAGCTCGCTTTTTGGGCATCAACTGGCATATACGCTGATCAACTCAGCCGATAATATTGTTATTTCCGCATATCTGGGACTTACCATGGTGGCTGTATATAACAATTACTATCTTGTTTTGACCGCTGTCATCAGTTTTATTTCGATCATTATTTCTTCCATCACCGCCGGAATCGGCAATAGTATGGTCATTGAAACTGTTGATAAAAATAAAAGAGACCTGAAAAAATTCTCCTTGCTTATGCATTGGTTGGTAGGTTGGTGCTCTATCTGTCTCTTTTGCCTTTACCAGCCTTTTATCAGGTTATGGATGGGAAAAAGAATGTTGTTATCCGTAGACACCGTTTTTTTGCTGGTGTTCTATTTTTATATTTCTGAGATAAGACGGATCATCAACACCTTCAAAAATGCAGCCGGTATGTGGTGGGTAGATAAGTTTAAGCCTTATGTCGTTGTTTTTGCAGATATTGTTTTAGATATAATATTGGTACAGCTCACAGGCGTTAATGGCGTTATTATAGCCAGTATTATAAGCGTTCTGTTTATCTATATTCCATGGGAAACAAATGTTTTCTTTAAATATTATTTTAAAGAAAGTTCCGCGCCATATTATTGGGAATTGTTGAAAAAGTGTACTGTGTTTGCATTAACTGGTATTTTTACTTTTATCATTTGTAATGTTGTTCAGAACGAAGGAATATACGGTCTTTTACTGCGGGCAGGAATTTGCGTTATTGTACCAAATACGGTACTTTTAATACTCTATCATAATACTGCGGAGTTTAAAGGACTTCTTGACTTATTGAAAGGACGGTAACTATATGGATGATGAAATTCATTTGTTTATATTGTGGGAAAATGCCAGAATCCTGCAGGACAAAATTATCAATGATATAAAAGAAAATTTTGAGCTGCTTGATATGTTGGAAATTCAATGGACGGCGCAGTTTTTTGCACATAATTTAAAATGCTTTTACGGCATAAATCTTCCTAAAAATTCAAAAAAGGAGCAGCATTGTGGAAATGGCCCATTTTTATTGTTGATCGTAAGGGATGCTGATCCCCTGTATAGAAGAAGACGTACGTCATCAGGCAGTAAAACAGTTAATGTAAATTTGTTTGACAGCAAAGAGATGTATAGAAAATGGCTTGGTGGCGGCCATAAAGTTCATGCTTCGAACGATGTGAACGAAAGTAATCACGATCTAAAGTTATTGCTTGGATATAATACAGACGAAATCAATTTGTTATACAGCAGAAACCAGAAAATCAAAGAATATCGAAAAGTCTTATAATTAATCTGGAGGGTACGGGTATGTCAACTCTAAAAGATATGGCATATGCAGTTTGGTGTGTGCCTAAAGGTGCATTTGACCAGGCTAAAATAATTTTTTATTCTGCAAAATTTCGTATCTATCAAAGAGCCGGAATATTGAAGCGTTTGAGTGATGCGGGCTTTCATACAATAGAACCTTATCAGGAAAAGGAATGGGCGCTGTTTCCTGTTTTTAAAATCTACTATACTGCGTGGAAAGATGAACAAAAAGTGTTCATTAAAATAGGAAATTATCAGAATGTAATAGAACGTGAGGTTCGTGCAATCAACTATATACAGGAAAACAGTCTGCTCCTGAGGAAACATCTTCCGATGTTAGTTGGGTATTCCACACAGGGTGCATATCCGTATATTGCAGAGAATTTTATTGAAGCAGTTTCCAACAGGATAACCAGAGAATATGTGGAAAATCTTGCGCAGCAGTTAACGCTTATCCGAAACGAACTGTTTAGAATGCGGGTAATTCATATGGATATAAGAGCCAAAAATATTCTGGTGGATGAAAATGGCTGTGTATACTTAATTGATTTCGGAATGTCCTATATACAGGATAAGATCCAGGATGATAAGGTATTTAAAACAAATACTCTGCCGTCTAAATTTTGGGGATTGGGCGGCAGGCGAAATCCGGGAAGAGGAATCTATGATGATGCATACTCTATTTTATTATATTTGAAAGAGATCTATCCGGATTTTAAGAAAGATTTTAAAGAATACTGGAAAGAATTGAATGCAGGAACAGGCGAATTTGAATATCGCTTTAAAAAGATTCCTCGAAAATGCAGATAAATCCTGTTTGTATCACGAGCAAAACCTGCACGGAAACGGAGACCTGAATGAAAAAGCAGTGGAATTCCCTACAACAGTTTTTCGATGAACTGAATTTACAATGCAACTATGTTGTACTTAGAAATTTTGACTATCTTCCCGAAAAATACAAATGTGACTTACATGGAGACATTGATCTTTTAACAGACGATATCAATAAGATGGTGGCTGTAACGGGTGCCCGGAAAACCGTCCTGAAAAGATACAGGACTCACTATATCTGCCGTATAGGAGATCAGGATGTAGAATTTGATTTTAGATACGTCGGCGATGGATATTACTGCAAAAAGTGGGAGGAAAACATCTTAAAAGCAAGGATCATGAATGATCACAACATATATATACCAAACAGTGAGGATTATAAATATACTATATTATATCATGCATTAGTGCATAAAAAAGAAATCGCCGCGGACTATTGTGAAATCATCACAGGCATCTTTGGCGAAAGTCCTATGAACTTAAAAGGACACTTAAAAAAATATATGAAAAACAACCATTATAAATTCAGCCAGCCCTTCGATCTGAGTGTTATCTATAATTTCAGAAACATTCCGGTCATCCTGACTCCACGTAGATTTATATATAGATTTTATTTGGACATAGCAATGAGATTACGATATAAATGGTCTGTTTTCACAAAAATCTTACGGTAAAAGTAATGGAGGAATCTTACTCTGTCAACATATCTGGTGTTATACTATCCGTATATATCCCTGCCAATCCCTGCCGGAACAGATTCTCTGCATTTTCCACATCGTTTTCCGTATGCGCATACCAGGGAATATCATATGCCCTGGCAATCTGCATCAGTTCCGGCGTTACATAATAATTCCAGGTTGTAATGCCGTCAATATCATGTTCATAACAAAAGCGGACACAATCACGAAATGTCTCTCTTGCCCCCCCCCAGAACTTATATAGCGTATATATCCAAGACCTAAAGGGATATATATTGTATACTGTATCATACATTTCCTCATTGTAAATCTGTACGATCAGCCTGTCCAGAACAGATTCCATTCCACATTCCCTGGCTGTATTGACTATCATTTCAAAATCCTGTTGAACGGCTTCTGTCTTGGAATTCTTGGTGTCTGTCACTACCCATATATCAGGATATTCATTCATTAACTGACACAATGTTTCAAAGGAAAGTGGAGTATACTGTCCAAGTATCGGTGTACTCATAAATGTCTGCTCATCCATTGGCGTATCTGGCGTCCCACCCTCCTGTAATACTGTTTTCCACCCATGTTTACATACCAGTTTATTGTCACTGGTAACAGCAAAATCAATCTCGAATACCCGATGCCCGTTATTATAATTGGTTAAAATTGCTTCCAGGCAATTTGTATAATCATATCCGTCAATTATTCCTCCGGCATGCGCAATCGTCCGTGCCCCATCCCACGTGCTCTCATGCTTTCCGAATATTTGAGCACCCATTGTAACGGCCAATAAACCAGCAGCTCCCACAACAGGTACTACCATAAACATTCTTTTATGCTTTCTAACAGGTCTAATTTTCGCCATATGAAAGCAGCATCCCCTGATTCGAACCTCCAAATACATGACAATGCAGTTTTCAAGAAAGAAAATAGACAGTATACCAAAAACTGTGATAAATACGGTTACTGGCAAAAAAATCTTTGTCAGATATATTCTGTTATCTCGAAAATCCGAAAACAGATCATATAGAAACAGCTTCCATGGAAGCTGCTGTTGACAGTTGATCACCATAATAACGATATACCATATTGATAATATCCATATAACTGCCCACATCAAATGTAAAAATATTTTCTTGATCACAGCCTGCAATTCCTCACTGATTTTCTCAATCCACAATTTTCGTTTTAGAGTCAACACTGCCGCCCGCATCCTTGTGAATCTCAAGGGATACGTAAATATTTGCTTTAATGATCCTCAAGATGTGCGGCAATATGATCGCAAACGCAGAAGCAATAAACAGATATTTTGTAAAAAACGGAAAACTGTCAAAAGCGTCAATTGTTACCGTTCCCAAGTCAAAGACATAAGAAACCAGCGACTGCGTCATTAATACATTACAAATCAAGAACCCTGCATATTTACAAAGATATTCAAACCAGCACCAACACTTTCCATCATTCTTTCTATATTCAATTCCTACACTTATAATTGCCGGAAAAAACAATGCAATATATCTCATCTTTATCCTCCTGTTCCTCAAATGGCAAAATCCAATTTCCAAATGCAATCATAAAATTATCTCATGGATATAAGATTTCCCTGTTATAAAATATAGACTTCTTATTCATCTCTTCAAACATTTCTTCATACCCGTATTTCTCCGGCAATGTCGGTTCTTCTGAGAACAAATTTGTTCCAAGGCCGATCCGCTCACCTTCAATCTCAACTCCCAGTGCCGCCAATATGGAAGGACAGAAATCAAGCGTTGTGAATTTTCTGTTTTTAGTTTCTACCGGTTCAACCACAGAATTGATAAAAACATTGTAGACATTTCTCTCCGTGCTGCCATTATGCTTATCATAAACATACTCCTCAATAAATCCACCCTGCATGCTGGAGTGATCACCGGATATATATATCACCGTATCATCATAAA
The DNA here is from genome assembly GCA_910578115.1 of uncultured Lachnospiraceae bacterium. Classification (GTDB taxonomy): domain Bacteria; phylum Bacillota; class Clostridia; order Lachnospirales; family Lachnospiraceae; genus UBA3282. Next base: position 39,772 of record CAJTPO010000029.1, on the reverse strand, counting down.
AATCCTGTTGTTGCAGCCAATCAATAAAATCCGCCAGCTGTGCCGATGCGCATGACCATGCTTTGGCATAGAGATTTTCAAATTTATCGGGACATAATTCGCATATAGCATTACCCCCACTGTTCGCATGAGTATCTACCGTCAACATGGAAAAATTAAATGGCTGTTCTTCTTTTGCCAGAACTAATAATTTCTCCTTTGCATATTCATACAGCTTTCGATCTTCAAATCCCCAGTTAACATAGTAATCTTCCGGAATTTTACCCTCCTCTATAGCGGATAGATAATCCCATATTTCGTAATTTCCATGTTGTGTGAAATATTCTTGTCTTCCACCATAGGTAAATTTCGAACCGGCCATAAAAAAATTATGATACCCCTGCTCAGCCAATACTTCTCCTATGCTGACTGCCCCCGGCAGAAAAAACTCAAATTTGCCCAAACGATTATCGCCTTTGGTATACAGTTTTAACGGAATTCCAGCTGTCTGTGCTACCAGTCCAGCAATCGTCCATCCTGTTCCGGGAGCCACAGCAGCGCCATCCAAAAGCTCTGATTGAGAAAAACTGATATTTTCTTTTGCGATCTCAGTCATTTCCGGGATGATGCTTTCTTCAAATATGCCGCCATTTTCTTTATCCTGAAAAGTTGTCTCGGCGGATTCTATATAAATGCATATTAAATTTTTCTTTTCCTCCGGAAATTTTACAGCAATCTCCTCTATGTCGACAAACTCGTTTTCTATAAAATCAGATGTCTGGATAGAACTCTTAATGTAATCAAACAGCTGATAGTTAATGTTGGTTATGATGATTAAAATCACAAACCATGCAGTTGGTAAAATCCATCTACGCTTTGAAAACAGATGCGTAATATTGTTGATATGCAGTCTGCCACGCAGCTTAAATAATTTAAAGTGCAAGTAGATATCGAATCTGGGCAATTTCTTTATCACTTTGGGTAATACAATGCGTAAGAGCCTGATTGCGATATATCCTGCTATGGAAGATAAGAACGCTTCTACAAAATAAGCAAGAAAATACTCGTCTGGCGCGTCTTTTAAAGGCACATTCAGCGTAAAAATAATTTCGCCCATACTTATATTTCCAAAATGGTCTGTACACCATTTCATACTGAATGAAAGCAGTATTAAGAAGTATAGAGTCAATTCATACACTATTATCGGTAACCGTTTTTTTCCTGTAGTATTTTTCATGACTTAAATCCTCAATCCGTTCATTTTGACCGTTTTCCATCGACCCAGACTTCTGCAATTTCAATATTCCTGAGTTCTTCCGCCGGAACTGTCAATATATTCCTGTCAAGCACGACAAAATCCGCCCGTTTACCCGGTGTCAAAGTTCCCAGCCATCCTTCTATCCCATACTGAAAAGCCGCATTGCATGTGACGCCCTTCAACGCCTCGTATACGGAAATGCACTGTTCCGGTGCAATAACCGCTCCCTTCTGCGTGGTACGGCATACAGTATTCCAGATCAGTGTCAACGGAGAAGGCTCTGTGACCGGCGCATCATTGTGAAGCGTAAAGCACATTTGCCGTCCCACCGCCGAACCTACAGGATCGATCCTGCTGCCTCTCTCCGCTCCCAGAAACGTGTGCACATGACTGTCTCCCCACACATAGACATGTGCCGGAAAGAAAGAAGGCAGCATCCCCAGTTCTTTCATTCGGTCAAGTTGATCCTCTCTTGCAGTCTGGCAATGGATAATAAGGTTCCTTGCTTCTTTGTCTGCATGTGGAGCCTGCGAAAAAGCATCCAATACCATATCCAGCGCCGCATCACCATTGCAGTGTACCGCGAATGTCCGCCCGGCCTTTCCGATCTCATCAAGCGCCTGTTCCAGTTTCTCCTTCGGCATTCCCGGATTACCGCAATACCCTTCCGGCTTTGGACGTGTGGGGTGATTCTGATAATAAGGAATGGTCAGATACGCCGTGTATGCCTGAATGCTCCCATCTGCGATCAATTTCACCGGCCCGTCAATCAACCGCTTCCCATCTTCGAATACAATTCTTGAGGGCAGTTTTCCGTCCGCTTTCAGACTTTGGCAAACGATCGCTCTGTTTTTCATCCGATGGCATTTGTAAGCAAGTTTATAGATCCCGGCCATATTTCCGGCACCTTCACACACAGTTGTTATCCCTTTTTGGAGATAACGCTCACTTTCCTCTTCCATTGCTTTCAAGACAGAAAGAACCATTTTGGCCGACAGCACCTTTTTGACAATGGGCATCATCGCATCGGATTCTTCAAAAATACCGGTCGGCCTGCCGTTCTCATAGTACACCCTGCCGCACTCCGGCTGAAAAGAACAATCCACAATGCCAGCCTTACGCATGGCCGTCGTATTGGCCGACAACATGTGAAGGGATGTATGCAGCACGATCACGCTTCTTTCTGCAGACACCTGATCAAGATCCTCCGCTGTCGGCATCCGGTATTCTTCTGCCAGCGTATCGTCAAAACCAAAACCTATGATCGGATCTTTTCCCGGATGCGCTTTCCCATAATTTCTCAATGCATGAATCAGCATTGAAATATTTCTTATTTTACCGATCGGATAGCAGCTCACATCCGCAAACAATTTATGTGCCATAGCAGAAATAAAAAAATGTCCATGAGGGTCAATGAACCCGGGAAGTATCGTCGCCCCCTTCATGTCCACTACATCTGCCCCCTTTACCTTATCCAGGATCAGTTTTTCTTCCTTTCCGACAGCAAGAATTCTCCCATTATCGATTATCATACAATCTCCGGAAAACTTCTCATCCATCGTAATCAGATTTGCATTTTTTATCAATACCCTCGACATTCCAGATTTTCTCCTTCTAAATTACCAGCTTGTCCCCGAGCCACTTTTCACCTTCATCTGTAATATATCCGTTAACGCATCCCATCGGCGTAAAGGTCATTTCCCCAAACAGAACTTTGCCATCACTGTTATACAGATCTACTCTTACAAAGGGAAACGGCTTTGCCAGCTTCTCTGCTATTTCAATCATTTCATTCAGACAGGAAGGCCGCAACGCCTGATAGTCAAAATCTTTATCCATCTTTTCCCTGCAAATCTTAAGCAATTTAAACTCCCGGTCTGTAAAAAAGCGCTGTGTTTTCTCTTCTCCGCCTTCTCTTCCTGCAACCACAAGAACACATTGTACCTTCCCGTTAAGAACAAAGAATTTGTAATCTACAGGAAGAGTATTCCCACCTGCTCCCTCAACATTTCCCAGACCATGTATAAACTCTTCACAGATAATCCCCGGTTTGATCAACCTGTAATGAATCTCTGCTGTATATCCACCGAATTTTATTTTCATCCAACGGCTCAATTTTTCTTTTGCCATCGCCTCTGAAAATCTACGTTTATCATCTACAATGATATTATACCCACATCCATGATTGCACTTTAACACAAACTGCTCCGGCAATTCCTGCCATACGATTTCATCCGCACTGTTGTATTCTGCAATTTCCGGTACAAGAATATCTGAAAGACCACACTGCTTTACATATTCTCTCACCCGGATCTTATCCGCCAGGTCCGCAATCTGCTGGTTATCTTTATATAAGTCAAATTTTAGACACATAAGCTTATCGTCCAGATATTCAGGATTTTTAAATTTGATGTTCCTGCCAAATCTTTCACGAAACATATAATTACTGGCAAACCTGGGGAAATACCACCCTCCGACTGTTCTGATCTTCGCTTTGATGCGCTCGATTCTTGATTCCATCACCTGCTTCTTTCTCCTCTCATCTTTCTGCCACAGATTTCTGCCCCACCAAAGCACAAAAGCATGGCCACTACATTGATTCCCATCCAGGTCCAAAACCCGATTGCCGGTGCAGTCACGGCGATTCCCATAACAACAGCCGTCAACATCTGCAGGATATTCCACCAGACTACTTCTGCCGCCACCGACGTCCTGTATTCCGAATCTGCCATACGCAGAAGCAGCATTCCTGTAACCGCTGTTCCCGTTGCAAACCCGAATAATGCCATAAAGCGTTCTGCATAATACTGCCCACTTCTTTTCGCAAGTCTATATCCGACCACGGCCGTCAGTGCTACGACGACAACACACACCACAGCAATGGGCAGCATATACTGAAAGATCATCTGCACTGAAATACTCATCATGCACGCAATGATCAACGTGTCTGTCATAAAATTCGTGATACTCGTCTGCAGTTCACGGTCGATGAGATAATCACATTTGCTCCTGCGCATAAAGACCCGCACTATGTTCGCCGAAAATATTCCCCAGATAAACATCATATTATATAAATTATCTGCAAGGCTCTGATCCGTTATCACAGAACACAGCATCCTGACCACCAGATAGGTCAGAAGATAGGTCCCCATAAGAATCGATATGTGCGTAGTCAGCGTATCAACATTACATCTATGGGATGTCTGACACCCCATGGATTTACCCTGCTCCGTATAGACACCGAACTCCATTGCCTGCCCATACTCTCCGACATCATGGACGATCACATTCTTTTTTCTCAAAGCATTACAAATTGGGACACCCACTAATGTGGCTGACAGATATCCTACCGCTGCATAAAAGCATCCAACCTGCGCAGCGTCAACAATTTGAAATCCTTCCCATGTCCTGCCGATCGCAAGCGCCTGTCCCGGTCCCTGTGCAAAACCGGAGGCGTTTAAACTTCCCAGAAATCCCGAAAAATCAAACCCGACCGCACGAAAGAGCTCTCCCAGGACTCCCCCACAAAATGCCTGGAGGGAATAGAGTCCGCTCCACATAAGCGCAAGCCATATTCCGCCCTTGAGCGCTCCCTTTTCCTGGCTGCCCTCCTCTTTTCTTGTCGATGCCAGCGTAATCGACATAAAGCTTAGATTCATAATATGGAAGGCCAGGTCCTCGAAAATTTTCTGTTCTATGGGAATGACACCCGTATTGATCAATATGAATCCCAGCACACCCGCAATGATACTGGCCGGCATCAGCGTTTTACGAAAAAACTTGACATGCCGGCGTAAAAAAATGCTGATCAACAGCAAAACCGCCATAATGCCGGGTACAATGAAAACCAAATCATTCATTTCTTTCCTCAATTTCCCGAAATCTATTGATGAAACATTTATTCTTATCTATTTCCAGATAAAAAATCATTTACAAATCCACAAACCAACTCTCCATTCTGTTGGGCATCTTCTTTAATCTTACTGATGTCCATAAGCGGAGCGTCAAGAACCGCCTGCAGCATCTGATATGCCTGCCCTTTCTTTATTGTCCGGATCAACGTGCAATAAGATTCCCTGTTTACCTGTTTATACAATCGCAGTGTTTTGGGATGATTTGCCACCGAAACCACTTTTTTACCAAGATTTATCCCCACAATACCAAGATGAAGTTTATCTGTTAAAATCAGATCGGCTGCTTTGATCAATGCCAACATTCCTCCCGGTGTTCGGTACGGATAATACATTGGTGACACTTCTGTCAATTCCCGATACACTTCCTTCGTCCTGTCATATACATCCTGTTTAGTCTGGTCACATAAGATTACCGGTTGATACTCTCCATGCTCTCTGCAGAATCTTTTTATATCTTCAATTACTATTTCCACGCCGGTTCCTTTTTCCTCCGACATGGTCACCAGATGTATCAACATAATCTTTCTTTTAATACAGTTCTCGCTGACCCATGAATCTCCCTGCTGATCCCAAATATACTGCGCACCCAGGATCCAGTCAGCATGCACTTCTATCGATCTTTCCACTCCAATCTGCTGCAGAAATTCTCTGGATTCCACATCTCTTACAGACACGACTTTAGCCCGCTCAAAGACCTGCCTCGCCACATTCCGGGAAAAGCCGTAATTTAATGGGCCGGCTCCTACACCTGCCACCATAAACGGCTTACCGCTCTTTGCAATTGATAATGCCCGCCTTCCAAACAACTGCATAAATTGAATGTTTGGTACAAGCCTGGGAACCCCCACACCGAAATATCCACCACCACCAAATACAATGACATCCGCTTCTCTCAACGCTTCCCTGTGGCTCATGCGTTCCACTCGTGTATACTTATCATAGAATGGGGATATATCCGTTGTCAAAACTCTGATCTTATCTCCAAACCGTGCATACAGACAACGAATCTCTTCTTCATATATCAGGAAATCCCCAAAATTGTCATTCATAAAAGATCCAAACAAATACAGGTTAAGCATCTCTATAACTATGCCTCCTTCTAAACTTACAGGTCTGAATGAAAAGACAGATATAATTCTTCAACAGTGCCAACCGACTCACATGCTTACGTTTCTTATACTCTTTCAGGATTCGCTCCTCTATATAAAACGGCTCGGGTACAACCGCTGTATTTCTTGAAGAGAATGAATCCTCTTCCAATATTTCCATGCAATGTGTACCGCTTCCATCCTGTCCGATATTTCGAACCAGTGAATACCTTGGAAATACCGTGTATTTTCCATGTTCAAACAGGCTGTAGCAAAACCGTATTGCCCATGAATCAATGTCTCCCCGCATCTGGCGATCAAGCATGTAAGCCAGGTCATTCCCGGCCACATTGAACGCACGGCGTCTACCCAGGTTCAGGCAAAATCTACCATAGCTGTTCACGTCCCAATCTATCTTCTCCCAACATACTTTCCAGGTCCCCCATCCCCAGCTGCTCAAACGGGGAGCAAAATAAACATCCTTCGTAACGGATTTCATGTGCGCTGAATATGCGGAAACGCCCCAGATCCTGTCGTCTGCGTTGTAATGATCCAATGCGTCATTCATGTAATCCAAAAAAAAAGGATCCGTTAACAAATCATCCTCTAATACGATAACCCGGCCAGCCTCCTTTATGATCTGGCTCACTCCTGTAATAATAGACTGTGCAAGTCCTTTATTGCGCGCGGATTTTATCACTTCTACTTTCTGAAACCAATCGCCCTCAGCCACCCGGTCAATATACTCCCGCACGTCCTCTACGCCTTTCTTATCTTTTGGCGATCTGCAGCCATCCGAAAAAATATAAAGTCTACTATCTTTCGCCAGCGTATTACGGGCAAGTGACTCTAACGTCTGCCTCGTATGTTCCAGGCGGTTATATACAAACAAAATCACAGGTGCCTTTTCTTCCATAACAATCCTCCATTCCTGCTCAACCTGCGAATTTCGGCGCAGACACAAATCTTCTTTTCGTTGACTTATGAAATCAAATCTTCAAGCAGCTTACGATATTGCACTCCGATCACATCATAACTATTGTGAATCTCGACCCATTCCCTCGCATTTTTCCCCAACCGCTCTCCATGCTCTATACAATATACGATTCCCATTGCCAGATCCTTTTCTTCAAAAGCACTTGCCAGATACCCATTCTCATGGTGAACAATCATATCTGCCATCCCACCTATATCAAATGCTGCAACAGGTACTCCGCATGCCATTGCTTCCGTCACCGCATTTGAAAGATTCTCCTGTCTGGACGGAATCACATAGACATCTGCCATATTATATATCTCCGCCATCTGCTCCTGCGATTCTACTCTTCCCCAAAACCGATATTCAAATTCAAGTCCTTCTAATACTTGTCGTTCCGCTTCTCCCACTACCAACAGTGTATATTGTTCTTTCGGTAAATATCCAAATGCTTTTATGAGCAGATCTAATCCTTTCCGCTCATCACGCAAAGACATTGCTCCAAAAAGAACCCTTTTCTTTCCCTGAGATTCCCGCCTCCGGCACTTCGTCTGATAAATCTCGGTATTCACCGGATTTTGAATGCAAAGACACCTTTTTCCATTCAATATTAAACTTTTTCCTGCACATTCCGTTATCCACTGACTGCATCCGACGGCCGTAAAATTGCCGAATGCAAGCATCTTCTTTTTGCGTTTCTGTAAACGACAGGTAAGGCTTACTCGATTTCTCAACAGCGGGCAATCCCGGCATTCTCCCTGATACTTCCCACACTCTTTATCATAATGACAGCCCCCCGTCATAAGCCACATATCATGCAGAACCCAGATAACCGGCTTACCCGATCGCAAAAGCCGCTCCACACCTCTGTAAGACACAAAAGAATTTACCCAGTGCAATACGATAACATCAGCCTCTTTCACAAGAAAATGCCTGTGGATCTCATATCCAAACCTGTCATTCACTACATCACCGTGTGAAATCAGCAGATTAAAAAAATTCCGCATTTTTGAACGAAGAAGGGCCAAACGCGTATCTATGGCAGGCACAACACTCTCACTGCCGCTCTTCTCTCTGACCAGCAGGACAGACTCTATTCCCTGCTTCCTCATGGCAATGCTGATATTAGATGCCGCACGATATGCCCCGCCATAGTCTGTTGTCGTTATATGCACTACCTTCAACTCTTATTTTCCTTTCAATCTGCGCTCCTTGATCTTCACTTGTAAATAGTGAAACACTTCTGAAATGCCCTTAAGCAATCCCATTGATGAGATCAAAAATTTCCACGCAACAATCTTCTTACCACAATATTTCCGATATATACGATCAAGCTCCGCCTCTTCCATGCTAAGCAGATAGGGAATCTGAAACGGAAGCACCGTGCTCTCATGCTTTTTTGACCTAAATTCAAATGCTCTTATTTCCGGTATATCCTTAACCAAACCTGCCTGATATTTGTCCTTCTCGTTCTCATCCGGCCAAAAATAATAGATTTTGGCAGTCACTTCCCGATCCTGCAGTACTGTTCGCAAATCATAGAACCGGCTTCTATTAAAATCCGCTTTATAGCGTTCCACATACGGTGCATATTTTGCATCCGTGATATCCCACTGACCGGAAAAGGTAAATATCCTTTCCGCCCTCAGCAGAACACCAAACAAAACTGCGGCATACCCTCCGGCAGAATTTCCGGCCGTCGTTACATGATAGCCGTCCGTTTTTGTCCTGAGAAGCGCCACTGTAGTGACAACATCCGAACATTTCTCATTAATTCCTGTGACATACCATTGTTTATGAATATCCCTTACAAAAATGATTCTCGTGAACCGATGCAGGTAATCCGACCTGGCAAGATTCTGATACTCATAACGGTCTTTTTTTACTACGATATCATGAAAGACTTCTTCTTTATTCGGGTAGAACAATCCATTCCCTGAAAAAAGGATTAGACAATCCCTGCCCTCACCATTTCTATCCCATATACAATAATTCTCCCCTTTATATACATTTTGAACAATCTCATTCTGCGGATCCCACAAATCAAACTCTTTCATTTTCCATCCCTGATAAACAAAATCCGATAAACCCCATGCAGTAATCCGGCAAATACCCTGTTGTTCCTCATAAACTCAAACACAGCAAACACAGGATATCCGAGTGGATAATGTTTTTTCATACAAAAAGCCGCCTCTTTCTTATAAACATCCTTCTGCAGAACGCTCACGCCGTCATAACTATAGACACACACCGGAAAACCCATCGCCTGCAGGACTGCTCCTGCCCTGCTCTTCTTCATCATCCAGTCTCTGTCCGCACAGATTTTCAAACTGATATCAAACAAATCTGCCGCAAACAACTGCCTCTTTACAAACATAGCCTGATGATTAATGCAGTCACCGGTAAGATAATAGATCTGTCTGCCGCACTTACCATCATAATTTCTCCGTTCTCTGCTTCCGTCAGGATACAGATACTCTATGTCGCCATAAACAATATCAGCCCCTGTCTTCTCAATCCATGTTACGGTGCTCTCTATCACCTGGTCATCATGATAAGTATCCCCCGCATTTAAGAAATGAATATAATCTCCTCCTGCCAGGCCGACCCCTTTATTCATGGCATCGTAAATCCCCCGGTCCGGTTCTGACAGAATCTTTGCCGAATGATCTCCCAGCGTTTCTCTTATGACCGTCAGCGTCCTGTCATGGGAATTTCCGTCCACAATAATATACTCTATATCCTCATACGTCTGCCGCTTCACCGATTCAATTGTTTTCGCAATATTCTCCTCTGCCTGAAAGCAGACCGTGATCACCGATATCTTCATATGCTTACATCATCTTATTGATCTTTTCTTTCATTGCATCCTTGTTTGCTTTATAGATAAACCACTCGTACGCCGCACGAAACAGATAAATAAAGAATCCCCGTGGCAGAAAACGATACAAAACTTTTTCAACTTTTAAAATAATACCAGCCCCGGATGCGGTCTTCACATGATCACTGAATTCAGATTTCGCCAGATATTTGTCAAAAATATCATTATCCGGATGTAAATTATCCCGATTCCACGGGAATTCCCCCACAAAGCGAAAGAAATGATAAATAACCGGTCGCTGCCGATCCTGCATCACTTCTTCCGGTTTATAATATCCATTCTTTCCGAAACATCTGAAATAACTCTTCACCGAAAAAGCCAGATGAATCGGCTGGAAATTGTACTTCGGCGGCAACACCATGATCCTTCCCCTGCAGACCACATTCAAAAGATCCTGATCCGGAGATGGATAGTGGGCTCTCACCTTTCTGACATGCTCTGCGATCTTCTCAGAGCATCCCTCTGCTCTCCAACGATCCATGGCAAATACGATGACACCCGAGTTAAAATACGGTTCTCCTTTGGAAAAACCAAGTCTCAGTTTGTGCATCCGAACCAGAGAATCCCGCACCATGGCTGCCGGATAGTCTCCCATCGGTATCCGAGTCAACTCATCCAATCTGCCGTCCACAACCGTATCCGCGTCCAAATACAACAGACGTTCAACGGAACTGTCCAGCAGCTCCGGCAGAAAAAGCCTTATATTAGCTGCATAAGAACCTCTGTAAGTCGGCATGTTCAGCATCTTCATCTTCTCGATCAGTTCCGCTGTTTCCACGAATCGGATCTCTCTGTCATACCGCTCACCGGTGGCCTTAAGCCGCCTGATACTTTCCTGCGACAACCCCTCTCCCAAAATAAAGATTCTTATCTCCTGAAAATGCCGGTTATTCTCAAAAAGGGAAGTGATAGAAGTACCTGCATAGGGTGCGTATCGCTCATTAAACTGATAAAGCACATCAATCTTCATCAAAATTGATCCTCTTCTCTTCCACAACCAACGGACGATGCATCACCCTCGTGTTAATATTCAGAATATATTCTCCCAGAAGCCCGATAAAGAAAAGCTGAAGGGAACCTAAAATAAACACACCGATCACCATCGGTGCATATCCGGCACCAAATTGATCCCAATGTGTCAGCTTTAGTATGAGATAGATCAATGCGATTACCAGACTTATTCCTGAACTGATAAAGCCAAGCAGTGTGGCCAGCCGCAGTCCCACTTTTGTATAGGACGTAATACTCAGCATTGCCGCATCATACAGAGAATAAAAATTGTTGCTGGTCTTTCCGGCACGCCGCTGCGCCTGCTCATAGGCGATATCTTTTCTTTTAAAACCATACTCCGCAACAATGCCTCTCAGGAATGGAATTGGGTCGTCAAGCTGGCTGATTAACGTAATAAAACTCTTATCATACAAACCAAACCCGGTAAAATGCTCGATCATCTTGACCGATGACATATTCTTTATCATCTTATAATACACTGTCCGCAGGAAGTAGATAAAGCCATTCTCCCTGCTGGAAGTCTTAATGCCACTTACGATCCTGTACCCATTCTCCCACTCTTTTACAAATTTAGGAATCATTTCCACCGGATCCTGAAAATCACAGCACATCGAGATTGTACAATCCCCTGTCGTCTGACACATGCCATAGAAAGGAGAGTTAAACTGTCCAAAGTTGGTCACATTGAAGATTGCCTTAATCTTCCTGTTAGAGGCACAGATTTCTTCCAGCTTGTCCCTTGTTCCATCCTGGGAACAGTTATCAATAAACAACAGTTCGAAATCATACTGCGAGAGTTCTTCGGTCATGATCTTCACCACTGCCTCACTCATCGGTCCAACATTTTCCACTTCGTTATAACAGGGAATCATTATACTTATCTTCTTCATTCGACCATTGTCCTCGTTTCTTTCTTATCTCTGACCACCTGATACACTGTGATATTATGATCCACCCTCCCATAACCGTAATGATCTGATCCCGGTATGTAAACATAGGGTGTACCTGAGCATGCCTTGTTGTAACTGCATACCAGAGATATGGATATAACATAAGTATTCCAATCGGAATATAGGATATCAATTTATCCGTTGATTCATGAAACCGTACAAACAGAATTGCTAATATTACTATGCAGATAAATATAACAACAAAAAACGGCATCCAGATATCCAACTCTATTTCATGCGTCAGTCCTGGAGGTAGAAGCGCGTATACATTATAAGCCAATGCCTTAAACAAAGAAGAAGAAACATTTTCTCCTCCACTCGCCCCAAGCTCAACACTCCCCTTTGTCTGTACACCAATGCGCATAACCGCTTCCGCAATCAGGTTCTCTTTTAAGATCGGAATTGCCAATATCCATTTCATCGCCCAACAGCCAATATAGCCTGCTGCCCAGGAAGCAGACAACGCCGTCATCATTACGATATTGCGCTTACAAGACACCTCTTTCTCTAAACGTATCCTGATCATAAGAAAATACAATAATGGTATTCCAAGAGTCAACAATGGCGCAGTCAATAAGTCTATAAAACTTGTCAACATACCTGTCACCAAAAAAATGGAAGCAGCACTTACACTGTCGATCCGCCTGTTCTTACCATAACATCTGTCTATATAACACAACACCCCGTACATAATGAAGAAGACCCAGCTGTATTGAAGAGAAAATGGCAACGCGACAAAATTTACCGCTATCATGGACACGACCCATCCCCACATCATTTTCCTGTCGAATCGCTTCTCTATTTTTAACGCAATTGCCACAAACGCGATCATGTGTATTGCCATATACAGATAACGAATCTGCATATAGGACATGACCGATAACAACGGTCTTAATATTATTAAGTATCCATGCCAGTATCTTGCATAATCATTACAATAAAAAGCTTTATAAAAAATGGACTTACTTTTATCCGCAGTAGAGACAGCCCGGTCAAGCATAATCAAATCCGTTGTATTATCCAGCTTTGCTCCCCATGCATAGGTAAAATGTTCTTCCCAGGCTTCCTCATTCTCTTTCAGCAGCTTAATGCCTTCCTTTGCATGATCATAAACCATCGTCTCCGGTATCAGCCATGCCATAATCAAGAGACCCGTCAAGATCAACAACGTAATCAAAAAGATTTTCGCCAACTGTCCAACTGCCTTCATGTTCCCTCCACTCTTATAATACCGTATATTTACATCATTTGGAAAATGACATACTATACAGTATACACTAAAGCTTCCCTTAATTCCACCCCATACCTCCTACTTTCCACATTATTCGCAGCTGTCCAGACCGCATCGTGCATTTCATTACCGATCCTCTCTCATCCACTGCACCGTCTCTCTGATCCCATCCCGGAATCCCACCACAGGTTCAAATCCGGTATCTTTCTGCAGCTCCGAAATATCTGCACACAAATACATGACCTGTTGTTCCGCATAGGGCCTTGCACCAAACTTAAGCGGCAGTCCCGGGGCAATCTCATCCCGTATGATCTCAATGTATTCTTTCAGCGGTACAGCCTGTCCGCTTCCAAGACAATAGACCGCTCCGTCCTTTCCCTTCTCCGCCGCCAGATAAAATGCCTGTGCCGCATCCTCGCTGTAAAGATAGTCCCACATCTGCTCCGCCGGTGTATACTCCGGTGATTCTCCCCGCAGCATCCGCCTGATACTGGACATGACCATAGTCTGCTCACCGTCATATTTACCGTACACACTCAGCACCCTGAACCAGATATGCCTGATCCCCAGCTGACTGCATCGCAGCCTGCCAAGCTGACCGGCACACAGCTTCGCAATGCCATAGCCGTTTTCGGGAAATGTCGGTGTTTCGGCACTCAATCTGCCCTCAACCCGTCCGTATTCCGCCTGAGAACCTGCCCCTACAAAGCACGTGCACCCCAAACATCCGGCCGCTTCCACTGCATCCATCGTATATTTTATATTCTGCGTCTGGGCATCCGTATCATTTCTGCCCTCTCCGGCAGTACATGCCCACGCCAGATGGATAAAGACATCATAGCGGCCCTCTAAGAGTTCCGGCAGAGTCTTCATCTCGTCAAGGCTGCACTCCACGACTCTAACCCTGTCTGAAACCGGAATCCTTGAAATCCTTCTCGACCCACGGTGGCATACCGCTGTCACCTCCGCTTCCATCTCTGTATATTTCCGTATCAAAGCCATACCGATCGCACCGGTAGGTCCCGTTATGATCACTCTCTTCATTCTGTCTGATCCTTACCTTCCGTTACCGTTCACTTTTCGGATAATGAATCTTATCGAACTCCTCACGATCCAAAAACGGCGCCATATCGTCCAGGGATGGCGATACGATCTTACCGTCCGGCATTACTTTGGATGACGATTTCGGTTCAAAATTCTGATGCGGATCAAGCATTACCTCACAGATACAGGCTTCTTCACATCCCAGAACTTCCTGCAGCAGAGCGTCACAGTCCTCTTCACTGCGTATGCAGAAATACCGCAGGCCAAAAGCTTCCGACAGCTTTCCGAAATCCGGAAATCCGATACCGCTCTCCTGATCTATCCCAACAAATGGCGGTTTAAAAAGATTTGTCTGTGTCTGACGGATCGAATGATAGCCGTCATTATTCAAAATAAACAGCTTAACGTTCAGGTGATTATACGCGATCGTTGCCAGCTCCTGGATATTCATCATTACACTGCCATCGCCGTCAATGCACACGACACGCCGGCTGTTATCTGAAACAGCAACGCCCAGCGCTGCCGGGAGTCCATATCCCATTGCCGCACAGCCCGAATTGGTAAACATTCTCTGTCCCTGTTTGATCTTACATGCCTGAAAGGTGATGACACAGGCACTGCCATTACCGCAGATGATCCGCTCATCATCACTACACTGTTCAAACAGTTTTTCCATAAAGACATAGGGATTCAGGCAGGCTGAGCATGATGGTAGTTTACTATGATAACTGTCCAGTACTGCCGGGTACTCCCGCACCAGATCCCTGCACCACGCTGTCCACGCCTCATGCTGTTCCTGGGGCTGGTATTCCTCTTTCAACATTGCTTCCAGCAGTTCCTTCACATCCGCATTTACCGGCATATCCGAGCAGATCGTCGGTTTCTGCAGCTCCACAGGATCAATATCTACAATAATCTTATACGCGTTTTTCGCAAAATCAAACCGGTTATAACCGATCATCCTGATATTCAGTCGACATCCAAGACTTAACAGAAGATCACAGTTCTGTACGGCAAAATTACCCGGCCTGGTTCCCACCGTTCCCGGCATTCCTGCAAAGAACGGATTATCCCACGCAACCGTATCATTTGCATTCCAGGCCGTCACTACCGGGATTCTCAACTTGTCGATCAGTTTTAACAAAAGTGTCTCCGCTTTACCGAGTCTGACTCCTGTTCCCACCAGAATAAGCGGTGCTTTCGCCTCCCTGATCTTTTGCAGGATCGTCTGCGCCGCTGCCTCAAGATTCCTGCTCTTCTCTGTCTGCACGCTACGTGTCATTTCCTCTGCACGCTGCATCAGCCCTTCTTCCTGTGCATCAAAATGCTTCAGCTCCTCCGTCTCCACCATTGCCCCCTGCACATCCAACGGTATGTCCAGCCATACCGGACCACCTCTCCCGTCTTCGGCAAGAAACAATGCCTTTTCCAGATGATAAGCGATCCTCTCCGGCTCCGTTATCATCACGGCATATTTGGTCATATTGGAAACGGACTGTACGATATTAAATTCCTGATCTCCCAGTTGCCGCAGGTTCAGTTCCGGGCATGACCAGATGGTGGTCTCCCTTTTTACCTGTCCCGAGAGAACAAACATCGGGATGGAATCCAGCCAGCCCCCCATAACGCCCGTAATGGCATTCGTTCCACCGGGTCCGCTGGTCACACAGACTGCAGCCAGTCTTCCGGTCATGCGTGTATATCCTTCCGCCGCAATGGAACATGCCTGCTCATGATGATTAAAGATGCACCGCAGTCCCTCCTGGTGTCCCAAAGCATCATTAAGATGCATGGCACCCCCGCCGGTAACCATAAAGCAGTCGATGATTCCATGCTCTACAAGAAATTCCGCTATATATCTGGCAACTTTAATTTTCATGATCTCTGTTCTCCCTCTTCCCCAGTCTTTTGTATATTCCTGCTTCAAAAGATGTTCATCATCTATCTTTACTGTACCGTGAATCCGTCAGAAAAGTCACTTCCATTGTGCCGCGTATTCCTTCCAGAAATCTGCATGTATACGCATTCAGATACTCCGCCATATTTTTCGTAAAATCATATTCCATCTCGACATTATAGTAATTGGAAGTTTCCCTGGAATACCCGTCGAATCCCGCTAATGTTATGCTTTTGCACCCCAGACTGTTCAGTGCTTTCAGAAGCATCACCAGAGAATTATCAACAATCTTTGCTTCCGGATCCATCAGCGTGCTGAAGTTCAATACATAATCAAATGCTTTATCGCTCGTTCCTGTCACATTGGATGTGGCAATGAGCACGTATTTTCCCTGGCTCAGCCTTGTGGCAAGCTGCACGTATCTTTTGGCATTGCTTAAGAAAATATAATCCGGTTCAATCCCCTCGGGTACATAATTGATGGATATGACCGTCGGTTTATGCGCACGCAGGTACTCATCAATTTTTTCCCGCTGTGTCTTCACGGTCGTGCCTGGTCCGACCAGCAGGATCTCCTGATCCGTCAGAGCCTGTCCCAACCGCTCTCTGTCTTTTGCATCATTGACTTCATTCTTCTGATATTCCACATACAGCTTTTCGATATGATCCTCATCATATAACAATTTCTTTTCATCCAGAAGCTTCCTCAGGATCTCATTGACAGACTTAATGGAAAGTGTCCGTTTATTCATTAAGTATGCCACATATTCCGGATGACAGTCATTGGAAGCCGCAATATAATAGAACATGTTATACCCCCATGTGGCAGGGCGGTAAAATTGTGAAATATTAGCATCTATCGCTTCCAGAATCTGGCTGACATGATACTGTTTCCCCAGAGAATTATTCATATACATGGCAACAAGTTCCAGCGGTGCATTTCCGGCACTCTTCCCCATCCCATAGATACTGCCATCCACAATCATCGTGCGCTCGATTCGGTTATTCAACATGGCAATACAGTTGGCATACCCCATCTGAAAGTTATTATGCGCGTGATAGCCAAGCCCGATCTCCTTGTCAAGATGCAGATCAAGCAGATGAAAATAGTGCAGAAGATTATTCTGATGCATTAATCCGTAAGTATCCACCATAGATACCGCATACGGCATGATTTCATTCGCCAGCCTTATGACATCCATCACCTCATCATCACTGTAGCTGGTCACCGATACAAGCTGTGCAAATACCTTGTACCCCATATCTTTCAATTCTCTGCAGAAAGCAAATGCCGGTTCTCTCAAATGTTTCTTAAAGATAACACGGATTCCATCCAGAAAGCTCTCTTCACACGGTCTGATATGCTCTACAGCACATGTTCCGTAATCGATCATACCTACAACCATTGCCTGCTTCCTGTCCAGCTGCCCGTAAATTGCCGCAACGCTGTCCGTGTCAGGCATAATACTGCAATCTATATCGAATGGTCTTCTCTCATCCAAAAAACCAACCTCAATAATATCCAGATTAGCATCCACCAGCCTCTCAAAAATGCTGACAAGATTGTCATGTCCAAATTTCCAATCATTTATGTACCCGCCGTCGCGCAGAGTACAGTCAAGTAATTTTATATCATTCATAGTATTTCTCCAACAGTCATAACAGGGACGAAGGGCTGGTTTCAATTCACCAAATGCGGCAGTATATCGAGCAAAAGCTGATTATCCGTCTGCAGATTACTGAAATACTCCCCAAACATCACCTGCACTACATACCCGGCAAGCGGAAGCAGCAATACGCCAACCATACATAACGTTCTGAATGCCAGCAGCCCTCTCATACCCACTTCTTCCTGCCTGTGTGCGAAAGTGTTCTCCCGCTTATTAAAGGCCGGGAAATTGATGATCAGCATGACCAGCATGCAGGCATAAAATACTGATCGGAGCATGTTGATCGGGGTCACCAGGGGGCCTCCCTCCTCTATCAGCCTGCCCATCACTGCCGTCAGTCCTCTCCTGTAGAAGTAGGGTTTTCCCAGCAGATAGTAAAGCAGCATGCCCTCGCAGTTCTCACTGTAGAAAAGGTACGGTTCTCTTGCAAAATGCCACACCAGAAAGCTCCCGACCCCTATCAGTTCCAGTGATATGTTTACTTTTCTGTTCTCGGCCCTGCAGTAGATCACCAGAATCATATACGGCACCATCACGATAGCCCAGTATGGCGTCGATGCGGTATACAAAACAAATACTGCATTGATGACAAATGCGATATAGATCACTTTATAATAAAAGTTGTATGTCTCTTCTCTCTTCTGCAAATAGCAGTAAACCCAGATCAACGCAATCAGAAAAATGAACACGGACATATTGTCAACACCCATGGGTGACTTTAAATGGAACAGATACTGCACCCGTGACGATAAAAGCAGCGTCCCGACAACCCCTTCGCTTCCCCCGGTATGCACTTTTTCCACCGTCGGATGAAGTGACGCATAGCTCTTGCCAAAGCTGAACAGTATTTTTTCTATCACTACCAGATAACATCCGGCCGCCAGATTCCTGATAATATACAGGATCCTTTTCTCATGCAGCAGCACCAGGCAGACAAACAGGAACACTGCGAAATATTTACAGGTGATCGCCGCCCCAAAGTACAGATAGAATCTCCTGTAGTCCTTATCCAGAAAATAGTAGACTCCATAGACAGCAAACAGAACACCGATAATATCATACTGGCCGACAGAATACGCCGACATCATCAGAATACCGGAAAAGGTATATGCATAGATCATCGCCGCCGTATCCCGGCTGTTACCGATAATAAATTCCAATATTTTTTTCATGCCTCTGGCGATCACGATCGCGATCACCGGCAGCATCAGTTTCGCCCACATCATACAGATCAGGCTTGACTCGGCATAGTTCCCCGAGATCCGTTCATACAGCCATGCCGGGAAATTCCATATGGCAAAAAAGGCATATATGGTAAAATCGTATGCCGCCCCGCAGGTAATGACACGGTTCGGCGTGCCCCCTTCGATCGCTGCCGCATAAGAATAGTACGACAACGGATGTCCTTCAAACAGTGCGTACCAGAAGTTAATCCCGTCTCTGAATGTGGCAAAAAAATCAAAATACATTGCCGAAAATACAATAAGAAGCGTAAAAATACCGCCGATCAGATATTCCCACTTATATGGCATAATATACAGCTTTATGCTTTCATTCATACTGTTACGGATCTTCGTAAATACTTCCGTAATCTTCTTTCCTTTAATCGCTCCCAGCGCACCTTTGCCCATCCTGTCCACCTCTCTTCTCTTTCATCAGCAGCCTGAAAAATATCTGCCTTAAGAAAAGATTTCCTCCTTTTCTTTTCTGTATGCCTTCCCGTCCTTAATCTCATAGATCTCATCACAATTCCGTATCGTCGTCAGGCGATGCGCTATGATCACCAGCGTCTTATAACCCTGCAGCGCATCGATCGCCTCCATAACGGCATTTTCCGTATCGTTATCCAGAGCCGCCGTCGCCTCATCCAGAATCAGGATCTCAGGGTCATTGTAGAGCGCCCTGGCAATCGCCACACGCTGTCTCTGTCCCCCTGAAAAGCGCGTTCCCCTTTCTCCGAGAACAGTATTCAGCCCGTCGGGCAGCGCCGCGATTGTCTCTGCCAGCTGCGCTTTCTCCACTGCCAGACGTATCTTATTATCATCGATATCCTTTTCATCTACTCCGAAGGCAATGTTGTGTCGAATCGTATCGTCTGTCAGAAAAACCACCTGCGGCACGTATCCGATTGTTGCCTTCCAGGCGTCCATCATCTCATAAATACTCACACCATCAACCGTAATATCTCCCTGATCAGGCACAAGCAGCCCCAGCAGAATATCAGCCATGGTCGATTTACCTGCTCCGGATTCACCGATCAGAGCCACCGACCGGCCTTTCTGTATCGTCAGATTTAAATCCCTGATCACATGGTGTGGAGAATTCGGATACGTCCACTGCATATTCCTGACAACGATTTCCTGATTGAAAACCTTCCTGTCTATTTTGGCATAGTTACCCTGCACTCTGCTCTCTTTCTTAAACGCTTCCACCTCTTTCAAATTCCCATAGGCCGCGTTCAGCGCCGGGCAGGAACAGATCAGCTGGTTAAACCCCGCCGATATCTTGCCGATCGTCGGCAGGATCCTGAAAGCCGCAATTGCAAATGCGGAGAGCTGTGGAATAAAGACTGCCGTATCGCTCCCTGACATGATCTTTACTCCCACCACAATAATCAGCCCGCTCACAAATACCGCCTCTATAAAATAAGCCGGGCTCTCTGCCGCAATCGTCTTCGCCACTTCCGCCGTCTGTTGATTGGTAAAGCTTATGGCGTATTTATTGACAAAATACGGCTCTTTATGAAATACGATCACGTCCTTAATCCCCTGAAACGCTTCGTACAGATATTTGTTCACCTGTGCCGTACATTCTCTGTAATAGTCGCCGACTCTCTTCA
This sequence comes from uncultured Lachnospiraceae bacterium, assembly GCA_910578115.1. Taxonomy (GTDB): domain Bacteria; phylum Bacillota; class Clostridia; order Lachnospirales; family Lachnospiraceae; genus UBA3282. The sequence goes on along the minus strand of CAJTPO010000029.1, from coordinate 19,035 downwards.
TCCTGTTGCGAAACACCATCAACAGCAGGCACAGAGAAAATCCCATCAGCACGATAATACTGACTGCCATCACCACATCCGTCCGTATGATAAATATGCAGATGCACATTGCAGTCAACCCATCTGCCATAATGCGGAACAGTTGAAAAAGAATCTCCTGCACTCCGCTTACATCATAACCGACTCCCCGCAGGATATCTGCCGTATTCACCCCCAGAAAAAAGCTGTATTCCCGCTCCATATAGGAATTCATCATCTTTATGGACAATTCTCTTTTGACTTTTACCGAAAATTTGACCCTTATATAAGACAACAGCACCATATACATATTTTTCAGGATATAGATAACGATCACCGACAACGATATCAAAACCAGCAATTGTCCCGATGTCGTAATATGAAAGATTTCGATGACCGGTGCGATATACTCATTCTCCATAAGCAGGTCCGGCGAAAGAAATGAACTTACCAGCGGAATGATGATCGACACGCCCAACGTCTCGAAAACAGCGCCGACCACTGTCATTAGTAGAACAATAACACTGAGATTCTTCTGTTTCCTGTCCAATATATAGTTAAGTTTCTTAAATACGTCTATTAAACTGGCAATATCTTTATTAAGAGATTTTTTCATGGTTTCCTCTGCGATTCTTAAGTGGTGGTTCAGGCATAAGGTTCTAACCATTATAACCCATTTTAGATCGATACGCAATTATATGGAAAACGACATAAATTTTGCCTTATTCCAATATACTCTTTGCCTTTTACATTCTTTTTGCTATACTGGCACTATACCCCTGGTATAACAATGTTGAAAATTTCCAGGACATGGAGGCGGGAAGCAATGCATCTTTTTCATAAATATCTGCACAAACTGTATCTCGTATACTTTAAATGGAAAAACACTCACAGCAGAAATGTCATCTTCCAAAAATCCTGCGTCATCTCCGATGACGACTTTTTCGAGGGAAACAATAATGTGGGCGGCCGCATCCACAGATCTCATATCGGATACGGCACCTATATTGTCGGCGAAAACGGCTACATCCATGACTGCCGAATCGGCCGCTTCTGTTCGATTGCCTCAAACTGCCATATCGGACTGGGCGACCATACCCTGGATATGGTATCTACCTCACCGCTCTTCTACAGCGCTCACTCGCTTCTGCCCGAGAATTTTCTGACAGAAAATATTCCCATGCCGGAACAGACCATCGGCGATACGAAATATAAAGTCATGATCGGCAATGATGTGTGGATGGGATATAATGTCTGCGTCAAGGAAGGAGTGACGATCGGCGACGGCGCCATCATTGGTGCAAAATCTCTTGTTACCCGTGATATCCCGCCTTACGCCATTGCCGTCGGTACGCCTGCCAGAGTCATCAAATACCGGTTTACCCCGGAGCAGATCCAAAAGCTGCTGGAAATAAAATGGTGGGATCAGGATCCTGCCTGGATCAAAGAGAATATCCATGTTTTTCATGATATTGACACTTTCATTGCCGCCGCCGAAATTTCAGCTCCTTCTACCGGGCATCCTCAACAGGATCCAGGCAGATGACCTGCTTATAGCGGTCCTGATTCCAGAGAATGACCACATTTGCGACATTATCATGACCGCAGATCAGATAATCACATTGATTTAGAAACCATACATCCTGCAGTACTTCTTTTCCCATAAGATACTTGTGAAGTTTCCTCGGATTATCCAGTTTGGTTTCATGTACTCCCGTTCTCTTCTCTTCACCATGATCCCATAAGCGGAACGCTTCGTTCATGAACAGCTCCCACTTCGAATCGCGGAACTGTTTTTCATAAAGCTCTTTAATATTGTTTTCATCTGTTGCCAGAAAAATCTTTGTAATCTCCGGGTGATCCTGCAGGAGCCGATACGTCTTCTCCAAATAGTCCTGAACGGGAGCCGGGGTCGGATGTCCAAGCCGATTCTTCATATCTGTTCCCCGTATGTGTATTCCCAGCACAACGTCCTTTTCTCCTGCCCGCCTTGACCACTCCGCAGCATACTCCGCTTCCAGATCTTCCCGTAACCGCATATGCTTCTCCACGAAAGGCGTATAAAACCGGATCGTCTTTTCAGTAGGATAGCGCCATTTCGGCATTACGTATTTGTCCGAATATTTCTCCAGATACTTACCGTTACAGTTCACACAGCGTCCGCTTGCATATGCTTCTTCCAGTGTAACTCCACCTGCGTCCTGAAAATAATAATTCCATGCATTCTCAGTTCCTGCCACCGGAATGTCTTCGCTGTACAGTGTCTTGTAGTTTTTCATATCAACCACAGGAATATAGCCGAATTTACGTGCCAGTACGATATGCCCCAGGACACACATATAATTAGAAAAAAAGCCTGCGCCGCCTTCTTCCCGATATATAATATAGTACTTCGCCTTTATCCTGTGTAATAAATAATACCCTTCCAGCTTAACATACTTCTCAAACGCTTTATACATCCCGTAGATCCAGCTCTTTATTTTCATCCCTTTTTCTCCTGTTAAATAAAAGATCCTGCTCAAACCACTCCACCTTATCCTGAACCCGGCATCCCTGTCCGCGCACCCACTCGCAGGCCGCCATGCCTCTGCGCGCTCTTTCCTGTGCGCTGCCATACAGGCTCTCCATAGCCTCACGCATCTGCTCTTCGTCTTTCACGATCCAGGCTCCTGAGATCTTACCATACATACCGACATCCGTACTGATAATCGGCATTCCGGTCGCCGCCGCCTCATGTGCCACGACCGGATAGATCTCTGACCTGCTGGAACAGACGAACACGTCACTGGTCCGATACAGATCGATCACCGCCTCTCTGCTCACATGCGTATGGAAAATTACTTCCTTGTCCTTCTGGCCGGATAACTTTTCGCGGATCAGTTCCTGCAGAAAATCATAATAGGCGTTTTCCTCGAATCCCACCAGGTTTAACCGGCTTTTTCCCAGCCTGGCCGCCGCAAACGCCCTCACTAACATCTCCTGATTCTTGTTCTGATTATAGTTTGCCACAAAAAGGAAACTGACGCATGCCTTCTCCTCGTAAGTGTGCCGCATATCCTCCTGAAAAAACCGGTCGTCAATGGCATTTTTGAGTATCCTGCCGTTTGTCAGCCCGTACTTCTTCGCGTACACTGACGCATTGCTGTCCTCGGACAGATAGATTACCCGGTCAAATAATTCGATATGCCGATACAGTCTCTCAAAGTATCTCCTGCACTTATACTCAATCCACGCTCCCACCACATTGCGCCTCAGCAGCTGTTCCCGGCAGGCATACTGTTCTTTCCACGCAGAATATCCGTGGGAGTAGAACACTTTTACACAATCCAGTTTCTTTAAGTACGGCATTACCCAATCCAGTGTCCAGGTCTGGGCACAGACCACCACCAGCACATCGGGAGCAAATTCCCTGATCTGCCTTCGATATTCTTTCTTCGTACTTTTCTTATCCCTTCCCCTGATCAGCAGCGGCCATCTGGTATAAATGCGCATCCTGGCAATCTTCACGCCTTCATGCTCGTCTCTCTCCGGAAGCTTTTGCAGACCGCCATTGCCGGCGCTGGCCAGCACGAACACTTCATGACCCCTTGCCGCCAGCCCCTGCGCCAGATAGCTGGTAATGATCGTCACGCCATCCTGCGACGGCCAATAACAGGGAACCGCAAACATGATCCGCATCCCTGGCCTCCCTCCTGCAGTATGTTACTGCGCTTTCCTCCACCTTTTCAACACAAATACCTCATTGAAACAGACTGTCATAATCATACTGCACATAAAAATCTCTCATCCGGCCACAGTATTCCTCATAATTTTCCCAGGTCAATTCACCCGTTCCATCTTTCATCCAATACAGGATCTGCGTGTTGACCGCTTCGTGATAGTGTAGGATATCTTTATAATTATTCAGGTCACATATCATCCAGTGCTCCGTAAAGAACGAAAAAAGATGTATATTATCACACTGCAGCATCAGCTCTATGGCATATTTCTCCGCATCCAGCTGTCTCTCCAGAATCCCCTCCTGATGAAGCTGATCCCAGAAATAGATGCTGTACGGCGAAAAAAACAGATAGAAGTCGATTTCCGGATATTTCTTCGCCAGATCCGTCACATTCTTCGTGATATTCTCTTCGATGGTCTTATAGTCATCTTCCGTGATGTCGGTGATCTTCTCCGCTTTAACCGGTCTTTCATACAGTTGGTCCAACGCTTCTTTGCCGAAGGTGCGTCCCTCCATCCAATTACCATAGGTATCAAAATCCGTAGTGGTGCCTCCCGCCTTCGTGTATTTGATCACACCATAGGTATCGCCCAGCAGGATCTCCTTATTAAACACATATTCGGCATCATTGAGCAGAAAATCATCGTACAGATACCACGGATAGGAATCTTCCTCATAATTCATCATATCCGCCGGACTGAGCAGATCGTCATAATCCAGGCAGCGTAAGATCATTTTAAGCTTCGGATTATGACCGGCCGCCACTACCAGATTATCATTGATCTCCCTGTAGCTGGAGCCGGAAAAGGGTACCTTCACGGCGTTCACCCCAAAGATCTCATTCATTTCCGAAGTCTTGAAATTTTCGGACATCGAAGTGCCCGTGATAACCGCATCATAATCAAAGTGTTTCACAATGCCGTTATTCTGATACCGCTGGTTCTCGATCACATACTGATACCGCTCCAGCGGCTTATGGTAATGAAAGTACGGATCGATCACAGCGGTGACCGCTCCCATCCCCATCAGGAGCGCCAACAGTACTGCGATAAAGGCCGCCGTCCATTTTTTCCCCGAGAGAATCATACCGCCACACCGCCTCTCTAAAAATTAAAATACAGAAAAGTGCTGATTCCGCTGAAATTGAAAATGCACCATACCAACAATCCGGCACTGACCAGGATCTTGAAGACCGAAGCCCTGAACTTCTCCGTCCGCCCGTACACATTCCGGCATCCTAAAATGATCAGCATGGAAAAGGCAAAAAACAGGATCAGGATGAGCGGCGAATCCGCCTCCATCTCGATCTTCAGTCTCTCCAGCAGAAAATCAATCTCCGTCAGCCGGAATTTCCCCAGAATACTGCCCCGGATCTTCCCGAAATCCCAGGCGGTGATCCTGCCCAGAAAAAGCCAGGCATCCGCCATGGAGTCCGCCCGGAAGAAAATCCACATCACATTCACGAACAGAAACGTTATCACCCAGTTTATGACTTTCGGAATCTTCTGGAAAAACTTCCCGCAACAGCGGGTCACCACCATAAATGCCCCATGGCATACTCCCCAGAACACAAAGGTCCAGTTGGCTCCATGCCAGAAACCGCTTGCCAGAAAGACGATCATCATGTTCAGGTATGTCCTGCCTGTCCCCTTCCTGTTGCCGCCCAGCGGGATATACACATATCTCGTGAAAAACCGCGTCAGCGTCATATGCCACCTGTCCCAAAAATCCGTGATCAAAACCGCCTGATACGGTGAACGGAAGTTCTGAGGCAGATCCACATGGAACATCCTGCCGATCCCTGCTGCCATATCGCAGTAACCGCTGAAGTCGAAATAGATCTGTATCGTATAAGCCAGCATCACGATGAGCGCATTGGTGGAATCCAGCTTCTCAATATGGCCATACCCCCAGTTTACCGCATTGCCAAAGGTATCTGCCAGCAACACCTTCTTGGACAGCCCCAGCACAAAAATGTAGATGCCTTCCGCCATGTAATCCCAGTCAATACGCTTTCTCTCCCTGTCCAAAAACTGTGGAACAAGCTCATCGTGCGTAACAATCGGCCCCGCCACCAGCTGTGGGAAAAAGGTGACGAAAGATGCATAGTACAACAGACTGTATTCGGGAACTTCTCTCTTATAGGCATCGATGACAAAGGAAAGCTGCTGAAAGGTAAAGAAGCTGATCCCCAGAGGGAGCAGAATGCCCCATAACGCATACTCTTTCCGAAATACCGCGTTGATATTCCGGATAAAAAAGTCCATATATTTATAGTAGATCAATATACCGATATTCAATAAAAGACCGATAAGCAAAAGCGCCTTCCTGGCCTTTGCTCCTGATATATGCCGGAAGAAAAGGCAGATACAGTAATTGACCGCAATACTGCCTAAAATGATAAAGAGATAACTGATATTGAAATAAGCGTAGAACCACAGAGACATCGCCAGCAAAAAAAACTGTGCCAGTTCATACTTTTTAAAATGATTGATCGTATAATATCCCAGGATACACGCCGGGAGAAAAAATAAAACAAATAGATAGGAATTAAAAAGCATACGTTTATGTCCCTTCAAAGATTCCGCAAAACAGTAAGCATATCCTGAAACACTGTACTGCTGTCAAATTCCGCCTGCCATTTCCGGCAGGCAGCACATTTCATATCCTGCAGCTGTGACCCTTTCTGCGTCAGGATCTTCCGGATTGCTGCCGAGATCTCACCGGCATCCGGATCCGCAGACAGAAGTATGCCGTTATCGGCGATCATTTCCGTAATACCGCCGACATCCGTTCCGATCACCGGGATCCCACATGACATTGCCTCCTGGATCGATACCGGGCAGCCCCCCTCTGTCTTCGATGTCGTGATAAAGCAGTCCACCTGGTGATTCCCATAGTAAGCAGGTACATCCCGCACAAATCCTGCGAATGTATATTCTATATTGTTCTTCCTGCCCAGCTTTTCACCGGCATATCGCTGCAGTTCCTGTAATTGTTCTCCGTCACCGATGTGGGTCCAATGGATCTTAAGATCCTCTATCTGTGCCAGTCCGTCGATGATCAGCGGGATCCTTTTTAAGGGGATCGCATTGGAACAGCTCAAAAGCTGCAGACAGCCGTCACCGCCGACCGGCATCTGCCGCAGAGGCCGCTCCGTACCCAATCTGCACACATGCATCTTTGCATCGTCCGTCTTTGCCGCCTTCACATAAGTGCCGTAGTAATCCGCTCCGTACTCACAGGCAAAAACCATGGCATCCAGCTTTTCCTCCATCTGATGCCGAAACGGCTGCCTGCCCCCCGGTATTCTCTCATGGTACAAATCCACACCGTGCATACGTGTCACCATGCGCACCGCCGGAAATCTGCGTTTCACACGTGTCATGCTGTAGCAGAAATAGGTGTACCAGAACGAATAGTAAATACATTGCTCCCTTCCCGACAGTACACCGCTCCCGCACAGCTTCTTTTCGTCTGCCACCGCCTGGGCATAGAACGCAACAGACTGATACAGCCGTTCTCTTACGTCGCTGCCGGATCTCAGGATCTCTCTCAGCTCACTTCTTCCTTCTTTGTCCAGCAGAAAACGAAAAAGCGCCCTGATCTTATCCGCTCCCGAAAGCTCCGGTCTGCCCGGACAAAGCACTTTGATCCCCTCGGGCAGACCGTCACAGACCCCCTCTTCTCTCTGCTGTCTTGTGGCGTGAGACAGGATCGTGATGTCATAATGCTGTCTCAACCGCACAAGCTCCGGCAGGATAAAGCTCCGCTCCCCTCTGCCATAGGGAAAACATTCGGTTGCCAAAATCAACTTTGTCATTTACGTCTGTCCTTCCCCCATGCCATCGAGATCCTTCTGACAAACAACGATAATCCAAAAGAAACCACAGCGATCACCGGTACTGTCAGGCAGGCAGCCCAGCCATAGTCCGACACCAGGCACAATCCCATCAGCAGCAATGTCATAAACCCGATCGTACACAATAATATATTTCTATAGGTGACGTTCTTTGCGATCTGCTGTTGTTTTTCCCGCGTTCTATTGTAATATTGCCATTGTGACTGTATATATTCCTTATAATATGGACTGTCTGCCGCATATTTCCACCATTCCCGGTATCCCGGAACCAGAAAGACCGGATTCCAGGGCTTGCTGTAATCTCCATAAGAGGAGAAATGGATGATCTTCGCCGTCTTCTCGCACGCCGCTATATGATCATAGCCCAGCTCTTCCATATATCTTTCATTCTCATCGATACATGCCGTGCGCGCCGGAATATACTTGATCCTGCCCGCAAACAGCAGTCCAAAGGTAAGTTCCATCATGGAGTTTCCCGTCAGTTTCCTGATTCCAGCGTCCGCATTCAGAATATCCTCCAGGGTAAAATCCCGCCTGATCCTTTCCACATCATACATGGACAATACAAACGTCAGACAGTCTCCTCTGATCTTCTCCATGAAGTCCCTGTGATTCCTGGGCTTATGTTCCGGTCCCGGACATATGGCATAGGCCCCCTCGAAATCCGTGCCGTAGATTTCTGCCAGATCTCCGACGATCACAGTATCCGACTCGATCACGATGATCCGGTCAACCTCTTTCGGCAGAAGCTCATGAAAAATCCAATAACTGGACATGGCCCCCACCGCCCAGTGCTCACCGGCTGTGAATCGGATATGTCTGGCCGCCGCCTCCTCATCAAACCGCAGTATGATGATATGATGTCCGTATTGGCGGGCCAGATCCCGTTCATATTCCAGATCGGCCTCTTCCAGATCCTCCGACACGATATACAAATAGATCTCGGAATTCTGATTCTTCTCAAACAGCGATCTTATCGCAACGTATGCATATTTATAATTTTTCCTGCCTGTCGTCAGGTAAACATTCATTCTCATCGTAGTTGTTTATTCCCTCTGGCATTCTCACTCTCGCTGAAACTGTTATCGTTATGGAACAGTCCGTTATCAATCAGGCAGTAATCCTCCCAGTTCCTGTCGAACCATGCCCGGCGCATCACCCGGGCAAGAAAGGTAATATTGGAATACCCGCAGACGATCCCTTCACAGTGTGTCAGCGTATACTGGTCCCGCAGCACCTCAAGTCCCAGCCTGTAGTGATGATTTTCCCGATCCGACTGACTGAACGCGATCGATTCCCCGCTGCCGTCGTCTCTGTAAGTATCGTCATACACCCTGACCGCATCTCCAAACTCCTGACGGAATTTCTCTACAACGGCATTTTCATCTGTCGCCAGGAAGATCTGCTCATACGCCTTCGCGTCCATCAGCTCCCTGGCTTTTCGTATCTCCTGCTCCACCTGGACCGGTACGGGATGGTTGTTGTACCCTTTATTAAAATCAGTTCCTCTGTAATGCACCGCCAGCGTTTTCCTGTCTCCCAGCAGCTTGTCATATGCGTCTTCCAGATACTTCCTCGTCTCATCATTATAGCGGATATATTTCTTAAGCATGTCCGCCATCGCATCCACATACGCCTGCGATACGTCATAGCTGACTGCGCCGTACAGAGCCTTCACCTGTTCACAGTGCCATGGTGCCTGGCCTACCACATGCGCCGCACATTCGACACCGGCCACCTCCGACACCGGCTTAAAATAATGCAGGAAAGCGTTTTTTTCGCCCCTGATCCCATCCGGTTCATAATATACGTACCGGTCTCCCCAGCAGACATACGGGACAAAACCTCTCTCATCTGCAAAATACAGCTTGATCAGTGTCATCCCCAACTCCGCGAAAAAGCCTATTCCATTCCCCGTCTCCTGTATATGATAGACCGTGCAGCCCCGGTACTCGTCTCCCCGGTGCACCACCTCCAGAAAATCAGGACTGTGATAGCCTTCCAGAACCATCCTTCTGAAATCTGCTTTCCCGCTGTGAAGCCTGCACCGATTCCAGAACACGAGCTTCTCTGATCTTCTTAAGAAATCCATTATACCCATGAATCTGTTTCCTTCCTGAACCCGGATTATAGAACAGCGTGTGCCATGGTATCGGTATTATACGCCGATGCCATAGATTTCCCTGGTTGCCTGTTCCCATTCACCCCTGTCTCTCAGCAGATGTTCGATGATATCTCTCACGGCTCCACTGCCGCCTTTCACAGGGGATACATACTGCGCGCTTCGCTTCACTTCCGCGCAGGCATCCGCAGGGCAGCCTGCAAACCCGCATAATGCCATGGCCGGCAGATCATTCAGATCATCCCCCAGATACCCCATCTGCTCTTTGGTGATACTATGCTCTCTCATAAACTGCGTCAGATACGCCACTTTATCCCTGCAATTCTGTACCAGATACTCTACTTTCATCTCACCCATCCGTCGTGTGGTGGCGGCACACTCTCTGCCGGTCAACACCATGATCTTAATACCGACTTTATGTGCGGCGAAAAACCCCGCCGCATCCCTGGTGCAGAATTTCTTCAGTTCATTGCCATGTTCGTCATAGTAGATGCCTGCGTCCGTCATTGTACCGTCCACGTCTATAACGATATATTTGATCTTTGTCCAATCGTTCATTTTACTGTCCTTTCAGGCTCTGCTCTGATACAAAGACTCTGTCAGATAGCGGATATTCAGCTGTCTCTCCATCTGCATCATCCGCTCCCTGATCTTCTTATTCTCCTCGTCACCTTTGGTATGCTGGCTGGCCATATAGTCCGACACATAATTGGCCTTACTGTCCGTCCGGTAACCGTCAAAGCCGGCCAGCGCCACATCCTGGACATCCAGTTTCTTCAAAAGCCTCAGCAGCATGATCACGCTGTTGTCAGAAGGCCCCATCTCGTCAAAATGCAGATCCATATAATTGACCGGAAGATATTGTCCGGCCTCTATCCTGCCGTCCGGACACATCTCCAACAGATTGGAGGTAAGGATAACCTTCGGCGTCTGCGCTTTCCCAAGGATCGTCTCGAATCTTCTGGCATTACAGCAGAACGTATAATCCGCCTGATAGAAATCCGGCACAAAGTTCGCGGAGATGACCACCGGTCTCTCTTCTTCGATATAACGCTCTATTCTCTGCCGCTCTCCTTTGATACTGGAACCCGGTGCAAGGATCAGGCACTTCCTGCCCGCCATGGGACGGGCAAGATTTCTGCGCGTCTCCCTGTCGTCTATCGTCTTATTTTGAAAATCCTGATATAATCCTTCAATATAGGCTTCGTCATAGGCAGTCTTTTTATGGTCTTCCAGGCTTCCAAGGATCTGGTTGATCTGCTTTGCCCGCAGCCGTCCCTTATCCAGCAGGAACTCTGCATAATTACGATGCAGATTGTACTTGGCAGAAAGGGCATACGCCGTACTGTATCCCCATGCCTCTATCTGTTTGAGCTGCTCGATATGATCGTCAATCCCATCCAGCACCGGATTGACATCATAGTGTCCCGACTGACGTTTATTCATATAATCCATGATCAGCTCCATACACAGATTCCCCGGAGACCGTCCCATCCCCAGCATCGATGCATCGATCACACACTCTCTGCCGCTGGCCTTCATATTGATGAAATCCTGCGCAAGAGAATAAGAAAGTGCCAGATTTTCATGCAAATGAAGTCCGATCACGATATCCCTGTCCAGGTTATGCTCGATCAGTGAATAAATCCGCAGCAGATCATCCTTCATCATAGAACCGAACGTATCCACAATCGAGAAAGCATAGGGCTTGATCTCATTCACTTTCAAAAGGAGCTGCAGGATCATCTCATCTGAGTATCCCATGATATTGATCGGGTTGGCAAACACTTTATACCCCTTATCCTTAACCTTCCTGATATAAGTAAGTCCTTCCTCTATATCATAATCATGAAAAGTCACACGCACCGCGTCGATGGTCCTGCCGTCATAGGGCTCCAGCTTATCAAGCGTGTATTTATTATGCAGGGACATCGCAGTAAATTTGGTTTTGCCGCGATTCTCCGGCAAAATCTGTGCGATCTCGGCACAGTTATTGTAAAGCGTCCGGTTCGGTTCATAGTCGCAGTCCCGCAAAAATCCCACTTCAATATAATCCACGCCCGACTCGACCAGCTTGGACAGGATTTCCCGAATCGTATATTCTCCAAAATTCCAGTCATTGATATACCCGCCGTCCCGGAGGGTACAATCCAACAATTTGATATCTGACATATTGATCCACTTTCTTCTACTATTTCCCCTGATTGTCGGTAATCATTTCAGTCAAAGACCCACTCTTTCACCGGTCAGTCACCCTAAACCGTCGGATGCGGATCCTTCATGGCATACAGCGCCTTCGCCATCTCATAATCGTACAGATCGTCAATATCTGCAGCCTCCCGCTTATTGACCACCAGCTGATAGTACCTGGGACCGTAATTATAGTGCCACTCTCTCACTTTCGCGGCAGGAGCCAGATCGATTCCGTTTGTAAAGTGATACATCATCGGAAGCTGTTCGGAGTTCTTATGCTCCAATCCCATCTTAAAGTTAAGCGGTCCGTTATCATCCAGCAGATAAGTCTGGTACGGTGCTACCGTGATCAGGGAATCATATCCCTCTTTCAGCTTCTCGAAATAGGTCCTGATGGCCTTTTCATACAGGTACGGCTCAACGCAGGGTGATGTCGCACACGCATATAAAAGATGTTCTCCCTCGATGGTATCACACAGATATTCCAAAAACATGCCGAACGGCACAGACTCATTGGCATACTCAATGGGTCTTTTAATGGCCTTAACACCGCACTTCTCGCCGATCGCCAGCATCTCATCCGAATCGGAAGAGACGATGATCTCATGCAGCCCCTTCACCTGCTTAAGCTGCTCAATCTTATGCTGCAGAAGATTTGACTCCCCAAAGGGCAGAATATTCTTGTTGGGCAATCTGGAACTGTTTCCCTTCACCGGTACTACTGCTGTAATCGTGTCACTCATTTTCTTTTCCTCCATTTCTGTACGGTCATGATCGTTTTCTTTACACACAAGCACATTTTTCGCTTATTGCCGCCGTCTCTCCGGCATCTTCGTCGTCTCCAGCTGCTTCGCGATCTTACTTATGATCGCCGCGATCTCTTCATCACTGGTCTTTTCAAATGCATGGGCAATCCCTTCCAGCTTCTTTCTGGCGGCCCGTTTCCTCTCCAGCCACTTCCATCCCGGTCTGTCATGCTCCAGCATCGTCAGATACACATTGTACAGCGGTGTGATCTTCGTCAATGCCCTGGTCAGTTTCTCCGCCGGTCCCATCTTATGATAATATGCCTTCAGCTGTTCTTTCGTCAGCGCATAATACGGATCACGGAGCACTTCTTCCGCCATATCGGCAAATTTCACGTAACTCGGCTTATCCCAGTCTATGGTGTATACCTCATCGATCAGCTTCTCACTGACCGGAAACGGCCTGTCATCTTTCCGTGTCGTCTCCTCAAATTCGTCAAAGCTGCTTATCTTATCCGCCTCCCGCAGAAAAGCCAGCTCATAGTCTTCCGGGACCGGAACCGGAAAGAGCAGATAGCACATTTTCCTGCCGAAGAAAGCCTCCACGAAGGTAGAGCTGTTGCCCGTATATATTTTATCACTGATCAACGTCCACTGCCTCACGGACTGCTCACGGATCACTCTGAAATTCGGGTAATCTTCTGTCATCGCATCCGCCTGCTCGCTTTCCTCTCCCGGATGCGGCCGATAGATAAACACGATGTCCTCCCGCTCCCGGCATATTCTGCCGATCCAGTCGAGAATGATCTTTTTGGACGGCAGCATACAATCCCTGTAATAATATCTCCATCCTTCTCCAAAGCGGTCGCACATTTCCTGCAGATAGGATTCCGTGTGATGATCGGAAAAATAGGGGGATACGAAGAGAAAAATCTTCTTATCCGTCGGAATATTGTACTGACTGAGAACTTCCTCTCTGGAAAGATAATAGCCGCGCATTTCTTCCCGCAGAAAATCCATGCCCACATGGCCGATGAGCTTCACTTTTTTCGGATTCAGCCCCGCCACATCCAGCATGCGCCTCTTATTCATCTCCCCCCAGGATACCCGTACCACTTCTTTTGCCACCCCGGAATAATTCTTGAATGCGTTGGCATTCTTTTCATCTCTGGGAAATACGATATTCTCCCACTGCATATCGATGAGCTTGTCAAATTTAACAAAATTCTTCGTGTGCCACTCTATGGAACTGTTCTGATAACACGCCATAGTCACCACCACTTTTGTATGATAGATGGGCCGCATCGCCTTAAGCGCCTGCGCATCTTCAATATGGATGATCCTGACTTTATACCCCCTGCGGTCCAATTCGTATTTCAGCAGACACAAATTTTCAAGTTCCCTGACTTTATGCTCGTAAATAAACAGAAAATCAAGTTCTTCCATCTTATATTTTACCATCGCTCTCTGATTCCTTTCGGCTGGTCACAACGCCTGCTCTTCCTCTGCTTCCTATGGTACAAAATACTGCTCCACCGTGGCCAGCACGGTAAGCGCCATACTCTTCTCCGTCACATTTCCCTGCCCAAACAGCAGGGAGATCTCGTCCCTGAGCGCCCCGTCGAGTATCCCGCACCGAATGACGCGCTCAAAGTATGCTTTGTAGAATCGCTGCAGATCCGCACTGCCCGCATACCAGGCATCCACGGGATTCATGGAGTCCATATTCTCCATATTCAGTATCCTGCACAGCGTCTGTTTCGCCAGCCGCCGGGCAGTCCTCACCCTCCGCTGCATGAGATGGGATTCCTTCGGTTTGACGCCGCCCCATTTCTCCCATCCGTATTCAGCCGCCCCGGCATATTTCTCCCGGATCCACCGCAGATAAAGATGATGCCTGTTCCTGTATGCGAAAGGAATCGAAAAGACGGTATCCATAAAATCCACATCCATAAACGGCGAAGCAGTCTCCACATAATGCTGTCTGATCATGTAAGAACTCTGCATCCCCAGCATCCCCCTGGTGGAGATCACAAATTCTTCCTGCGTGCGATACTGCTCCAGAAGCTTCGGGTCGAAATCATACCGCACCCTGGCCGAGTACTGGTTATACCCATACCTGGGTGCTCCCCTGCTGAAGTTCACGTCCTGATAGTAGGAAGAAAGGATGACATCCCCCAGCATACCGGTATGTTCTATTCCAAAACGCTCCGGGTTCAGTGTTTCCAGCATTCTGCCGCCGCCCGTGATCCCGGAATACAGCGCTGCCCCGTTATTCTGCCTGACCCGCTTGTCGATATCATACAGCCACAGCGCATCATCCAGCGGCTTAAACAGATACTCGTGTCCCAGATCACAGGCAATCTGCCTGGATATCCTGTCATCCAGATACCCCGCGCGGCTGTATGCGATATTCAGCTGATCGCCATACCCCATCTCATGGGCCACCCATGACACCATACGGCTGTCCAGCCCGCCGCTTAAATCTACCAGATGCTGATAACCATATTCCCGGTCTTTCTCAAACTCGCGCCTGACGGCCTCCCTGAACGCCAGATCAACCTGCTCCACAGCTTCCTGCTCGGATCTGTGCACCTCCTGCACGGGGATGGTGTAATATTTCTCCACCACGACACGCCCCTTTTCCAGCACCGCATAACAGCCCGGAAGCAGCCGATGTATCTCCGCCACCGGGGTACTGTCGTCAAGCATATAACCATAAGACAGCATGTACCGCGCCGCCGTGCAGTTAAAATGATACGGCACACCGTTGGCCCGCAGGACCTGCACCATAAAGTACACGCTGTTCGATACGATCCAGCGCTCTCCATCCACATAATAATACAGCGCCTTATTGGAGACCTGATCCGTGTAAAGCATCATGCGTCTGTGTGCTTTGTCATATGCACAGCCGCAGAATGCTCCTCTCAGCTTCTGCAGATGAGCCTTCACATCCCTGCGCAGGGAAGAAGCGAAAGCATGCTGCCATTCACCTTCTGCCGACGCGGCCATAAAAGCATCTTTATTGTACACATACCCGTCCATAAAGCAGGTCCATTCATCATCCGACACCCAGACCGCATCCTGCGGAAATTTATTAAGAAGCCGGCTGTACCAGCTGCATTCACCTGTCTGCAAAACGACGCCGGGCCATTCAATATTCAGATTTCCCGCGGCAAGCCACCCGTATAATTCCGTTCTTTCATCCATGCCTCTGCCATCCATTTTACTCTGTCGTCAAACCGTTACCGCGCGCCTTATGCTGCTGCACACGGCCTCGATCTCGCCATCCTCCATATACGGATGAAACGGCAGCGAGAGACATCGGGCACAGACATACTCTGTATTCTCGCAGGGTACCGCCCGAATCAGGCCGTCAGCAAATGCCTTCTGTCTGTGCATCGGCTTATTGTAATAGACCGCACTCGGTATCCCGTCCGCCTTCATCTGCGCGATCACCCGTTCCCGCTCCTCAGTATCCTGCAGGCAGACCGTATACTGCGCCCAGCTTGAACGTGTATTATCTACCTGCCGCGGTATTCTCACGATATCCTTCAATGCTTCACTGTACTTGTCCGCCACACGGCCGCACGCTTCCAGTTCTTCGTCAAAAAACTTAAGCTTCTGCAGCAGCACCGCCGCCTGCACCGTATCCAGACGGGAATTCATGCCGATGCGTATATTGTCATATTTATCGCTTCCCTTGCCATGTACGCGCAGAGAAAACAGCCTGTCCGCCCATTCATCATTCTCCGTAAAGACCGCACCGCCATCCCCGTAACATCCCAACGGTTTCGAAGGGAAAAAGGAAGTTGTGGAGATGTCTCCAAAGCTGCCTGTCTTCCTCTCTTCTGCCACAGCGCCGAAGCTTTGGGCCGCATCTTCCAGGATCAGCAGGCCGTATTGTTCGGCGATCCTGCGTATGGCCCGGTAATCTGCCGGCTGTCCAAACAGATCCACTGCCACCACCACCTTCGGCCGCAGATCGGTATTTTGCAGTACATAGGTCACCGCTGCCTGCAGGCTTTCAATGCTTATATTATAAGTCTCCCGATCAATATCCACGAAGACAGGCGTTGCACCGGTCAACGGCACCACTTCGCCGCTGGAAAAAAAGGTGAAATCCGGCACGAACACCGCGTCCCCGGGGCCGATCCCCCACGCCATCAGGGTCAGCTGCAGGGCGTCCGTCCCATTTCCACAGGCAATGCAGTGTTTGACCCCCGTGTAGCCGGCAAGTTCTTTCTCCAGCCGTGCAACCTGCTCCCCCATGATAAAATGGGTGGAATCGATCACTTCCTGCAGCGCATTGTCTATCTGCACCCTGTGTGCCTGATATTGTCTCTTAAGATCCCGAAATTCCATACCTGAACCCCCATTTTCACTTGTCAAATCTCCCCTGAAACCGCATGGTATCACAATCCTTCAGCGGAAACTTCACAACACTTCCCGTCGCGGCAGACTGATAGATCGCGAGTACCAGTTCCAGCGCCCGTCTGCCTGCATGCGCATCCACATACGGCTGCGTGTCCGTCTCAATGGCATGGATCACATCCTCATAGAGCGGGGTATGGCCATACCCATACACATTGGGCGGATTCTCATGAAACTGCCTTTTCACCTCTTCCGGGTTATCCAGCATATCCGAAAAGCACCATTCCTCAATGACATTCACGGACGCTCCTCCCGCCTTAACAGTTCCCTTCTCGCCAAACAGATACAACGTCTCCTCCAGATTCCGGGGATAAACATTGGTCGTACCTTCTACAATCCCATACGCACCATTTGTAAACCTGATCAGCGCAATCCCCAGATCCTCCGCCTCGATATAGTCATGGTGCAGACGGTCCGTCATGCCTGTCACACACTCAATTTCGTCTCCCATCATCCAGCGTAGAAGATCGATATTGTGAATGCACTGGTTCATCAGCGCCCCGCCGTCCTGCTCCCACGTCCCACGCCATTTCGCTCTGGAATAATACTCGTAATCCCGAGCCCATCTTACATGCGCCGTTCCATGGAACATCCTGCCGAAGCGTTCCATCTCCACCGCCTCCCGGATCTTCCGGATCGACTTATTGAACCGGTTCTGGTGACAGGCGCACACTTTCAGGTGTTCCCGGTCCGCCACCTCTATGATCCGGTCCGCATCCGCCAAAGATAAGGCGATGGGCTTCTCTATGATCAGATTTGCATGTCCAAGTTCCATACAATCAACCGCGATCTGGGCATGTCTGCCGCTCTCCGTGGCAATCGCCACCAGCTCCGGCTTCTCCTGCACCAGCATTTCCTTATAATCCGTATAGCACTTCACAGAATCCGGCAGTCTGAATTTCAGGATCTTGTCCTTCATGTTCCGCTCACTCAGGTCGCAGATCGCCACGATATCCAAATGATTCTTCTGTGCCGCCACAATATGGTTGGGAGAGATTCTCCCACAACCGATCAATGCATATTTCATAGTCAGATCAACCCTCTTTCTCTAAGCTTTTGCACCATCTTAACTGCCGCATGGCCGTCGCCGTAATGCCGCGGCCTGTCGGCTACGGCAACCCTTTTCGCCTGCGCGGCAAAGCGAAGCGCCTCCGCCACACTGTCCTCATCCCCGGGATCAAATTTATGCATCCACTTATCCTGCACCAGATCTTCCCACATATCCATTTCCAGCATAAACAGACACCTGGCACCGGCAAAGGAGGACTCCTTGGAAAGTCCGCCAGAATCCGTCACAATCAGCCTCGCCCTGTTCATGAGCGCCACCATCTCCGTATAGCCGAGAGGTTCTGTCATCTCAAAATTGGCAATCCTCTGCGCCCGTTCCAGCAGGCCAAACTGCGCAAGGCACTTGACCGTCCGCGGATGCAGCGGACAGATGATCTTCTCTCCAAGCCGCTCCACCAGATTCAAAATGCACTCCATGCGCTCTTTGCTGCAGGTATTTTCCTGTCTGTGCCAGGTCATCACAATGACCTCCTCCACAGGATCAGACTGCTCAATCCTGCCGGCTATGGACAGGTAAGTATCATACATGATATCCCCCGTCATACAGGCCGCTTCTCCCAGACCTTCCCGTTCCAGATTCTGTAAGGATATACGATCCGGACAGAACAGAATATCCGCCAGATGGTCCGTAACGATCCTGTTGCACTCTTCCGGGTTCTCTTTATCGTGGACTCTCGGGCCTGCCTCCACATGGGCAATGGGGATGCACAGTTTCGCTGCCACCACGGCTCCCGCCAGCGTCGTATTCGTATCACCGTAGAGAATAACCAGATCCGGTTTACAGATCAGAAGCTCCTTCTCCAGTCCCACCATGATCCTCGCCGTCATCTGCGCGTGGCTTCCGCCGCCCGCCTGCAGATTAACGGCAGGG
>CAJTPO010000028.1 GCA_910578115.1 uncultured Lachnospiraceae bacterium | reverse complement strand
TGGTAGCTGGTTCCTTTCGGACAGCCCGCGTAGATGTAAAAGTTAGAAAAAACGAGTAAAACTAAGAACCGGATAGAATCCTTTCGTTTTAGGTGTCTATGCTGGCGGGGACAGGTCAAAGTACGCTGTAGACTTCTTTT
The DNA here is from genome assembly GCA_910578115.1 of uncultured Lachnospiraceae bacterium. GTDB lineage: Bacteria > Bacillota > Clostridia > Lachnospirales > Lachnospiraceae > UBA3282. The sequence continues at coordinate 59,266 of CAJTPO010000028.1, read as the reverse complement.
GTATTTTTATATTGTCTTTAGATGCCTGAATACTTTCGGTAAATTCTCTATGTTCCAGTATGGAAGATTCTGCCGTATCATCGTCCTCCAGTTCTTCCGGTTTAATAACCTGTCTGCCTTCAAAAAGAACTGCATTAAAGAAATCTGCAAATCTGTCATTGTTACGCCAATAATTTTTCAAAACCGTATCCGGTTTTAAGTCCTGTTTCTTTTGTGCCATTTAAAAATCCTTTTCAAATTAACTTGACCTTTCTTCTATTTTAGTATACTATCTGTTTCTAAAGATTTCAAGAAAACACATACACTCGACTGATGAATCCTTTGCCGTTAGTGTTTACGGTTAATACACCTCAAAGTGTTTTCTGTGAGCGGTGCAACACGTAAGTCACAGAAAACCTGAATTGGAAGGTGCTTTGCATATTTGTCTCTGTCATTCCCGCTGTCTGTTTCTTCCAGCTCAACATGGTGATTACATCCATCATCATCCTGTGCGCCATCGCCATGGCTTTCTATAAGATGATCCAAAGTCTGGAACATTACTATCGTAAAAAATATTAGGAGCACCCTGCACTCCCCTGTCTGCACACCGACAGGGGAGCGCAGGTAAAAGACAGCAAAGCGGCATAGCCTTTCGGCTACACCGCCCTGTAATCCACCTTGCCACTATCAGCATCCCCCTATAGAAGCTGGGTATCCTTCATCAATTTAATGTGTTCGTCGTTATTCTCTTTGATTGTCCTGATATCCTTCTCTTCGATCGCCTTGACGATATTCAAATGCAGGATCCATGACAGATCGATGACTTCCTCCATCCGTTTGGAATCCTTCAAATTCTTACGCACGATCAGTGCCAAAGTTTCTATTTCATTTATGTATTTGATCAGCCTGCGGGAATTTGAGATATCCGCTGCCATCAAATGAAACTGGACATCATAATGGGTATGCAGCTTGATCTGTTCTTCCCGGGGAAGCGCCTGGAAAGCATAGATGTGGTCATACATCCTTTTGATATCTTCTTTGGAAGCCCTCTCCGTACATTTTATATAACAAAATTCCTCCAGGACCTGACGAAGTTCCAGCAGATCGATCAGTTCCTGCCTGGAAAGTTGTACGCAGTACAGACCTTTTCTTTTTACATAATCAATAAATCCGTTCTGTGCCAGCTGGTTGACCGCTTCCCGCACCGGGGTACGGCTGGTACCCATCTGCTCGGCGATCACATCCTCTCTGATCCTCTCTCCCGGTTTTATCCTGCCATCCAAAATCTGATTCAGTATATACTCATATGCGTTTTCTGTAAGTACGGTATTGCTTTGCAAAGATATGTTCCTCTCCCCTCTGACCCGGAATACTACTCCGCCTTCTATCACTTATTCCTCAGTCCATTTGTACTACATTTTTGTAAAAATGTCAACTTTCAATCCCTGCAAGCCGCTTTGCAAGCTCCTTTTTCGCATCCAGGCCTCCCTGTCTGCCGATCATAATGCGCTGCGCCTGGGGACTGCCGGCTCCATGCAAAGATTCCGTCCGATATCCTACCGCCGCCGCTCCCAGCGTCATATTCTCGATCAGCCGCAGAATCCGCATTCTGTCCATCACATCCACCCTGCTGCTGCCCTTAAAATATTTCCTGCACAACGCTCCCACTTCCGGAGAATCAAAATCCCGCTCCGAAGGCATGGTCACCATCAATCCGCCGGCAATATCCTCCGCAAGTCTTGCGATCTCGTAAGGGAATCTGGTCACATTCTGTTTACATACATTGGCTAACAGATTGTCGATCTGATAATTGCCGGAAGCCGTTGCCTTTCCTTCCGCGGAACAGGCGATGCCGCAGCAATAGAGCGTTTCGTTCAAGTGCATCATTTCGATCAGTTTATCCTTCACATGGGAAGTCTTCTCGACGCCGTTGTATTCCGCAGCCACTGCTGCCGCTCCGATCAGGACATCGCCCACCCCCGCTTTACAGCCGCCGTAACTCTGTCTGTGATACCCGGCAAACCGCTCCACCAGAATGCCTGCAAATTCATACTCTTCGCAGAGGAACACCCGGTCCCACGGTACGAATACCCGGTCAAATACCACCAGTGCTTCCTGTCCGCCGAATTTGCAGTTGCCGCAGTCCATACAGCCTTCGCCCTCCAGCTTTCTCGTATCGCAGGACTGTCTCCCATAGATCATGGTGATGCCCGCTGCATCCGAAGGTACGGCAAAGGATACCGCATACGCCTTATCTTCCTCTTTCAGCGCGATGGTCGGCATGATGAGCTGTTCATGGGAGTTTACGGCGCCGGTCTGGTGTGCCTTCGCCCCCGTAACGATAATGCCGTCCTTTGTTTTTTCCACGATATGCAGGTACAGATCCGGATCCTCCTGCCTGCTGGGAGAAAGGCTCCTGTCCCCCTTGGGGTCCGTCATCGCTCCGTCAATAGTCAGATCCCGCTGCTGCACGTATCGCATATACTCGCAAAATCTATCGTGGTAACGCGTGCCGTATTTTTGATCCACCTCGAATGTGGTGGAATAGATCGCATTAAATGCATCCATGCCTACACACCTTTGGAAGCAGGAGCCTGTTTTTTCTCCTACCAGTCTCTGCATCTTCACCTTATCGATCAGATCCTGAGCACTTTGGTGAATATGGCAGAAACGATTGACCCGCTCTCCCGTAAAGCCGGAAACAGCCGTCATAATCTCCCGGTATTCCGGATGCTGCGCCAGTGCATAGGTCATTGCCACCGAGTTGATGGATGGCCTGATCATGGGATGATCCACAAAATTCTCCACCTTTTCTCCAAACAGATACACTACCGTCTTCAACTTCCTCAAACTTTCAATATATTCCTGTGCCGTCATAAAACCCATATTACTCCCCCATTCTTACGCAACCTGCAAATTTGTGCGCAGGTTCAAACTTTCCTTTTCTTTATCATGTTAAATAACAGCCTGCCTACAGACCTCATGCAAAATTACAATAGCGTGCCAGTGACACATCCTGGAATCCCAGTGCCTCGGCTTTCGTCTCCTGACCGCACGCTACGCGTTCTACCAGTGCGAACAGTTCTCTGCCCGCCTCCTCGATTGTCTTGCCTTTTGTCAGGACCTCACTGCAGTCAAAATCTATGTTATCTTTCATCAACTCTGCGGTCTCCTGATTGGCCGTCAACTTGATCACCGGAACGATACCGGATCCTGTCGGCGTTCCGTGGCCTGTGGTGAAGACCACCATCTGGGCACCGGCAGCCGCCATGCCCACAATGGATGCAATATCCTGCCCCGGCGTGTCCATCACCACAAGTCCTTTCTGTGTGACCGGCGCACCGTACGGCACTACTTCCTGGATCACACAGTTCCCTGCCTTGTGGATACAGCCCAGGGATTTCTCCTCCAAAGTCGTGATCCCTCCTGCGATATTGCCCGGTGTAGGATTCCCGTTTCTCGGATTCTCTCCTACCAGAAGGAAATCCTGCTCATACGCTTTTATCATGGAAAGGAGCTGTTCTTTCACTTTCTCGTCCCGGCAGCGCTCTGCAAGGATTGCTTCCGTACCGATCAGTTCCGGCGTCTCGGACAAGATCACGGTGGCGCCCTTTTCCACCAGCAGTTCACTGCAGATGCCTGCCACCGGATTTGCCGCCAGTCCGGAAGTAGGATCCGAGCCGCCGCATTCCGTACCCAGAATCAGCCGGTCAATGGAGACTTCCTCTGCCGGCACCTGATCTGCCTCTGCCCGCATTCTCTGCGCCAGTTCTACGATCCGCACCGCCGTCCTCACACTGCCTCCCTCTTCCCGTATCACCAGGATCTCCAGTGGTTTACAGGTCTTTGCCCGGATCTTCTCTGCCAGAAGCGATGCCTGCACTACCTCGCAGCCGTTCCCCACCAGGATCGTGCCGTATACATTGGGATTGGCCGCCAGTCCTGACAAAGCTTCCAGCGTAACCTGCAGATCCCGGCGGCTTAAGGAGCAGCCGCCCTGGTTGGCGACGTAGACCGCTCCCTCTACCTCCTCTGCCGCAAACCTGGCCGTCTCACTGGCGCAGAGAGAACAGGGCAGGATCAGTACATGATTTCTGACTCCCACTTTTCCGTCCGGTCGTCTATATCCTCTCATACTCTATACCTTGCCTCCTTCTTAAATCTGCGTGCCTGTATCCAGATTGTGTCTGTGTACCCAGCTTCCCGGGGCAATTTCCCCGGTTGCTTCCCCGATCCTGGCTCCATATTTCAAAACCGTCTGTCCTTTATGAAGCTCCTTGATCGCCATCTTGTGGTACTGCGGAATATCCTCCATGGCAGTCTGCCCGTAAACTGTGCCCGCCTTTACATAAGAAACTGTCTCACCGGCTTTCACCGCCTCCGCAAGGGTGACCACATGATCTGCGGGGTCAATCAAAATTCCATTTGTTTTCATCCGGAATCTCCTCTTCACTATATTTCTATGTATCTCACACTAACCTCCATGTCGCTGCTTCACAGCGACACAAAATCTGAAAACAAACAAGTTTGTCTGGGAGAATGCCCGTATTTTGGGAATTCTCTTGTGTGAGATGAAGTTGCAGGGCAACTTCCAGTACTTCTAAGTCAGCTTTGCTGACTTTGCGATGCAGCCTTTGCTGCGAGTGATTAGAAGTACTTCTCGCACTATTCCATACTGAGTTTCCTATAGGTTTCATAACGCTCCATGGCCTCCTGTTCCGCTTCCGCGAACAGTTTTTCCGCCAGCACCGGATCCTTTTTGTACAGGGAGGAAAAGCGCACCTCACTCATCAGGAAGTCCCTGAATCCCGTCTTCGGTTTCCCGGAATCCAACACGAAAGGATTCCTGCCTTCTTCTGCCCTTCCGGGGTCATAGCGGTACAGATTCCAATATCCGGCTTCCACTGCATTTTTCTGCTGTTCCCTGGTATGTCCCATGCCGCCTTTGATCCCATGGTTAACGCAGGGTGCATATCCTATGATCAGAGACGGGCCAGGATAGCTCTCTGCCTCCTGCACGGCCCTTAACGCCTGAGCCGGATCGGCCCCCAAGGCGATCTGCGCTACATAGATATCTTTGTACTGCATGGCCATCATGCCGAGCGCTTTCTTCTTCCCCTGTTTTCCCGCTGCGGCAAATTTGGCGATGGATGCCTTCGGCGTCGCTTTGGAAGACTGTCCGCCCGTATTGGAATATACCTCTGTATCGAATACCATCACGTTAATGTCTGCCCCGGTAGAAAGCACGTGGTCCAAACCGCCATAGCCAATATCATAGGCCCAGCCGTCTCCGCCGAAGATCCAGTTGGAGCGCTTGCTCAAATAGTCTTTCCTTTCCAGAATCTCTTTCGCGAAAGGAATCTGACCGTTCTTTTCCAGTGCCTCGGCCAGTGCATCCGCCCGCTGTCTGGTGCCCTGGGACTGTCCATAGCCCGTAAGCCACTCCTCTGCTGCCCTGGCCAGTTCCTGCCGCTCCCGGCACACCCCGGGATGCGCATCGTCCTTCCCTGTCACCGCTGCTTCCGTCAGTGCCTGTTGCCCAGCAGCGCTCTCGCCGCCGGCCGCCTGTCCTGCTCCTGACTGCTCCTGACACCCGGCCAGATCACCGACCATACTTTCTACTTGTGCCCGTATCTCCTCTCTCACCGCCTGGTACCCAAGGAACATACCAAGTCCGTATTCCGCATTGTCCTCAAACAGGGAGAATCCCCATGCCGGTCCATGTCCCTGATCGTCTTTCCTGTAGGGCACCGCCGGCGCGCTGCCGCCCCATACAGTGGCACATCCGGCTGAATTGGAGATCATCATCCGGTCGCCGAACAGCTGTGTGATCAGACGTGCATACGGTGTTTCCCCACATCCCGCGCAGGCTCCCGAAAACTCGAAGTAGGAAGGCAGAAACTGGCTCTCCTTCACACTATACTGTTCTTTCCTGATGGCTTTTGCCCCAGGGCGCTTCTGCAGCCATGCCCAGCTCTCCTTCTCCCCGGCTTCTCTCTTTGCAAGCGGTACCATCGTCAGGGCATTCTCCCGGGCCGGACATACATTCAGGCAGTTACCGCATCCCGTACAGTCCATCGGGGAAAATCCCATATAGAAATACTTCTCCGGATAACCCTTTGCAGGACGCGCCAGATCTCTGATCCGCTGCGGCGCCTCCTCCAACTCCTCTGTAGAGAGGAGCTGCGGACGGAACACCGCATGGGGACATACGAGAGAACACTGGTTGCACTGCAGGCACCTGTCCGGATCCCACGCCGGCACTTCCAGTGCGATGCTCCGTTTCTCATAGCAGCTCGTCCCCGTAGGGAACGTGCCGTCTTCCATACCGGTAAATGCACTGACAGGAAGCTCATCCCCTTTCTGCCTGTTCATGGGCGTCATGATATTGTTGACAAAAAAGTCCAGTTCCGTTTCCCCGGTAGAGATGTGCTGTTCCTCTTCCTCCGCTCCTTCACAGGTCAGAACACTTAAATCTACCTTGTGGATCTGCTCCACAGTGCCATCGATGGCTGCAAAGTTCCTGTCGATCACTTTCTGCCCCTGGTGCCCGTAATTCTTCTTCACTTCCTGCTTTAAGTAATTCGCGGCATCCTCTATGGGGATGATGTCGGCCAGCGCAAAAAAGGCTGTCTGCATGATCATGTTGATGCGTTTCCCAAGCCCCAGCTTTTCGCCCAGATGCACGGCATCGACCGTATAGAACCGGATCTTTTTTTCCTTTATCCTGCGTTTCATGGATACGGGAAGCTGCTGGTCCAGCTGCCTGTCATCCCAAATGCAGTTTAACAGAAAGATACCATTTTCCTTTATCCCTTCCAACAGATCATAATGCTTGACATAGACTTGGTTATGACAGGCAATATAATCCGCATGATCAATCAAATAGGAAGAACGGATCAGGCTGTCGCCAAACCGGAGATGCGAAATGGTTATACCGCCGGATTTTTTGGAATCATAGGCAAAATACGCCTGCACATATTTATCCGTATGATCGCCGATGATCTTCACCGCCGACTTGTTCGCACCCACCGTACCGTCCGAGCCCAGACCCCAGAATTTACAGTTGACCGTTCCCGCCGGCGCGGTGTCCGCAAATTCCCGGTCAACAGGAAGCGACAAATGTGTTACATCATCCTCAATACCTACCGTAAAGCCATGCAGAGGATGTTCCCTCTCTGCATTGGCAACAACAGCCGCCACATCCTTTGGACTAAAGTCCTTGGAGGCAAGCCCATAGCGGCCGCCAAGGATCAGGGGAGACTTTTCCCTGTGGCAGAAAGCCGCACACACCTCCTGATACAGCGGCTCTCCGCCTGCCCCCGGCTCTTTCGTTCTGTCCAGCACCACGATCCTTTCGGTGCTCTCGGGGAACGCCGCCACAAACGCTTCTGCCTGAAAAGGACGGAACAGACGCACCTGCACCAGACCATATTTAGGTTCCCGCGCATTCAGATGATCCAGCGTTTCTTTGATCACTTCGCAGGAAGATCCCATGGCTGTCATGACTATGGAAGGATTCCTGGCACCGTAATAGTCAAACAGGCGATAGTGCCTGCCGGTTTCCTTTGCAAACCTGTCCATATATGTCTGCATGATCTGTGGCAGCGCCTGATAAAATCTGTTGCCGGACTCCCTCTCCTGGAAAAAGATATCCGGATTCTGAGTGGTGCCGCGCAATACAGGATGATCCGGATTTAAGGCTCTGTCTCGGAAAGCCTTCACCGCCTCCCGGTCCAAAAGCGTCCTGACCGTATCTTCCTCCACCACCTGAATCTTCTGAATCTCATGGGAAGTACGAAACCCGTCAAAAAAGTGCACAAAAGGGATTCTCGAACGGATCGCCGCCAAATGGGAGAGCACACCCATATCCATACATTCCTGTACCGTTCCCGAAGCGAGCAGGGCCGCCCCTGTCTGCCTGATACTCATCACATCCTGATGATCGCCAAAGATACTGAGCGCGTTGGAAGCCAGACTCCTGGCGCTGACATGCAGTACGCCGGGCAGCAATTCTCCCGCGATCTTATAAAGATTGGGGATCATCAACAAAAGCCCCTGCGAAGATGTGTAGGTGGTGGACAATGCACCTGCCTGCAGACTTCCGTGTAGGGTTCCTGCCGCACCGCCCTCAGACTGCATTTCTATCAGTCTGACCGGTTTCCCAAAAATATTCTCTTTTCCCTCTGACGCCCATTTATCTACCGCCTCCGCCATCGGCGAAGACGGCGTGATCGGATAGATCGCCGCCACTTCCGTAAAATAGTAAGATGCCATCGCCGCAGCGGTATTGCCATCCATCGTTGCTTTTCTGCTCATCGGTATAACCATGCCTCCTTCTTAATCCTTTGTCTTACTTCCAGTCCCGGCGCCGGCGTATCCGTAAGAAGATTACAAAATATCAGCCGCGCCTCTTTCCCCGTCAGGACTGCCCATGCTCAAAAACGATCCGTCCCGAATAGGATGAGAATTCTTCCACCGCCTTGTCAAACTCATCAAGCTTCCTTTTCTTCGCCACAAAACTGCCCAGATCGATCTTGCCTGTCCGCAGGATATTCATAGCTTCCGTCCAGGTCTCATACATTCTTCTGCCGAAAATCCCCGTTACGATCAGTTCCTTATAGACAACACCGTACATGAAATTCTGATAGGTAAGGGTACCTTCCACCATGCCCACATGTACGATGGTGCCGGCGATCTTCACCGCCTCTACCTCCTGATTGATCACTCTCTCATTACCGGTAAAATCAATGACCGCATCCACACCGATGCCGTTGGTCTCACGCCTGATCACCTCTGCCAGGTCCTCCTCCCGGCCGTTGATCAGAATATCCGCTCCCCTTCTTTTGCTCTCTTCCAGTTTTCCCGCATCTATATCCAGCGCAAATATCTTCGTACAGCCCAGGAATCCGGCGATCTCCACCGCCATCTGCCCAATGGTCCCCACCCCTGCGATCAGGAGTGATCTCCCGGACGGATCGGCTTTGGACACGGCATGCATGGCCGTTGCAAAAGGCTCCAGGATGGCCCCTTCTTCAAACGATATATTCTCCGGCAGCCGAATCAACGCCTTTTCGTGTAACGCTATGTAATCTGCAAAACAGCCGTCCACCGTCCTTCCCAGAACCCCCATGTGATTGCCGCAGATATGCTGGTTGCCGGTCCTGCAGGTTTCACAATGTCCGCAGGGGATATGGGTCTCCCCCGCCACTCTGTCTCCTTCCTGATAGCCCTGCACATCCTCGCCCACCTTCACAATGGTGCCGGCAAATTCGTGTCCCATGATAAACGGCAGATCATAATCTGCTTTCTCCACAAGCGGCGTCCAGTCGTACACATCCACATCGGATTTGCACAGTGCGGATGCCTCCACCCTGATCAGGACTTCACTTCTGCCGATCTCCGGCACCTCCACACTTGCCACTGTCATTCCCGGTTTCCCCGTATCCTTTATCAATGCCTTCATAATATATCATCCCGCTCCTTTCCCTGCTTTCATAGTTATCTCCATTTCTGCGCTGCTTTTTGCGCATAAACGAGTTTGTGGCAAGCAACGCGCAGACATAAATCTCGCGATTGAAAATTTTAATTTTCAATCTTTCCTTCATGCCGAGGCTTTCCTTGCTTTCATAGTTTCCTACATGCCGAAGTTTCCCGCACCTTCCTGTTCCCAGACATATGCCGCCTCCTTACAGGTTCTTTCAAAATACAGCTCCTCTTCCCCTCTGCTGATCACTTCAAAAGAACAGATATCCACCTGCTCCAGATCTCCGCTTTGTTCCAGCGTCCTGTAAAGCTTCCGTATCCTTGCCAGAGAAAAGTCTCCCCCTTCTATCGAAAACAGCGGATGCTTATCCCCAAACAAAGGATGCCGTTTCTCCCGGGAAACAGAATTGGCCAGATGCAGATGCCCGATCCAGGGCTGCAGCATCCTGAATGCCGGCAGCACATCCCAGCCGAGCTGCGCTGCATGACTGGTGTCAAATGTAATGCCGATCTTTGTTTCCGGCATCCCCCCAAACAGCTCCTGTACCATAGCAACATCCCCCACCGCCAGCCATGGTTCCCCCTTGTCGTTAAAAAACTCCAGTGTGATCTGAGGCCCGTCCTGCCCCATCCATGCTTCCATCTCCTGCAGGGAATTTCGCATCTGCAAAAGGATGCCGTCTCTGCTCTTTCCATCCTGCATCTCCCAGGCAGGCCCGCTTAAGATCAGCATCTTATCTGCCTGCATCCGGGCAGCGCTTTCATACAGCTTCAAGCAGTCCGCCACACCCTTTTTGCGTATTTCATCGCACCCTGCCGAAAGATCCACCTTATCCCGCTTCATGGGAAATCCCGCCAGAAATACCGATGCCAACTGCAGCTGTTTAAGCTTTTTCCCAATTCGCAGTTCCTCCTCCGGCTTCCCATGAAAATAAAATTCCACACAATCGAACCGTTCTTTTTCCTTTACCTTTTCGAACAGTTCCAGCAGCAGCTCAGCGTTTTCCATAGCCTGGGGATACAGAGCCGTCAGACAGATTCCCTTTTTCATCCGCGCTTTTTCTTCCACTCCTTAATCTCCTTTACCGGACGATTCCAGAATTTTTCTGGAGATCTCCAACACCTTCCGTCCCACAGACAGACCGCAGGGAACATCGATCCCCTTTTCGATACACGCCACAAAGACACGGTTCTCCTCGAGATAACCGTCACCGTCCTGGAAGATATCCTCCAGACGCTCCACCGTCTGCGTCCCATCCGCCAATCTGGTAATGACCTTCGTGTTGTCCCAGATATCGTCTCCCTGTAAAAAGACGGAACCCTTCGTGCCGATCACACCCTTGATATTGTACGGGATATGACTGGACCAGCTTGCCGTCAACGTACCGATCGCACCGCTGTCAAAGGTCAGCACCGCATCCACATTATTGTCAAACGCCGGCAATGCCTCCACCGTTCCCTTTACCCTGCCCGATACCTTCACGATATCCCCGGCAAGTGACTGGAGGAAATCAATGTCATGGGACAGAGATTCAATCGCCATTCCACACACAAATTTTCTGTCTGTTCTCCAGCTGTCCTGCATAGTACCGCTAAATCCCGGCCCGGGACCCACCCGAAAGCAGAATGCCTGCACCACATCTCCAATCTTTCCTGTATCCAGCAGGTTCTTCACGATCTGATATCCCTTACGGAACCTCTGCGTAAACGCCATCATGCACTGCACGTCGTATCGCTCGACACAGGCTTCCATTGCCCTTGCATCCTCCAGGGTTACGGCAATGGGTTTTTCCATCATGATATGTTTCCCCTGTCTGGCCGCCATTTCCACATACGCCACACGTTTAGAAGGCGGCGTCAGAATATGTACCATATCGGCCCCTGCCATCTCTGCTTCCAGATCCTCCACGGCCCTGCTGTCATACCGCAGCGCAAGCCTACCGGCCCTTTCCTTGTCGACATCATAGATGCCGACGATCTCAACCCCCAGTTTCTTCATGGCCTCGCAGTGCTGCGTTGCGATACCGCCTGCACCGATCATAATCGTCTTAAACATTTTTCCCTCATTTCTCCGCTGTCTTCCCGAGACCGGTCATGCCGATCAGATAGATTCATACCGGGAAAACATAATATGCGGCTTTCGTCTGTCCTCATCCGTAAACGGTATAAAATCTCCGCTCTCACCGATCTCCGGTGAAAGTTCCACGGACATGTACCCGGAGTAACCTCTTCTTATCATTTCCCGGATCATTGCATCATTGTCTGTCCCGCCGCAGCCGAACCGACAGAAAGACTTCCTGCCAAACTGCCCGTTTTCCTTTAAATGCAAATGGTTGATCCGTGGTGCAAATGCTTCTATAAATTCACCAATGGACTCTCCTGCCGCCTCCAGGTGCCCGCCGTCCAGGCAGATACCCACATGGTCACTGTCTATCCTGTCAAAAAGGTAATGATACGCCTGCTGCCCTGCAAGCACATTGCTGCAGTGGTTCTCCAGACAGAGAAGTACATCCGCTTCCTCCGCATAAGGCGCCAGATTATACAGTTCCCGCAGCAGATCATCCAAGAGCGCATTCGTATCTGTCCTTTCCCCGTCCCGGTCCTCTATATGCATACCACTGGCGACTACCCTCCGGCAGCCAAGTTCCACCGCCGCCTCTATGGCCCGCAGCTTGTGGGCCGTATTCCAGGAAAGCTGCTCCGACGTCGATCCGCCAAAGGCCGATACATGGAGGGCCACTGGCTGCAGGCCTGTCCCCTCGCACCGTCTTCTCATCTCCCGGATCCGTCCAGGCGTCAGAGACTCCGCATACCAGCAGTTAAACTCGATCCGCTCATATCCCAGACGCCCTGCATCGTTAAATACACATTGGAAATTATTATTTTCAAAACCGTCAAAAGACAGCGACGACGCAGCTAATAACAACATATTGACAATCCCGCTCCTTTCACCCTTTCAATCCGCTTGTGGCAACCCCCTCGATCAACTGCTTCTGGAAGAAAACAAATAATATCATGATCGGAAGCATGGACAGCAGCGACATGGCAAACATGGCGCCGTAAGCGCTCTTTGCCGTCGAGTCGATAAACATCCGCAGAGCCAGTGTCACCGTATAATTCTCCACCTGCCGCAGATAAATGATCTGGGTAAAGAAATCGTTCCAGGACCACATAAACGTAAAGATCACCGTGGTGACAAACGCAGGCCGGCAAAGCGGCAGTATGATCCTGAAAAACACCCCGTAGGTACTGCAACCGTCCACGATCGCCGCCTCATCCAGTTCTCTGGGAATCCCCTTCATAAACTGAATCAGCAAATATACGAAGAACGCATCCGTAGCCAGAAATTTCGGCACCACCAGCGGCATTACCGTATCGATCCAGCCCAGCTTATAGAAATAAACATACTGCGGAACGATGATCGCATGCTGCGGCAGCATCAATGTCATCATCATCAAAGCGAACAGTACCTTCTTAAACCGGAACCGCAGTCTGGCAAAGGCATATGCCGTGAGTGTACAGGAGACCATATTACCGATCACGCAAAAGATGGAGACCAGAATGGAATTCCTGAAATAGGTACTGAAAGTCACCCTGCCGTTGGACTGCCAGCCGATCTTATAGTTTTCCAGGGTAAAGTTCTGCGGGATCAGCCCCAGGTTCTTGAAGACATCGCTTTCCGGTTTGAAGGAGCTTGCAAGCATCCAAAAAAGGGGATATAAAACAGCAAGTGCAAAAGCAAACAACACCACAAATTTGATTCTGCCCAATAACTTTCTTTTTTTGCACATGGCCGCCTCCTTTTAATCGTAGTAAACGAATTTATTGGAAATCCAGAATACCAACGCTGTCAAAATACCGATAATGAATACCAGGAACCAGGCCAGAGCACTTGCATAGCCCATCCGCATCTTGCCGAATCCTTCATTATAAATATGCAGTGTATAGAATAACAGGCTGTCCAGCACACCACCGTTTCCGCCGCTGATGATGTAGGACTCCGTAAACACCTTAAATGCGCTGATGATCTGCATGACCAGATTAAACAAAATGATCGGTGAGATCATGGGGATCATGATCCGTATCGTTCTCTGGAACTTGTTCGCCCCGTCGATCTCCGCCGCCTCCATCAACTCCGCAGGCACCTGTTTGACAGCGGCCAGAAAGATGATCATCGGCGAGCCAAACTGCCACATGCGCAGGATCACAAGCGTCCACACCGCAGTCTTTGGGTTTGCCACCCAGCTTGTGCCCGTATTGAGACCAAACACATCCAATACCATATTTAAAATACCGTTCATGCCGAAGATCTGACGCCATAAAATAGAGATCGCCACACTTCCGCCAAGCAGAGAAGGTATATAGAATGCCGCCCTGAAAAAAGACAACCCTTTTATTCCTTTATTTAAGACAAATGCCAGGATCAAAGATACCAGAAGCTGCAGGGGTACCGACGCAAACACATAAATAAAAGTCACTTTCAGCGCATTGTTAAAATGCAGGTCCGTCGTAAACATTTTTATATAATTATCAATGCCGATAAATTTCGGCGGCTGTAACAGATTATAATTGGTAAAAGAATAATAAAATGACATGATCATCGGTACGAATGTCAATGACAGAAAACCGACGATCCAGGGCATCAGAAATATCCATGCCGCATATTTTTCCCACAATTTTTTCTTCATGTCTGCCTCCTTTAAAAACACGAAACGAACAAAGGTCGCCTGCGAGATCTGCTTCGCAGTCTCGTAAATCCGGAGCAATTTCCTATGATAGGATGAAGTGCTGCCTTAACAGCAGCACTTCATGTCCTGCATAGATCAGTTTGCGTTCTCGGCAATCATTTCATTGGCAATGCCGATGATGTGTTCCGCGCCTTCTCTGGCTGACATCATGCCGGTGGCTACCATTTCCGCCGTACCGTTGATCTCATCCTGGATCGCCCATACCCCGGGAGCCTTGGCAACAAAGGGCGGCGCCTGCGCTGCAACCATATTCAAATACTCCGTTGCTGCCACATCACTGGGATCCGCTGTCTTTGCCAGCTCTTCCTGTACCGTGAGAGATGCGGGCACGCCCAGTTCCTGATTGAAGACCTTCTGTGCCTCCATGTTGTTTACGAAGAAATTAATATACTCTGCCGCCAGATCCTTCTGTTTGGAAGATTCGGAGATTCCGAACGCGGAAGTGATCAGCAGATCGCCATGCTTTCCGTTGTTCCCAACGGGCACCTTTCTGATGGCCAGCTTGTCTTCCATGGAATTCTGATAAATCTTGTACTTGTTTGCATTTTCAAACATACATACGACTTTTCTGTTTACCAGTGCGCCTTCTTCCCATGCTTTGGCGAGCCATTCCTGCGTCCACTCTACACTTGGGAAGGTGCCCGCTTTTCTCATATCATCCGAGAACGCGTACCAGCTTTCCAGGGTATCCGCACCTGGTGCAAAGTTCCCGTCCTCATCCAGCCACTCCTGACCGTCTGTACTGTTCTCCCGGATCCATACCCAGACGAGGTCGTTATTGGTATAGATATCCATTCCGGCATAGGTGTCGGCGCCCAGCTTCGCCTGCACCTCCTGCAGGAACTGTGCATATTCATCCCAGGTGATATCCTGGTCTGCCGGCCAGAGCTCTACTCCCAGTTCACTTAAAAAGGTTTCGTTGATATACAGTGTCTGCGCCGTGATACCGAGAGATATCATGTAGAGCTGATCCTCATATTTGCCGGTATCCACAAGATCCTGGTTCCAGTCTTCCAGATTAATGGCTCCGGATTCCACGTAGGGTTGAAGCGGGGTCAGCACACCTTTGGAACAGTACTCCCCGATCTGATTGGACTGGAACTGCACCACATCCGCCGCACTGTTGCTGGCGTACGCGGTAGACTGCGCCACCCAGTAATCGTTCCAGCCAGGGCTTTCCGTTACGATCTCCACATTGGGATACTCCGCCATAAACATATCGTTTATCTGGTAATAAATCTTGTCTCTCTCCGTGGAACCCCACCATGCCACACGCAGTGTCTGTTTCTCACCGCTGTCCACAGCGCCTTTGTCCTCTGCCGGTGTTTCAGCCGCATCTGTCGTCTCCGCCTGGCTGTCTGCCGGAGCGGTTGTCCCGCCGCCGTTATCCGCCGGTGCATCCTTACCGCCGCAGGCTGTCAACAGAAGCCCGCATGCAAGACCAAGTGCCAATACCTTTTTCATTCTACTCATCCTTTTTCCTCCTTTTGCATTCCCTGTGTCATTTATTTACAGTACATATCCCACTTCATTATGTACCTGTAAATCATTTGTAAATCATCTCAAAACCATGCAGTTTGCTTTCAGTGAACCATTTATTGTTAACGCCAGCAGACGTTCTGCCCCATTAGTCTCCCTTCGCGACCGTGAAGTTGGCCCAGTTTTCCGAGAGCACTTCTGTATCCTTTGTCACCGACATATCCACCCTGCACTTATGTCCGTCCCATTCCTCCCGTAAGGGAAGCACGATATGATCGGGAATCTCTGCGGAGTCAGGCAGAATATCCAGATAAAATGCATTCTCCGCCAACACTTCTCCCGTCTCCAGATCCGTGACTTTCCACGATAATTCTGCATCCTGTATGGTCTCATAATGGTCATTGATCAACCATACTCTCCCGGTAAAGGATCTGCCCGGTGCAAATACCTTCTCCCTGCCGAGTCTGTGCGGATGGATACAGGGCTCCAGGCAGACAAGTACCGGTGTGTAGACCTGCTGCATATAGTCGTATACTTTGTACGGTCTTCTGTAATAATCCAAAAGCCCCGAGCCGATCATCGGGCAGGCGTCGCTCCAGTAATACAGATACATCGTGGAGACAGGATCGTACTTCTTCTGTCTCAGGAACTCGATCTGTTCCTTTACCGATTCCGCCTCATAGTTCTGTGTATTCTCAATAAACTCCTCGATCGAATCACCCAGCTTCACTTTGCCGAACTTGAACGTATTCGAGTAGAACAATCCCCAATATTCCCAGGTATCCCAGTGCGGCGGCCACATCTTATCTTCGGGTATAAATGTTTTCAAGGTCTCCATGCAGGGGATGGACTGGGATCCAAACTCCACAATATTGGGCGGGACATTCAAGTCATGCACATCCACATCACCGTCATTGCAGCAGCCCAGCATGATATTCATCACGCCTTCCCGATAATCTCCCAGATGCACCCATCTCACCGGATCGACTGACTTTAAGGTCTCTTTTAAGATCTGGCAGAGTCTAAAGTAATTGTTTGGTTTGTCCGGAAGCAGATAGATCTCCGGCTCCTTATACACCGACCACATACCCATACAGGCATGATTAGTGAGCATCATTCCCATATCCCGCATCATGTCGGAGGCACGCGAGATCAGATCGTCGTCGTCGCTGACGCAGTAATGCAGGGGGAACACCTGCCACATCAGCAGGCCCAGCTCATCACAAAGTGTATATACACCGTCTCTCTCCACATGGCTCCCGATACGGATGGAGTTGATGTTCATACGGATCATCTTCTCGAAATCCGGCTTCCACATCTCCATCCCCGCCTCACTCATCCACAAACTGGAGATGTAACGCATACCACGCAGGAAGATCTTCTTCCTATTCAGGTACCAGGTACCATGTTTCTCGTCATACTCCACTTCCTTGATGCCAAAACGGATGGTCGTCTCATCCTCCTGCCAGCTCAGTGTCACCTGGTAAAGATGTGGATAGCCGTGATCCCAGGTCCACCAGAGTTTCGCGTCTTCTACCGTCACCGCAAGTTTTACTGTAGTCCTGCCGGGCGGCACTACGATCTCTCTGCCGCTTACGACTCTGTCGTCTCCCTCAAAATTCGCGGGCAGGATCAACGCACGCAGGCTGCCTTTCACGGGTGCATCGGTCTGATTGTTCAGGGTCACATCCATGCTGACCAGCGCGGAGCCGGTATCCTTATCCTGGCCGTCCCCCGCCCAGTCCTTTTTCAGGACGATCCTGGTGGAGATCTTTGCGTATTCTATAAATTTGTCCGGCCTTTTTACCAGTTCCACCTGATCCCAGATTCCCGCCGAATTCCCATCCTGCCGGAATGAGGTCATTGCTCCCGGTCTGTGCATGGCGTCGATCATATGTCCTTTGATCTGGGTGATCGCCTTCGCCTGATGTCGCTGATAGGGTTCTGACAGCGGTGTATCCCGATCCGTGCCGGCATTGATATATTCTGTCTCATCACGGGGTGCGCTGTCTCTGACCAACAGCTCGTTTTCCGCTCCTTCCCGTAAGTAATCCGTAATGTCAAACTCGAAGGGACTAAATATGCCTTCATGGTTTCCCAGATACTCGCCGTTGAGCCACACATCCGCGATGTAGTCCACCGCCCCAAAACGCAGCCAGATATGCTTATTCTTTTTCCTTGCCGGCGTCTGGAAGGATGTCCTGAACCAGATCGTCCCGAAATAATCACCGATCTCTGTCAGATACCAGTTATTCGGCACCCGGATCGGTCTCCATCCCTCCGGATCCATTAACTCCCCTGTCCTGAACGCCTCTGCCGTCCTGTCAGTTTCTTCCTTCTTATATTCCCAAAGACCGCCCAAATCTATGGTCTGTCTTCCTTCATAAAGCATTATCATATTTTCCTCCATTCCGAAGTGCTTTGCGCTGAGGACGCGAGCAGAATTTCAGATTCTGCTCTGCGATCAAGGAGTTTGTGACGCTTCGACACAAACTCTTGGTTGAATAAATTGCTCCTCAGAGAATTTATTCAACCTTGCCTCCATTCCGAAGCGTCACAAATTCAACCCTGCCTCCATTCAAGCATGCGCTTTGATCACCGTATTGTTCCTGGATAAGACTTTGCCGTTCTTATCTTTCACCCACATATCGATCACATAGTTGCCTACATAGTCTCCCGGCAGGATCCAGGAAATCTGGTCTCTTACCTGTGCGCTGTCCTCGACAAGCGTTTCTGTCCATGTACGCTCCGTCAGGATCTCCGTGCTGTTTTCCCTGTGGATCTCCCAGTGGATCTGCGCATCCTCCACCGAATGGAAATGATCGTTGTTCAGCCAGATCTTCGCCCGGAACATCTGTCCTCTGCCGTATTTCTTCTCTCTGCCGATCACATGAGGCTCCTGCTCCCATTCCAGACTGATCAGCACCTGCGTATATACCCCTTTCATGGATTCATATACTGCATAGGGTTCCCTGTAATAATCAAACAGGCCGGATCCCATGACCGGACACGCATCGCTCCAGTAGTACAGATACATGGAGGCCACCGGCTGATATTTCCTCTGCCGTAAAAGTTCGATCTGTTCTTTTACGACCAACGCCTCATATTGCTGCGTATTCCGGATAAATTCTTCCAGAGAATTGCCCATCTCCACCTTGCCTCTTCTGAACTGGTTCCAGTAGAACAATCCCCAGTATTCCCAGGTATCCCAATGCGGCGGCCAGAGCTTATCTTCCGGTATGAATTTGCGCAGGCTTACCAGACTTGGAACGGAGTCCGCACCGAATTCGACTATATTGGGTTTGATCTCCGCCGTGTGCACATCCATATCGCCGTCCTGACAGGAACCGATCATGATATTCTGCACGCCTTCCCGGTAATCCCCTTTGTGGATCCACCGAATCGGATCTATACTTCCCAGGGTTTCCTTCAAAATATCGCAGAGTTTAAAATATACGTTGGGTCTTTCCACCAATTCATAGATCTCCGGCTCCTTATACACCGACCACATACCCATGCAGGCATGATTGGTGAGCATCATTCCCATATCCCGCATCATATCGGAAGCACGGTTGATCACGTCGTCAGAATCACTGATCACATAGTGCAGCGGAAATACCTGCCACATCAGTAGTCCCAGTTCGTCACACAGCGTATAGAGTCCGTCACGCTCCACATGACTGCCGATTCTTATGGAATTGATATCCATATCCAGCATTTTATCAAAATCCTTTTTCCACATTTCTTCATTGGCTTCGCTCATCCATAAGCTGGAGATATAGCGCATACCTCTGAGGAAAATATGGCGGCCGTTTAAGTACCACTGCCCTTTGTCATCCGTGTGGATCTCTTTCACGCCGAAGTTCATCTCCACGGCATCCTGTTCCACACCGATCCGTGCCGTATACATGTTCGGATCGCCATGGTCCCAGGTCCACCAAAGTCTTACATCGGGAATGGTCGCCGTGATCTTAAAAACATTATCCCCAGGCTGCAGCACCACTTCCCGGCCGATGGAACAATGGGAATCCCCCTCAAAATTATAGGGTCTGATATCTAATGTGATATTCGTTTTCACCGCTTTCCTGGTACTGTTATGGATATAGACATCAAAGGCCGCAAGACCTGTACCGTCCGGTTTATCCTGCTGATCCCCCAGCCAGTCTTTCTTATATCCGATCTTCGTGTAGCTCTTCACGTACTGTATATAAATATCCGGTCTGCATACGAGCTTAACATCGCCCCAGATACCGCCGGAATTGCCGTCCTGCCGGTAAGCGGTCTTACAACCTGGCCGGTGCATGGCCTCGATCATATGCCCTTTGATCTGGGTGATTCCTTTTGACTGATGCACCTTATACTTCTCAGACATGGGAACTTCCGTCTTATCCGCCGGAATATATTCTGTCGTATCCTTCGGCGCACTGTCCCTGACGATCAAAAGATTATCGCCCTCCCAATCGATGCAGGATGTAATATCATACTCAAAGGAGTTAAACATTCCTTCGTGAAATCCCAGATAAGTGCCATTCAACCAGACCTCGGAAATATAATCCACGCCCTCGAAGTAGAGAAAGACCCTCTTCCCTTTCATCTCCTTAGGAGCCTTAAATTTCCTGGTGTACCAGATCGTTCCAAAATAGTCACCGATCTCCTCCGTAAGATACCAGTTATGGGGTACCTTGATCTTCTTCCACACATCCTCCTCGCCGTTTGACAGATAGTAACTCTGTCTCACACCCACGTCATTCTGGTCGATACGATATTTCCATACGCCGTTTAAGCTTTCTGTTTTTCTGTTATACAATGCTTGAAACATTCACACGCCTCCTGTTTTATTTCCGTGAAGCAACGAGCCATGCAGCTATGCAGCCTTTCGCTTCATAGTTACCGAATCTGCCCTGTTCCAGGGTTTCATTTTTTCCTTAATGCCGAAGCGTCACAAATTCTAACTGAACCTGTTCAGTTTGTTGAACTAAATTACTCATCAGAGAATTTATTCAACCTTCTACCGGAAACAGCTTCTTTACATTTTCAGGTGTCATCTTTCTTTCCAGATGCAGTCCTTTCAGCTCAATCACGATCAGTTCCAGTAAATACAGAACTTTCGTACCTCTCTCCAAATGCCCGACATGCAGATCCTTTACACCGCCGATGGAAAAGTGAAAATGCGCTACACCGTTAAATACGGTTCCTGTCAATCCGCCAAATTCAAAAGGTCCATCCAGAGACAAAAATTCATCTTCCGCTGCAGCATCCATGCTGGTTGGCCTGTGATACTCCAGATGAGCTACACTGCCCACTGCGCTCGCAATAAATGCATTCCGGACACCTTCCTTTTCCAAGATAGATTCCACACTTTCAAACAGTTCTTCCCCTCTGTCGAGTTCTATGACAAATGTTTTTCCTACCCCGTCTCCACTATAATATTTCATATCCGTACCATCCTTGTGCTTAAAATTATAATTTATAAATTATAATTTATATATATCACAATAAGCATATTGTGTAAAGAAATTTATCATCTTTTTCTTTTATTTGGTTATTATATATAATTTCTATTCATATTTTATTTCGATTTTTATTTATTTTCACATCACTCTTAATCCATTAAGGTCATTTCACAATCACTATCCTTTTCCAAACATCCATATCCCGTATAAAAATCCCTTTGTACTAAACTGCCCGCTCCTTCTATTCTATTATCTCCATCGCCCTTTTCCGGCATACATCACGATAGAAGTAACCGGCAATCAAAACTGCATACTTCTGCGCTGTTCGTGATCGCTCGCGATAAAAAATGAAGCTGCTGCAAACTGTCAGTTCATATAGTATATGGCATCATGATCCTTTCATCATCAACCACATATCATATGACCGCCAGATTTTGCAGCAGCCTCACATCATATTCTTTCTATTATGTACTTTATCGGTAACAGATCGCGTTCGTCTGCCCGGCCGCTTTTCCCGCTATGCCGGCACAGGCACAAGGGCATTCTAATGCAGTCCCAGATCCTCTCCCGCAATCGTCCCGATCCCGTTCTGCTCCAGAACTGCCGTCAGCCCGTCCGAATCCGCCACACGGAAGATCATGCAGGCCTGCCCGTCCTTCTGCCCAAAAACAGAATACATATATTCCACATCGATCTCGGCGCTGGAAATCACACTGAGTACCCTGCTCAGCCCGCCGGGCGTATCCGGAACAGCCACGCCAACCACAGGTGTCATGGTCAGGATAAAGCCTTTTTCCAGAAGAATCGATGATGCTTTCGCAGCATCATCCACGATCAGCCGCAATACGCCGTAATCCGTCGTCTCCGCGATATTGATAGCCCGCATATTCACCTGATTCTGCGAGAGAATCCCGGTGATATCCGCCAGCTGTCCCGCTTTGTTCTCCAAAAATACAGAAATTTGAGGTATTGTCATAATGATAGCCTTGCTCCTTTCTTCAAATCTACTTATATCAAATCTTACGCTTATCGATCACGCGCACTGCCTTGCCTTCGCTTCTCGTAATGGACTTGGGAGCCACCAGCCGCACTTTCGCATAGATGCCCAACATCGCCTTAAGCGCAGATACAAGGCTCTTCTCCATCGCCGTGA
The DNA here is from genome assembly GCA_910578115.1 of uncultured Lachnospiraceae bacterium. Taxonomy (GTDB): domain Bacteria; phylum Bacillota; class Clostridia; order Lachnospirales; family Lachnospiraceae; genus UBA3282. The sequence continues at coordinate 36,968 of CAJTPO010000028.1, read as the reverse complement.
TCTTACCCAGGTTATCGGAGAAGTTCTCCGGTGTCATCTCCACCATCACCTCGATGGTATCGGAATTGTTGACGCGGTCCACGATGATCTGATAGTTAGCCGGATAACCCTGCTCCAGAAGCACCGTCTCGATCTGGGACGGGAAGACATTCACGCCCTTGACGATCAGCATATCATCGCTTCTGCCCATCGGCTTGCTCATCTTCACATGGGTACGGCCGCAGGAACATTTCTTTCTTGTCAGCACGCAGATGTCTCTGGTACGGTAACGCAGCAGCGGAAAGGCCTCTTTCGTGATCGAGGTAAACACCAGCTCGCCCTTACTGCCTTCCGGCAGAACCTCGCCCGTATCCGGATCGATGATCTCCGCAATAAAGTGGTCTTCATTGATATGCATACCGGTCTGCTCACTGCACTCAAAGGCCACACCGGGACCACTTGTTTCTGTAAGACCATAGATATCGTAGGCCTTGATACGCAGTTTATTCTGAATATCCTGCCGCATCTCCTCGCTCCACGCCTCCGCGCCGAAGATACCGGCTTTCAACTTGATCTGGTCCTGCAGCCCTCTCTCATGAATGCTCTCCGCCAGAAAAGCGGCATAGGAAGGCGTACAGCACAGGATCGTAGAACCCAGATCCACCATAAACTGCAGCTGTCTGTCCGTATTGCCGGAAGACATGGGCAGTGTCAGACAGCCTACCTTATGGCTGCCGCCGTTTAAGCCCGGTCCTCCTGTGAAAAGGCCATACCCGTAACTCACATGGCACACATCCTCTTCCGTGCCGCCTGCCGCCATGATCGCCCGGGCACAGCAGTCCTCCCACAGATCAATATCATGCTGAGTATAAAAAGCCACCACCCGGCGTCCCGTAGTCCCCGAAGTAGACTGAATACGCACACAGTCCTTGAGAGGCTTTGCCAGCAGCCCGTAAGGGTACGCTTCTCTTAAATCGTCCTTGGTCAAAAAAGGCAGCTTATGCAGATCCGCCACGCTCTGAATATCCTCGGGCGTAACTCCCTTTTCCTCCATTTTCGCGCGGTAGTAAGGCACATTGTCCCACACGTGGCGCACCTGCTTTACCAGCCGCTCATTCTGCCACGCAAGGACCTGCTCCCTGTCCGCAGTTTCAATTTCCTGTTGGTAATACCGTTCCATTTTTTCCTCCATTCCGAAGCGTTTTATGCTGAGGACGCGAGCAGAATTTAGGAGTTTTCCGAAGGAATACTCCGATTCTGCTCTGCGATCAACAGAATTTGTGACGCTTCGGCACAAATTCCGACTGAACTTGTTCAGTTTGTTGAACTAAATTGCTCATCAGAGAATTTATTCAACCTTTCCATCTCCTCCTCTACACTGCTGAAATCTGTCTTCTCAATATTTAAGACACTGATAACCATGCATATCACAGGCCTGCCTGCTATACTGCCTAAATAGAAAATTCGAAAATCCTTGATTTTTCAATCTATGCGCTCCGCCCCAGTTCAAACGCTTTCTTATTTAATTCCAGAAATTTCGACGGCACGCTGTGCTCAATGGCATCCATCCACTCCTCATCGGTGAAATCAAAATGCTTCGCAAGTCTGCCCATCAGTACAAGATTCACTGCCTTGCTGCTCCCCGCCTCTTCCGCCAGAGACAACGCATCCAGCGCGTCCACTTGGATGTCAAGGGCCGCCATCTTTTCCACCAGATTCTCCGGATAGGCAGCCATCCCCGCGATCACCGGCATCGGATTGATCTGCTGGCTGTTGACAATGATTCTTCCGCCCGGCTTCACATATTCCGTATAGCGGGCCGCCTCCAGAAGTTCAAAAGAAAGAATGCAATCCGCCTGTCCCCTGTCGATAATGGGGGAACAGACTCTGTCTCCCCAGCGCACATACGTGACAACGCTTCCGCCCCGCTGGCTCATACCGTGCACTTCGCTCACCTTCACGTCAAATCCCTTCCCCAGAAGCAGACGCCCCAGGAGTTTACTTGCAAGCAGCGTGCCCTGTCCGCCTACTCCCACGATCATAATATTCTTTGTTTCCATATTTTCCTCCATTCCGAAGCGCTTTGCGCTGAGGACGTGAGCAGAATTTAGGAGTTTTCCGAAGGAATACTCCGATTCTGCTCTGCGATCAACAGAATTTGTGACGCTTCGGCACAAATTCTTGATTGAATAAATTGCTCATCAGAGAATTTATTCAATCTTCCCTCCATTCCGAAGCGCTTTATTCAGCCTTACCCAGCGCGTCAAATTTACACAACTGCTCACAGACGCCGCATCCCACACAGAGCGTCGCATCGATCTTCGCCTTGCCGTCCACCATGCTGATAGCCGGACAGCCGATCTTCATACAGGCCTTACAGCCCTTACACTTCTCTGTATCGGAACAGATGGGACCGGGATGCTTCACATACTTAAGCAGCGCACAGGGACGACGGGAAATGATGACCGAAGGCTCTTTTGCCGCCAGCTCTTCTGCTATCACTGCCTGACAGATCTCCATATCGTAAGGATCCACCACCCTTACCCGCTTGATCCCCACGGCATGGCACAGACTTTCCAGATCGATCTTCGCACAGGGATCCCCTTTCAGGTTATAGCCCGTGGTAGGGTTCTGCTGATGCCCCGTCATACCCGTAATCGAGTTGTCCAGTATGATCACCGTGGAATTCGATTCATTATACGCAATGTTGATCAGTCCCGTAACACCGGAATGCATAAACGTGGAATCCCCGATGACCGCCACCGTCCTGCCTGCGCTCTCCCCGTCTCCTGCTTTCACAAATCCATGCAGTCCGGAAACAGAAGCACCCATACAGATCGTTGTGTCGATGGCTCCCAGGGGCTGCACGGCTCCCAGCGTATAGCAGCCGATATCTCCCAGCACCGTGAGATTCATCTTTTTCAGAACATAGAAAATACTGCGATGCGGACAGCCGGCGCACATCACGGGCGGTCTGGCCGGAATGACTTCATCAAGCGCCGCTCCCGCCTGTACGTTCCCGCCAAGCTTCTCCTTCACCAGATTCTGACTCAGCTCGCCGATATTGGAAAACAGGTCTTTGCCGGACACCGTAAGCCCCAGACTTCTGCAGTGTGACTCGATAAAGCCGTCCAGCTCCTCCACCACCACAAGCCGCTTTACAGCAGCCGCAAACTCCCTGATCTTCTGCTCCGGCATGGGCCATATCATGCCCAGCTTCAATACCGGATAGGTATCCCCGAAGGCCTCCTTCACATACTGATAACAGGTGGAGGAGGTAATGATGCCGCAGGACGGATCGCTGCCCGTCTCGATGCGGTTGATCTCTGTCGTCTCCGCCCAGGCTGTCAGCGCCTTTGTGCGCACCTCCACTTCCGGATGACGCTTCTTGGCGTTGGCCGGCATCATAATGTATTTACCCGGGTTCTTCTCATATTTTTTCTGCGCCGGAAGCACCCTTTCCCCCGTCTCCACCACGCTCTGCGAATGGCTGACGCGGGTGCACATCTTAAGCAGTACCGCCGTATCGAATTCTTCCGAAAGCTCATAGGCAAGTTTCGCAAAGGCAAGCGCTTCCGCGGAATCGGAAGGCTCCAGCATGGGAATCCTGGATGCCTGCGCATAATGTCTGGAATCCTGTTCGTTCTGGGAACTGTGCATGCCGGCGTCATCCGCCACGCCGATCACCAGTCCGGCATGCACCCCCGTATAAGATATGGTAAAAAGCGGATCCGCCGCCACGTTAAGGCCTACATGCTTCATGGCACAGAAGCTTCTCTTTCCGGAAAGACATGCGCCAAACGCTGCCTCAAGCGCCACCTTCTCATTGGGCGCCCACTCCGCGTACAGCTCCTCATACTTCGCCGCGCACTCCGTGATCTCCGTGCTGGGCGTTCCCGGATAGCTGGATACGAAGCTGCAGCCTCCTTCATAAAGACCTCTGGCAACCGCCTCGTTGCCGAGCATCAGTGTTTTCATATATCCTTTTCCTCCTTCATCGTTTTCCCTAATTTTGATCTCCGATGGAGTCTTTCACAGAAACCGTCACCTTCTTCTCATAACAGGAGAAGATCTCCTCCAGCCTTTTTCCGGCAGGCGCTTTCGTCACCACGCTCACCACCGGCACGATCACAAGCCCGGCCAGCATACAGAAGGCGCCGGCATTGATGGGCGACTGCAAAAGCGCCGGAAAGCTCGACCGGAAAAAGATGTTCGCCAGCATCACCACCGTGGAGAACAAAAAACTCACCCAGCAGGCTGCTTTCGTGGTCCGCTTCCAATACAGGCCGTAAAGGAAGGGAGCCAGGAAAGCTCCGGCCAGCGCGCCCCAGCTCACACCCATGAGCTGGGCGATAAACGTGACGTTGGAACGGTACTGGATCAGCGCCAGCACTACGGAGATCGCGATAAAGACCACCAACAGCGCCCGCATCCATTTCACCTGTTCCTTCTCATCCATCTCTTTCATAATATTACCTTTAATGAAATCCAGCGTCAAGGTAGAACTGGATGCCAAAACAAGGGAAGAAAGCGTGGACATGGAGGCCGAAAGCACCAGAATGACCACCACCGCGATCAGGATCGTCGGCAGCCCTGACAGCATCGTCGGCACCACCGAGTCATACCCGTTGGCCGCAATATCGATCTTATCGTCAAACAGCCGTCCGAAGCCGCCCAGGAAATAGCAGCCGCCCGCCACGATCGCCGCAAAAACAGTGGAGATGATCATGCCTTTGTTGATCGCACTCTCGCTTTTGATGGCATAGAACTTCTGTACCATCTGGGGCAGTCCCCAGGTGCCCAGGCTGGTAAGGATCACCACCCCCAGAAGCCCCACCGGATCCGGTCCGAAGAAGGAGTTGAACACCCCCGGTGCCGCCGACACCGACTCGTCACTGACAGCCGCCAGCGCATCCAGCGCCGCCAGAAAACCGCCCTGGCCGTTTAATACCGCCGCCACCACAGCCACGATGCCGAAGATCATTATGATACCCTGTATAAAATCGTTGATGGCGGTAGCCATATAGCCGCCGGCTATGACATAAATGCCGGTGAGCACTGCCATCACGATCACGCACACGCTGTAGTCGATATCGAAAGCCATCCCGAACAGACGGCTCAGCCCGTTATAGAGACTGGCCGTATAAGGGATCAGAAAGATAAAGATAATGGCCGAAGCCGCCAGTTTTAAAGGCTTACTCTCAAACCGTTCTCCGAAAAACTGCGGCATGGTGGCGCTGTCTAAATGCTGTGTCATAATACGGGTACGGCGTCCCAACACCGCCCAGGCAAGCAGGGAACCGAGGAACGCATTCCCCAGTCCCGCCCAGGTAGCGGCGATTCCGTATTTCCAGCCAAACTGCCCCGCATAACCCACGAAGACCACCGCCGAGAAATAGCTTGTCCCATAGGCAAAAGCGGTCAGCCACGGCCCCACACTCCTGCCGCCCAGCACAAATCCATTCACATCGGTGGCATGTTTCCGGCAGTAAAGTCCGATGCCGATCATGACACCGAAAAAGACGATGAGCATCACTAATTTAATCGCAAGATCCATTTTCTTTTTCTCCCTCCGCTTGTTACATGATTGCGCTTCCGGGATCGTTTATCCCTCTGCTCCTTTAATTCCTGATCTGGGCCTCCACCAGGCTGCCGTGACAGTACCGTTCCCGCAGCACCGGCTTCTCGATCTTACCCGTAGGATTCCGCGGCACCTCGTCGAAGATGATCTTCTTCGGCCGCTTATATCTGGGCAGTTCTCTGCAGAATTCCATGATCTCCTCTTCCGTGCAGGAGACATCCTCCTTCAGTCCGATCACCGCCGCCGCGATCTCACCCAGTCTCGCGTCCGGCAGTCCGATCACCGCCACATCCTTGATCTTGTCGTTTCTGCGCAGGAAGTCCTCGATCTGCACCGGATACAGGTTCTCACCGCCGGAGATGATCACATCCTTCTTCCGGTCCACCAGATAGATAAAACCGTCCTCATCCATACGCGCCATATCGCCCGTGTAGAGCCAGCCGTCCTTCAAAACCTCATCGGTGGCCTCGGGATTCTTATAATAACAGAGCATGACACCCGGTCCATGAACGATCAATTCGCCTACATCGCCCTGGGCGCTCTCCCGGCCCTGCTCATCTACGATCTTTGCTTCCCAGTGATAGCCAGGCCTGCCGATGGCTCCCACTTTATGTATATTTTCCACGCCCAGATGCACACAGCCAGGCCCGATGGATTCACTCAGCCCATAATTGGTATCGTACTGATGGTGCGGGAAATGCTTCTTCCAACGCTGAATCAAACTGGGCGGCACGGGCTGTGCCCCGATATGCATCAACCGCCACTGCTCCAGCAGATAATGTTCCATCTCCACCTTGCCGGAGTCGATGGCATCCAGAAGATCCTGTGCCCAGGGCACCAGCAGCCACACGATGGTACATTTCTCCTCTGTCACCGCCCGCAGGATCCACTCCGGCTTCACGCCCCGTAGAAGCACTGCCTTGCCGGCCGTGAGCAGGGAACCGAACCAGTGCATTTTCGCCCCGGTATGATAAAGCGGCGGAATACAGAGGAACACATCCTCCTTCCGCTGCCCGTGGTGGTTCTGTTCCGTCTCGCAGGAAGAACGCAGCGCCCTGTGATCATGCAGGATTGCCTTCGGAAACCCGGTGGTCCCGGAAGAAAAATAGATGGCCGCATAATCCGTCTCCTGAAGCGCCACCGGCGGTGCGCTGGAAGAACAGAATCCCATCAGCTTCAGACAGTCTTCCGTATAGGAAGGCCCCTCCGGGCCCGGGAAAAACATCGTCTTAATCCCCGGCAGCTCCTTCGCGATCGTGTCCATACGGCTGATAAACTCCGGTCCGAACACCAGCACCTCCACATCCGCCAGCTCCAGACAGTATTTGATCTCTTCCGCCGAATACCGGAAATTCAAGGGTACGGCCACACCGCCAGCCTTCAATATCCCAAAATAGATGGGCAGCCATTCCAGACAGTTCATCATCAGAATACCCACCTTCGTCTCCCGCTCCAGGCCGCGGCTTAAGAGCAGATTCGCGAAACGGTTGGCCCGCCTGTCAAAATCCGCCCAGCTTAATTCCCGGCGGTAAGGAGCGCCATTCTCCGCGCTCTCGATCAGACTCGCCTCCCGCCAGGTTACCGCACTGTCCCGCTCCTGGGAGGGATTCAGCTCCACCAGCGCCGTATCTGAACCGTACAGGCGCGCGTTGCGCTCCAAAAACTCCGTGATCACCATGATAGAGTTCCTCCTTCTCAAATTCCACAATCTATAGTTAATGACATTTGAAATTTCGTTATATATCATCCGTTACTTCATAATATATCCGTTCATCGTGGCATGGGCCACATAATTTCCCAGCTCGTCCTTCACATCCACCGCATAGAACGCCGTGGTGCGCCCCTCTCTCAGACAGGATGCCTCCGCGATCAGACGGCTGCCCTTCGCCGGCGCGAGAAAGGTAATGGATACCTGCTGGCTGACCGTCTTCTTTTCGGAATACCCGTTCGATGCGATGGCACAGGTAAAATCTGCCAGTGTAAAGACAGCGCCGCCCATGGGTACATTATTCTCATTCATATGCTTCTCCTCCAACGTCAGAGAGCACACCGCCTTCCCCGGCTCTGCATGGTCAATAACGATCCCCGCAGCCTCCGTTGCAAAACGATCCTTCTTAAAACGGTTTCGAATCTCCTCCAATGCTGACATGAACAGACCCCTTTCCTGTTATTTGTTCCGGCTCCATAAAAACCGCCTTTCACACTTTAGCACTTTTAATCGCTAAAGTCAAGAGGGATTTGCGATTGCCCGCTTCCTGAAAACCAAAAAGGAGAGCCTATATCAGACTCTCCCCAACTCTCTGCTTTGCTGTTCTTTTGTCCTGTCCAATGCTCTGCGAACCGGCTCCACGCCATAGTACAGTCTCTCCACAAGCCAGTGATTCCTGCACCAGAATAATCCTCTGGTTTCGCGACCCCCGAAACTGCAGGCTGATGTCTTTCTGCTCCAGAATAAATTCTCCATCCACCAACACATCGATACAGGCCAGGAATTCCTTCATATCCTCCCACTGTCTACAGAAACGTTTCAAAATATCCGTTTCAAAACAATATCCCGTATAACACCAGATATCTTTCTTCGGATATATATCTCTCACCTTTTTTAGAAAAGGCAGCAGCCTGCACCAGTTCGCATACTCCATCGGCTCCCCGCCAAGGAGCGTCAATCCTGCAATATATCCCGGCTCCAAAAGGGTTAACAGCCGCTCCTCCGTCCCTGTATCAAAAGGCACTCCGTAATCGAAATCCCATGTCATCTCATTGAAGCATCCTGCACAGTGATGCGTGCACCCGCTGACAAAAAGCGTCACCCGTACACCCGGCCCGTTGGCAATATCACAATTTTTGATCTCCGAGTAGTTCATAGGTGCAGCACCCGCTCTTTAATCTCCTGCGTGCGCCCCTGGTTCCAGAACTGCGTTCCGATATAGCCGCAGGTACGTCTTGCCACATTCATCTTGTTCTGGTCTGTATTTCCGCAATTAGGACATTTCCAGATAAGTTTACCATCCTTGTCTGTGACAATCCGGATCTCTCCGTGATAATCACATTTCTGGCAGTAATCACTTTTCGTGTTCAGCTCCGCATACATAATATTATCGTAAATATACTGCATTACGGAAAGGACAGCCTCCAGATTATTCTCCATATTAGGCACTTCCACATAGCTGATGGCCCCACCCGGAGACAGCTCCTGGAACTGGGATTCAAATTTCAACTTATCGAAAGCATTGATCTCCTCCGTTACATGCACATGATAGCTGTTGGTAATATAGTTCCTGTCCGTCACACCCTCGATTACGCCAAAACGATTCTGCAGACATTTTGCAAACTTATAAGTCGTTGACTCCAGCGGCGTACCATACAAACTGAAATCAATATTCGTCTCTTCCCGCCATTCTTTGCAGGCATTGTTCAAATACCGCATGATCTTAAGCGCAAAAGGCGTTGCCTCCGGATCCGTATGGCTCTTCCCGGTCATATAGCGGACACACTCACACAATCCGGCATAGCCCAGCGATATGGTAGAATAGCCGTCATAGAGAAGCTTATCGATCTTCTCCCCCTTCTTAAGCCGTGCCAGCGCCCCGTTCTGCCAGAGAATCGGCGCCACATCAGAGGGAGTGCCTTTTAACCGGTTGTGGCGGCACATAAGAGCACGCCGGCAAAGATCCAGCCGCTCATCCATAATCTCCCAGAACTTCTTCAAATCTTTTCCGGAAGAACAGGCCACATCCACCAGATTCAGCGTCACCACTCCCTGATTAAACCGTCCGTAGAACTTCGGCTGATCATTTTCGTCATGATAGACCGTCAGAAAAGACCGGCATCCCATACAGGTATAGCAGTTGCCGTCTTTCAGTTTCTTCATGATCTTCTCCGAAATATAATCCGGCACCATCCTTTTCGCGGTACATTGTGCCGCCAGCTTTGTCAGGTACCAGTATTTTGCATCTTCCCGGACATTGTCCTCCTCCAGCACATAAATCAGCTTCGGAAAAGCCGGCGTAATATAAACGCCCTTTTCATTTTTAACCCCCTGGATCCGCTGCACCAGCATCTCCTCTATGATCAACGCCAGATCGTCCCTCAGCCTGCCGGCCGGCACCTCATCAATATACATAAATACCGTAATAAAAGGCGCCTGTCCATTGGTGGTCATCAAGGTGATAACCTGATACTGTATGATCTGTACGCCTCGTTTGATCTCATCTTTTACCCGGCTTTCTGCAATCTGATTGATCTGTTCTTCAGAGACCGCAATTCCTGCTTCCTCCATCTCTCTTCTGACTTCCCTGCGGAATTTCCCGCGGCTCACCTGCACAAAAGGCGCCAGATGAGAAAGCGAAATACTCTGTCCCCCGTACTGACAGCTGGCGATCTGGGCGATACTCTGCGTGGCTACATTACAGGCTGTAGAAAAACTCTTTGGCGTATCTATCATGGTCTCGCTGACCACCGTACCATTCTGCAGCATATCCTCCAGATTAACGAGACAGCAATTATGCATATGCTGGGCAAAATAATCTGCGTCATGAAAATGGATGATCCCCTTCTCATGAGCTTCCACGATATCCGGCGGCAGCAGAAAACGTCGCGTAATATCCTTGCTCACCTCTCCTGCCATATAGTCACGCTGCACACTGTTGACCGTCGGATTTTTATTGGAATTCTCCTGTTTCACTTCCTCATTGTTACACTCCAGCAGACTTAAGATCTGTTCGTCCGTGGAGTTTGACTTCCTCACAAGCGCCCTTTTATACCGATAAGTAATATAATTCCTGGCCATTGTGTAAGCGCGGTATTTCATCAACTGATTCTCCACCATATCCTGAATCTCTTCCACGCTGGGAGAACGCTTCATGTCCTCGCAGTTTGCAGCCACCACCTCGGCAATCTCATCGATCTCTTTCTCTGTCAGCTTCTCTTCCGTCTTCACACTGTTATTCGCCTTACAGATTGCCGCTATGATCTTCTCCAGGTCAAATGCCACTTCTGCGCCGCTTCTCTTAATGATCTTCATTTACGAAACCCCACCCATTTTCCTTTCCATCACTGCAGCTGTATAAGCCACATGATATATAACACAAAATATATGGCACAAACACGTTGCGCATACTATATATTGTATCATTGTTTTCTATGCTGTCAAGGTATTGTATGCTGTTTTATCAATTTTATATATGACCTGAAACAATTCAACCTGGCAATCCATTAACCGACGCATTCAGTCCGCCTTATTGACAACGCCCCTGCCTGTCCCAACAGTCAAATCCGATCCTGACCGCTTCCTCTCTCTCTTCCAGATATGCCAGTACTTCCCTGGCATTGACTTCCCGCTCCATCCGCAGTTTATGAAGTCCCCCATCCGCAGTCTTCAACATTAAATAGAATTCCTTCAGAAGAAATTCTCCGCTCTCACCACTTTCTTCCCGCAGATATGCCTGCCTCAGTTCCCTGTAAGATATATACCTGATCCTGATAAAATAGCGATAGAATAGATGAATCTCCCCCAGTCTGACTTCACCCAGACATTTGGCCGATTTATATTCCTGTTTTAAATTTTCCTGCTCTTCCTGCTCCTGCCCCAGACATACATATTTCATATCATTCCCCATTCCTGCCAAATCTGCTTCCCATTCCCCTGGGTACCTTTTCTTCTATAAAGAAAAAAGACAGCTCCTTACTTTTACATAAGTGCTGTCTCTTTAAGCTGGAAAAGGGACTTGAACCCTCGACCTACTGATTACGAATCAGTTGCGCTACCGACTGCGCTATTCCAGCATACTCCTGCAACAAAAACTATTATACTGGCTTATCGCTTTTTTTGCAAGATAAATTTTAATTATTTTTGCAAATCCTGCAACAGTTCAGCCTTCAACCTCCCTGTCAGGGAACCTGCTCATTCCATACCACTTGAAACGGGGGAGCATTTCCCGGTTCCGATAATTCTTCCATAGCCCTCTGTTGGCAAGGGGTATATACCCCTTGCCATCAAAGTCACTGCAAATATATATCACTGATTAATTAAGTGCATCAACAAGTTTCTTGAGAGCTGCCAATGCCTCATCCGGAAGCTTGTCATAGCCTTCCTTCTTCGTAGCGAAATCTTCTACAGCTTTCACACGGGTCTCCATAGCGCTCTTCAGCTGTGCCTTATAATCAGCATCGCCAAGATCAGCATTGAAGTTCTTGAAGCCTTCTGTCTGGCCATCCCATGTGTTCATGATCTCGATATCTTCGAAAGGTCCCCACTGTGTGAAGGAAGCTTTGCCCTCTACGATCGTCTCCAGGATACCAAGGGTATCAGCAGGTTTAACCTTCTCGCCCATGAAATCGCCTGTGTTAACGATGTAGCATGCTACGTTCTTCTCTTCTACCAGCTTCTTGAACTTATCATAGTCATTAACCAGCGGATAGGTTCTGAACGGGTTAGCATAAGGAACGATACGGATTGCATTCAGGTCTGTACCTGCTGCAACACGCTCTGCAGTAGAAGTCTTGGTTGCCAGAGTTGCTCCCATAACGGATGCAAGTGCGGCACCTTTCAGCTTCACTACCGGCGGGATTGTAGGATCCTTCATGATCCAGAAGATTGCGTTAACAGGAGCATCAATCTTATCTACGCGGTTAGGAGACCACAATTTGGACTTGATTGCACGGCCGTTACCATTTCTGATATCCTCTGTAACAAGCTGGATCTTACCTTCGCTGTCCATAGTACAGGAGCAGTTCTGAGCAGATAACAGATACTCATTGTCAGGACATCCTGTCGGGTAATCTGCTGTCTTATCGAAATAAGTAGGCTCAAGCGCTACAGATGCGCAGGTATCTGTGTTGATGATGAACGCATCATCATGAAGAACCTTGATCTCGTACTTGCCGCCATGCTTTGCATGTGTCAAAGTGGACTTACCGGAACCTGACAGACCGTATACGGATGCAACGAACTTGGAACCGTCTTTCAGCAGATACTCCTTCTGTCCGCCGTGGCAGGATGCATAACCGTTTCTGTTAGCAAGCGCCCATGCCATGGTCAAGGTACCCTTCTTGTGCTCACCGAAATACTTCATGCCAAGGATTGCTGCACAGTTCTCATTGGTATCGAAATAGCACAGTGTCAGCGGATCGCTTAAGCAGCTGTAGTCTACATCGGGTGCCTCGTGAGGAGCCCACTGAGGATCGGAGAAGATATAAATATCAGGCTCGTTGCCGTCGCCTACGGGTTTGGATTTCTTGTACATCTTAACGTACTCGTCAGACATATACTGGAAGTTGATCATCCAGTTATAAAGCAGGTTCTCCTCTCCTTCCGGAATAAGAAGATGTGCCTTAGCCATGAATTCCGGATCCAGACCAACAAAACACTCTGCGTGGTACATTGTCTTCCAACGTGTCTCATAGATCGCATCCATAACAACCTTGTCAAGCTTGCCCGCATCTACACCAGGCTCACCTTTGATACGACGTGCTGCTGCATAACGGCCTGTAACCGCACCGTCATTGAACAACAGAACCTTAGCGTCAGCCGGAAGACCGAAGGTCTCGCCATCCTTAACCGGCATATCTGTTACAACAGTACCCGGGGAATTCTTAGCCAGTTCATAAGCTTCTCTCAATGTGTTAACCTTAACTACGTTGTTTCCATAGAAAGCTGCCTCGATAATGGAACGGGTCTTAGAAAAACCAACCTTGCCGGCACCGATCTCGGAAACGGGATAATACGCTTTTGTTGCCATATTATATTCTCCTCCTTAAAAATTGTATTATTGAACGGAAGACACTTGTTCTCCCGTTGCCCTCTTTCTATGTACAGGATGCCCGTACACCGTTCTCATTATCTCAAAACCGCCCCTAAAAGTCAATATTGAAATCCATTTACAGGAAATTTTACGTAACAGTTCAGCCCAGGGCTTTGCGCTTGCCGCAAAAGTACTTTGATAAAAAACTGTGAAGAAATGTAAATTTTTTGTTAACTTAACGTTTTTTCTTGTGCCGCTCTTTTTTTTCATGCTATTATAGAATAGATGTGAAACAAATATTTGCGAAAGGAGGTACACATCATGGATACTCAAAACACTTTTTCCGAAATTACCCCCGAGATTATTCGACTTGCAGGTATGAGTGAGCAAGCCGGTATTATAGATACCGATTTATTTACGAAATACGATGTTAAGCGTGGTCTTCGTGACCTGAACGGTAAGGGCGTCCTTGCCGGCCTCACCAACATCTCCGACGTGCGTGCCAGTAAAATCGTGGACGGCATACAGGTTCCCACACACGGCCGCCTCTTCTACCGCGGCTACGATGTCAAGGATCTGGTAGATGGTTTTGCAGGTGAGAACCGCTTCGGTTTTGAAGAAGTGACTTATCTGCTTCTCTTTGATAAGCTGCCCGACAGGAAGGAACTGGCAGAATTTACGAAACTTCTGTCCGGCTATCGTTCCCTTCCCACCAGTTTCGTGCGCGATATCATTATGAAAGCACCCAGCAATGATATGATGAATACGCTTGCCAGAAGCGTACTCACACTTTATTCCTATGACGACAGAGCCGACGACACTTCACTGCCCAACGTGCTCCGGCAATGCCTGCAGCTGATCGCACTGTTCCCGATGCTTTCCATCTATGGTTATCAGGCATACAGTCATTATCACAACGGTGAAAGCCTGTACATACATCAGCCGCAGTCCGAATTATCCACGGCAGAGAATATCCTCCATATTCTGCGCCCTGACAGCAATTATACACCTTTGGAGGCCAAGATTCTGGATATCGCTCTGATCCTGCATATGGAGCACGGCGGTGGTAACAATTCCAGCTTTACCACTCATGTAGTCACTTCTTCCTTAACAGACACCTACTCTGTCATCGCCGCAGCGATTGGTTCCCTGAAGGGTCCCCGGCACGGCGGCGCCAATATTAAGGTCGTACAGATGTTTGCGGAGATGAAGCGCAGAATCTCCGACTGGAGCAATGAAGGAGAAGTTGCCGACTATCTTTTGAAGCTGCTGCACAAAGATGCCTTTGACCACGCAGGCCTGATCTATGGTGTCGGACACGCTGTCTACTCCAAGTCGGATCCCCGTGCCGTCATCTTCAAGTCCTTCGTGGAGAAGCTTTCCGAAGAAAAGGGGCTGCATGACGAATTCGCCCTCTATTCCCTGGTGGAACGTCTTGCACCTGAAATTATCTCCAGAGAGAGGCCGATCTATAAGGGTGTCAGCGTAAATGTAGACTTCTATTCCGGATTCGTATATGACATGCTGAATCTTCCGATCGAACTCTATACGCCTATCTTCGCCATCGCCAGGATGGTCGGCTGGAGCGCACACCGTATGGAAGAGCTGGCCAACAACGGCAAGATTATCAGACCGGCATACAAGACCGTATGTACCGATCGAGATTATGTTAAGATTGACAAAAGAGATGCCTGACCGGCATCTCTTTCTCTCTATTTTCTCTTTCTCTCTGATTTCACAATTCTATTTCTTTCCGGTATTCTTCTCCTGCACCTTTATGTACCTTTTCTGTCCACGCAGATAGGCGGCTGTATAGACGGCGATAGCCGCCAAGATCACGATAATGCCGACCCATGTCAACACCCCTGAACGAATATAGTAATCATTTACAAGATGAATGATGCTGGCGATCACGATCATCACACCCGCCAGAAGCATCCGCTTGTACATATAATCAATAAATCCAAGTTTGTCTTTAATACTGCTTTCACTCACATCCTTGGCCAGCATGACATTACTCACAATATTTCCGTTCCTTTTAGCCATGACTGCCATATAAATCAAGTAAACGCCGCTGCCAAAGAACAGAATATCTATCATTCCACCTACGCCAGCTCCCATTCTATTCCTCCATTCTCCAGACGGCTTCGATCCTGCTTAGCAATGTCTGCGGATCAAAAGGCTTTCTTATGAAATCCACCGCTCCCAGTGCAAAACTTCTCTCTTCATCCTCCTGCTCCGCCGCCGTCAGAAGAATCACCGGAATCTTTGCCAGGTGGGGTTTCCTCTGTATATGCTCCATCACCTCATAGCCATCCATCTTACGCAGATAAATATCCAGAAGAATCAGATCCGGAATCTGGTCTTCCAGATACCGAAGTGCTTCCTCTCCTGATTTTACCATCGTCACATTATATTTATCATGCAGGATAAGTTCTTCGCATTTAAGATTGGTTGATACGTCATCAACTAACAAAATGTGTTTCATATCTATGCATCGACTCCCAAAAAATTTTTCACGGTTTCCTTCATCTCAGTCTTATCACATACAATATCATGGATTACCGGCGCCGTCCTGATCTCTGTTATGGCATTCGGCACATCCACGTTACCAATTCTGGACAGCTCATCCACCAGCTCAAAATCAGACATTGTATTGTAATTACTGTCGATCGCGTTCATTACATTTCTCGTGAACTTAAAAGGACTTGCCGTGGACGCGATCAGTGTCACCGCCTCATCCTTCGTATCGGCCACATACTTCCGATAAACTGCACTGGCTACCGCAGTATGCGTGTCCAGTACATAACCGGTATTCTCATACATCTCTCTGATCCGCACCGCCGTCTCTTCCTCACTGGCATAGTTGCCATAGAAATCTCCAAGCTGCTCCCGCATCTGTTCCGTAATCTCATAGACGCCCGTCTGCAGCAGCGAATCCATCAATTCTGCATTCTTCCCGGCATCCTCTCCCGTAATACGGTAGATCAGCCGCTCTAAGTTGCTGGAAATCAGAATGTCCATAGACGGAGAACTGGTCAGTACAAATTCTCTGTTGCGGTCATACTTCCCGGTTGTAAAGAAATCATATAAAACCTTATTCTCATTGGAGGCGCAGATCAGCTTCCCGATCGGAACTCCCATCTGCTTCGCATAAAATGCCGCCAGAATATTACCGAAATTACCGGTGGGCACTACAACATTCATCCGTTCACCCTCTGCCAGCTTGTCCTCCTCCAAAAGCTTTACATACCCATACACATAATAGACTACCTGCGGTATAAGCCGTCCTATGTTGATCGAATTAGCCGAGGAAAACTGCAGACCGGCCGCTGCCATCTCTTCCGCCAGCTTTCTGTCATTAAGCAACGCTTTAACACCTGACTGTGCATCGTCAAAATTACCATGGATGCCGACCACCAGAGTATTATCTCCCTTCTGGGTCACCATCTGCTTCTCCTGAATGGGACTCACGCCGTTCTTCGGATAGAACACTATAATCTTCGTTCCCTCCACCCCGGCGAAGCCTGCCAGTGCTGCCTTCCCGGTATCACCGGAAGTCGCCGTCAGAATCACGATCTCATTCTTCACCTGATTCTTCTTCGCAGCAGTGATCATCAGATGCGGCAGTATCGACAACGCCATATCCTTAAAAGCGATCGTCGCACCATGAAACAACTCCATATAATATGTACCTTCCGCCTCCACGATCGGCGCAATCACTTCCGTGTCAAACTTCGAATCATACGCCTGTGCGATACAGCTTCGCAATTCTGCTTCCGTAAAATCCGTCAGAAATAACCTCATAACCTCATAGGCAACCTCCTGATAGGTTCTGCCCGCCAGATCCCGAAGCGAACAGGCAAGCGCTGGAATATGATCCGGCACAAACAACCCGCCGTCATCCGCCAGTCCCTTTAAAATTGCCTGAGAAGCCGTGATCTTCTTCTCATCATTTCTCGTACTGCTGTATAATATTTCCATTTATCTGACCATGCCTTTCAAACATTTTATGCTTCGTGCCAATTATTGTAACATACAATCCCCTGCTGCGCAACTTTTATACGTGATACCATTAAAACTCTTCTGACAGAGCTGTCTGTACTGCCGGCTTCCTGCAGCCGTCTCTCCTGCAGCACTGCATCGATATGCGCCTACTGGAAAAACTCATGATGTCCATAAGCAAACAGTTTTGTCAAATGACGGTCGAACCACTGCATCCTATCGGAATCCACCTTCTCCCGTGCACAGAAATACAGTGCACCCTGCGAAATATCTTCACCGTACAGAGCACGTTCCACCGCCACCACAGTATCCTCACTGACATGAACGCTCTGGAATCTGCCGTCCACGGTAGGGGAAAACTGCGCGACACCCTGCTCTCTCTGCATCACGACCTCCAACACCGTATCCGGAAAAAGATCGCTGTTCACTCTGTTTAAAACCACATTCGCCACCAAAAGCTTCCCATCCTGATCTTCTCCGCCTGCCTCTGCTTCCACAATACGGTGCAGAGCATCAAGATCCTTGTCCGATAATTGATACTGCATTGTCTGTTCCAGCACTTCATAATCCACGACTCTCTGTCCCGATGAAACCGTGGAGATCATCTCCATAAAGCTCTGTTTATCCTCCGTCATGCTATCACTCAGATATTCCATCTGAAAAGCAGGCTTGGCCGCAATTCGATTAATCTTAAGTTCTCTGACGCATACGCATGAAGAAACAAGCACCATGCCCGCCAGAATAAATCTTGTTATATATTCCCTGTACATTTTCCCTCCATCCTGCATCGTCACCATTTGCATCCAATGTCAGACTCTGCACAGACTCTCCGTGCAGATCCGTTACAAACGCCGCAGGTCTCTGCTGCAGTCACAAATGTTACAAAAATCTGATGAATTTGAAATTGTTATTAACAATCTTTAATATTTTATACAGGAAACAGGAAAAATATTTCTGAATTTGTTTTTTTTCTCAAAAATGGTACAATTATCGTAAAGGAGGCCGACCTATGAAACAGCAGTTACCCGGCGTTTATACGGCAAAGCGTAAAGACGGAACCGTATACTACCGCGCTTCATTAACTTATCGCAATAAACACATCAGTCTGGGCAGTTACGACAATCCGCACGATGCTCATCAGGCATATACACTGGCCGGCGTCCTGCTGGAAGATCGTTCCCTTTCTCTAAACAGTTATGAAAGTGAGTCCATGCTGCCTTTTTCCAAATGGGTCAGTCTGCTCAACTTTCGGGACAATTCCATCTACTTTGCCACACCGATCTATGTACGGCCCCGCTTTTTTTATTACTATTTTACGCCGTCGGATTTTTTTATTTTCGATCTGGATGATCTGTTCTACTATTCCACCAGGAAGATTTCCCGCAGAGGAGGCCATTACTTTGTAGCAGACTATGGCATGCAGGTAAATATCATGACTCGTTACGGCATCAAAAATTATGCTGTAGAAGGCAGAGATTATCGTTTTATCAATGGAAACAATCAGGATCTGCGCTATGAGAATATAGAGATCATCAACCGCTATAACGGTGTACAGGCAACCGCACACAATGGTCTTCTGCGCTATCAGGTAAAAATACACGTAAAGGGAAATATCAACGTAGGAACCTACGATTCGGAAACAGAGGCGGCGATCGCCTACAATAAAGCCATTGATCTGCTCAAAAAAGCCGGCGTAAGCAAGGCCTTCATCCCCAATTATCTGGAAGGAGTGTCTCCTGCCGCTTACGCCGACCTGTATAATACTGTTAAAATCTCTCCCGGAATCCTCCATTACCGCTGCGAATAACCGACAAAACTGATATTCAAATTGGCATCGCCGGTCACACCATTCACAACACCCTCCGTGGAATACTGCCACATGGTAAACTGATAAGGATAGTCCGGCAGTTCCTGTTCCTGTGCAAGCCACACATCATAGCTTTGCAGCCTGGCAAGATCCACCTCCTTGATCAGCCATTCTTTGTCACCATAAAGCATGGGCACATAACCCGCATTCTTTACTCCTTCCAGAAAAGAAGTCGCAATATTGGTTTTCTCGTCCTTACTCAGGTTATCTATTCTTGCCGCATCATTGGCTACAAATTCCATATCAAAAGCGATTGGATATTTCACATTTGCTCTGTATGGCTCCAGATTCTGAACGACGAAGTTCAGTTCCTGAACAGCTTCCTCCTGTGAAATAGCCTGAGAATAGAAATAAACGCCCACATCCAGACCAGCCGCCACAGCCCCTTCTATATTCTGCTTGAACTTCTCATCCAGGGTAATCTGACCGGTACCATAGCCACGGCCGCCCAGGCGGATCATCACATAATCGACACCTGCCGCCTTCATGCTCGTAAAATTGACATCGCCGTTTTGTTTGGAAATATCTACACCCACGTAGGAAATCTTTTTACCGTTTTCCATATAGCGCTTTAATCCGGCCTTATCTTCCATTTTCGTCATATCATAGGTGTTTTTCTTAAGATACGGATTGAGTGTCACCCACTCTTCCGTCCCGTCTCTGTTCGTAACCTGTGTATGCTTACCATCCGTGGCCGGATCGTTCTTCGCCTGCTCCTGCTGCGCCGCTTCGCCTAACTTCTTCCGCTCTTTCTCTTCTTCCTCCACTTTTTTTGCCTTTTCCGTGAAAGTGGATTTCTCAGGCTTTACCGTTTCTTCCTGAAAGTTTCCCGGTTCCGGCTCCGCTTCCTCCACCGGATACATATCCCAGAAATCCAGATCCTCGGCACGCAGTTTCTTCTCCGGCTCTTCCGGCAGCTGTGCTTCAGACTCTACAGCTGCCATCTCCTCCTGCTGCATCTCTTTCAAATAATCACTGCCACTGTTCTTCTTATCATTGCTCTTCATTACTGCAAATAAAAGAATCAGTACGAATGCGGATACACCGACTACCATATAGACCACAGGAAGACCTGTTCCTACGGATTCGTCATCTCCCGGTAATTTCATATTTCCCTCCATGCCGAAGCAGTTCTTTTGCGAAGGCCGCGAGCCAAATTTTAAATTTGGCTCTGCGATCTCGAGTTTGTGGCTCCGGCACAAACTCGCAGTTGAAAAATCAGCACATCAGTGTGATTTTTCAACCTTCCCTCCATTCCAAAACACTTTGTGCTGAGGATGCGATACCTGTTACACCTGCACTTCTCCTGCCAGAACCTTCTTATAGTCCTCCAGATTCTTCTGCAGCAGTGCCGGCGTATCCAATCCATACGGACATTTGCTCTTACACTGACCGCAGTGGATGCAATTCTCGATCTTCCTCATCTTCTCCTGTCCCGCCGGACTCAAATGGCTTTCGGATGGTGACCGCCGCAGAAGCAGAGACATTCTCGCACAATTATTGATCTCGATCCCCGCCGGACATGGCATGCAGTAACCGCAGCCTCTGCAGAAATCACCCAAAAGCTCTTCTCTGTCACGGCGAATCACCTCCGCCAGCTCTTTAGTCATAACAGGCGGCGTCTGTATATAAGACAGAAATTCATCCAGCTCGGCCTCCCTTTGCACACCCCAGATCGGAAGCACATTATCATACTGCGCCAGAAAGGCATACGCGGCTGCCGAATTATTGATCAGCCCGCCCGACAGCGCCTTCATGGCAATAAATCCCATATCCGCCTTCCTGCATTTCTCAACCAGTTCGATATCTTTATCGGTCGCAAGGTAACAGAAAGGAAACTGCAGTGTCTCATACAGTCCACTGTCGATCGCCTCATGCGCCACAGCCAGACGATGATTCGTGATGCCGATATGCCTGATTTTTCCCTCCGCCCTGGCTTCCATTGCCGCATCATACAATCCGCTGTCATCTCCCGGTTTCGGACAAAACGCCGGATTGTGGAACTGATACAAGTCAATATACCCGGTCTGCAGCTGCTGCAGGCTGCTCTCCAGATCCTTCCGGAAATCTTCCGCATTCTGCGCCCCTGTCTTCGTTGCAATAAATATTTTATCACGCATCCCCGCAAAGGCAAGCCCTATTTTGTGCTCACTGTCCGTATACCATCGCGCCGTATCAAAAAAAGTAATACCGTTATTATATGCTTTTCTCAGCAGATATACTGCCTCTTCATCAGAAATTCTCTGAATAGGCAGCGCGCCAAACCCATTTTTATCTGCCGTGATCCCAGTCTTACCAAGTGTCACTGTACTCATTTTCTGCTCCTCTCTTTCTCCCAATCCGTGAAGCTGACGCCGGTATGCACCGCGCAGTTATCAGACGATCACTTTCTTCGGACACTTCTCCTTACATGCACCGCAGCCCGTACACTTATCCTGATCTATAACAGCATGAAAATCTTCTATCGTTATCGCATCCGCCGGACAGTTTCTCTTACACAGCTGGCATGCAATACAGCCTACATCACAGGCCTTGATCGTAGCCAGTCCCTTTTCTCTGGAACTGCATGCCACCACATGCTTTGCATCATATGGAATCAATGTGATCAGGTTCTTCGGACATACGGCAATACATTTACCACAGGCTTTACACGCTTCCTTATCCACTACTGCAACCCCATTCACCACATGGATCGCATCGAAAGGACAAACCTTAACACAGCTTCCGAAGCCAAGACAGCCGTCATTACAGGTTTTCGGTCCGCCGTTTGGCACAAATGACAACATACGGCAATCCTCGATACCACTGTAATCATAGTCCATTCTCGTACGTTCCCTGTCGCCCTGGCATCTCACAAAGGCTACCTGACGTGTACTGTCGCCTGCTTCCACTCCCATGATCTGCGCGATCTGGCTGCCAACCTTCTCACCGCCTACCGGACAGGCATTGACAGGCGCCTCTCCCTTCGCGATGGCTGCCGCCAGCCCGGAACAGCCGGCATACCCGCATCCACCACAGTTATTACCCGGAAGAACGCCCAGCACGGCCTCTTCCTTCTCATCTACTTCCACTTTAAACTTAATACCGGCAACGCCCAGAAACAATCCGACAAACAATCCAACTGCCCCCACGATCGCCGTTGCCATTAAGATTCCGGTCATACTCATACTCTGCCATCCCTTCTTTACAGAACAGTTCTCCCTGTACACCCTGCTCTAAAATTTATATCCTATAGTCAGCGACATTGGAAATTTCGTTTACTATAATTATAACAGCCCCGAAAAACCACAGAAAGCGATGGCCATCAATCCTGCCGTAACAAGAACGATCGGCATGCCCTGAAAAGATTCCGGTATATCATTATACTTCAATTTCTCTCTGATACCCGCCAGGATCACGATTGATACCGTAAATCCCGCCGCTGTAGCAAATCCATTCACGATTCCGGTCAAAATTCCGTACTCCTTCTGTACATTGGTAAGCGCCACGCCAAGCACGGCACAGTTGGTCGTGATCAATGGTAAATACACCCCCAGTGACTGGTACAGAGCCGGCATGAATTTCTTAAGAAACATCTCCACAAACTGCACCAATGCCGCTATGACAAGGATAAACACGATGGTCTGCAGATACTTAAGATCCAAAGGTTCCAGAATATATTGATAGATCGCCCCCGCCACAGCAGAAGCCAGCGTGATAACAAAGATGACTGCCACTCCCATGCCTGTGGCCGTATCCGTCTTCTTCGATACGCCAAGAAACGGGCATAAACCCAGAAACTGACTCAACACAACGTTATTCACTAAAGAGGATGCAACTAAAATCACCAGCAGTTCCTTAACCATTCTTCTCCCCCTCCTTTATCTGCCCGCCGTTCGTACCGCCTGCTTTCTCGTCATATAATCTGTGCGCACAACCGGCATCCGCACAGTTCATACAGTCATTTCCACATCCCGACTGTATCCTGGACATATCCTTTCCTTTCTTCTCCCCGTTGATCTTCACCTTATTCTGGATCGCAGTCAGAATCGCCAGCACAAAGAATGCTCCCGGTGCCATGATGAAAATACTGACAGGCACAAAGCTGTCCGGCATCACATGAATGCCGAAGATCTCGCCCGCTCCCAGAAGCTCACGAACCGCCCCGATACAGGTCAGTGCCACGGAAAAGCCCAGTCCCATACCGATTCCGTCAAACAGGGACGGCAGTACCGGATTCTTATAGGCGTAAGCTTCCGCACGCCCTAATATAATACAGTTTACAACGATCAGCGGAATGTAAATCCCCAATGCATCGTACAAAAACGGGATGTAGCCCTGCAGCAGCAGCTCTACTACCGTAACAAATGATGCAATGATAACAATAAATGCCGGAATACGCACCTTATCCGGTATGATATTGCGCAGCAGCGAGATAAACACATTACTGAGCGCAAGTACCACCATGGTGGTAAGCCCCATACCAAGACCATTGACCGCCGATGTGGTGACAGCCAGTGTCGGACACATGCCCAGCATCAGCACAAAGGTCGGATTCTCCTTCACAATACCGTTTACAAGACGTTCTTTTGCACTATTCATTCTCACTACCCCCTCCCAATTCTGTCTGGAAATAGTAAAGTCCTGCATTGACTCCATTAGTCACTGCATTTGTCGTAATGGTAGCACCCGAGATCGCATCGATCTGGTTCTCTGAAGTCGCACCATTCTTTGTATATTCGAATTTGTCTGTCTGCTTCCCGGCAAACTGCGGTTTCAATACGTCTTCCGCGCGCATACCCAGACCGGCTGTCTCCGCAATATCCAGAATCGACATGCCGTTCACCGTGCCGTCCAGGCGCACCCCAATCGCAAACTGGATGTCACCTCCGTATCCTTCCTTCGTTGTCACGGTGATCACATACCCCAGCAGACTGCCGGAGGCATCCAAAGCACTCATCACTTCATCAATATGCTCCTGACCATACCCCTCTGCTTCCCACAAAGAAGTATCCGGCTGATTTATGGAAATCTGCTCGAAAGATGCGGCATCCTGAAACACTTCCTGACATGCCTCCTGTTTCTTCCTGGCATTCTGTTCCTCGATAGGAGCCTTCGTAATCTGATATATAAATCCCAGGATCAGACCGGCCACCAGCGTGATCACAAGTATAATGCCTGTATTCTTCATCATCTCTTTCATGCCCGCACCCCTCCTTTACCAAATGCTGTCGGACGAGTGATCTTCTCAATCAGCGGTACCAGCAGGTTACCGATAACAATCGCATAAGATACCCCCTCGGAAGATGGCCCGAAAATACGGAAAATCCCCGTCAAGACTCCCAACAGAATCCCGAACAGATACTGTCCGTTCTTCGTAATCGGCCTGGTCACATAGTCCGTCGCCATGAAGAACGCTCCCAGCATCAGTCCGCCACCGGCCAGGTGCGCCGAAATATATGCCCAATCGAACCCGTGTCCGCCGAATACGCTGACAAAGATTGCAAAACTCACTATGTAGCTTCCGGGAATACGCAAATCTATGATGCCCATCAAGATCAGGATACAGGCACCGACCAGAATCGCAATCATGGAAGTTTCTCCGATTGTTCCCGCTGTCCTCCCGATCACCATATCCAGAATATTGACTGCATCTCCGCTCTTTAAGGAAGCTAACGGCGTTGCTCCTGCATAGGCGTCACAGTCAAAATTCGTCATAATCGAGGTAAAAGAGATCAACAGGAAACATCTGCCTCCCAACGCCGGGTTCATAAAATTCTGTCCCAAACCGCCAAACAGCATTTTCACTACCAGAATCGCGAACACCCCACCTACTGCCCCGATCCACCAGGGAGCAGATGCCGGCAGGTTCATCGCTAACAGAAGACCGGTCACTACCGCCGAATAATCTCCTATCGTTACTTTTCTCTTACATATTTTTTCAAAAACAAATTCCGTTAACACTGTGGATGCCACAGTCACCAGAATTAAGATCAGTGCATCCAGTCCAAAATTATAAATCCCAAATCCGGCAGCAGGAAGAAGCGCGATCACTACTGTCAACATAATATTGCTCGTGTCGGTCTTGGATCTGACATGCGGATTGGACGATACTTTCATTAAATCGCTCATCTCTTAACTATGTACTCCTTTCTTCCTTACTTCTTTTTCTTCCTGGCAAGCTGCATCTTACGCATGGATTTGATAGACTGCGTCAGGGAACGCTTCGCCGGACAGACAAAACTACAGCAGCCGCACTCGCAGCACTCCATTCCGTCATAGGAAAGGAATTCTTCTTCATCATAGTGCTCTGCAAAATCCGCCAGTTTACTGGGTACAAGGCGGCTGGGACATGCTTCCACACAGCGCCCGCAGTTAATACAGGCACTGGGTTCCATACGGGATACATCATCCTCGGTCAGACACAGAAGAGCCGAAGCCGTCTTCGTCGTGGGCACATTCAAGTCGAAAATACCAAATCCCATCATGGGGCCGCCGGAAATAATCTTCACCGGTTCCTGCTTGAACCCACCTGCTTCCTCGATCAATTCATGATAATTCGTACCGATACGCACGATAAAATTCCGCGGATCAGCCACCGCATCACCGGTTACTGTCACAATACGGTTCATCAGCGGCTTACCTTCATAGACAGCATGATATACGGCCACGATCGTGTCCACATTGTTGACCACGCACCCGGCATCCGCCGGAAGCATCGAGGAATTGATCGATCTGCCGGTCGTCGCATAGATAATCTGTCTCTCCGCTCCCTGGGGGTATTTAGTTCTCAACGCCTTGACACTGATACGTACTTCATCCTTCGTCAGATTTTTCAGAAGCTCTATGCAATCCGGCTTATTATCTTCCACTGCAAGTATGGCTCTGGCATTCTCAAAAAGTTTCAGATAAACCCTGATGCCATCTACCAGCTTCTCCGGTTCCTCCAACATCCTCCGATAGTCGGAAGTCAGATAAGGTTCACACTCGGCACAGTTCGCGATCACATACTCTATCTTCTCCGGCTCCTTGGGTGAAAGCTTGATGAAAGTCGGGAAACCGGCACCCCCCATACCCACAATACCTGCTTCTTTGATCCGCTCGATAATCTCTTCCCTGGTCATCTCCTCCAGAGGTTTGACTTCCGGATAATCCACTTCTTCATACAACCCGTCATTCTCCACTATAATGCTCATCACATTATCACCGGTAACTACGCGTCTGGGTTCAATCGCCTTGACAGTCCCTGAGACGGTAGCATAGACAGGCGCCGATACGAATCCGCCGGCTTCTGCGATCTTCTGTCCCGTCAGCACATGCTCTCCCTTCTCTACAATCGGCCTGGCCGGCGCACCGATGTGCTGTGACAGCGGATATACCAGATCCCCCTTCGGCAATACCGCCTTAATGGGCTTATCCTTAGACAATTCTTTGCCATCATAAGGATGTATCCCGCCCTTAAATGTTAACTTTGCCATTCTTTGCCCCTCTTTCTTATTCATAGTAAGCTTACATCCCACGGCCAAACTGCCGGATTGGCGGCCGTATGATGTACGGCTGTCCCTGTCGCAAAAGCCATGGTTTTCACGATTAACAGCCCACTCTATAAATATACTATTTTTCGACGAAAAAAACTACTGTTGTTTCAAAAAATATGTTAGTATATACCTAAGTTAACGTAACGGATTAGATTCCCTCCCTGTTGCATGATGAGGGTTTACTATAAGTTATTTAAATAAGGAGACCGATATGCGGACAAATAATCAAGCATACAAGAATTTCACAATACAGTATCCTGTGGAACAGATTGCTCCTCTGGATAAAGTATTGTTTGTCGATATTGAAACTACCGGATTTACTGCCAAAAGCTCTCATCTCTATCTGATCGGAGTCGCTTTCTATCAGGCCGGGTACTGGCGCATCAGGCAATGGTTCGCTGACAAGCCGGAGGAAGAGGTCCTCCTGCTGAAAGAATTTTTCACATTTGCGTCACAGTACACACACCTGATCCATTTTAACGGCAATAACTTCGATCTTCCTTATCTGCTGCAGAAGTGCGGACAGTATCAGCTGCCCTACACTTTCGACGGCTTTGAGGGCATTGATCTCTATCGACGGGTGGTCCCTTACAAATTTTTCCTGCACACACCCAACTGCAAGCAGAAAACATTGGAAGAACTGCTGGGTGTCAACCGGGAAGATCTCTACAACGGCCGGGAACTGATCAGCCTGTATCATGAATATACAGCCGCTCCTCAGGAAGATGCGTGCCATTTCCTGCTTCTTCATAATATGGATGACATGAAAGGTATGCTGCAGATCCTTCCTCTGCTTGCATTCTATGACCTGTTCAACTGCCCCGTCAAAGCCAGAAAAGTACAGGCCAACAGTTTTGTAGACTATCACGGACACGACAGGAAAGAGCTTCTGATGAAATTAGAGCTGCCCAATCCCCTGCCCCTCACAATATCCACGCTGTCCAACAGCTGCTATTTCAGCGGGGAAGGAGCGGAAGGCATTCTGAAAGTCCCGCTTTATGAAGAAGAAATGAAATACTTCTATTTCAACTATAAAGATTACTACTATCTGCCTGCCGAAGACACTGCACTACATAAGTCAGTCTCCTCCTTCGTAGATAAAAAGCACCGCATACAGGCCAATGCCGCCAACTGCTATACCCGCAAGTATGCCGTCTATCTGCCACAATGGGATGTGTTTGCCGAACCATTTTTCAAACGGGATTATAAGAGTAAAGAGCTTTTCTTCGAGCTTACTGACGAGTTAAAGACGGATCGCGTCTTTTTCTCGCGCTATGCACAGTACCTGCTTCGAAAAATGGCTAAAACATATTAACTCTCTCCATGTCGGACAAAAGCCGGAAGCGCTTCCAGCCAGGAAACTGCCGGAAGCGCTTTTCTTCTTTACCAAATATCAAAAATAGACTTTTACAACTCCAATTTATTGAAAAAATCAAAGCAGTCAAACGTTGCGAAATAATCTTTCGCTGTCTCGGCACGCCGAATCAGTTCCACACTGCCATCCTCTTTCAATAGCAGCTCTGCCGACTTCAACTTACCGTTATAATTATATCCCATCGCGAAACCATGTGCTCCTGTATCATGAATGACCAGATAATCTCCCTTCTCAATCTCCGGCAGCATTCTGTCGATCGCAAACTTATCATTATTTTCACACAAAGAACCTGCTATATCGTATCTGTGATCACAGACCGCGTCCTCTTTCCCCAGCACAGTGATATGATGATACGCCCCATACATCGCCGGACGCATCAGATTAACGGCACATGCATCCACGCCGATATATTCTTTGTGGATATGTTTCTCGTGAATCGCCTGTGTCACCAGTATACCATATGGACCCGTCATAAAACGTCCCATCTCCGTATAAATGGCAACGTCACCTAATCCCGCGGGAATAAGTACTTCCTCATATACCTGCCTTACCCCTTCACCGATCACACGGATATCATTTCCTTCCTGCTCTGGCATATAGGGAATCCCCACCCCGCCTGACAGATTGATAAAGCTAAGCGTAACACCAACCTTTTCCCTGATCTGAACAGCCAGCTCAAACAGCTGCTTCGCCAGCTGCGGATAATATTCGTTGGTCACCGTATTACTGGCCAGAAAAGCATGCATGCCAAAACGCTTAACGCCCTTTTCTTTTAAGATTCTATAACCCTCAAACAGCTGCTCCCGCGTAAATCCATATTTGGAATCGCCGGGATTGTCCATGATCCCATTACTCATCTGGAACACACCGCCCGGATTATAACGACAGCTCATAGTCTCCGGAAGATATCCCAACACTTTCTCCACGAATTCAATATGTGTGATATCATCCAGATTAATGATCCCGCCCACTTTAGCACAATATGCATAATCTTCCGCCGGCGTATCATTAGAAGAAAACATGATCTCATGACCGTTGATACCCACCGCTTCACTCAGCATCAATTCCGTGAGAGATGAACAGTCACATCCAATGCCGTACTCATGCAGGATCTGTATCAAAAAGGGATTCGGACACGCCTTAACAGCAAAATACTCTTTAAATCCCTTATTCCACGCAAAAGCCTCCTGCACAGCCTTCGCATTTTCTCTGATCCCTTTTTCGTCATACAGATAAAAGGGTGTCGGATATTTCTTAGCGATCTCCTCTATCTGCTGCTTTGTCACAAATGGTAATTTACTCATTACGCTCAAGGTTCCTTTCGTTTCTTTTCATAACTCCCCAGTCATGTTCTTTCCTATCCCCCGGCGCATCACCCAAACATCTTCCCCCAAAACCTATATATCCTCAATCTGCCAGTCAATCGGTGTTACACCGTTTGCCTTCAGAAATTCATTACACTGACTGAAATGTCTGCATCCAAAAAATCCACGATATGCCGACAACGGACTCGGATGCGGAGCCTTTAAGATCAAATGTCGTGGATTAGTCAACATGGGAATCTTACTCTGTGCCGGACGCCCCCAGAGCAGATAGACCACAGGCCTGTCCTGTGCATTTACTGCCTGAATGACTGCATCTGTAAACTGTTCCCAGCCCTTCCCCTGGTGGGAATTTGCCTGATGCGCCCGTACAGTCAGCACCGTGTTCAACAAAAGCACGCCCTGATCCGCCCATTTTTTCAGATAACCGTTATTCGGGATCGAACATCCCAGATCATCCTGCAGTTCTTTATAGATATTCTGCAGCGACGGCGGTATTTCCTTCTGATCCTGTGGAACGGAAAAACTCATGCCATGAGCCTGATGCTCATTATGATACGGATCCTGTCCCAGCAGAAGTACCTTCACTTCATTCAACGGAGTAAAGTGAAACGCATTGAATATTTCTTCCGATGGCGGGTAGATTACCCGCGTGCTGTACTCTTCCCTGACAAATTTGTACAACTGCCTGTAGTAATCTTTGTGAAATTCCGGATCCAACACTGTTGCCCAATCATTACTTAACATTGCCATATTCTTGTCTCCCAATCATCTATATTCTGACAGGAATTCCTTTTTCTCTCAGGAAATATTTTAAATCCCTGATCTCCAGCTCTTTAAAATGAAACAACGAAGCTGCCAGGGCCGCATCTGCACCACCCTCGGCAAATGCCTCATAAAAATGTTCCATCGTGCCTGCACCACCGGAAGCAATCACCGGAACAGATACACTGTCAGCGATCGCTCTGGTTAATTCCAGATCATATCCTGCCTTCGTCCCATCACCGTCCATACTGGTCAGAAGAATCTCCCCCGCGCCAAGTCTGTCCACCTGCATGGCCCATTCCACGGCATCAATTCCCATATCTACACGGCCGCCATTCTTATAGATATTCCAGCCGCTTCCATCTGACCGTCGCTTTGCATCGATGGCTGCTACAACACACTGACTGCCGAATTTATCTGCCGCATCGGAGATTAGACGCGGATTCATAATGGCCGCGGAATTTACCGACACCTT
The DNA here is from genome assembly GCA_910578115.1 of uncultured Lachnospiraceae bacterium. GTDB lineage: Bacteria > Bacillota > Clostridia > Lachnospirales > Lachnospiraceae > UBA3282. The sequence goes on along the minus strand of CAJTPO010000028.1, from coordinate 6,340 downwards.
ATCGGCACCTTCCCGCAGGATCGCCTTAAAATCCTCCACCGTACGAATCCCGCCTCCCACCGTGAAAGGAATGAAGACTCTCTCAGCAACTCTGCGAACCATCTCCACCGCTGTCGCCCTTGCATCGGAAGAAGCTGTAATATCCAAAAAAACCAGTTCATCCGCTCCCGATCTGTCATAGGCTGCTCCAACCTCAGCCGGGTCTCCGGCGTCCTTGAAATTTATGAAATTTACCCCTTTGACAACCCTGCCGTTTTTTACATCCAAGCAGGGAATAATTCTTTTCGTATGCATTTATTCCCACCAACTTTTGCAGATTTCCAGTGCACCGTAACCGCCTTAAACTCTGGTAATCTGCATGAAGTTTCTGAGGATGCGCATTCCCACATCAGAACTTTTCTCCGGATGAAACTGACAGGCGAATACATTTCCCCGCTCCACGGAAGCATGTATGCATGCTGCATATTCCGTCGTAGCCATAACAGTCTCTGGCTCATCTGCCTGCAGATAATAGGAATGTACAAAATACACATAGGCTCCTTCCTGTATCCCTTCGAACAGGCGTCCGGCATTCGGATATCGCAGAGAATTCCATCCAATATGCGGGATCTTTAACCCAGCCTCTTCCGGCAGCCGCACAATCCTTCCCGGCAGAATCCCCAGCCCTTCCACGCCTTCACTTTCCTCACTGCTCTCAAATAACAACTGCAGTCCAAGACAAATTCCCAGAAAAGGGATATTTCGACTGACAGCCTCCCTGATCACATCGGTCAAACCATATTTGTGGAGCTTTCCCATCGCATCCCCGAAAGATCCCACTCCCGGAAGTATAATATGATTCGCAGAAAGAATCTCCTGCCTCTGCCTCGTCACCTTAACACATCCGCCCAGCGACACGATGGCCTTTTCCACACTCCTGATATTACCTGCATCATAATCAATTACTGCAACCATCTGAAACCTCTGCTCTTACAAATCACCTTCTGCATCCGGTTCTGAGGTGTCTGGATTATCGATTCTTTCAATGATCTCCTCTTCTTCCGGTAATACATCCTGCTTAACCTTCGGCTGCTCCGGTTCTGACTCCTCGACAGCCGTACCATTAATAAGTCCGTACAATATCTCAGAATACGTCAGATCATCATCCGATGCCAGAATCTCCATCGCAGCTGCCTCCGATATACCATAATTTCCTGACAACTGCGCCAGGATCTGTGCATAGACGCCATCTACTTCATCGGATACTCCATATTGCTGCGCCTCCGCCCGGAACAGCTGATAGCGCTCCACACCTTCCAGCAGCGCATTCAGCGCCTCCGTCTCCATGCCCAGTTTACTGTAATTCTCATAAGACCGAAGCTTTGCCCTTACCTGCAATATAATGTTGCTCTTCTGCAACAGTTCAGACTCCTCTTCGTTCAGCTCCTTGCCATAAAGAAGATCATACACCTTCTCATACTGTTTTTCCTCATATCTCTCGCGTGCTTCCTGCTTCTGCATATATTCAGGAATAAACATATTCACCACGATGATACATGCTGCCACGGAAGTACAGAACAAAACTACAAATACGATCTTGGTTCTGGAAATCCTCTTCTCCGGTACTTTCGGCTCTTCTGCTTTGGGCTTTTTCTCCTTCTTGGGTTTCTTTGGCTTCGGAGGTTTTTTCTCTTTTGCTTTCTTCTTGGAATTCTTCTCTTCCTTCTTCTTCTTTTTCTTATCCTTTTTCTTCGCTTTCTTTTTATCTTCGGCGTTCAATTCATCTAACAATTCTCTGTTTTCGTCAGATAAAGTGCCCAGGAGCGCTCCATCATCGGCTCCATCTGCATTTTTATCCGAAAGATCTTCCTCATCCTCAAGCAGGAATTGCAGAAATCTTCCAAAAGCACCCTGCTTCTTTGGCATGTCATTCCCTTCCTTTGCCGCTTCATCCTTTGTCTTTTTCTCTCTGCTCTTTTTTTCTTTCCTCTTACGTTTTTCCTTTTTCTTTGATGGTTTCTCCTCTTCCTCTTTCGGCACGATCTCCCGAATCCTGGATTCCTCCCCATCCGTTGTCTCTTCCTGCCCCCAGAAATCAAAATCGTCGTTATTTTCCTCTGCTTCCTCCAGCGGATTATCCAGAAGAGCCATCATATCATCGTCTTCCATCAACCCATTGTCTGCTTTCTGCAGCAGATCATTGATCTCCGAAAGATCTTCATCCTGTCCTATACCTGCCAAAAGCTCGGCCAGTCCCTCGTCATCTTCTCCCGATTCTTCCAGTGCAAAATCATCTCCCAGTAATCGGTCAATGTCCTCCTCTGACATGGTCTCTGCCGGTTCAATATCCTCATCATCCAAATCCAACACAGTCAGATCATCCGGTATCTCCTCGATCATAGAATCACCAACCAACATTTCCTCCGGCATTTCGTTATCTTCTGCCGGCAGGTCACTTTCAGGACTTTCTTCCTCCATCTGCACTTCATCCATCACTGTTTCCTCAGACAGATCATTTCCTTCCAGGCCCCAATCTTCTAATTCAAAGTTCTCATCCTGATCCATCTCTTCCGGCAGAATATCCTCTTCCAGATTCCAATCATCCAAAGCACCGTTTTCATCCTGCATTGACTCTTTCATGTCACTATCCTCTTCCAAGCCCCAATCATCAATTTCCGGTTCCTCTAACGTTTCCGGTTTATTTGCCAAAAGTTCGTCTTTCAATGTCTGATTCTCCACTTCAAATTCGTCTTCTATTTCCACTTCATCTGGTAAAACTGTCTCGTCCTCTGCCAACACTGACTCGTCCAATAGATCACCTTCCAATAGATCATCTTCTTCTGACAAACTCTCTTCTGGCAGAACTTCCTCCGAAAAAGCTTCCTCCAGCGGATCTTCTTCCAGAAGATTCTCTTCCTCCAATGCCCAATCTTCCAATCCAAGTCCATCTCGTATCATCGACTCTTCCGGAAGATTCTCTTCCTCCAATGCAAATTCCTCTAATAAATTTTCTTCTTCCAGCTCCCACTCATCCAGTGCAAATACTTCCGGTGCTTCTGACTCCTCCAACAGATTTTCTTCTTCTAACGCCCACTCATCTGTTTCAAACGCTTCCGGTGCTTCTGCTTCTTCCTGCAGATTTTCTTCTAATGCCCACTCATCTGTTTCAGACACTTCCGGTTCTTCTGCTTCTTCCTGCAGATTTTCTTCTAACGCCCACTCATCTGTTTCAAACGCTTCTGGTGCTTCTGCTTCTTCCTGCAGATTTTCTTCTAATGCCCACTCATCTGTTTCAGACACTTCCGGTTCTTCTGTCTCTTCCTCCAGTGTCAATGCCCACTCCTCTATTTCCTGCATTTCCTGTGCTTCTTCCTGCAGGTTCTCTTCCAACATCCACTTATCTATCTCATTCGCTTCTTCTATTCCCTGCTGTTCCGATACACTTTCCTCATCCAGAGTCCATCCATCTGATTCAAGCACTTCTTCTCTTTCCGACTCTTCCAGTAAATTTCTCTCATATGCGGTCCGGTTTCCAAATACTGACTCCTCCATCTCCTCATACCCGGCTGTCAGCCCACTTGACTCCATCAGTCTGTTATCCGACCTGCTCTCTTCCGCCATATTGTCTATGTAATCCACATTAAAATCTGACGCTGACACAGTCTGTCCATCCGATCCCAATTTATTCTCCGGCAAACCTTCCTGATCATGGATTTCCTCTTCCAATTCAGCATTTCCTGTCAGCAGATCCATACCCATAGAGGCAAACATCTCATCTATTTCATCCGTACTCATTGCTTTATTGGCTTCCACTGTCGCCATTCTTGCCTGTCCTTCTTCCGACACAGAACGGTTATCAGGAGCATCCTTGTTATCAGGCATATCGCCAATGGACGCAAACATAGCTTCAGGAGAGTCTTGTTCCCTTTTCTGTGGCTCCGTCTCCACTTTACTTTCGCCCGCCAGCAAATTTTTCAAAAGATTGTCTAAGTATTCTTCGCTTGAACTCATAATTTCTCTCCAAAAAATTTTTCTGTCTCATTTTAACACATACTGCTGCATTACACAAATCTCTTTTGGCCCAACTTTTGTTAAAATGCTCTCAACCAACATGCTCCGACACGACCAGCTCAATCTATTCACAGGCCCCGCTGATTTATTAACTTCTCAACCCATAAATTCTATGGCATCTGCCTGCATACCTGTTCCCCTGCCACTTATCTCTTCCCCTATCTGATACAGCTTCGAATGAACCCGATACAAAAATGACTTTTGATTATAATAGACTATCTTCTCAAAAGGAAATCTGATAACCGTAGGATACTCCATTCCAACACCTAATTCCAATACGCACAGATCCCTGTTCATAGTTCCCTGCAGCCACTTTGTATATCTTTCCCAACTGTCTAAATATCCCTCTTCTGCATATTTCGTTACACCCAGCTGATTAAAACGCAGTTTACTGCCGCACTGGTCACAGACAGGCTCGTGCAGATCTTCAAGCGGAATTTCTTTCCTGTAATATTGTATGACAGCATCATAGCTCTCCCCTGGAATATCACTTAAAACATGACAACAGTTCTGATCACACTGCATCTTCTGAAAACCACCGCAGGGTGTCACAATTCTGCTCTCATCAAAACCTGCCTTGTAAATGTAATCATCCATACACAAAGATACAATAAAGTAATCTTTTTCCTTAAGCACCTTCCCCAGGTTCCCGTATGCTGTTTGCCATTTATTCTGCTTACTTTCAGATAATACCATTTTCTGTAGAAATGGTACGATCCAAATATATTCCCCGCGACCGCCAATCTCCTTCTCGATCTCCTGATAACGACAATCCTCTAATAATGAACTCCAGTCAAATTGGAATTCTTCCCCCAATCCAACAAGAATCTTCTCAGCCTTATTGATTTTGGCAAACAGCAGCTCTCTTCCATCCCTCATCTGTCATCGACCACCCTCGTACCAAATAAAAGCCGGGAATTTCCCAGCCTTTATTTCCCTATATATATTTTGATTTATCATAAATCAGTTCAAAACCAAATCATCCACTACACGTACCAGGTTTCCTATTTCCGGTTTTGAAAGCTGTGCATTAGCGCCAAGCGATGCGCCCTTTCTCTTCATCTCTTCATTTACCAGCGAAGAAAATATAACCACCGGAATATCTTTCGTCTCTTCGTCCGACTTAATAAGCTTCGTGAGTCTGTGTCCGTCCATCAACGGCATCTCAATATCCGTTATGACACACTGTACATGCTGTTTCAGAGTTCCTTCCCTCTTACACTCCTGAATGACATCATATGCCTGCTGACCATTCTCCGTATGGATCAAGTTGACATACCCTGCCTTATGTAAGGAATCAACAATTAACTTATTCAGCAACGGGGAATCCTCGGCAACTAAAATAGGTACATCTATTCTATGTCTTTCACCCAGCTCTTCTATATCTGTCATCTTAAGTCCGGTTTCCGGATTAATATCAGTAACGATCTTCTCGAAATCGAGAACGATGATCAGACGCTCATCAAACTTAATAATTCCTGTTGATACGCCTTCTTCTGTAGTAGATACAGCAGCACCCGGTTTAATAATATCTCTCCATGAAACCCTGTGTATACCAATAACAGAATCAACATGAAACGCAATATCCAACTTATTAAAGTTCGTGATAATAAATAATCCTCCCGGTTCCGAAGTGCCACGCTGCAGACAATTCTTAAGATCAATTGCCGTGATCATTGTATCACGCGGCATAAAAATACCTTCAATACTGGGATGTGCATTCGGCACCGGTGTTACATCCTCATAGGTAATGATCTCTTTGATCTTGGCAACATTAATTCCGTACGCATTACCATCCAACCTAAATTCAAGTACCTCCAGCTCATTAGTTCCATTTTCAAGCAGAATCTTCGTATCCATGTAATCCACCTCACGTTATTGTTATATATTTAGATAATACATTCTAAATCTATCCAATTGCAAGTACATTTTTCATATCCATAACACAAAATCTACTGCAATCACAAATTCTATCCTATTATACCACAAAAAAAATAAAAAAAAAACACTATTTGCATTTTTTCGCAAATAGTGTAAACAACTCTTTTTAATAGACATACCCTCAAAACCGAACCTGATGATCTTCCTGCAATGATTTTTCCTATCCCTTCTTCTAAAGTTAATCCTCTGGGATCTACTTTTGGTTAAGCCCTCGACCGATTAGTACAGGTCAGCTCAATACATTGCTGCACTTACACCTCCTGCCTATCTACCTCGTCGTCTTCAAGGGGTCTTACGAAGTTTCCTTCTGGGATATCTCATCTTGAGGGGGGCTTCACGCTTAGATGCC
>CAJTPO010000027.1:63069-63281 GCA_910578115.1 uncultured Lachnospiraceae bacterium | reverse complement strand
CTTGGGCATTCCAATCTCGAAACCACTCTGGTCTACGCTTATGCGGATACCGAGCAGAAACGGAGGGCGATCGAAAAATCCATGGGGCGTGATGTGATCGCCGGGGTTAACCTGCCAAAGTACAGCGTCAGTGACGAGGAAGTTTTAAAAAAGCTGTATGGACTGAAATAGCGTCCATAATTATCCCGACTTTTTGCGTCAAGGCATCTGTA
>CAJTPO010000027.1:0-63053 GCA_910578115.1 uncultured Lachnospiraceae bacterium | reverse complement strand
ATATCTGCCTTTTTTGAAAAAGTTATCCCGACCTTTTTTGAGCAAAAGCCTGTAGTTATCCGCTTTTCCGGAAATGGTCGGGATAATCAAAAAGTCGTGATAACTGTTTCGGTGAGATGAACAAATGGATTTTAAGTTGTATGGTTAGTCTGTTCAAAAACGATGCCGGTGTTGCCGCCCATTTTGACAGAAAAATTTTGAAAAAGTTTTTGCAAATAGGAGGGAATTTTGCATATTTGCTATGTAGAATAATCTTTAGGGCATATGAAATAAAAGTCTGTTTGAAAACTGAATATTGCAATATGCATACAGGACGTGAGGATATGTGTAGCCACAATGTAGGCGCGCCATGATATGTTCGCTTTAATACATTTTCAGGCAAATGTGAAGAAATGGAAAACAAACCTCTGAAGCGAAGGCATTGAGCGATAAAAACCTGACAAAATACACAGCAGTTGTGTGGGGCGATGAAGCATATCTGTGATAATGATACTTCTGCATTTTTGATTAAAATTCAGTCATATAATGACGGTGCGATTCCGATGTTGGCAGCGTAATGACCTGTCACTTGTATGTAGATTTATGGATTAAAGTACAGGAGAAATTGACGGGAAATTTGTAATTTATAGAATGAAAACAGCGTAAGGGCAGTTATGAACGTAACAGTTTATAGCTGTCTTTTTTTGCGTTCATATGGGAGGGATATTTATGACTGATGAATGGAGCGGATTGGCAGATATGCCTGCAAATTTAATTGAAAAATATGCGTCAGATTTGGATATAGAAAATTTACCTGATATAACAGTAGACAATCATGCGGAAGAAAAAAATAAGGCAACAAAAGACTGGAAAGATGTTTCTTGTCAATAGTAATTGTACTATATATAATAAACATGATAAGCATGTCCAAACCAAATTTGGAAAAAACATACTTGCTTATATTTGAGTGAAAGTACAAGGAGATGAGGTGACTATGGATTACAGAGATGAAATGGGAGATTCAAATATTATAATCTATACAACAGAGGATGGTTTGTCTAAGATCGAAACAACTTTTGATGGAGATACTGTGTGGCTGTCTATTGACCAAATGGCAGAACTGTTTCAGAGAGATAAATCAACAATTTCAAGGCATATTAAAAATATTTATTCAGAAGAAGAACTTGCGCAGGAAGCAACTGTTGCATATTTTGCAACAGTTCAAAATGAAGGAAACAGACAGGTAGAACGCAGCATTTGTTATTATAATCTCGATGTAATCATCTCTGTCGGCTATCGTGTAAAATCAAAACGCGGCACACAGTTCAGAATATGGGCAACCGGAATCTTGAAAGAGTATATGCGTAAAGGCTTTGCACTGGACGATGAACGTCTGAAAGATTTAGGTGGTGGTGGATATTTTAAGGAACTGCTTGAACGGATTAGGGATATTCGTGCCTCCGAAAAGGTATTTTACAGGCAGGTACTGGAGATTTATGCTACCAGCATTGACTATGATCCGAAAGCGGAAATATCCATTCAGTTTTTCCAGAAGGTTCAGAACAAAATTCATTATGCTATTCATGGGCAGACTGCGGCGGAAGTTATTTATACAAGGGCAGATGCGGAAAAAGAATTTATGGGGCTTACCACATTTGCAGGAAACCAGCCAACTTTGCGGGAGGCTGTCATTGCTAAAAATTATCTGAATGAAAAAGAACTTCGCGCAATGGGGCAGCTTGTGTCGGGATATTTGGATTTTGCAGAACGTCAGGCAGAACGGGAACAGATTATGACCATGAAAGATTGGGCGAAGCACTTAGACCGGATTTTAACAATGAGCGGTGAACAGTTATTGTCAGGAAACGGGAGTGTGACACATAAGCAGGCTGTGGAAAGAGCAACCGGAGAATATAAGAAATATAAAGAGCGTACTTTAAGTGATGTGGAACAAGACTATTTGAACTCGATAAAAATATTGGGTAAAAAGGCGGATAAAAATTAAAATGGAAAATTTGGTATGAAAGGAAAAAAAAATAAAGGTTTACACATATACAAGAGTATCTACAGCCATGCAGACAGATGGTTATTCCTTAGATGCACAGAAAGCCAGAATGAAAGCATTTGCTGATTTTAATGATTATGAAATTGTCGGTACATACGAGGATGCTGGTAAATCCGGCAAGTCCATAGAAGGACGATTAGAATTTAACCGCATGATGGAGGACATCAAGTCGGGGAAAGACGGCGTTTCCTTCGTCCTTGTTTTTAAGTTGTCTCGATTTGGCAGAAATGCGGCAGACGTACTTTCTACATTGCAAGTTATGCAGGATTTCGGAGTAAATCTGATCTGCGTGGAAGATGGAATTGATTCTTCAAAGGATGCCGGAAAACTGATAATTTCCGTACTGTCAGGAGTTGCAGAGATTGAACGGGAGAATATTCGCGTGCAGACGATGGAGGGGCGTATCCAGAAAGCCCGTGAGGGAAAATGGAATGGTGAGTTTGCACCATATGGTTATCAACTGATAGATGGGAAATTACAGATTAACGAAGAAGAAGCAAAAGCTATCCGCATAATCTTTGAACAGTATGTGCATACAGATATTGGTGCTAACGGTGTGGCAAAATATCTTGAAAACCATGATATTTGTAAAATACAGCGACAGAACGGGAAAAATCCTCTTTTTGATGCGCACTTGGTTCGTCTTATCCTGAAAAATCCGGTATACTGCGGTAAGATTGCCTATGGACGCAGAAAGACAGAAAAAGTTCATGGAACACGAAACGAGTATCATCTTGTGGAGCAGGATAACTATATTCTGGTGGACGGACAGCATGATGCGATTATTGAGGAAAATGTCTGGCAGGCGGCACAGGTAAAGCTGCTTGCGCAGGCGAAAAAATACGAACATGTAAATAGAGGTAAAGACACGAAAACGCATCTTCTTTCGGGAATTGTCAAATGTCCGGTCTGCGGAGCGGGCATGTATGGAAATAAGAGCATTAAGCGAAAAAAGGATGGGACAAAATATAAGGATTTTTATTACTACGGCTGTAAGCATCGTATCATGACAAGCGGGCACAAGTGCGATTATAAGAAGCAGATACGGGAGGAACTGTTGGATGATGCGGTGGCGGAAGTCATTATAAAGTTGGTTAGTAATCCTAAGTTTGCGGAAATGATGCAGGAAAAGATCAACAGCAAAGTGGATACTGCCACAATAGACACAGAGCTTGCGTCATATGAAAAGCAGTTGCGGCAGTATTATGCTGTTAAGTTAAAGCTGGCGGAGGAAATTGATTCCCTTGATCCGGATGACAGGCATTATATGAAACGAAAAGCAGACCTTGATGACAGGCTCTATCGAATGTACGATAAAATAGAGGATGTGGAAACACAACTTATTGAAACAAGGGCAAAGAAGCAGAGAAAGGTAAAGTAGGCCACTTCGTCGGTTCCATCGTGAATATTGCAGAGCAGGCAATGCCGACCGGAGTCCAGAAATATATGATCATAGACGGCCAGCAGAGAATGACCACGCTGTCATTGCTTCTGCTTGCTTTGCGTGGTTATGCAATCAGGAATCCGGAGGACACCACCATCAATGCCTGCCGCATTGATAATATGCTTCTAAAGAATGCGTATGAAAACGGCGACGAACGTTACAAACTGCTTCTGACAGAGACTGACCGGGATATCCTGATGCGTCTCGTGGATGAAAAGCCTGTTCCGAATGATACTCGTTCGAAACTGCTGGACAACTATAAATTCTTTGCCGGAAAGATCGCAGACAAAGAATTACAGCCTGCTGAGATATATGAATCTATCGGCAGGCTGCAGATCGTAAATATAACGCTGGATCGTTTTGTTGATGATGCGCAGGCTATTTTCGAGAGCCTGAATTCTACAGGTAAAGAACTGTCCGAATCTGATTTGATCCGGAACTATGTTCTTATGGGATTGGATCCCACTGAACAGACCTATGTATATGAACACCTCTGGCGTCCTATGGAATTGATGTTCGTTTATGAGATGCAGGACTCCGTTATGGACAGATTCTTCAGGGATTATCTGACCATGAAGATTACCCGCATTCCAAAGCAGGATCGTGTTTATGAGGAATTCAAACTCTATCATCTGAACTGCGAATTCAGCACTATTCGGGAGCTGTGTCAGGACCTGTTTACCTATGCCAGGTATTATACTGACATGGTATTTAAGAGGAGCAGCAATCCCGCGCTCAAGTCCCTTTACGAAGATATTAATGATCTCCGGATGGAGGTATCCTATCCCTTCCTGCTTAAAGTGCATAGTGATTATGCAGAGGGCGTCATTTCTGAGGACGAATTAAAGTTGATTATCAGATTGTGCATCAGCTATGTGCTCCGTCGCAGCATCTGTGACATACCGACAAATTCTTTGAATAAAACGTTTTCTACACTGAAGAATGAAATCAAACAGGATGATTATGTCAATTCCATCAAAGCTTTTTTCATCATGCGTGATGATTATAAAGAGTTTCCGGACGATGATAAATTTACGGCGGCCTTTGTATCGAGAGATATTTACACCATGCGCTCCCGCAACTTCATTCTTAGCCATCTGGAGAACTTCGGCAACAAGGCACCGATCATTATTGAGAATTATACGATTGAGCACATCATGCCACAGAACAGCCGTCTGAGTCCTGAATGGCAGCAGATGCTTGGAGCAAATTGGCGTGAGGTACAGAAGACCTATCTGCATACCATCGGCAACCTGACGCTCACAGCGTACAATTCGGAAATGAGCGACCATCCGTTCATGGTCAAGATGGATATGGAGGGCGGCTTTAAAGAAAGTGCACTCCGCCTGAATGCTTACGTTGTAAAACTCGATGAGTGGAATGAGCAAAGAATAAACGAGCGTGCTGCGCTGCTGGCAGATAAGGCTAAACAGATCTGGGCTTACCCGGATATGACTGCTGCGGAGCTTGCTCCTTATCAAACCGTGGAGAAACCGGCAGAACGCTACAGTCTCGAAACTTATGACACGAACGTTATCACAAAGAGGCTGTTTGAAGTTCTTGACCGTCGAATCCGGAATCTTTCTCCGGATGTGAAGCGTGAATTTAAGAAGCTGTATGTCGCTTATAAACTGGATACCAATTTTGTGGATATCGTATTTCAGAAACAGAGACTCCGGATCACATTGAATATGAAGTTCTCAGAGGTGATTGATCCGAATGGTATCTGCCGTGATATAACCGGTCTCGGCAGATGGGGCAATGGCGATGTAGAGTTGTATATGGAGCACACATCGGACGTCGATCGGGTCATGGAAATCGTGGAGCAGTCTTATCGCCTTCAGGCAGATGAGTAATTTAGTATGAGGATATAAAGGAAGGTGAGATAAAACACAAATTCTTTTCAGCGTAGAATCAGGGAGGTAGAAAGTCGATGAGATGTATATTGATGAATAAAGATATGCCTGTAGTAGAGCTGGAGATGGACGATGATACCGCGACAATATTAAAAGTGATGAAATCCTTCGAATTGGATTTTCTGCCTGTTGGAATAGATGTGAAAACGGTATTCCGAACAAAAAAGAATTGAATGAATGGTGGTTTGGAAGAAGTATTCCTGCAAGCCGATTGGGGCTTAGAACTGCATTGGAGCAATTGGGGGTTCAGTATCCGGAGCAGTTATTGCTAAAATGTTATGGAAGAACATTTTTTGAAGGTCTGTGACCGGCTTGGCATTCCGGGGATGAAAAAGTTTATTGATTATATACTGGTATTTGACGGCGGAACAAGCCTCTGGCATGATAGACTTACATTTAAAACAGCGGCAGCAGACCGTAAATTCTTCGGACTGCTGCCGCAATATTTTTCTTAAAGGGAATATCCCGCCTTGTGAAAACGTTGTATCACATAAGCCAGACTTTCCAGATATTCCGTGTCACTTTCCAGATGTTCGATGATTACCGGCATGTCCGGATCCAGATGCTCGATCAGCTGCGCGTATTTCTCCAGATGTAAGTCACCTTTCTCGCAGGCTGTCTCCTGCAGCTGCAGGGTAAATGCCTGTGAAAGATGAACATTTTTCAGATGACAGCTTTTAATGTGGGTCCCCAGTTTGGTAAAGCATTCTTCCATGAATTCCTCGTGGAAGAAATACCTTTGGGCGGATGTGATCCAGTTGAATACGTCCATATGAACGGCAAAGCGTTCCCGGTTAACGTCCCGGATCATTTTGAGATATTCGTCCGGTCCCATGGGATACATCCAGGGCATGGGCTCTATGGTATAGAAGGTGTTTTGGGGATTTACATCGTCGATGATCTCCTGAATGCTCCGGATCATATCCTGCCACGTTTCTTCGGTCATATTTTCCCGATAGGGTCCATCCCACCGGGAGCCTTTGGAGCCGGAAACGTTGACGCAGCACCGCGCATGGAGGCGGTCGGCAAGGCGCAGCTGCTCTTTACAGCGAAGCAGGGCAGCCGCTTTTGTTTCCGGGTCGGGGGAAATGGGATTGCACCAGGCGCCCACTTCCGCGATCACAAGATCATGCGCCTGCGCTGCCCTGGCATATCTGTCCAGGAGGGCGGGATCGCAGGTGTAATCTGCGGGAAAGTTTACGGCACGGCATCCGAGTGCGGACAGGCGGCCGGCCCATTCTTCCGGGGTCTGATGTGTGAGAGAACTTGATAGTCCTAATCGCATAGATAATCTCCTTCTTTGCAGGTTTGTCATATATTTTGGGTGTCAAAGTTTTCACTGTTATTTGAAGCAGGACAGCGCTGAAATACGCTGCCCTGCTTTCTCGTTTTTATACCATACTGACTATTTATCGCTTTCCAGAAGCTCAACGATGCATTTCAGGTCTTTATATGCGTTCATGTACACATATCTGCCGGACGCATCGCCATACTCACCCTTCTGCTCCAGTGTCATGCCGAAATCTTCACATCTCTTTACGGCCTCAGGCATCTTCATTCCCTGAATATTGAAAGCAACGTGATGGATTCCCTCGCCGTGCTCATTCAGGTAGTTTCTCCAGGTGGAAGATGCTTCGTTGGGCTGGATCAGCTCTAACTGCAGGCCCGGTCCCACATCAAAGAAAGCAAGATAGCTGTTTGCTTCCGGAGCCGGTGCTCCCATAAACTGGGTCTGCATGATCTCATATTCTCCGCACAGATTTGCTTCCGGTTCTTCTACACCGAGAAACTCCGCCCATTTTTTCTTGGTTGCCTGGATATCCTTTACGATAAATCCTACCTGGCATACTAAATTTGTTCCTACTACTCCGTTCATATTCTTTTCCTCTCTTTCATTAATATAATTTGTTTTGCATAAACGAGCTGTGCCCGTTTTTTATATTTCTCCCGGTGCCATGCCCATATGCAGCGCATCAGGGATGACACAGGTAGTTTTCATGTTATAGATTTCGTGACTTTCGGCAGATCTCATCATACCGGTAATCGCATCGATCACATGGCAGGCGAGAGCTCCGCATGCTCTGGGCGGACGGCCTTCCCGGATGGCAGCAGCCAGATCCAGGATACCTGCTCCCCTCGTATATTCCCCGATGTTCGGGAAAAGCTCCGGTACTTCTGCACTGACATGCAGCTTCGCCTTTGCTTCCTCACTGTCACAGTAGAGGGTATCCAGCGTTCTTTCCTTCCGGTAAACTTTCGGCCGCCCGCCGGACATATTGGGATCAGGCACTTCCAATGTACCCTCTGTGCCGTAGATCTCCAGCATGGGGAGATTGGAATGCCAGATATCGAAACTGAAATTCATGCTTACAATCACACCGCTCTCCAGCTGCGCCATACCGGAATAATGGGTAGGCGTTTCCACCGGTACAGTTGTACCCTTGTAAGGGCCGGTATAGACTCTGCGGTTGGAAAAGCCGGTTCCGGAAAAGGCACATACACTTTTGAGGGGCCCCAGTAAAGTGGTCAGAGCCGTGAAATAGTATGGACCCATATCATACAGCGGTCCGGCGCCTCCCTTATAGAAATTGGTCGGGGCAGGATGCCATGTTTATATCCATTCCTTTCGCTCCGCTCAAGGCACAAAACGCCATGAAAAGGGTTTTCGTGCCAAGCATTTTGTGTTATAGTTAATCTAATAATTAGGCATCCCGGTATCAATGGCTGATGCACCCACCCGTTAAGTATTGATATGCAGGTGGCCTCTTTTCAAAGGTGGGAATACCGTAGAATAGGTTCACTATGTGAGCCTGTTTTTTGTGTCTTATTGCCAATTTTGGCTTAATTTACTATTTTTCAACCTTCCACACCGCCGGACATCATATTGGCTGTTGCGTACAGCGGTTTGCCGATCCAGCCGTCCCGCAGGAGTTTGTTACAGGTCTGCAGAGAAGATCCCATAAAGGTGTCCGGGGCGCTGCCGACGGCCAGTCCCTTTTCACGGGCCAGCTGCAGGATTTCCTCCGCATCTTCCACTGTCAGCGCAAAAGGCTTTTCGCAGAAAAGATGCCTGCCCGCGAGAAGAATCTTTCTGTTGATCTCCGTGTGGAACTGCGGCGGGGTGAGATTGACTACGATCTCGATCTCGTCCATGGAGAGTAATTCGTCGACGGAACAGCCTGTCGGGATATGATATCTGGCAGCGTGTTGTGCCGCCAGTTTGGTGTCAACGTCCGCACAGGCGCAGATGTACAGCTTATCATAGAATCTCTGGATATCCCGGATATATGTATTGCTGATCACGCCGCAGCCTATGATTCCGATCTTTGTTTGTTCCATTTTATTTGCTCCTTCCTGATTTGTAAATACGGCAGCTGCTTTCAACAGGCCGTCCGCCTGGCTTATAGTCTTTTAATAAGGCATCGGCTCCCCTTTGTAATTAATGAAGGGAACATCCATGGGTGGAATGTATGTTTTCCGTTCCAGAATATCGAAGAGGCCTTCGGCGGATTCCCGTGGATGGATCTGAGCGTTTTCTTTGCCCATTATGGTATCCAGGCGTCCCGGATGTACCATGTAGATCCGGATATTTTTATCTGCCTTTTCCGCTGTCAGATAGTTGCGGATTTTCTGGGTGTACATATTGGCTCCATGCTTGGAGACCGAGTAGGCCAGATAGTTATAGCCTTCAGGACTCAGGTGTCCCGCTTCCGAGGTGATATTCATGATACAGGGATCCGTTGACGCATAGAGCAGACGGATGAAATATTTCAGTACGATGGCCGTGCCTGTAATGTTTACATCCAGTGTTTCCCGGAATCTGTCCACATCCAGGTCGGCAATGGCATCTCCCGGCATGACCATTTTCTCAAAAAGCACACCGGCGTTGTTGAACAGGAAATCCAGGCAGCCATATTGTCGCTTGACTTCTTCGGCCGCCTGTGCCGCCTGTGTTTCATTTACCACATCAAGCGGCATGATCCTGATTCGCTCACCATACTGTTCCTGCAGCAGGTAGAGATCTGCGGCGGATACAGGATCCGTCTTTCGACAGGATGCCAGCATTGTGTGTCCTCTTTGCAGTCCCTCCTTTACAAGCTCGTAACCAAGGCCTCTGTTAGCTCCTGTTACAAAACCAATCATAGCAAATTTCCTCCTTTCGTGGCTTGTGCGTGTCCGGGCAGTAATCAATAATCCGATTCTCCAAAGCGGAAAACCTTAAACAGCACAAGAATAATTGCCAGGGCGATCAGCAGCAGCACCCATGCCATAGCGGAAGCATATCCCATCTTGAAATAGGAGAATGCGTTCTGGTACAGATACAGGGAGTAGAACATAGTCTGGTTGTCCGGCCCGCCGTTGGTCATGATGTAAGGTTCTGCGAACCACTGGAACACACCGATGATCAGCGTTACCATGTTGTAGAGCAGGGTGGAACGCAGAAGCGGTATGGTCACAGAGATTGTCTGTCTGATAAAACCTGCACCGTCCAGGGCGGCGGATTCATAGAGACTGCCCGGAATATCCTGCAGACCGGCCAGATAGATAATGATGGCATTTCCGCAGGTCCAGATCATCATCAGGATCAGCGCCGGTTTTGACCAGAACATGCTGGAGAGCCAGCCGGGTCCCTTGATGCCAATGTATCCCAACAATTTGTTGACAATACCGGTCTCGGGCTGCATCACCCAGATCCATAACAGGCAGGCCACCACGGTGGGTACCAGCGTCGGGATGAAGAAGACGATCCGGAACGGTCCGGTGTAGTGAAGCTTCTTATTGTTCAGCATGATCGACACTGTTACAGCGATAAAGGTGGTAATGGGGACACCGAGGATCACCATATAGAAGGTGTTGCTCATGGCTTTCAGGAAAGTTTTATCCTGGAATAATGTCCTGTAATTGTCAAATCCAATAAATACAGGATCCTTGATTACCTGGTATTCGCACAAAGAGTAGTACAGCGAAGAACAGATCGGGTACAATGTAAATATCAGGAATCCAATGACCCAGGGTGAAATAAACAGCAGTCCATGAATTGTTTCCTTTTGCCGGATATTCATTTTACTTTTTTTAATCGGAGCAGGTTGCTTATCTGTTGCGTGATTCATTCGTTCCACCTCCTATCCTTTGATTCCCGACATGGCGATACCTTGAATGAAGTATTTCTGCATGACGAAGAATATGAGCAGCACCGGCAGGATCATGACCGTACCCAGAGCCAGAAGTACGCTCCAGTTGGGATCCAGATTGGACTTCAGCATGGAAGCTGCCAGCGACAGCGTGTACAGTTCGTCTCTTCCCAGAAAGACCAGTGGTCCCAGGAAGTCATTCCATGAACGGATGAATGCGAAAAGCGCTACGGTTGTCAGAGCGGGCTTCGCCATGGGAAGTATCAGTCTGGAAAAGATGGTAAATTCACTTGCACCGTCAATTCTCGCCGCTTCGGAGATATCCTGCGGAATTCCCGTAAAGAACTGCCGCAGCAGGAAAATAAAAAAGGGATTTCCGAAAAAGCAGGGTACGATAAGCGGCAGAAAGGTACCGATCCACTTTATTTTCGTAAACATAAGGAACAGCGGAACCAATGTTACCTGATAAGGGAGGATCATGGTGATCAACACAAGAATAAATACTTTATCCCGTCCCGGCCACCGCAGCCTTGAAAATCCATAGGCTACCAGCGAACAGGAAAGCAGGGAGCCGACAATGTTAAACGCTACAATGATCATTGTATTTTTCAGGTAACGCATAAAGGGAATGGACTGAAACATATTGCTGAAATTGTCGAGTATGAATTTATCCGGCAGCCATTTAAAGGGTACGCGGAACAATTCACTCTCAGCCTTGAACGCGCCCATGAAAAGGTAAAACACAGGGAGAACGAACAAAATGGCCAAAACGGTTAATATAACATAAAGAGTGACTGCTTCAAGGCTGGGAAATTTTCTTCTCCTAGCAGAGGCTCGTGTGGACTTCATGAGAATCTCCTTTCTTGATATATGCCGGAGAAGCCCCGAATTGGGGCTTCTTGACATAATATCAACGAAATGCAGGGTATATACCCGTTAGTTGTTCTTATCAAGTTCCGCCTGATATTTATCCTGCAGTTTCTGCAGTTCACCGGCGATATCCGTGGTATTTCCGTAGATAACGCTCTCGCGGAAGGTAACCATTGCCTTTGCCAGTTCCGTGGAGACGGAACACAGTGCCGGAATACCATTCTCGGGCGAATTAGCCAGTTCTCTCTCCAACGCATAGATTTCATCGCCGTTCTTGGTCAGGCTCACATTGTCAAATTCCGCATCACTGGTGGGTATACTTCTCCACTCGGCAAAGTTGTCCTCGTTAACTGCGCCGGACATACAGAACTTGATGAACAAGGTAGCCAGTTCGGGGTTTTTGGAACCCTGTGGAATCGCGAAAACATTGGTGGCGAAAGTGGTGCTGTTGGAACGTCCGCCTTCCGGAGCGGGGATTGCACACACTTTATAGTTCACATCAGGAGCGTAAGTTCTCAGTGCTCCCGTAAACCAGTTACCAGTGATGGTCATGGCAACTTTGCCGGTCATAAAGGCGTGGTCGGGTGAAAACATGCCGCCCAGGCCGGAAGTAAAGGAAGAAATACGCTCAGGATCATATTTCTCACCGTAACTCTGGAACCACTCCATGCAGGCAACCATTTCCGGAGACGTCAGGTTCAGGGTATTGGTGGAAGCGTCGTACACATCTGCACCGAAGAAGAAAGGCAGTGTGAAGGCGTCTGTCTGCAGGTCAAGCCAGGGGATCAGACCGAATCTCGCATAAGATCCGTCGTCGTTCTGGATGGTCAGAGCTTCTGCCCATGCGTCCAGCTCGTCCAGCGTGGTGGGCGGAGTTTCCGGATCCAGGCCGGCCTCGGTAACCATATCCGGGTTGTAGTAGAGCAGCATAACGTTGGTATCCTGCGGGATCAGGTAAGGCTCGTCTTTATAATAGATAACGTCTTTACAGCCGGGGAAGAAGTTATCTACATTCAGGTCAACTTTATCCAGATAGGGCTGTAACATTTCGAAACTGCCGTTTGCCGCGTAGGAATAGGCAGCGGTTGCGTTATCGCAGATGATCAGGTCGGGAGCCTGTCCTCCGGCGATGGCGGACAGAAGTTTGCCGTTGCTGACACCGGCTCCGTCCGGAACGAACTGCACGTTGCATTTAATGCCTTTGTCTGCGTATAATTCGTTGAAAGCGTCCACACGGCTCTGCTCCCAGACGGCGGAATCGCCCGTAAAAGCAGACCAGTAGGAGAATTCACCGGTCAGATCGGTATCTTCGATCTCAAGACCGTTGGCCAGAAGCTCATCTATGTTCATTTTTACTTTTTCCTGCGCCTGTTTATCTTCTTCTGAAAGTTCAGGAGCCGCCTCCGCTTCTGTTGTGGTGGTGCTTTCCTGCACCGCTTCGGTCTGGGTATCGCCGGATGTGCTTCCCGAACTGTCTGCAGCGGAGTCGCCGCATCCTGCCAGTAAACCTGTAACCATACATGCCGCCATGATAGCTGCTGTTAATTTTCTCTTCATAAGATTACTCCTTTCTGGAATCCTGTTTTTCCTTACGGTTCGTATTTCACCTGTACAAAAGTTGCTAATTTCTCTTTGCTGTCAAATACTGTGTAGTTTCCGCCCTCATATTCTCCGTAGTGACGGATGGGCATGTCATTCTCCTCGAAATATTTGACTGCTGCTTCTCTGTCATCGGTCATAAATGCAATGTGGTGGATACCGTCGCCGTTTTTCTCCAGGAAATCTTTCCAGGAGCTTGGCTCATCATCCGGTTCCGTGATCTCCAGCACAACCTGTCCCAGATCAAAAACCGCCAGTCTGGCTCTCGTCCTGCTTGCTTCTCCCTTAAAAGTTGTATGTGCGATTGCTTCTTCCGGGACACGGAATGCTTCCGGCTTCGGAACGCCGAATAATTTTGCATATTCCTCTACTGTTTTATCCAGATCCTTTACCACCAGGGCAATCTGACAAATATTTTTTCCGTTGATAACACCCATTGTTCTTTCCTCCCATCGTATTTCCGATGCGCGCTTCGGTTTTGGTATCTTCACTATACATTCAAAATGTGCACAATTCTATTCAATTATTGCGCCATAGATATAGAAAATTGCTCTGTGATGAGGTGCAACGATATACCAAATTTATTCAGTTAGTACATTTATACAAAAAATAGAGGATAAAATTATGCAAGTAGCATATATAACTAGAGCAATAATTAATATATAATGCAGATAATCTAACACTTTCTATTGACTTCTGCGCAATATAAGAGCAGCCGGACAGATATTCTGCAGAGATATTTATACGGGGATCAGGATTCGGAAACGCCATCCGTAACTGATACGGGGTGGTATGTAAGGAGAGCGTGAGAGGTTATATATAATATGAGGAGGATTTCTTTCTATGATCAAATCAGATTTGTCTGAACCTTTACTGTTTGACCATTCGATGTCGCTGAATGTTTCATACGGACATTATTATTATTCTTTTCCAAACCACTGGCATAATTTCATGGAGATCATAGTGCCGCTTAACGATGAATATACGCTGAGTCTGGGCACGGAGACATGGGAGATGAACCGTGATCAGATTGCGCTGATCGCTCCAAGGACGTTGCATTCCATTGTCCAGACAACCAATAAGCCCAATCTGATCCTTCAATTTTCCAATATATTTTTGCCGCAGCTCCATGATTTTGCGGCCAATAAGCAGCTTTTTCTTTCAAATCCAATCCTGGATATCCATGACGGTGTTGCATTTGAAGAAAACCCGTTGGAGCTGTTGCTGCGCATCAAGGATATCTTTTATGGAAGAGAAGCCTTCCGGGAGCTGCGGATGTATGAATTACTGCTGAGGTTCTTTATTGTGGTGGGCAATCACAATACTTTACTGCAAAGCGAGCTTTCCGCCTCAAAAACACCGCAGCAGAAAGCCTATGATCAGAAATTTGTGGCCATATCGAAATTTCTCCGGGAACGTTATATGAATGATGTTTCGCTGGAAGATACGGCAGCCTTTGCGGGATTCAGCAAATATCATTTTTCGCGTCTTTTTAAGGAGTACTATCAGATGTCCTTTCCAGAGTATGTGACCTCTCTGCGCATTGCGAAGGCAACGGAGCTTCTGGAGAATCCGGCGGCGTCCATCATGGATGTTGCGCTGCAGTCCGGATTTTCCAGTATCGCGTCCTTTAACCGGGCTTTTAAGAGACAGAATCAGTGCACGCCCTCGCAGTTCCGGAAGATGTTCGACCAGTCTACAATTTCCTGGGGGGGGGCGGAAAAGAAAGAGCGAATGAAATAGCGTGTGGTTTAGAAGGCGGTAGTTTATATCATGGAATTGTGATATAATTTATCGTATATTTAAAATTCCTGACCTTTGATTTATTGCGCGATCAGGATGACCTGAATCTGCGGGAATATCAGTTAAGCGCAATTCAAGCCGCAGAGACCAGTCAATTATTGAAATTATACTGGCTGATGCAGAGCATATTCTATCAAGACATATCAGCGGGTATTTATTGCAAAGCAGAGTAAAAATGCAGATTTGAGGAGAAAAGAGAATGCTGGTAGATGAAATTAAGTTTGGAGAATCTGTCAATATTGAATTTAAACGTGAAGTGCCTCAAAAGAGCGAAAAATATATAAAAAGCGTCATTGCATTTGCAAACACTGCAGGCGGGAAGATTGTCATTGGCATTGACGATGAAACACATGAGATTGTAGGTGTCGATAAAGATGGAGTTTTTAAGATTATAGACAATATTACAAATACTATCTCCGATATGTGCTGTCCGCAGATTTTTCCGAATATTGGAGTAAACACCATTGATGGAAAAAGTGTAATTGTCATTAATATATATCCGGGGGCGAACCGGCCATATTATATCAAGTCACTTGGAAAAGAGACAGGCACTTACATCAGAGTATCGGGAACGTCCAGACCCGCTGATGAAGCTGTTTTAAAAGATCTGGAATTACAGGGGACTCATCGTTCTTTTGATGAGATGGTGTGCGTAGAGCATAAATATGATGCCGGCAAAGCAGAACAGCTGTGTGGAGCAATAAAAAGATATATGGTAGAAGCGGCCAAATCGAATAGTGAAAAAGAGAAGATAAAAGATGTTACAATACAGAATTTGATTAATTGGGGTGTAGTTAGAAATATGGATGGGACATTGCTGCCAACGAATGCGTTTGTTCTGTTGACTGATAATGTATTCCCTTTTGCTAAAATTCAGTGTGCTTTATTTAAAGGAACGGAGAGGGTTGTTTTTATTGATAAAAGAGATTTCGAGGGACCGCTTTATGAGCAGATTGAAGAGGCCTATGATTTTGTATTGAAACATATTAATCTGGGAGCTGAAATAAAGGACCTTGTCAGAAATGAAGCCTATGAATTGCCGACGGAAGCAATCAGAGAGGCGATTGTGAATGCTGTGACACACAGGAATTTTTTAGACAGAGCATGTGTACAGGTTGCAGTATATGATGACAGAGTAGAGGTAACATCTCCGGGGATGCTTTACGGAGGTCTGACGATAGAACAGATTAAGGAAGGTGGTTCTAAGATTCGCAATCGATGTATTGCAGAAGTGTTCAGCAGGATGAGGATCATCGAAAGCTGGGGAACCGGAATTAAAAGAATGTTTAGTTCCTGCAGGGAATATGGAATCCGGGATCCGGAATTACTGGAGATTGGGGACAGTTTCAGGGTAAATTTATACAGACCTTCTTACAGTGGTAATGAGGCTCAAAGTTCGCCAAAAAGTTCGCCAAAAAGTTCGCCAAAAAGTTCGCCAAAAAGTTCGCCAAACGGTTTGAATGCAACGCAGCAAAAAATAATGCAGATGATCCGGAAAAATTCGAGAATCACACAAGCGGAGATGGCGGAAATAATAAAAATTTCAAGGCGAGCTGTTCAAAAAAATATAAAAGAGCTGGCGGATCAAGGTATTATAGTCCACGAGGGTTCAACCAGAAATGGGTATTGGAAGATAAAAGAATGAGATGGGAAAAGAAGCGAAATGACCGAAATAGAGCCTTAACACTTTGCCTGTAATATGGTAAAGTACTATAGAGTAATCGTATCTATCGGAAAATAAGTGATTAAAGAGAGGAAACAGCAATGGAACACAAGATCCCATACAAAATTTATCTTGAAGAACAGGAAATGCCGAGACAGTGGTATAACGTCCGCGCAGATATGAAGAAGAAACCGGCGCCGATCTTAAATCTGGAAACACTGCAGCCGATCACGGTGGAGGAGCTTTCGGGCATCTTCTGCAGGGAGCTGGCGAAGCAGGAGCTGGATGATGAGACGGCTTATTTCGATATTCCCACGGAGATTCGTGATTTCTATAAGATGTACCGTCCGTCGCCGCTTGTGCGGGCATATTGCCTGGAAGAAAGGTTGGGTACGCCGGCGCACATTTATTACAAATTTGAGGGCAACAACACGTCGGGAAGCCATAAGTTGAATTCCGCGATCGCGCAGGCTTACTATGCGAAGCAGCAGGGGCTCAAGGGTGTGACGACGGAGACCGGCGCAGGGCAGTGGGGAACGGCGCTCTCCATGGCTTGTTCTTATTTTGAACTGGACTGTCAGGTATATATGGTGAAATGCTCTTATGAGCAGAAGCCTTTCCGCCGGGAGGTGATGCGCACTTACGGCGCGAAAGTAACGCCTTCTCCTTCGATGGAGACGAATGTCGGCCGCAGGATCAATGAGGAATTCCCGGGGACGACGGGAAGCCTGGGGTGTGCGATCTCGGAGGCAGTGGAGGCGGCCACCGGTCAGGAGGGATACCGCTATGTGCTGGGATCCGTATTGTCTCAGGTAATGCTGCACCAGTCGATCATCGGCCTGGAGACGAAGGCGGCGCTTGATAAATACGGCATCAAGGCGGACACGATCATCGGCTGTGCGGGCGGCGGCTCCAATCTGGGCGGCCTGATCTCTCCTTTTGCGGGGGAAATCTTAAGAGGCGAGGCGGATTATAAGATCATCGCGGTGGAGCCGGCATCCTGTCCGAGTCTGACGAGAGGCGTTTACGCTTATGATTTCTGCGACACGGGTAAGGTATGCCCGCTGGCGAAGATGTATACGCTGGGAAGCGGTTTCATTCCCTCGGCCAGCCATTCGGGTGGACTGCGTTACCATGGCATGAGTTCCGTGGTTTCCGAGCTGTATGATCAGGGACTTATGGAAGCGAGAAGCGTGGCGCAGACGGAAGTGTTTCAGGCGGCGGAGACTTTTGCGAGAGTGGAAGGAATCCTGCCGGCGCCGGAGAGCAGCCATGCGATCAAGGTTGCCATTGACGAGGCGATGAAGTGTAAGGAGACAGGGGAAGAGAAGAATATCGTATTCGGTCTGACCGGCACGGGCTATTTCGACATGGTGGCTTATCAGAGATATAATGACGGTGAAATGGAGGATTACGTTCCTGCGGATGCGGAGCTTGAGAAAGCCATTGCGAAGCTGCCGAAGGTTTCCGGCCGGCAGTGAGGAAAGCAAGCCGTGCGATCAGACGGCGGCTTTTCGGCAGATATGGAGGAGTACAGTGGTATATCGGTATAAGATAGATGGCGAATGCACATAGTATGATGGTAATGTTTTTGCCTGGAACGGCACATAAGCTGCACGGTCGGTGAGAATACTGTGCAGCTTGTTGCATGTATGCAGGACAAACAGCGAGACGATCAACAGAAAAGAGGAGGACAGAACATGTTACAGACAGGAACTAAAGCGCCGGCATTTTCCCTGCCGGATCAGAACGGACAGATACACACATTGGAAGAGTATAAGGGCAAAAAAGTTATTTTGTATTTCTATCCGAAGGATAATACGCCGGGCTGTACGAAGCAGGCCTGCAATTTCGGTCAGATGTATCCGCAGTTCCAGGAAAAGGGCGCGGTGGTGCTGGGCGTGAGCAAGGACAGTGTGGCCTCCCACAAGAAGTTCGAGGAGAAGTATGGGCTGCCGTTTACACTGCTGTCGGATCCGGAGCTTTCCTGCATCCAGGCTTACGATGTGTGGCAGGAAAAGAAGAACTACGGCAAGGTCAGCATGGGCGTCGTGCGCACGACGTATCTGATCGATGAGGAAGGCGTGATCGTGAAAGCTTTCGGCAATGTAAAGGCGGAGCAGAATCCGGCGCAGATGCTGGGTGAGCTGGAAGAGGCGTAGAGATTAGGCCGGCGCTGACAGCATCCTGGTTTACGGACGCGTAGTTTGAGAAAGAGAGGTATTCATCAGTGAAGATCATCATCTCACCGGCGAAGAAAATGAATGTGGATACGGATTCTTTCGCGGCCTGCGGTCTGCCGGAGTTCCTAGCAGAGACGAGGACGTTGATGAAAGCGATCCAGGCATTATCTTATGCGGAGGCACGGGCATTATGGAAGTGCAATGATAAGTTGGCGGAGTTGAATTATGAGCGTTTCCGGAATATGGATCCGGAGCGGGGATTGACGCCGGCGGTGATGTCCTACGAGGGTCTGCAGTATCAATATATGGCGCCGGGTGTGCTTACGGCGGAGGCGCTTTCCTATTTGGGGGAGCATCTCCGCATTCTTTCGGGATTCTATGGTCTGCTTAAGCCGTTTGACGGCGTTGTGCCTTATCGTCTGGAGATGCAGGCGCAGCTGGCGGTGGGTACATACAGAGATTTATATGCGTTCTGGGGCGCACGGCTTTATCAAAGCCTGACCAAAGAGGATCGGGTGATCATCAATCTGGCCTCACGGGAATACTCGCAGTGCATTGGGAAATACATAACGCCGGAAGATGAGTTTATCACTGTGGAGTTCGGAGAATTGGCTGACGGGAAGGTAAAGCAGAAGGGCACGCTGGCCAAGATGGCACGGGGTGAAATGGTGCGTTTTCTGGCGGAGAACAATATCTGCCGGCCGGAAGGCATGAAGGAGTTTCATGCCTTAGGCTTTTCCTATTGCAGCGATTTATCTGATACGAAGAAATATGTGTTTTTGAAACGGGAGGGAAGAGCCGGATGACAACAAGGCAGGAAGTGCTGGCATATTGTATGACGTTTCAGGAGGTATATCTGGATGCGCCTTTTCATGATGATAACTGGCAGCTGGCCCGTTATCGGGGCAACAGGAAGGCTTTCGCGTGGACTTATGAACGGGAAGGCAGGATATGGGTCAATGTGAAGGTGGATCCACAGTGGAGGGATTTCTGGCGGGATGCGTACGAGGCCGTGATCCCCGGATGGCATCAGAATAAAGAACATTGGAATACGGTCATTCTGGACGGCTCTGTGCCGGAAGAGGAGATCAAAAGGATGATTGCGGAGAGCTATGACCTGATCGTCGGCAGAAAGAAATGAGCGCCGGAGTGTGGGGAATCGATCTGAGGAGGAGACGATTATGGCAGTGAAGATTCTGATCATAGAAGACGAGGCAGTCATCCGCCGGGAACTGAAAATATTGTTGGAAAATGCGATGTACGAGGCGGCGGCCTTGACTGAGTTTCACCATATCCTGCAGCAGATTACGGAACAGTCGCCGGATCTGATCCTGCTGGATATCAATCTGCCGGGATGCTCCGGTTTCGATGTGTGTACGCAGATCCGTGGTGAAATGGGCGTGCCGGTGATCTTTCTCACGAGCCGCACGGACTCCATGGATGAACTGAACGGTATCTTAAAGGGCGGGGACGACTATATTACGAAGCCTTATCAGGCTCCGATACTGTTGGCGCGGATCGGGGCCGTGTTGAAGCGCACCATGGGAGGCAGGCTGAAGGAGCAGACGCAGTTTGTTCACAAGGATGTGCGGCTGGACATTGCCGGGTGTGTACTGACATGCAGGAATAAGCAGACGGAACTTACCAAGGCGGAGATGAAGATATTATACCGGCTTTTCAGACAGCCCGGGGAATATGTCTCCCGGACGAACCTGATCGAGTATTTGTGGGAGAATAAGATTTTCATAGACGATAATACATTGAGTGTGCATATGACCAGGATCCGGGAGAAATTAAAGGCGATCGGGGTGCATGAGCTGATTGTGACGAAGAGAGGGCTTGGGTACCGGATATGAGAATGAGCGTGCTTGCATTTTTGAAAGACCGGTTTTTTCTTCTGGTGCTGCATCTGGTCTGTATGGGGATGATGAGCGTATTCTTAAGACTGACAGGATACAGCGGTGCGAATGTGGCGATCCTTCTGATCTTCTGGGGAATGATTGTGTGTGTTTGGCTGGTGGTTACTTATCTTGGGAGAAGGAAATATTTTGAGGAAACAGGGCATATTCTGGAGCAGGTGGACAAACGGTATCTGCTGGGGGAATTGCTGCCGTCATCCGCAAAACTGGAAGACAGACTGTACCGGGATATGATACGGCGGTCGAACAAGTCCGTGATCGAGCGGATCAGGCAGGTTGAGACGGCGGAGAGGGAGTACAGGGAATACATAGAGAACTGGGTGCACGAGGTGAAAGCGCCGATCACGGGAATTTCGCTGTTGTGTGAGAACGGGAGCAGATTGTCCGAGTCGCGGGAGACTCTGCGGGCAGTCAGTCTGGAGAATCAAAAGATAGAAAATTATGTGGATATGGCGCTTTACTACGCCAGATCGGAGAATGTCTACAAGGACTTTATCATCCGCAGGACAAATCTGCAGGAGACGGTGGAAGACGTCTTGGAAAGGAACCGTCTCCTGCTGATCCAAAGCGGAGTGCGGGCGGAGGTGAACTGTCCGGATCCGGTCTACACGGATGGAAAGTGGATCGCTTTTATCGTAAACCAGATGATCTTAAACAGCGTGAAGTATTGCGGTAAACAGCCAACCTTCCGGATTCGGACGAAACGGGAGCGGGACGGAGTGTGCCTGACGGTGGAGGACAATGGTGTGGGAATCCGCAGTGAGGAGCTTTGCCGTATTTTTGAGAAAGGATTTACGGGCAGTAACGGCCGTGACCATGAGAGGGCCACCGGCATGGGACTGTATCTGTGCCGGAAGCTGTGTGATAAGCTGGGAGTGGGACTGCGGGCCGAGTCGGAATACGGCAGGGGAACGAGGATGACGTTGTTGTTTCCGATCAGCGTCTATATAGACAGGGAACAGGAGGATTGAGGTTATCTTTCAAAAAAGTAAGATAACTTCAATCTTTTTCTATAGAAAGAAAACGGGAGGATGCTAAACTATTGTTGGGTCAAACGGCTGAAAGGAGTGAACGGAAAATGAACGACTATATCCGCATATGCGAGGTGGAGAAATACTATGGCAACGCGGCTAACGTGACGAAGGCCGTGGATTGTGTCAGTTTTGCGGTGGAAAAGGGGGAATTTGTGGGCGTTATGGGACCATCCGGATCGGGGAAGACGACGCTCTTAAATCTGCTGGCGACGATTGACCGGGTAACGGCGGGGCATATTTATTATGAGGACACGGATATCACCGAGTTGTCCGAGGATGCCTTATCGGAGTTTCGTAAGGATAATCTGGGATTTGTGTTTCAGGATTACAATCTTCTGGATACGTTGACAATCGAGGAAAATATCGTGCTGGCGCTGACGCTGCAGGAAAAACCGAAGAAGGAGATCCTGACGGCCTGCGCACAGATCTTAAAGCTTCTGCAAATTGAGGATATCCGGGACCAGTTCCCTTATCAGGTATCGGGCGGGCAGAAGCAGCGGTGCGCCTGCGGTCGGGCCATGGTGAACCAGCCTAAGCTGCTGCTGGCGGATGAGCCTACGGGAGCGCTGGATTCCCGGTCGGCGCAGATACTTCTGGAGACGTTTACGGATTTGAACAGGGAGATGCAGGCCACCATCCTGATGGTGACGCATGATGCCTTTTCGGCCAGCTACTGCGGCCGGATCCTGTTTTTGCAGGACGGAAAGATCTTTCATGAGTTGATGCGGGGTACAAAGAGCAGGAAGGTTTTTCTGCAGGAGATCCTGGATGTATTGTCGCTGACGGGAGGTGCATTGTCCGATGAGAGAGGATAAGAAATATGGTTCTTTTTACGACAAACTCAGCGTGCGCAATATGAAGCGTTCCGCACGGGATTATCTGGTCTATATGCTCACCATGATCCTGGTGACGGCCCTGATGTATGCTTTTAGCAGCCTTCTTTTCCAGAATGAGCTGGAACGGCAGTTTACCATGAATCTCAATGAACTTATGGGGATGATGGTGGGGTTTTCAACTTTTTTTATCATCCTGATTATGGCCTGGCTGATCAATTACATGGTGCGGTTTATGTTGGAAAAGCGCAGTACGGAGTTTGGCATTTATTTACTGCTGGGCATGAAAAAAAGAGCCATTGCCAGACTGTATGTGCGGGAAAATATTCTGCTTGGCGGTGTGGCCTTTGTGATTGGAGCAGCGGCAGGCATTTTACTGCAGCAGGTTTTGATGTCGGTGATGTGCTCCATGGTGCGGATGGAGTATCATCTGCGGATCAGGCCGGACGGCGGGACATTGCTTATGACGCTGTGTTGTTACGGCGGCTGTTATATGCTGGCGCTTTTTCGCTGCAGGCGGAAGTTTAAGAAGATGAATATTCAGGCGCTTATGAGCGCCAGACGACGCAATGAGGAGATCAAAGAGAAGTTCGAGCGGGCCAAACAGATGCTGCTCCCTCTTTCGCTTATTTTTATCCTGTTGTTCTGGAAGCTGTTCGGACGACTGGCTGACACAATGCAGACGACGGTGTTTGTGGTGGGGTTAGTGATCACAATCTATCTTTTCTATCTGGGTCTGTCGGCCTGGATCATCTGTTATGTGCGCCGGGGCGGGGCGGCGGTCTATCGAGGGCAGAATTTGTTTCTGCTGCGTCAGTTTGCTTCTAAGGTGCGGACGATGCAGTTTACCATGGGGACATTGACGTCGCTGTTTACGCTTGCCCTGCTGGGGGCATCTTTGGCGTTGATGTTCAGCGATTACGAGAATACGGTGCTGGACGGGAAATTTCCCTTTGATGTGCAGATCTACAGCAAGGAGACTGCGTATGATTTTACAGAAGAGAAAAGGGTGATCGAGGAGGAGGCCGCAGTATCGTCCTATTATACCTATCATATCTATACGGATGGCAGGAACGCGGTCAATACCTGGATGCTGACCCATTTACAGGCATGGGGCGCCATGTACAGGAATGCGGACGGCACGCCGGATGAGGCAGCCATCGAGAGAACGCTGCGGGATGAGTACGGAGACGGTAATTATTATACGTACGATACGTATATGGGACTTACGGATTATAACCATCTGCGGAAGATGCTGGGTTACGAGAGGGTAGAGCTTGGGCAGCAGGAGTATCTGGTGCAGATTAAGCCCAGGCTGGAGCAGGAAGTGCAGAAGATCGGGGAAGAGCTGATAATCGGGAATGCGGCTGGCGACGGTGTCCTGATCTGCGCGGGCATTTGGGCGGAGCCTTTTTCCCAGGACGGACACAACGGAGCGGATTATATGGTGGTGGTTCCGGATGAGGTGCTGATGCGGATGCAGCCCTATTATACGGAGCTGGTGGCGGATCTTGACGGAGAAGCGCCAATTGGGCTGCAGCATAAGCTGAAGGAGTTGCTGCCGGAGGAAGATCCGGATGTGGAAGGGCATGTGGCGGGCGATCTGTGCTGCGGTTCCGACACCATTATCAGTGTGGTGGAACTCTGTCTGGTACGGGATAATCTGCTGCCGGAACTGAAATATATGCTGGCTTCCATTATACTTCCGCTGTTCTATATCGGTCTGGTGTTTGTCTGTGTGGCGGTGACGGTGCTGTCCGTGCAGCAGGTGAGCGACGCGGCCAGGTACAGGTACCGTTATGATGTGCTGTCGAAACTGGGGCTGAGCCGTACGCGGATAGAATGGTTGATTTTCAAGCAGTTGGCGGCTTTTTATCTGTGTCCGGCGCTGTTGGCAGTGGTGATCAGCGGACGGATGATCCTCTTTGCCAGCGACCGGTTTATCATGATGACAGGGGTGCCCACCGTTGTGGGAGGATTCTTCGGGAAAAGTGCCGGGTTATTTTTCGGAATCTATCTGGTGTATTTTGCAGTGACGTATGTGGAGTTTAAGCGGAGTGTGGAAAGATAGGATGGGGCTGTTGTGTGATGAAATTGAGTTTACAGATGATTTGCTTAATCAGGACATTTTTTATAGAAAATTTATTTGCTATTCTTTCAACAGCAGTATATCATGTAATTATATCTTAATGCAATTTGCTTTTCATGGTTGGTTCTACCGTATTTCCTGTAAGTGAAATTATACAAAAGGAATGCTGCAATATGAGCGTATAGGAAGGAAGGGGTAGTTATATCGAGTTATGAGAGAGGTGTCATATGATTACAATTATCAATGGTGTTACATCGAAACAAGTCCTGGCAGATGAGTTAATTTCTATTTTAAATACAATGGAGTTGGAGGGATATTTCTATTTAGGTTATCCTGTTTTGGGCGGAATGGATGGTAAGATCAAAGTTGATGCATTGTTGGTATGCAGGCAGTGTGGCGTACTTATCTTTGATCTGGAAATGTCAGCCGGAGATAATATTGATCATAAGATGGAACTTCTGGATGAACTATATAATAATATGGAGGCCAGATTAAAAAGATATAATTATTTATCGAACCGGAGAAAACTGAAGGTGCCGGTGAATGTAGTCTGTTATGCACCGCGTTATAAAGTGGGAGGAGAAGAGATTCTTACATCAAGTGAGGATCTGAAGGCATATTTGTCAGGACTCAGCTGGGAGGAAAGTGATAATTATTATGCAGGGCTTTTGGAAGCAATACAAATGATCTCGCAGATTAAGAAGCGGGGACACCGGTTGAATCTTCGGAGCGATTTCTCTAGGGGTGCAAAGTTGAAAGCGCTGGAGAATCAGATATCGTGTCTTGATAAGCATCAGAGTAAGGCAGTGATTGAGACTGTTGAAGGTGTTCAGAGAATTCGTGGACTGGCAGGTTCAGGTAAAACAATTGTGCTGGCGTTAAAGGTTGCATATTTATATACTATGTATGAGGAGAAAGTGATCGCTGTCACTTTTAACAGTCGTGCTCTAAAAGGGCAGTTTATACAGTTGATCACTAATTTTATTATTGAAAATACAAATGAGGAGCCGGACTGGGACAGGATCAGGATCATTCATGCATGGGGAAGCAGGAATTCAGAGGGCCTGTATTTTAACTTTTGCAGGGTGAATAATATAACCTGCTATGATTATAATGATGCATGTCGGAAATTTGGCCGTAATGAGCTGGCTTTTGACAGAGTTTGTCAAGAGGCGATAGAGACGGTAGTTGATCCGAAGCCTTTATATGATGTGATCCTGGTAGATGAGGCTCAGGATTTTTCAAAATATTTTTTACGGATGTGTTATATGTCTCTTCCAAAAGAGAGTCGTATGCTGGTCTATGCCTATGATGAATTACAGAGCCTGGATAATAAGAGTGTCGACACACCGGAAGAGATATTTGGGCAGACGGGTGGGAAACCCAACGTTGTATTAGATAACAGTAACGGTAAAGCAGAAGATATTGTTTTGTCAAAATGTTATCGTAATTCACGTCCTGTTTTGATTACCGCTCACAGCCTGGGATTTGGTATATATAGAGAAAGAGAGGCGCGTGAGGAAACGGCCCTGGTTCAGTTGTTTGAGGATAAGAAATTATGGGAGGATATAGGATATACGGTCAAAGAAGGCGGGATAAAAGACGGAGAGTTTGTCACATTATATAGAACAGATGAGAACAGCCCTGTTTTTTTAGAAAACCACTCTCCGGTAGATGATTTGATTCAGTTCAGGAAGTTTGATACGGCAGAACAGGAAGCCGAGTGGATTGTTAATGATATCGAAAGAAATTTGAAAGAAGAAGAATTAAGATATCAGGATATTATGATCATTCATCCGGATCCAAGAGTCACCAAAAGCTATGTTTCTCATATTAGGATTATGCTGATGGAAAGAAACATCAGATCGCATATTGTAGGTGTACAGACGACTCCGGATGATTTTTTTCAGGAAGAATCGATTGCTGTTTCACAAATTTACAGGGCGAAGGGGAATGAAGCGGCGATGGTCTATCTTGTGAATGCAGATCTCTGTGCCAGAGGAGTAAACTTATCCAGAAAAAGAAATATACTGTTTACAGCGATAACCAGATCGAAGGCATGGGTAAGAGTCAGCGGTTTGAAAGAGAATATGGAACTGTTGATGAAGGAATATGAAGAGGTAAGGGAGAAAAACTATCAATTACAGTTTAGATATCCAGATAAATCGCAGCGGAAGAACATGAGGATTATCCACAGGGATATGACTCAAAATGAGATTCGTGAGATCAAAAAGAGCAATTTTAGTCT
Source organism: uncultured Lachnospiraceae bacterium (assembly GCA_910578115.1). Classification (GTDB taxonomy): domain Bacteria; phylum Bacillota; class Clostridia; order Lachnospirales; family Lachnospiraceae; genus UBA3282. The sequence continues at coordinate 36,276 of CAJTPO010000027.1, read as the reverse complement.
GGCGGATATCCTGTCAAAGATTCAAAAGGGAGAGATTCAAAGAGAAGATTTGGATGAAAATACAATTAATGCGTTGAAGGATGTGTTGTTTGGTTGAAAAAAAGAGAAAAAGTATTTGAAGAGGTGAGAAAGGCCACTCAAGAATTGATCAGATGTGGACTGGCAGAAGAATATAATCTGCCAATCATGAGAAACAATGAAATTGTTTGGGGAAATTATACAGACATTTCTCTATATTTAAAGAATATGGAGTATAAGGATATTTATGGTGAAATAGAGAGGAGTCGTAATTTTAATGTCAAATTGCCTGATGGTGGAATTCTTCAGCTCATGTATCGATTCGATGGGCGTGGCATGAGATTGCTGTCGCATAGACTGGCATTTTATCCGTCGCCATCGTATGAGATATATCAGAATGATGCGGAGTTATATGATGCAGACTATATATACGGGGATATCCTTAATAAAAGTGTACTGCCGGTTATTGTTCGAGCTGATTACAGCAATGAAGAGGTGCACAGTGAGACACATCATCCATATTCACATATAACTCTGGGAGAGTATAAGAATTGCAGAATCCCGGTAGATCGACCAATTTCTCCTCTCCAATTTGTGAAATTTGTTATGGAACATTTTTATTATGTGCCAAGTTCAAAGCTGGAATTTGATTTTAATATGAATGGTATGATAAAATTTGAAGAACACATTGCTGATTGTGACAGAAGTAAAAGCAGAGTGACTGTGTAAGGAAGTAGACTATGTGACTGACGGCGTCGATGTCTTTTTGATACATTTTGTAGTGGTGGAAATAGACTAAGAAACTTACATAATAAATTTTCATCATATAGAGCCTGCCGCTTGATGGGCTGCATAGCATGAGAGAAGCGGCAGTGAGAATGTATCAGGACAGCAGTGTAATAATATAACAGGGAAAGGAAACGGTTTAAACGCAATTATGTATCACAGGAAATCAAGATTACAGAGCTTGATGATATTGGCATTGGACTGTATCTGTATTATGGTCAGTCTGATGATGGCCAACTATATCAGGAATGGAAGGATTTTTCGCAGTGACAATGAGCGTATGGACTTTGGTATGCTCCTTGTTGCCTGTCTGACGGTATTTCTGGCCATGAATCTGCTGCGCAATACCAACCGCAATATGTTCCTGCGGGGTCCGCTGCATGAAATGATCCATATTATCAGGAATAATCTTCTGATGTTCGCGGGTACGGCGGTATTTCTCTATTTTCTGAACATTTTGGATGCCTATTCCCGCCTGGCTTTTTTTTACTTTCTTATACTTGACTGTGGATTGATGCTCGCGGTGCATCAGATCTGGAAGAAGACGCTGCCTTTTTTGTACAAACGGTTTGGAGAGGTGAGGAATCTTCTGGCTGTAGCGGATGAAGAATATGCGGAAGCGTTGGTGCACGATCTGACGGGTATGAAGGATTTCAGTTATGAGATCACGGGCATCGTGCTTTTAGACCGGGAGGAAGAAGCTGCAGGAGACTTTAAGGGAATGCCGATAGCTGCGCATAAACGGGACTTGGTGGATTACTGTAAAGGAGCCTCCCTGGATGAAGTGATTATTGCGGTGGCCGGCAGCCGGAAGAAGGAGATTCTGGCGGAGATGGAGATCCTGGCAGAGATGGGCATCACACTTCACTATCAGATTCCGGTACCGGAGCTGCGCGGAGCCAGACAGAAAGAACTTTCCCAGTTTGGCCGTTTTTATACGGTGACTTATGCCAACAGGGTGGCGCCGGTAGGACAGCTTCTGCTGAAAAGACTGCTCGATATATGCGGGGCGCTGGTGGGCTGCGTATTCCTTTTGCTGCTTACGGTCGTTATGGGGCCGCTTATCAAGCTGGAATCGCCGGGGCCGGTCTTTTTCTCCCAGAAACGAGTGGGGCGTAACGGGCGGATCTTTAAGATGTATAAATTCCGTTCCATGTATGCAGATGCGGAGGAGCGGAAACAGGAATTGATGAAGCAGAATGAGATGAACGGCCTGATGTTCAAGATCGAGAATGACCCGAGGATTACAAGGATTGGCCGTTTCATGCGCAGGACAAGTCTGGATGAGTTTCCGCAGTTTATCAATATATTGAAGAGTGATATGTCGCTTGTGGGAACGAGGCCGCCGACGCTGGATGAATTTGCCCAGTATAGCCCGTATCATAAGAAAAGGCTCAGTTTCCGTCCGGGGCTTACCGGTATGTGGCAGGTGGGCGGAAGAAGTGAGATAACGGATTTCGAGGAGATTGTGCGGCTGGATGTGGAGTATATTGACAACTGGTCTTTCATGCTGGATGTGAAGATATTGCTGAAGACTGTTCTGGAGGTATTCAGGGGAAGCGGAGCGAAGTAGCGCGCTGTGGATGATACTTTCGGGGTTTACGGGCAGTACGGTTGAGAACAACTGTCAAATGGGTTTTGGCGGCTGTTCCTCAGCCTTGATTATAATCAAACAAATGTAAGGAGGGTAACACAATGATCATCTATGTCAATGCCGCTGCGGCGAAAGAGGGCAACGGCAGCAAGGAAACACCGTTCCGGCACATCAATGATGCGGCGAAGGTGGCGAAGCCGGGCGACGAGGTGCTGGTGGCGCCGGGTATCTACAGGGAGTATGTGGATCCGGTGAATGCGGGTACGGAAGATGCGCGGATCGTGTACAGGAGCGAGGTGCCGTTAGGCGCAATGATCACCGGAGCGGAAGAAATGAAGGACTGGAAGCACTATGAGGGGAACGTGTGGGTTTGCCGTGTGGACAACGGGGTGTTTGGCAGCTATAATCCGTACACGACCTTTGTGGGCGGCGACTGGTACTTTGCACCGGTAGTGCGCCATACGGGAGCGGTTTATTTAAACGACCGTCAGCTGTATGAGGCAGAGACGCTGGAGGAGTGCATCAAGGGCGAGATCTATCCGCCTTCCTGGGAGCAGGAGTGGTCCGTCTATAAGTGGTATACCGAGCAGGACGGCAACGAGACGGTAATCTATGCCAACTTCCAGGGCAAGAACCCGAATGAGGAGAAAGTAGACATCAACGTGCGCCGCAACTGCTTCATGCCTTCCAAAACGGGTGTGGGCTATATCACGTTCAGCGGTTTCAATGTGAATAAGGCCGCAACAACATGGGCTCCGCCGGCGGCTTATCAGGATGGTATGGTAGGACCACACTGGTCCAGGGGCTGGATCATCGAGGACTGCGAGATCAGCAACAGTAAGTGCTGCGGTATCTCTCTGGGTAAATATTACGACGAAGAGAATGACCACTATTTTACCCGCAAACATGTGAAGAGTCCCACACAGATGGAGCGCGACGCGGTATGCCGCGGTCAGTATCACGGCTGGCTGAAGGAGAAGGTGGGCAGCCATATCGTAAGACGCTGTCATATTCATCACTGTGAGCAGACCGGTATCGTAGGCCGTATGGGCTGCGTATTCAGTCTGATCGAGGACAACCATATTCACAATATCAACAATATGCAGCAGCTGGGCGGTGCGGAGATTTCCGGTATCAAACTGCATGCTGCCATCGACGTTGTGATGCGCCGCAACCATATCCACCATTCGACGATGGGTATCTGGTGCGACTGGCAGGCACAGGGCACGCGTATTTCCCAGAATCTGCTGCATGACAACTATGCGCCGGACGGCGTGCCTATGGCACAGGGCGCGATGATGAGCCAGGATGTATTCGTGGAAGTGAGCCACGGCCCGACGCTGATCGACAACAACATTATGCTCTCCAAAGCGGCTGTCCGCATCGCCACGGAAGGTGTGGCCTGTGTACATAACCTGATCCTGGGTTCCTTTACTGCAGTGGGCGGCGGCACGGACAATATCGTGAACGGTGTCAACCAGCCCCGGTATACGCCGTACCATATCAGGCACCGTACAGAGGTGGCCGGCTTTATGACGATCCTGCACGGGGATAACCGCATCTATAACAATATCTTCATCCAGAACTGGCCGGTTAAGGAAGTGGAAGAGAAGGAAGATATGGGATTCAGGATGGCAGACAATCAGGTAGTCGGTACGGATGTGTTTGACGAGTATCCGACTTATGACGAGTGGATCGAGAACTTCGATATGGATAAGCAGGCTGACATGAGGAAGCTGGCATCCTATCATTTCTCGCATCTGCCTGTGTGGGTGAACGGCAATGCCTACTTCAACGGCGCCAAAGCGTGGAAGAAGGAGCAGGCGAACTTGGTCGACACGGAGCATACGGCGACGGTGGAACTGGTGGAAAAGGATAACGGGTATTTCCTGAACACGAATGTGTATGAGCTGCTGGGCGATTTCCGCGACGGTATCGTTAACAGCGATATTCTGGGATATGCCTTTGAGCCGGAGCAGAGATTCGAGAATCCGGACGGAACGGCGATCACGTTCAATGAGGATTATCTTGGCTCTCACCGTGGACTGGATGCGGTTCCGGGACCGTTCGCGTCGGGAGAGGAAGCTGCGAAACGGCTGTGGTAGGCATCAGAGCCTGCGTGGTGTAACGGGTTGTGTCAGGAGCAGCTGGCAGATCGTATGAGATCTTAATGATCTGCAGCATGTTTTTACGAATTTCAATGGGTTTATGAGGTTTATGAAAGACTCCGCGTTGAAATTGACGCGTAGAGCAGCAGATGGGCTGGAAGGGGTTCGGGAGCTGCCTGCCGGGATTTCGGATGCGGAGTTTTTCTGCGGAGACAGGTGCTGTGAATTGGCATAGTTTTCCTTTTTCTGTAATTGAAAATGATTTTACGCCGACAGCAGTGCAGTGGTGTTGACATTTTATGGTGGGTGCTATAGAACTTTATATATGTGATATTGTTGATGGAAGATAAGGAGATAAAGAGGCATGTCTGAGAAGCAGCAGACAAGAGAATATCTGAAACAGGTCATACAGCTGAGCATTCCGGCGGTGCTGGCCCAGATCAGCTCGATCATCATGCAGTATATCGATGCATCCATGGTGGGCAGTCTGGGTGCGACGGCGACGGCGGCGATCGGACTGGTTTCCAGCACGACCTGGCTGTTTGGCGGGCTGTGCGCCTCTGCGGCCACCGGATTTTCCGTGCAGGTGGCGCAGCTGATCGGTGCGGAGCGGGAAAAAGATGCGAAGGATGTCCTGCGGCACGCGATCCTGTGTACGCTGGTGTTCGGGCTGATCGCTTCCGCGGTGGGGATCAGCATCAGCTCACATCTTCCTGTCTGGCTGGGCGGAGCGGAAGAGATCCGGGGGAATGCTTCCCGGTATTTCCTGATCTACGCCTGTGCGCTTCCGGCCGCGCAGATGCGCCATACCGCCGGAAGTGCGCTGCAGTGCAGCGGTGATATGAAGGTGCCGAGTCGGCTGAACATCATGATGTGCGGGCTGGATGTGGTGTTTAACAGCTTTCTGATCTTTCCCACAAGACAGATTTCTCTGGCGGGTATCTTGGTCACGATGCCGGGAGCCGGCATGGGCGTGACAGGTGCGGCTCTGGGAACGGCGCTGGCGGAAGCCGTGACGGCGGTGCTGATGCTGTATGCGGTATGCTTCCGGTCGAAGAGGCTGAGGTTGGCAGGGCGACGGCAGCTTTTTGCCGCGCAGGCAGATCTGTCGGGTGGCGTATCCGTTGAGGATTCATCCCCGGAAATTCCGGCAACGTTCTGTTTCCAGCCTGAATATCTGCATACGGCGCTTCGGCTTGCACTGCCGATGGCCTTTGAGCATACGGTGATGTGTGGGGCGCATATCGCGGAGACCCGTATCGTAGCTCCCCTGGGGACGGTATCGGTGGCGGCCAATTCCCTGTCGGTGACGGCGGAAAGCCTCTGTTATATGCCGGGCAGCGGTATCGGCACGGCGGCAACGACACTGGTCGGACAGAGCATCGGAGCCGGAAAACCGGAGCGGGCAAAGCGTTACGCCAATCTGGCCGTGATGCTTGGCGCGGCCGTGATGACCTGTACGGGCGGCCTGATGTTTCTCGGCGCTCCGCTCATGTTCTCAATGCTGACGCCGGATGCGGCAATCCGCGAGCTGGGTGTGAGGGTGCTGCGGATTGAAGCCTTCGCGGAACCTTTGTTTGCAGTGTCTATCGTGACCGCCGGTGCGCTGCGGGGCGCAGGGGATACGCTGATTCCCAGTATGATCAATCTGGCCAGTATGTGGGGCGTCCGCATCACGGCGGCTTCTCTGCTGGCGCCGCGTCTGGGACTGGTGGGCGTGTGGATCGCCATGTGCGGAGAATTGTGTGTGCGTGGATTGCTGTTTCTCGTGCGGCTTCTGCGGGGGAAATGGATGGAGACTGGACATGGCAGGGCCGTGACGTAAAAGGCTGCAGTGCTTGGCGGGACAGAGGAAGATTCCAGGCCCGCAGGAAGGAGTTAACAATATGGAGACGATAAAAAATCAGACGTTTGATCAGGAGCGTGCTTTATACGGCAGCAATGGTATTGAAGTGGTCGATTGTGCCTTTGACGGTCCGGCGGACGGTGAAAGCGCATTTAAAGAGGGCAGAGATATCAGCGTGGAGAACTGTTTCTTTAATCTTCGCTATCCCTTCTGGCATGACGACAGACTGAAAATTAAAGGTTCGGAGATGACGGAACTTTGCCGGGCAGCGCTCTGGTACTCCCATGAGATCGAGATTACGGATACGAAGCTGCACGGGATCAAGGCGCTGCGGGAGTGCAGCCGGGTAAAGATGCATGGCTGTGACGTGATCTCGCCGGAGTTTGGCTGGTCGGTGCAGGAGATCGAGATGAAAGACTGCAGTGTACAGGGCGAATATTTCATGATGCGCTCTGACAGACTGCACTTTGAAGAGGTACGGCTACAGGGCAAGTATTCCTTCCAGTACATACAGGACTCGGTATTCGACCACTGTGATTTCGACACGAAGGATGCCTTCTGGCACGCGAAAAATGTGACGATCCGCAACAGTGTCGTCAAGGGTGAATATCTTGCCTGGTACTGTGAGAATGTGACCTTTGATCACTGTAAGATCATCGGTACGCAGCCGCTTTGTTATTGTAAAAATCTCAAACTGATCGACTGTGAGATGGTCGATACGGATTTATCCTTCGAGAAATCCGAGGTGGAGGCGACTGTCACGGCTCCGATCTTAAGTATCAAGAATCCACTGTCCGGCCGGATTGTGGTACCCGCTGTGGGCGAGATCATCCGGGATGACGAAGCGTCGCACGGAGAGATCATTGTGGAAGGTTGAGCATCCGGTACTCTTTTGGTGAACAGCCGTACTTTTCACGAAAGATACGGTAAAAGTAGCTGCTGTTGTTATAACCGACCGCGTCGATGATATCATCTGCGGACAGCGTTGTCTGGGACAGTAGATAGACTGCCTGCTGGAGCTTTTGCTGCTGCAAAAGGTCCTTGAAGGTCTGTCCGGTATATTTTTTCAAAAGGCGGCTGATATAGTAGGGCGGCAATTTGATCTCGGCGCAGATGTCGGTCAAAGTGCCGCTTTTATAATGCGTCTCAATATATTTCAGGACGCGGAAGATCAGATCCTGTTCGTAATTGCCGCCCTGATTCCTGGCCATCGAATCGGCGAAAACGGAAAGATTCATGAAGATCAGTCCCATGGTGATTTGATTGATGGTGTTGGTGCCGGGCTTTTTGTCGATCAGGTTCCAGAGCATGTTTTCGATCAGATTCTGGATCGGCAGGATCTCTTTGGCCTGAAAGTGCAGGTAAGTGATCTGCGAGTCATGACTCGACAGGGTGGAGATAAGAAAACTGCGCAGCACATTTTCCCGCTCCATCATGGAGAGCGGACGGTCGAAGAACTCCGGCAGAATGATAAAGTTGACTGCGATATCGTCCCGGCCGGCGGGCAGGATCTCATGGGCAGCAGCCTGGTTGAGAAAAAGCAGGTCTCCCTCCTGCAGGACAATCCTGTCGCTGTCGTTTATGATGTGTGTGGTAGAGCCGCAGCACATATGGACCAGCTCGGCGTAATTGTGGCGGTGCCTGGGAAAATGCGTGAAGCGGGTGTGAGGACGGATCTCAATCAGGTGGCCGCGTTCCAGAAGCTTTGCGTTGTCCACCACAAATTCCCGGCTGGAGGTGTAGATTTCTTTCTGAATGTCGGCATGGCCCTGCAGAAGGGCTTGTTCTTCGGCAGTGATCTGCCGCAGGTGGTGTAACAGTTCTTCTCTCATAGTTACCTCTATTATTCGGGTTTGCGAAACGAATTACATAAAGTTAAATCCCGCAAAGTTAAAACTTTTTTGGCATTATCCGAGTTCGCGAAGCGAATCACATAAAGTTAAATCCCGCAAAGTTAAAACTTTTTGGCATTATCCGAGTTCGCGAAGCGAATCTCGCAAAGTTGATTTGCTTTGCAAATCAACTTTTTTGCAACGAAGGTCCCTCATTTTGTCCGGAGGCGACCTTAATTTTTTGCTCTTATTCTTATATGATAATCGTAGAAAGAACAAAAGTCCATCAGTAATGAAGCGGACGAAGGCAAATTACTGCAGGGATCAGGTACGGCGGGGGGGGGTATCTGAACGGTTACGGAATCGGCTATAGAAGAAACGGAGGGGAGATCATGGGCGGATATTATCTGGCGGTGGATATCGGGGCATCCAGCGGAAGGCATATGCTGGGGCATCTGGAAGATGGGAAAATGCATCTGGAAGAGATTTACCGCTTTGAAAACGGGATGGCAAATAAGGACGGTAAGCTCGTGTGGGATACACAGCGTTTGTTTACGGAAATCCTAAACGGCATGAAGGCATGTGCGAAAGCCGGTAAAATCCCGCAAAGCATATCAGTGGACACGTGGGCGGTGGACTATGTGCTGCTGGACGAGCAGGATCGATTGCTGGGTGATACATACGGTTACCGTGACGGCAGGACAAACGGGTGTGATGAAGCGGTCTACAGGCTGATCGGGGAAAGCGAGCTCTACGCGGGAACGGGGATACAGAAGCAGATATTCAATACGATTTATCAGCTGATGGCGGACAGGCTGAAACGGCCGGAGATACTAAAGAAGGCGAAGACATTTCTGATGCTGCCGGATTATTTTCAGTTTCTTTTAACGGGGAAAAAGGTTTCCGAGTATACAAACGGAACGTCCACACAGCTTGTCAGTCCGGTAACAAAACAGTGGGACAGGGAACTGATCCGGCGGCTGGGATATCCGGAAGAGATGTTTTTGCCGTTGCAGATGCCGGGCAGCGAAGTCGGCAGTCTGAAAGCAGACATTGCAGCGCAGGTTGGTTTTGACTGCAGGGTGGTGTTATGCGGCAGTCACGATACGGCCTCGGCGGTGATGGCGATGCCGAAAGCGGAGGGAGACGGGCTGTATATCAGTTCCGGTACATGGTCGCTGATGGGGGTGGAATTGCCGGAAGCGGATTGCGGGGAAGAGAGCAGGCAGGCTAATTTCACCAATGAAGGCGGGTATGAATACCGGTTCCGCTATCTGAAAAATATCATGGGGCTTTGGATGATCCAGTCGGTGCGTCATGAACTGCATGACAGGTATTCCTTTGCGGAGCTTTGCCGGATGGCGGAGGAGGAACAGGATATTATGTCGCTGGTGGATGCAAACGATGCCTGTTTCCTGGCTCCGGAGAACATGACGAAGGCGGTACAGGAGTATTGCCGCAGGACGGGGCAGCAGGTACCAGAAACGCCGGGGGAGACTGCCCGGGTCATTTACCGCAGCCTGGCGGAATGTTATGGACAGACGGTGCGGGAGATTGAGAAAAATACCGGAAAGACCTACGACAGTATTCATGTGATCGGCGGCGGCTCCAATGCAGCGTATTTGAACCGGCTGACGGCGCAGGCCACGGGTAAGACAGTCTATGCAGGACCGGGAGAAGCGACGGCCATCGGCAATATCATGGCGCAGATGATCCAAGCCGGGGAACTGGCGGGACTGGCAGCGGCAAGGAAGTGTGTGGCGGAATCCTTTGAGATTCAGGTGTTCGAGCCAAAATACAGGTAGGCTCCGGAGACCGTCATTCAGACAGAAGTACAATTTTTAACAGCGTTAACTGTAAAGGAAAGGAACATGGTAAAAGAAAAGGAACCATAGTAAAGGAAAAGAAACCATAGTAAAAGAAAAGGAGAGCAAGAACATGACAACAACAGAAAGATACGTCTCTGCAAAAGAAATCTTTGCGGCAATCGGGGTGGATACGGATGCAGCGCTGGAGACTCTGAAAAGGGTGCCTGTCTCCATGCACTGCTGGCAGGGTGACGATGTAACAGGCTTTGACCATGACGGCCCGTTGACCGGCGGTATTCAGACTACGGGAGATTATCCGGGCAAGGCGAGGACGCCGGAAGAATTGATGGCGGATATGGATAAGGCTATTTCCCTGATTCCCGGTAAAAAGAAGATCAATGTACATGCGTGCTATGCGATTTTTGCGGAAGGGGAACACGCAGACCGTGACAGGCTGGAGCCGAAGCACTTTGAGAGATGGGTTGCGTTTGCGAAGGAAAAAGGCATGGGACTGGATTTTAACCCTACTTTTTTCTCGCATCCGATGGTGAAGGACGGATTGACGCTTTCCAGTCCTGATCCGGAGGTGCGCAGGTTCTGGATCGAACACGGCAAAGCGTGTATCCGTATTTCTCAGTATTTTGCAGAAGAGACAGGAATTCCCTGTGTTATGAACATCTGGACGGGTGACGGTTTCAAGGATGTGCCGGCGGATCGTCTGGGTCCCAGGATGCGTTATAAGGAGTCTATCGAGGAGATACTTTCTGAGCCTTACGACAGGACAAAAGTAAAACCCTGTGTAGAGTCGAAGGTATTTGGTATTGGTGTGGAGTCCTATACGGCGGGATCTGCGGAGTTTGCGCTGTCTCTGGCGGCCAGAAATGAGGGATGTCTTCCGTTGATGGATAACGGGCACTATCACCCTACGGAACTGGTATCGGATAAGATTCCGGCGATGCTCTGTTTTTACCCGGAAATCGCTCTGCATGTGACCAGAGGCGTTCGCTGGGATTCCGATCATGTACTGCTTCTGGATGACGAGACGAGAGAAATCGCAAAGGAGATTGTGCGGTGCAACGCGCTGGAGCGTGTCTACATCGCTCTGGATTATTTTGACGCCAGTATTAACCGTGTATCCGCGTGGGCGGTGGGTATGAGAAGTTTCCAGAAGGCGCTGATGATGGCATTATGCACACCCAATGAGCGGTTGAAGAAGCTGCAGGACGAAAGCCGTTTTACGGAGCTGATGGCGATGCAGGAGGCGGTGAAGATGCTGCCTTTCGGGGATGTATGGAACTATTATTGTGAACAGTGCGGTGTGGCGGGGGACTTTGATCTGTTTGGAGAAGTGCAGAAATATGAAGAGGAAGTGCTGCGTAAAAGATAACCGACATGCCGATATGGCAGGAAGGGCATAAAGCGCATAAAGCGCTTTGGAAGGAGGAAAATATGAAAGTCTTAGAGGCAAAATTTGTACAGGGATTTATCAGGATGTGTAACGATGGTTGGGAGCAGGGCTGGCATGAGAGAAACGGCGGGAATCTGACTTACCGCATGAAAAAGGAGGAGGCAGAGTCCATAAAGGCAGAGCTGAGGACGGACAGCGTATGGAAAGAGATCGGCACATCCGTACCGAAATTGGCGGGGGAATTTTTCCTGGTGACGGGCAGCGGCAAGTATTTCCGCAACGTGATGCTGGATCCGGAAGACTCTATCGCTGTCGTGGAGATTGACGGGAAAGGCGAATGTTACCGCATCTGCTGGGGGCTGGTGAACGGCGGCAGGCCCACGAGTGAGCTGCCCAGCCACCTGATGAATCATGAAGTGAAGATGCAGGCTACAGGGGGAAAACACCGTGTCATTTATCATGCGCATACGACAAATGTGATCGCGCTGACCTTTGTGCTGCCGCTTGAGGATGAGGTATTTACGCGGGAACTGTGGGAGATGGCCACGGAATGTCCGGTGGTATTTCCGGATGGTATCGGCGTTGTGGGCTGGATGGTGCCGGGCGGCAGAGATATCGCGGTGGCCACCAGTGAATTGATGAAGAAATATGATGTGGCGATTTGGGCGCACCACGGCATGTTTGCATCCGGCGAGGACTTTGACTTGACTTTTGGGCTGATGCACACAGTGGAGAAGTCGGCAGAGATTTTGGTCAAGATGCTTTCCATGCGGCCTGATAAGCTGCAGACCATCACCCCGCAGAACTTCCGGGATCTGGCAGTGGACTTTCAGGTGACGCTGCCGGAACGGTTTTTGTATGAGAAATAGCGGTTTTTGTTAGATTCCGGGCCGCAGACAGGCAGCGATACCTGGCTGCGGGCTGAATCAGAAGATCTTATGATAAACAGCATACCTTCCTCACCTGTGTTATCAGGTGGCGGAGGGTATGCTGTTTGCGTTCTTACTTTCAGTTGCGATCGGTTCCGGTGTCTAAATGGAACGGGATGTTATGCTGTTCCAGTAAAGATTTCAGGTAATCAATCTGGGGAAGATAATATGCAGCTTCCTCCTTCCGGGTGCGTTCGATGATTTCCTCGGAACTGGTACCGCACAGGTTCAGGATTCCTTCACAGACCATAGGGGCATCTCCTTTCTTGGTTCGATTGGCGGTGGTTAACTGGTTCATATATCGGATATAGATATCCTGCTCCTGATGGAGCCGATAATCGTCTGCCAGCCGGTTGATCAGGCTGCTTTCCTGCAGTCTCCTGGTGAGGCAGTGAAGATACAGATATTCCTCCGGCGGCAGCTCTTTCGTGACGATAATCTGTGTATGAAACGTCTCTTTATTGATATGATATACTCCCGGAGAGAATTTTTCAACTCTTATTTTTCGTTCTTTCAATAAGTGTGACATCAGCCTGCGAGGATAATGACAGCTGAGATGGGTCAAACTGACATCGAGACCGGAGTACTGATTTCTATCACCGGTCTGGTCGATCAGCAGTCCGGCATAGCCGATGGTCTTATAATATGAATCAATGCTGGCTGAAGATCCAATTCCTTTGATCTCAAACAGGTTAAAAGTCTTGAAGAGATTGGCTATTGTTGCAGGAATGATTTCTTCGGTCAGTTTTTTGATCACGAGAATATCAATACGGTAGCTGCCTTTACCGAGTATGTACTCCGTCATATATTCAAGAGAAGCGGCATAGTCTCTCAGGTCAATCTGGAGAGCGCAGGATGCGGCTTCGTGCCAGTTGACACGTTGTATTCTGCAGCTCTTTTTTGCGGGTTTCTTTTGTACAGAGGCTGGAAGTTGAGTCTTTTTGACGGGGGATAAAGATGTGTTGTGGTCTTGAAACATAAGATGCCTTTCTTACAGATCGGTCCTGGAACCGATGATAGATGTCAATAGAAATGCAAAAAGATGCTGCGGTTTTGACATGGTTAACAGATATAAATTTTATAACACAGTCACAAACGGATTACAAATGCTTTTCAGTTGGGAGAGTGTAGAAAAAACAGGATCAAGTATCAGATGAAGAAACATAAAAGAACAGGATGTTGAATGCCAGGCGGTATTTTCAGCGAGAATCTACCACATATTGTGTTGTATGTTTTAACCAGGGGCACTTTATCGGCACAGGAAGAAGTATTTTCTCTGATCAGTAGATAAAAAGTTCTCCGTTAGATGGTTATTTCTCGCCAAACCGGCAAATGAGAGTATAATAAACAACAGGACAGGCAGCAACCCTGCTGATGTGTAAAAATAAAAAGGAAAATAGACAGGCAGCCGTCCGTAAACAGGATATATTTAATCCGTATAACAGAGAGAAAAATTAGAAAATAGAGGAGAAACAGGTAAGATGGAGATAAGGCAAATTACAGACAACCTGACAAAACAAAGCATAGCAAGGCTTATCCTGGAAGCTCTCCCCGACTGGTTCGGGATACCCGAGGCGCGGGAAGAATATATTACGGAAAGTGTCGATCAGATGTTCTTCTGTGCTTTTGATGATGATAAACCTTTGGGATTTCTGTATTTAAAAGAAACCGGCAGAGAAACAGTGGAATTATGCGTTATGGGTGTTTTGAAAGAGTTTCATCGGAAAGGTATTGGCCGGACACTATTCAACAGAGCAAAAGAGGCAGCGGGTGAACAGGGCTATTCCTTTATGCAGGTTAAAACAGTTCAAATGGGAAAATATGAGGAATACGACAGAACCAATAAGTTTTATCTCTCGCTGGGATTTAAGGAATTTGAGGTATTTCCTACATTGTGGGATGAGTGGAATCCTTGTCAGATTTATGTTATGAGTTTGGGATAATTTTGCAGTCAGGAAGCCAACAGATACAGCAACATTGATCCCTTTTTTATAAGATGTGGAAGAATATCTGAAATTTAAATTTAAAAACATAACCGCTGATGTTTTTTATGGAATAACAGAGTGATCCGGTGCTTTTTCTTGAGATCATATATAGAAACAACTAAAAATGAGACTGACACTTCATGAATTTTCATTCGTTAAAGTGTCAGTCTTATTTTGCATTAAGAGATAAAAATACGCACAGAAATGTATTTAACAATATCTTAAGGAGTCAGCACCTTAATATTAATAGACGCAAGATGATCTATGTCCTGCTGCGGGATGCGGTTGTCGGTGATGATGATATCCAATTCGGAAGGGCTTGCAAATGTGGAAAAAGCAGTTTTATGAAATTTGCTGTAATCAAGCAGACAGATCTTCTGGACGGATGCCTTCATGATTGCCCGTTTGACTTCGCCCTCCTCGGAAGAGAAGACCATTAACCCACGCTCGCTGTCGAAAGCGCTCGTGCCAATAAAGCATTTATGTGCGTGGTAATTACTGAGCATACGGATGGCGTCGCTGCCTGCATAGGTGAAACCGAACTCCCGGCGCAGACGCCCGCCGGTGGAAAACAGGGTTACCTTCTCGTTGTGCAGCAGTACGTGGCAGATCGTGGGATCGTTGGTGATGACGATGACCTGACGGTCTATGAGCTTGGCCAGTTCCAGGGTGGTAGTGCCGGAATCGAGAATGATGATATCGTCATCCTCAATCAGAGAGAGCGCGCGCATTGCGATCTGTTGTTTTTCTTCCATATGTTTCTGCTTGCGGGAAGGCACGGGGTAAATGTCGCTGAAACCGTTTTTCAGAGTAGCCCCACCGTGAACGCGGACGGCTACTCCCATCTTTTCCAGTTCAATCAGATCCTGACGGATGGTTTTGGGGGTAACGTTCAGAAGAGCACTCATCTGCGCTACCTCAACCGTTCCCTGAGATTCCAAAGTGCTTGTAATAATTTCAAGTCGTTTCATGCGCATGGCATTTTCTCCTTCTGGCAGTGTAGAGAATATATCGGAAAGGGGGATGAAAATACTGTATCCAGATAAAATATATCATTAGTGACGGTATACATCAACACTTTTCATGAATAAAGAAGAAATAATTCACAGAAATAAACAAAAACGTACAATATATAAAATGATAAGGTTTAAATAAAATGATAATTTGATGTGGATATGCGAAAAAGTACTTGCAAATATTGTATATGTATGATAGAGTCTAAAAAAGAACAAAAACGAACAATAACAAACTTAAAAGGTAAAAAGTTCGATGGTCTTAGTCGAACAGGGAAGAGAAAAGAGAGGAGGAGATGCAGGGAGGTATTGAAAATGTACAAAATGGATTTGGACAGACAAAGCCGGGGAAGGTAGAAAATTGTAACGGCAGGGTAGTTTGACTGTTACAGGAAAACACATGATGAAGGGAAAAGATTGAAAATTAAAATTTTCAATCGCGGGATTTGTGTCTGCGCGTTGCCTGCCACAAACTCGTTTAATGCGACGTCTCAACATAGTTGAGACAAAAGCAGCGCAGAAATGGAGAAGAACATGAGAAAAAGATATTTCAGAACTTTAATGACAGCTTTGGTAATGACAGGCCTTTTGGCGGGCTGCGGAAACACGGGCAATACGGTGCAGGACAAGAGCGTCAGCGAGCCGGCAGAGCCAGCGGAAACGGCAGAGACGGAAGAAAGCAGCAGTGACAGTAACGGCAGCAGCGACGAGAACAGCAGTGAAAGTGCCGATGAGAGTACGGTTACTACCGATAATGGCGAAAAATATCTGATTAAGTACGCTACGGTTCGTTCCAGTGACCATGGGGTGGAGCAGCTGGTGCAGGAGTATTTCGACCGTTTGACGGAGGAATCCGGCGGCCGGCTGGAATTTGAGTGTTACTGGGACGGCAGTATGGGTTCGGCGCGTGAGATTGCGGAAAGCTGTTATGCGGGCACGATCGATGCGTTCTGGGGAGGATCGGGAGATCTGACGGTATATGCGCCGGTTGCGGAAATATTGACGAACCCGCCTTTTGTATACAAGGATGAAGAACATGCGGCGCGTGTACTGGATGCCGTATGGGACGATGTGGATGCCATGATCGAGAGTACGGGATTTAAGCCGTTGTACCATTCCTATCAGGGTACGCGTCAGCTGATCTCGAAAAATCCGGTGGAGACATTAGAGGATATGGCCGGTTTGAAAAAACGTACATTGAATACCGAATATTTTCTCGGCCTGTTCAGGACATTGGGAGCGGACCCGGCTGCATTGGATGTAAGTGAACTGTATACTGCATTGCAGACAGGTGTCGTGGAAGCAGGCGGCGGAGATCTGGCTATGATCTATACAAAGGGCTGGCATGAGGTGGTTAAGAATCTGACCATGTACAATGCGATCTGCGTACAGGGTATACCGGTCATGAATCTGGAGAAATTCAATTCGCTTCCGGAAGACCTGCAGCAGTTGATGCTGGATGTGGGTAAGGATATGGTGATAAGAGGCAACGAAGAAGTTGGAAAATCGGAAGAGGAATATCTGCAGAAGCTGGAGAGTGAAGGCGTCAACGTGATTTATCCGACGGAGGAAGCCATGGAACAATTCCGCGAGGCAGTAGCCGATTATGCGGCAGAGTATTCGAAATCGCTGGGGGATGATGTGTATGCCGTTTATGAAAAAATGATAGCGGTGGAATAGCAGGAGAAGGATGCTGCCGTGGCAGGTCTTGGAGGAGGTGTATGTTTCGGTGTATATATTGCGATTGTTACGGCAAGTTGAGCGGGCGATCATGTATGTCTGTTATATTGCGCTTGTAATGGCAACACTGATCGGCATTGTGACGCGGCTCATACCGGGGGTGAACAATGTTGTCTGGGGGATGGAGCTCAGCCGTTTTGCGATGGTCTGGATGGTGATGCTGATCAATGCCGTCAACATCCAGCAGCGGGATGAGATTGTGATTGAAGTGTTGATCTCGCGGGTGCCGGACCGGGTTCGGCGCATTATGGCTGTCATCAGTGATATTCTGGTGATCGGTTTTCTGGTGGTAATGTTTGTTTTCGGGTTGAAAGTCTGTGTGGATAATGCCCGTCAGATGACGGCGTCCCTGGGAATTTCCATGAGATATATCTATATCTGTATGCCGCTTGGCGCGTTATGTATGTTGATAGAGAAAGTGATCGTGCTGGTGCAG
This sequence comes from uncultured Lachnospiraceae bacterium, assembly GCA_910578115.1. GTDB lineage: Bacteria > Bacillota > Clostridia > Lachnospirales > Lachnospiraceae > UBA3282. The sequence continues at coordinate 18,773 of CAJTPO010000027.1, read as the reverse complement.
GATGTTCGTTCTTCCAAGCCGATCAAAAATGCAAGTGAGGAGGTGATCGATCAATTATGAGCAGTACAGCATTGATCTTATTGTTATTCGGTATGATGTTGGTAATGATCTTTATCGGTGTTCCGGTTGCATTTTCGGTTGGGATATCTGCGCTTACGGCGCTGATGATTGAGGGGATTCCGCTTTCACAGCTGATTACCAAGATGTTCGGTGGTGTGGATTCTTTTACCGTACTGGCGATCCCGTTCTATATTCTGGTGGGATCGGTCATGAACAACGGTGATCTTACGGCCAAGCTTGTAAAGTTTGCGGACAGCCTGGTAGGGCATGTCCGCGGCGGCCTGGCCCATGTAAATGTACTGGCAAGCATGTTTTTTGCAGGGATCTCCGGAAGTTCGACGGCAGATTCGGCGTCCATTGGCGCAATGCTTGTACCGTCAATGGTGCAGGAAGGCTATGACGTCAGGTTTTCGGCGGCGATCACGGCGGCCTCGTCTTCTATCGGGCCGATCATTCCGCCCAGTATCATGATGGTACTATACGGGTCGCTGACAGGGGTTTCGGTGGGTTCCTTGTTCTTAGGCGGCATAGGACCGGGTATTCTGTTAGGTGTTTTGCAGATGGGGTTGACCATGTTCCTGCTTCCGAAAGTGTTTCACCCCAAAGAGGAAGTGAAGAAGAAATTCCGTTTGAAGAATGTATGGGACAGTTTCCTTTATTCTTTTCCTGTCCTGGTGATTCCGTTGATCATCGTCTCCAGTATTGTGGGCGGGATCTGTACGGCGACGGAGGCCGGTGTTCTGGCGGCTGCCTACTCGATTCTGATCAGCCTGTTTTTCTACCGGACAATCACGTTAAAGCAGATTCCGGGCATCCTGCTGGATGCGGCGAAGAGTACCGGTATTGTACTCTTTCTGATGTCAACGGCGGCGGTATTCGGAAATGTGCTTACGCTGCTGCATTTTCCGACGATGTGTGTGGAGTTTTTACAGGGATTGACGAGTAACCCGACTATTATGTTGTTTATTGTAATTGCATTCCTGTTTGTCCTGGGCTTTTTCATTGATGGCACGGCGATCATGATTATGTTCGTTCCGGTATTGGAGGAAATTGCGATGACAATGGGTTACGATCCGATTTTTTTCGGCGTGATCGTGACGGTATCTATTTTGATTGGCGGTATTACGCCACCGGTGGGTGTGTTGTTGTTTGTTAATGCAAAGATCGCAAAGATTTCCATGGATGACATGATAAAGGGGATCTGGCCGTTTGTGGCTGTGATGCTGCTGTTAGTTGTTATCTGTGCACTCTGTCCGTCGATCATTACATTTATTCCCAATCTGCTAATGTAGCTGGGATGATAAGTTTCTATGGTATTCATTGCTTAAGGAGGAGATTTGGTTATGGATCTGTCAAAGGAAAAGCTCCTGGAAGTGTATCGACACATGTACCAGACGCGTGTGTTTGAGCAGGAGTGTGAAAAACTGAACAAAAACAAAGAAATATTAGGAAGCATTCATGGCAGTATGGGTGAGGAGGCGACTTCGGTGGGGCTGGCGGCGCTGCTCCGGCCGGATGACGTCCTCTCGCCGTCCTACCGGGATCCGGGAGCGCTGTTTATGAAAGGGCTGACGACGATGGATCTCGTCGGTATGCTCTTTGCCAAGGACTGCGGTAAGACCAAAGGACGTACCCGCGTGCTGCATGTCGGAGATTTTCGGAAGAATATTTATCCGCCGAATCCGATCCTGGGAGCTTCCTCGGTGATTGCCAACGGAGCGGCACTGGCATTTAAGATGAACGGCAGCGACCGGATCGTGCTGAATATTATGGGAGATGGGGCCAGCAATGAAGGAGCCGTACATGAAGCGATGAATTTTGCGGCGGTTAAGAACTTACCGATTATTTTTGCGATTGAAAATAATGCCTACGCCTGGTCGACACCATTTAAGAACAATTTCAGAATCCATACTTTTATCGAGCGCGCCATCGGATATGGCATACCGGGATTTATTGCTGACGGTTATGACGTGATGGACGTGATGCAGGTGATGGAAGAGGCCATCGAGCATGTGCGCAGCGGACGGGGACCGGCGCTGGTAGAATGCCGGACATACCGTTGGTCGGGCCACTCGGGGAATGATAAGAATGTGTACCGTCCATGGGAGGAGATCGTCCGCTGGAAGCAGAATTGTCCGATTGCCCGATTCGGCGGTTATCTGACGAATGCCGCAATCAGCAGTGATGAGGAACTGGCGGCAATCCGCACGGAAGTGGAACAGGAAGTACAGGATGCAATTGAATACAGCAAGACAGCGCCCTATCCGGACTGCGGAGAATTCTTCCGGGATGACGTAATGCTGGCAGCGGAATAAGGCAGGAGGGGATTATATATGGAAAATATGACTTATGCGGAGGCGCTTCGGGCCTCCATGAGAAAAGCGCTTGCAGAGGATGAAAATGTTTTCCTGATAGGAGAAGATATTGGGAAGTACGGCGGCTGTTACGGGGTAACAGCCGGGCTGGTTGAAGAATTCGGGGAAGAAAGAGTGATCGATACCCCGATTTCCGAGCTGGCCATCACCGGGGCGTCGGTGGGGGCGGCCATGCAGGGTAAGCGCCCGGTTGTAGAGATCATGTACGCCGATTTTCTGACGGTGGCGGCGGACCAGATCATCAATCAGGCATGCAAGATGCGCTATATTATGGGAAAAGAAGTGAAGGTTCCGCTGGTGGTCCGCACGGCTTACGGCGGCGGCGGCCGGTATTCCTTTAATCATTCTCAGAGTCCGGAGGCCATGTTCATGAATGCTCCCGGCCTGACGATTCTGATGCCGTCCACACCCGCGGACGCAAAGGGACTGATGACGGCGGCGATCCGCAGCAACAATCCGGTATTGTTTTTTGAACAGAAGTATTTGTACAAAACAGTGTCCGGTCCGGTGCCGGAAGGTGACTATGAGATTCCCATCGGTAAAGGCGATGTTAAGCGCGAGGGACAGGACATTACGGTAGTTGCCACCGGATGGATGGTGCATCGTGCCCTGGAGGCGGCCAAACGTCTGGAACAGGAAGGTATTTCGCTGGAAGTAATCGATCCACGCACGCTCAAACCGCTTGATGAAGAGTTGATTCTGTCATCCGTAAGGAAGACGGGGCGTCTGATTACCATGCATGAGGCAAGTCTGACCGGCGGTTTTGGAGCGGAAATTTGCGCGATCGTGACGGAGAAGGCGTTTGACAGCCTGAAGAAACCGGTATGCAGACTGGCTGCTCCGGATTCCATCATTCCTTTTGCCCCGAATCTGGAAGACCAGTATTATCCTACGGCGGTGGAATTGGAAGCGGCAGCCCGTGAAATGCTTCAATAGAAAGGGGTGGGTATTTTATGGAGAGACCACTTGAGGGAATTCGTGTGCTGGATCTGGCAAGAGTTTTGTCCGGACCGCATTGCGCTATGCTGCTGGGCGATCTGGGGGCGGAAGTCATTAAAGTGGAGAAGCCGAATGAAGGCGATATGACGCGCAGCAACCCGCCGGAATATAACGGTGAAAGTACCTATTTTATGGCGCATAACCGGAACAAGAAAGGTATCACGCTGAACTTCCGTAAGCCGCAGGCCAGGGAATTGTTCCTGCAGCTGGTGAAAACGGCGGATGTGGTGATTGAGAATTTTCGTGCCGGCACTATGGAGAAGATGGGGCTGGGGTACGATGTGCTGCATGAGGCTAACCCGAAGATTATCCTGACGCGTATTTCCGGCTATGGACAGACGGGGCCGTACGCTTCACGGGGATGCTTTGACGGTGCGGCGCAGGCGATGAGCGGAATGGTAGAGATTACCGGAGATCCGCAGGGTTCCCCTTATATGACGGGTACTTACATCATTGATTACGCCAGTGCATTGTATGCAGCGATAGGGACACTGGCGGCGCTGCGCACGGCGGAACGTACCGGAGAAGGCCAGGTAGTGGATGTTGCCCTGCTCGACGCGGCTGTTTCCCTGCTGCATACGGCAGTGCCGGATTATATGCTGTTAGGGCAGGAAATGACCCGTAACGGCAATAATGACCGCTATATGTGGCCGGCGAACATCTATCCGGCCAAAGAGGGGCGCTGGGTATATATCCATGCAGGTATGGAGCACTGCTATAAGGCGATCCTAAAGGAGATGGGAAGAACGGAGGTGCTGGAGGATGAGAGGCACGGCAAGACCCGTGAAGCGCGTTCTACGCCGGAAGGGCGGCGGTTTAACGATGAAATGATCCGTACATGGACGATGGCACATACTGCCGACGAGATCGTGGAACGGCTGTCAATACTGGGCATTCCCTGCGCCAAGGTCAATACCATCGGTGAAGCGATGGAGGATCCGCAGCTGCGGCATCGCGGTATGCTGGCGAAATATTGCCGCAAGAACGGGGAAGAAGGCATTCTGGCAGGGTCGGTGCCGCATTTTTCCGGCTCGGAATTTGCGATAGAACTCCCGCCGCCAAGACTGGGGGAGCATAACGAAGCGGTTTATGCCGAACTGGGACTGAGCAGGGAGGAGATCGCCTGTCTTAAGGATGACGATGTGATATAGATGGAGGGGTAAGGCTGCATAAATTCTCTGATGAACAATTTATGCAATCAGGAATTTGTAACGTTTCGGAATGGAGGGAAATATGAAATCAAAACTGACAACACTGGAAGATGCCGTTAAACGGGTACCTTCCGGCAGTTCTATTGCATTGGGCGGCAGTATTCTCCGCCGCCAGCCAATGGCTTTTGTACGTGAAATGATCCGGCAGGGGAAAAAGGACCTGACGATCTTCGGCTATCCCTGCGGCCTGGCGACCGATATGCTGTCCGGCGTCGGCGCGGTAAAACGCGTGGAAGCGGTATATACCGGATTGTTTCAATTCGGAATGTCTTATAATTTCCGCCGCGCGGTTGAGAACGGTGAACTGGAGATCAGGGATTATCCGGAAGTGGCACAGGCGGCGCGATACCAGGCGGCAGCCATGAATATTGATTTTATTGCCACGAAGGATCTGCTTGGAACCGGCATGGCGAAGTACAATCCGGAGGACATCGTGGAGATGGTCAGCCCGTTTACCGGTGAAAAGTACCATGCGGTCAAGGCGGCGAAAACGGATTTCACCGTGCTTCATGAGTACGTGGCCGACAAATACGGCAATGTGCAGTGGCCGGATCACTGGGATGCGGACGATCTGGATATGCTGATGGCAAAGGCTTCACGCCGCCTGATCGTCACGGTGGAAAAGATCGTGCCGCATAACCAGATCACCAGCCAGCCGAACCGGACCATGATTCCGCACAGCTGGGTTGAGGCGGTTGTTGAGGTGCCTTTCGGAGCTCATCCCGCGCCGTGCGACGCGTTCTATGACGAGGACGATGCGCATATGGAGATTTACCAGAAACTGGCTAAGGAACCGGGACGCTGGCGCAAGGAGTATGCGGAAAAGTATATCTACGGGCCAAAGGACCATTGGGAATACCTGGATGTTGCCATGACACCTTCCCAGATGGCCAGACTGATCGTGCGATAGGAGGGATAGAGATGGCATTTTATACTTGTAATGAATTGATGGCGGCGGCCACGGCCAGAGAACTGCGTGACAATGAACTTGGATTTATCGGGGTAGGAACGGATGGGCGTGCATATACGCTGGCGGTGGGCATTCCCATGGTTGCGGCACGTCTGGCGCAGCTGTCCCATGCTCCTGATTTTACAATCTTCTGGAACAATCTGCTGAGCCCGAAACTGGACGAGATCCCGCCCTATCTGACGCAGGATTATCTGACGAAATGGCCCTGTGCATTTCAGCCGGTCACCTGCGAAGACAAAAATGAGATGCTGGCCAGTGAGCGGTTTGACGTCAGCTTCGATTCCGCTCCGCAGATCGACCGTTTTGGCAATATGAATATTACGGCTATCGGCGATTATAAGAAACCGAAGGTTCGTCTGGTGGGATGTCTGGCGCAGCCGGATCATTTCGCCTTTGTGAAAAGACCGATCATTCTGACCGATCTGAAGAAACGGGCTTTCGTCGAGAAGGTTGACTTCATCACCAGCGTCGGTTATCTGGAAGGCGGTGACAGCCGCATTCAGGCAGGCCTGCGCCCTTACGGTCCCTGGAAAGTGATCACGGACAAGTGTATTCTGAATTTTGATAATGAGCAAAAGGAGATGCAGCTTGAGTCGCTTCATCCGGGTGTGACGCTGGAGGAAGTGTTGGATAATATGGGATTCCGGCCGCGTATTCCCAAGAAAATTGCGACTACACCGGAACCGACTAAGGAGCAGGTGCGTGTGATCCGTGAGACGATCGATCCCAATCACAGTCTGCTGCGTGCCTGATGGACGGCCCCACCTTCTTGACCGGTGGGGCAATTCTTTTCACATGATTTCAATTTTGACATGATTTCAATTTTCACGTTATTTCATATGGAAACTTTGATACAGGAGGATAAAAAGATTGAAAATTAATATTTTCAATCGCGAGATTTGTGTCTGCGCGTTGCTTGCCACAAACTCGTTTCATGCGACGTCTCAACATAGTTGAGACAAAAGCAGCGCAGAAATGGAGAAAGCTATGATGACAGGCGAACAATACGTCGAAAGTATGCGGAAGATGCATATGCAGGTATACATGTTTGGCAAAAAGATCGACAATCCGGTGGATGATCCGATTCTGAGGCCGTCCTTAAATTCCGTCAGGGCCACTTATGATCTGGCGCAGGATTCCGCTTATGAGGATCTGATGACGGTGACCAGCTCCCTTACGGGGGAAAAGATCAACCGTTTCCTTCATATTCACCAGAGTACGGAGGATCTTGTTAACAAGGTGAAAATGCAGAGGTTGCTGGGGCAGCAGACGGCGGCATGTTTTCAGAGATGCGTCGGGATGGATGCATTTAACGCGGTGTACAGTACGACTTTTGAGGTGGATAAGAAGTATGGAACGAAGTACCATGAGAATTTTGTCAACTATGCGAAATACTGTCAGCAGCAGGATTATACGGTGGACGGCGCTATGACGGATCCCAAAGGGGACAGGGGGCTGGCGCCGCATCAGCAGGAAGATCCGGACATGTATCTGCGCATTGTGGAGCGCAGGCCGGACGGTATCGTAGTGCGGGGTGCGAAGGCGCATCAGACCGGGGCGATCAACTCTCAGGAAATAATCGTGATGCCTACGATCTCCATGGGACCGGAAGACAGGGATTATGCGGTATCCTTTGCGGTGCCTGCCGATGCGGAAGGGGTTATCATGATCATAGGCCGCCAGTCCTGCGATACGAGAAAGCTGGAAGGAACGGAACTGGATGTGGGGAACAGCGAATTCGGGGGTGTGGAGGCGCTTGTGGTATTTGACGATGTTTTTGTGCCAAACGACAGGATTTTTCTGGCCGGGGAAGCAGAATTTGCAGGAATGCTGGTCGAGCGGTTTGCCGGATATCACAGACAGAGTTACGGAGGCTGTAAAGTGGGTGTCGGCGATGTTCTGATTGGCGCCTCCGCATTGGCGGCGGATTATAACGGCTGTGCGAAAGCTTCCCATATCAAAGACAAACTGATCGAAATGATGCATTTGAATGAAACACTGTACTGCTGCGGTATTGCCTGTTCAGCGGAGGGACATGCCACCGGATCGGGGAATTATATGATCGATCTTCTGCTGGCCAACGTGTGTAAGCAGAATGTGACCAGATTCCCGTATGAGATCGCACGTCTGGCGGAAGATATCGCGGGAGGCATCGTGGTGACGGCGCCCTCGGAAGCGGATCTGCGGGGTGAAGTGACAGGCCCCTATGTGGAGAAGTACCTGAAAGGAGCGAAGGGCGTTTCCGTGGAAAACCGTCTCAGGATACTGCGTTTGATCGAAAACCTGTGTCTGGGTACGGCGGCGGTGGGATACAGAACCGAGTCACTGCATGGCGCCGGCAGCCCACAGGCCCAGCGGATCATGATCTCCCGGCAGGGGAATCTTCCCATGAAAAAGGAACTTGCGAAGAAGATTGCCAGGATTCAGGACTGACGGCATGGGGGTAAGTGTGCTATGAAATGGCGTGAATTATATGAGCAGCGAAGGATGACGGCCAGAGAGGCGATCGGGCTGATTCATTCGGGAGACCGGGTGATCATTGGCCACGCCGTGGGGGTGCCGTTGGCGATCACGGATGTGCTGGTCGAACATAAAGAAGATTATCGGGACGTGGAGATCGTGCAGATGGTGTCCATGGGAAATGCCGGATTCTGTGAACCGGGAACGGAAGGGCATTTTCGGTTGAATTCCTTTTTCCTGGGCGCGCAGTCGAAACCGGCTGTGCGGGAAGGGAGAGGAGATTTTACGCCCTGCTGTTTCAGCGAGATTCCGGGGCTTTTTGACGAAATGATGCCGTTGGATGTTGCGGTCATACAGGTTTCGCCGCCGGACAGGCACGGTTATGTGAGCTGTGGCGTTTCGGTGGATTATACGCTTCCGGCGGCGCGGAAAGCACGGAGGGTGATTGCTCAGGTAAATGCCGGGATGCCGAGGACGTGGGGCGATACCTGCCTGCATGTGTCACAGATTGACAGTTTTGTGGAGATTGATCACCCGGTACTGGAGCTGGGCATTCCGGGCATAGGAGACGTGGAGCGCGCCATCGGAGAGAACTGTGCGAGGATCATTCGGGACGGGGATACCCTGCAGCTGGGAATCGGAGCCATTCCGGACGCCGTGTTACTGTTTCTGAAAGACAAGAAGGATCTTGGAATTCATTCCGAGATGATCTCGGATGGGGTGGTGGAATTGATGGAGAGCGGGGTGGTCACAAATGCGCACAAAACTCTTTATCGAGGTAAGACGGTAGTTTCTTTTCTGATGGGTTCGCAGAGGCTGTACGAATTTGCAGATGATAATCCGGCGATAGCCATGTTCCCTGTCGATTATGTCAATGATCCTTATGTGATTGGACAGAATGATAACCTGGTATCCATCAATTCCTGTGTGCAGGTGGATCTTATGGGGCAGGTGGCATCCGAGAGTGTGGGTCTGACACAGATCAGCGGCATCGGCGGACAGCTGGATTTCGTCAGGGGAGCCAGGATCAGTAAGGGTGGACGGTCCGTGATCGCCATCGCTTCCACGGCGGGGAACGGGAAGATTTCCAAAATTGTTCCCTTTCTGGATGCGGGAGCGGCGGTGACGACCTCCAGAACCGATGTGGACTATATCGTGACGGAGTACGGCATTGCCCATCTTCGCGGCAGGACCCTGAGAGAACGGGCGCAGGCTCTGGTTGCCATAGCCCATCCTGATTTCAGGGAAGAGCTGCGGCAGGAATACGAAAAGCGTTTTAATTGTAAAATGTCGTGAAGCGGAGGCGGGCATGGGAGAACTTCAAGACGGGCAGGCTCTGATCTGCCGGATGGAGATGTTGAGGGAACATGGAAGATAACAGAATATATAAGACAGTGGAAGAGATTCTGGAGGGGCGTATCCGTCCGGAACTCGGCAGACATGGCGGCAGCATTGTGCTTGTAAAGATTGAGGATACAGTCGCTTATATCAGACTGACTGGCCATTGCAGTGGATGTCCTTCCGCAAAGTATACGCTGGAAAATCTGGTGAAGGAGGAGATTATGCGGCATACAAATCTGATCAGTGATGTCCGTCTGCATGAAGAAGTCAGTCAGGAACTATACGATTTTGCACGGGATATTTTAGCGGCAAAGCAAAGGAGGATTCCATGAAAACGATATGCTATGGTGAACTGATGGTGGATATGATCGCGGAGACTGTGCTTGCCGAAGCGGATTGCTTCAGGCGGTATGCGGGCGGTGCGGCGGCTAATGTTGCGGTGCAGCTGCGGCGGCTGGGAGGTGAGTCAGCCTTTCTGGGGAAGCTGGGGGCCGATGCCTTCGGGGATTATCTGTTAAAGGATCTGAGAAGCTGCCGTGTGGATACTGGGGCGGTGATCAGGGATCCGGTGCGGCGGACAACGGTCGCGTTTGTCGGCAGAGATGAAAAGGGGATACCGGAGTATCTGTTTTACCGGATGGGAGGCGCATCCGATACGATCGTGCCGGAGGAGATCGACCAGGCTTATCTGCGGCAGGCCGGTATGCTGTATTCTTCCTCTTTGATGCTGACGACGCCGGCGGTGCGGCGGACAACACGGTGGCTGTTCGGTTTTGCGAAGGAGAACGGGATTCCGATTGCGTTTGATTTGAATCTTCGCCCCACCGCGTGGGAGAGCGTGGAGGAAGCCCGCGCTACCGTAGAAAAAATATTCGAACAGATAGATATCCTCAAGATTAATGATGAGGAAATGCGTTTCCTGCTGCAAAGAGATGTGGATCCGGCGGCAGCAGGTGAAGTGTTGCTGGAGCGGTATCCTGCGCTGCGCGTGCTGCTGCTTACCTGCGGCGGAAAGGGAACTTATTTGTTTGGAAGAGACGTCGGGACGATTTATGTGGAGCCTCATCGGGTGAAGGTGGTAGATACGACCGGGGCCGGGGACAGCTATATGGGAGCATTCCTGTATGCCTGTGAAAGCTGCGGCGGGAATATGGAGCGATTGGAGGAGATGGGGCGCTACGCTGCGGCGGCAGCGGAACTGACGATCGGAGCACGGGGTGCGATTCAGGCGATGCCGGAGAAAGAACGGCTGGATGCGTATTGCAGACAGCAGGGCATACCTGTTTTCTAAAGACGGATTGAGCATGCGTATTTTGCCTTGTGGATATATGGGGAGCAGTGCGCTTCGGAATGGAGGGAAGGTTGAAAAATCACACTGATGTGCTGATTTTTCAACTGCGAGTTTGTGCCGGAGCCACAAACTCGGGATTGCAGAGCCAAATTTGAGATTTGGCTCACAGCCTTCGCAAAAAACTGCTTCGGAATGGAGGAAAAGATGAAAGCGTTTCAGATTGTACCGAAAATAAGAGAATATGAAAGATTTGCTGAATTTGCCGGGGAGGCCGGGCTGCAGGCGGGGGATCTGATCCTGACCAACGAGTGGATCTATAAGCCGAAGATCGAGGAGCTTCACTTGGATTGTCGGATTTTATTTGTGGAAAAGTATGGGATGGGGGAGCCGACTGATGTGATGGCAGATGCTGTTTTAGAGGAGTTAAAGGACAGCGCGTATGACAGGATCGTTGCGGTGGGCGGCGGTACGATCATTGATCTTGCCAAGGTGCTGGCGGTAGCGGAGGCGGATGACAGGGTCGCGGATCTGTATGGGCGTATGGATGCCCTGCAAAAGGTACATCCACTGCTCATCGTACCGACAACCTGCGGAACGGGCAGTGAAGTGACCAATATTGCGATCATCAACCGTACGGACAAGGGAATAAAACAGGGCCTGGCTTCTTCGGCGATGTTTGCGGATGAAGCGGTTCTGATCCCTGAACTGCTGGAAGGTCTGCCGTATAAAGTATATGCTGCCAGCTCGATCGATGCGATGGTTCATGCAGTGGAAAGTTATCTTTCACCCCAGGCATGTTCTCTCAGTGAGCTGTTTTCCGAACAGGCAGTCAGTCTGCTGATTCACAGCTGGAAGGTGGCCGTTGCCAGTGCGCAACCAGATGGCTGGAAGCAGTATGGGGCAGCGCTTCTTCGAGCATCGAATTATGCGGGTATCGCTTTTGGCCATGCAGGATGTGCGGCGGTCCATGCACTCAGTTATCCGCTTGGCGGCGTACATCATGTGCCGCACGGTGAAGCCAATCATGTGATGTTTGAACCGGTCATGAGGGCTTATATGGAAAAGAAGCCGGATGGCAGGTTATATCAGCTGAGAACAATGCTTGGCAGTCTGCTCGACTGTGCTCCGGAAGCTGCACTGGAAAACCTGTTTGCGCTGTTGGGCCAGGTGCAGGAGAGAAAACCCATGCAGTTTTACGGCGTTACGGCGCAGGAGCTTGCGCAATATGCAGAGAACGTGATGGAAACCCAGCAGCGGCTGCTTAAGAACAACTATGTTCCGTTGACGAGGGATGATATCTTACAAATTTATCGGAATGCATTTTAGTGCTAAAGAGGGGGCCTGACACCCGGATGCATACATAGCCGGTGGGGAGCGGCAGATGCTTCCCGCCGGCGGTATTCCAGGGTTCCCGGCGTGGGATTTCAATTCTACAAACCGGAATATACCTTTTCACTACATGTTAAAAGGCGGCTTTTTTACTTTAAGAATATATCCCAGCAATTAGATTTTGTATCAGCTTTATTTGTCACCTGTTTCATTAGGGTATGAACAGCAATTGTAAGCATAAAGAAATATGTTTGCAATTGCTGTTTTCATATTATTTTTTGTCGTGGGCTTGGCATACGGGTGCCTGAGATCATGCAGCCGTATATTTTTACGCCGGACAATTCTTTTCCGGTTTCCATCTGAGTGGAGCTGTTTGTAGATGAGCTGATTTTTTAAAAGCCAGGGTAAATGAGTTGGATTGACTGATTTTAAGAATAGCTGTTCTCTTTGACTGAAATTGATGCATATAAGCCGTTAAAACAAACGAAAATGATTTAAAACGGTCATAATAATTCAAATTTAAGCAAAATAAACAAAATGAAAAGTGAATTTTTGTGAATAAATATGATTGATTTTGGCTGAATATGAATATATAATGCAACTACAGTAAATGATACAAACTAAGAAAGGGGAGGGCAAGAGATGATTTATACGGTTACTTTTAATCCATCGCTGGACTATATCGTTTCGGTCGAGGACTTTAAGCTGGGATTGACGAACCGGACCAGTTCGGAGCTGATGCTTCCCGGCGGGAAGGGATTAAATGTTTCCATGGTGCTTGGCAATCTGGGCATTGAGAATACGGCGCTTGGGTTCGTGGCGGGATTTACGGGAGAGGAGATTGTCCGCCGGATAGAGCAGATGGGGGTAAGGGCGGATCTGATCCGGATAAACAACGGCATATCGCGGATCAATGTGAAGCTGCAATCCATCGACGGGACGGAGATCAACGGCTGCGGGCCGCAGATCAGTGAGCGGCATGTGCAGGAGCTGTTGGAGAAACTCGACATTCTGGGAGATGGTGATGTGCTGATCCTTGCCGGAAGCATTCCCAGTTCCATGCCGGACGATATGTACAGAAGGATCATGGAGCGGCTGGAAGGCCGGGGTGTGATGATCGCAGTGGATGCCACGAAAGATCTGCTGGTCAATGTACTGGCGTATCATCCTTTTCTGGTTAAACCGAACAATCATGAGCTGGGTGAGATCTTCGGCGTGGAGCTTAAGACAAGGGAAGAAGTGATGCCGATTGCGAAGAAGATGCAGGAGATGGGGGCAGTGAATGTGCTTGTTTCCATGGCCGGTGAAGGAGCCGTGCTGGCAGCTGGGGACGGCAGCATTCATGACGCGCCGGCTCCGGAAGGACGGCTGATCAACGGCGTGGGGGCGGGAGACTCCATGGTGGCCGGTTTTCTCGCAGGCTGGATGGAGCAGAAAGATTATAGCTATGCTTTTGCCATGGGAATAGCGGCGGGAAGCGCCAGCGCTTTCTCCGAACAACTGGCGACGAAGGAAGAAGTGGAAGCCGTCTACCGGCAGGTGAGGAAACGGCAGGCAAACGCAAAGCAGTAAATCCAGCGAGCCAGCCAATCGAAACATGCGGGTAAATGGAAGACAGGGAAAATAGGAGGAGTAGTACGATGAGAATTACAGAACTTCTGGATAAGAGAAGCATTTCTCTTGCCGGAGCGCCGGCGAACAAGGAAGAGGCGCTGGATCAGGTTGTGGAGCTGATGATGCGAAGCGGCAGGATCAATGACAAGGAAGTGTACCGCAGACAGGTGTATGCGAGAGAGGAAGAGAGTACCACCGGAATCGGGGAAGGCATAGCGATTCCCCACGGCAAATGTGATGCGGTGACAAGCCCCGGCCTGGCGGCGATGGTAGTAAAAGACGGCGTGGACTTTGATGCGCTGGACGGTGAACCAGTGACGCTGATTTTCCTGATCGCGGCTCCCAACACAGAAGATAACGTGCATCTGGACGTATTGAGCAAGTTGTCCGTCTTGATGATGGATGAGGACTTTTCCGACAGTTTGCGGAATGCAGCGTCGGTGGAGGAATTTCTGGCGATCATCGACAAGGCGGACGACGAGAAGGCCAGCATAGACGAGCGGTTGGCGGATACCGGTTCGGCCGATGCGGGTCAGGTGAAGATTCTGGCGGTGACCTCCTGCCCGACTGGGATTGCTCACACCTATATGGCGGCGGAAGGAATCGAGAAGGCGGCAAAAGAGAGAAACTGTTTTGTCAAGATCGAGACAAGAGGTTCCGGCGGAGCCAAAAATGTCCTTACGGCGAAAGAAATTGAAGAGGCTGACTGCATTATTGTCGCGGCCGACGCGCAGGTGCCCATGGATCGTTTTGCCGGCAAGAAAGTTATCGAGTGTCAGGTTTCGGACGGAATCAGCAAGGCAGGTGAGCTTTTGGATCGCGCTATTCGCGGCGATGTGCCGGTTTACGTGGCAGCGGCCGGAGCACGGCCTGCGGCTCAGACTTCCGGAAAAAGCGGCAGTGCGGGACACCAGATCTACACGCAGCTGATGAATGGCGTTTCTCATATGCTTCCGTTCGTGGTGGGCGGCGGTATCCTGATCGCGATCGCCTTTTTGATTGACGGTCTGAGCGTGGATATGAATGCCCTGGATGTGGCGGAGAGAGCGAATTTCGGTACGATCACGCCTGCGGCCGCATGGTTCAAGCAGTTGGGAGATACGGCATTCGGTTTTATGCTTCCGGTACTGGCGGGCTTCATCGCCATGGCCATCGGTGACAGACCGGCGCTGGCTCTTGGATTTGTGGGTGGCATGATTGCTTCTGGCGGAAAGTCCGGTTTTCTGGGTGCACTGGCGGCCGGTTTCCTGGCGGGTTACACGATCGTAGTGCTGCGCAGGATCTGTGATAAACTGCCCGATTTTCTGGAAAAAATCGCACCGGTACTGATCTACCCGCTGGTTGGACTTCTGATCATGGGTCTGATTATGTCCTTTCTGGTAGAGCCGGTGATGGGCGGACTCAATACGGCACTGAACAACGGACTGACCAGCATGGGCGGAACGAGCAAAGTCATCCTCGGGCTGATCTTGGGCGGCATGATGGCCATTGATATGGGCGGCCCTTTCAACAAAGCGGCATATGTGTTCGGTACGGCGGCCATCGCGGCAGGAAATTATGACATTATGGCGGCAGTTATGATCGGTGGTATGACACCGCCCTGTGCCATCGCGCTGGCAACCCTTTTCTTCAAGAAGAAGTTTACGAAAGAAGAAAGAGAATCCGGCCCCACCAACTTCATCATGGGTCTGGCATTTATCACGGAAGGAGCGATTCCCTTTGCGGCATCCGATCCGCTGCACGTTCTGCCGGCCTGCATCGCAGGTTCGGGTGTGGCCGGAGCGCTGTCCATGGTATTCGGCTGTACGCTGATGGCGCCTCACGGCGGAATCTTCGTATTCCCGGTAGTAGGCAGCCCGCTGATGTACGTGGTGGCGCTGATCGTGGGAACGCTGGTCTCGACGGTACTGCTGGGCGTGCTGAAGAAAAATGTGGAATGATCATGAAAAGCACCTGTAAAAAGTGATGGCGTATCAAAACAAGGCGGAGTAAGATTGTTTTGGCAGAATGACAGAATGACAGATTGGCAGATTGACAGAATTAGAAATCATCGGGAAGTATTTTTAAAAGAAACAGATATTGAATAGTGAACAGGAAAATTATAAAATAAAAGAAAAGAGGAGAAGCATCATGAAAGAATTCAAGTATGTAATTACCGACCAGGAAGGAATCCACGCACGTCCGGCAGGGGAGTTGGTGAAGGCGGCCAAGGCTTTTGAGTGCAGTATCAAACTTGCAAAGGACGGTAAGTCCGGCGACTGTAAGAAGATCTTCGGGATCATGGGCCTTGGTGTTAAGAAAGGCAACGAGGTGACGCTTACTTTTGAGGGAGCCGACGAAGATGCGGCGTGTGAAGCGATCAGTAAGTTTATGCAGGATAATCTGTAAAGGACTTGCACTGGAGCGGCTTCTGCCGATTAAGGTACACGGAGGAGAACTATGTTATCGGAACAGAGATATGAGATGATCTTGAAGATTCTGGAGGAGAAGCGGAGCGTGACGGTGACCGAACTGACAAGGCTTCTGGATATCTCTGAATCTACCGCCAGAAGAGATATCGTCGTGCTGGATAAGGCGGGAAAACTGGTAAAGGTGTTTGGCGGAGCGGTACTCTCGGACAATATTTATCAGGCGGCGGAGCAGACGGTAACACAGCGGACCGAGGTGCACCGGGAAGAGAAAAGAAAGATCGCGCAGTATGCGGTATCTTTGATCGAGCCCCAGGATTTTATCTATCTGGATGCCGGAACGACTACCGGCTATATGCTGGATTTCATCGAAGACACACGGGCCACCTTCGTCACCAATGCGGTGGCCCACGCACAGCGTCTGGCGGCGAAGGGCATTCATGTGATTTTGATCGGCGGAACGCTTAAGAGCACCACGGAAGCCGTCGTGGGAACCATGGCCGCGCTGGCGCTTAAGGACTATCACTTTACGAAAGGCTTTTTCGGCACCAACGGCATAAGTCTTACAGCCGGGCACACGACACCGGATGCGGATGAGGCGCTGGTAAAAAGAACCGCGGCACAGCAGTGCAGAAAACAGTATTTTCTGTGCGACAACAGTAAGTTTAATGTGGTCAGCGCCGTGACTTTTGCGGCCTTGGCCACCGGCACGCTTTTGACTGATGCCGCGCCGGAAGAATACGCAGAGGCCGCAGATATGATAGTCTGTTAATCAATCCAGTTCCTTATCATAACTGAGAATGGAGCCGGTGACGGCATCCACATCGCAGGAATATTCTGTCCGTCCCACGTACCATTCCACTTCATATTCACCACGCCCGTCGTCGTAGTCGAATTCGATCTGCAGACGCTGGGCGTCTTTTTCGGCCACGCCGGCATGTTGGAGAGCCAGCTGTTTGGCCTGTTCTTCCGTAATCTGTTCACTGCCGGCATTGGCTGCCTGTGCATGATGATAATACTCAGCGTCGTGATCGAAGGAGAGAACTTCCCCGGTCAGGGCGTCGATATCGTAATCGTATTCTGTAGTATCCTTGTGAAATTCTATATCATATTGCCAGATCCCGTCATCCGATTCCAAATGTGCGTGCACGAAGTTCACTTCGTCGCTCTTTAAGCCTGCGTGGTTCAAAGCGGCCAGCTTGGCGGCTTCGGTGCCGATGTACTGCTGTTCCGATGCGCCGGATGCGTTGTTGTTTTGTGGCTGTTTTGTGTCGGTCTGTGAATTGGTCGTGCTGCCATTCTGTTTTGCGTCGGTTTGTGAATCGGCTGTGTCGCCACTCTGCGTTGTTGCGGATTGGGAACCGGCCATGCTGTCATCCTGTGCTGATTCTGGTTGGGAAGCTGCCGTATCGGCATCCTTCGTTTGCCCCGTTCCAATTTCTGTGGCAGAAGCAGCCGCATTCGACGAAGAAAAAGCAGCCAGATCATAGCTGCCGCTCTCACAGCTCATGGAAAGAATTTCCCCGGTCAAGGCGTTGACGGAATAGCCATAAGCGGCAGTTTCGCAGAGGAATTCCATGTCATAACGGGCAGTTTCCTGTGCGGTATCCAGCTGTGTGCGCACGAAATGCACACTTTCTTCGGTAAGTCCCGCATTTTCAAGAACGATGGACTTGGCTTCCGCCAGGGTCAGGTAGTCGGCCCCCGTTGTGGAAGTGCCTGTTTCTTCGGGCGCGGTATTAACCTCGTCGGCCGATTCTTCTATCGGAACCGGTGCCTGAGAAGCCGTGTTCCCACAGCCGGTCAGCGAGAACAGCATACAGTTGGTGACAAAAATGATTTTTGCGGTTTTTAAAATACGATTCTGCTTCATGGTCTCCTCCTCTAATATATGCCTGTGTTTTATTTAGTATAAAATCTTCGTAAAACTTTTTCAGGTCTGATTTTATTTTACTATATTATTATATAAAGGAAGTTTTTTAAAGTCAACGAACAGCAGGTGGCTTAGTAACAATTCAGCCTTCGATTCTCCTGTTACGGAATCGGGCCGTTTTGGGAAATGCCCGGACAATGCACTTTATTTAATTTTATCTTGTAATGGAAAAAAGAATATGCTACAATCATTTTCAAGCAAAGAACAGATCTAAGATTCCCATGATATCTTAACGGATTGACGCAAAATCCGTATCTATGCAGAGTTATCTCTGCGAGAACTCCCTGCTTATAACTAAATAACTGCAGGGAGGAAAATGACGGGATTACTGACGATATCCTCTCTGTCTTTACAAAAGAGAGGATATAATATGCAGCAGAATGAAAAAAGCAGAAAAACGTCATCGAAAATGAACACAGGGCATATGGAGCCCACACAAGGGTTGTGGAGCGATAATGAGAACCGGAAGATATTTTCGGGAAAGATCTGGCGATGTACACTTTCAGGGAACAGTGTGCAGAGGTGCCTGAGCTGTTACTGGAAGACGGTACGAGTAAGATTTTTTTGAATGTGATGAGCAGGAATGGCAGAGCCGAGCTGGTCAGTCTGCTACAGTATATGAAGCATACCACGCTTGAAAATGCTGATATTTCTGTTATGGATAAACGGATCCTGCATTTGGACAGTATCGTGGAGGAAGTAAAGCAGACCGAAGAATGGGAGGTTGTAAGGTTGAAAAATCACACTGATGTGCTGATTTTTCAACTGCGAGTTTGTGTCGG